>JBOGCG010000021.1:0-90985 GCA_051656625.1 Sarcina sp. | reverse complement strand
AAGCCGAAGTGGTGGAATGGCAGACACAGAAGACTCAAAATCTTCCGAGTAACCCTCGTGTGAGTTCGAATCTCATCTTCGGCACCAAAGTAATAGCAATAGTTAAGAGCCTTTAGGAAAATAAATCCTAAAGGCTCTTTTTCTGAAAATGTCTAGCTGGTGGTAAGCTAGGCTAAAAAAGAGTAAATGTTTTGAGGTAAATTTAAGTAATTTGAACTTAAAAAAGTAAAATAATAATAAAATAAATTTCAGTGTTTTTTATGATTTCCTCTAAATCAGTTAATACATGAATATAAAGGTAATTTTTTTATTGAAACTTAATTTTACCTAAAATACCTTCAGTGGTATTTAAACAATAGTAATAAAATTCTGATTCTATTCTTTTCTCATTTTTAATTGAATAATGATTAGCTGTAATTTGAATTAAATCAGTTATAAATTCATTAGGAATTTTTAATTTTGGTTCTTGATCTAAAATTTCTTTCCAGTAAGTTATAAATAATTCAGTGTCCTCTTTTGTCCAGCTATATCTGTTTTTATCTTTAAATAAACATATCAATTGATATTTAGCAAACATTAAAGCACCTTCTTTTTTTACTTATTATTCCATAATAAAATTATATAATTATAAGTCTAAAAGAATCTAAAAAGTTAAAGTGTTAAAAATAATTTAACAATTATAATGATATAAATTTCTTTTAATTAATTATGTTATAATAATTTTGTTAATTTTATTCATAAATATTTCAAAAGGAGATTTAAAATGGAATTTATTAAAAATATGGATTCATCTACTTTATATTTTATGCAAAATCACATACAAAATCCATATTTGAATCCTATAATGGTTTTTATTACTAATTTAGGTGATATGGGGTTTATATGGATACTTATATCTGTGATTTTACTTTTTATTAAAAAATTTAGAATTGTTGGAATTTTAATGCTTTGTTCTTTAGCTTTAAATACAATTTTAGGAGAGGGATTATTAAAAAATTTAATACAACGTCCAAGACCATTTAATACATTACCAGGATTACATCTTTTAATAACAGCACCGCAGTCATTTTCTTTTCCATCTGGACATACCTCTTCAGCTTTTGCTTGTGCTATAATACTTGGATATTACATAAGAAAATCTTTGATTCCATCATTGATATTAGCTTTTTTAATAGGTTTTTCTAGAGTTTACTTAACAGTACATTATCCATCTGATGTTTTGGCTGGTATGTTATTAGGCATATTTAGCGCATTTATTACTATATATGTATATGAAAAGAAAATTAAAAAAATAAAGACTAGGAACTAGTCTTTATTTTTTTTGTTATTTTTTCATAATATTTTAATACATTATCTAAAGTTTTTACTACTTCATAGTGATTTTTTCCCACTGTTGTTTCACCAGTTAACATAAATCCTGTAGCATTTTTCTTAACCATATTGTATATATCATTTAATTCATTTACAGTTGGTTTAGTACCATACTTCATTGAATTTAATATATGTGTTGCAATAATTAAATCTTTATTTTTTCCTGATAAGTCTTGTGCTATTTTTTCTTGGATTATAGGAATAGACATTAAACTACTTTCAGGAACTAAATCACCTCTTGCAATAATAAATCCATCTAATTTTTCAACCATATTTTTCACATTCATTACCGCTTCTTTTGTTTCAATTTTCCCAAATAATTTTGGAATAGTATCCCCTCTTCTTAATGAATTAAAAACAGCCTCTTTAAATTCATCACAATCTTTTTCATAAGAACAATAAGAATAACATAAAATATCTACCTTTTCGTTTATTGCAAATTGAATATCTTTTAAATCCTTATCAGTAAGACCCCAGCCCTGTCTATTTACTCCAGGTAAATTACATCCTTTTTCTTTTCTAATCATCCCTCCGTTTACTGTCATTGTTTCTATAAGCTTATCTGTTATTTTCTTTACCTTAAACGCCATGATTCCGTCTTTTAAATATATCTTCTTGAAAGTTTTGCTAAACAATCGATTGTTATCTATATTTAATGGAATTATTTTTTTGTTTTTATTTAACTCTCTTAATTCCTCAAAATTTTCTTCACTACAAAATAAAATTTCTTCGCCTTTATCTACATAAAAGGGATTTTCTAATTTATTAGAAACCCTAATTTTATTTCCTTGTATATCCATTAATAACTTTACATTAAAATAATTTCTACGTATATATCCAACTATTTTATCTATAGTTTCATAATTCCCATGAGATAAGTTTATTCTTATAGTATTTGCACCACCAGATATTATTTTATCTATAGTTTCATTATCACAAGATCTTGGTCCTATTGTTGCTATTAAGTACATAAATCTTCTCCTATGAATTACTTACTATAAATATATACTAAAAAACTCTTTAAAATATAACATAGTATAAAAAAATAATAATTTATTAGTTCTATATATTACATAATTTTAATATAAATAATAAAAAGGAGGTGTTAAAGTTGAAAAAAAACATTTATTTACTACTAGTAATTTTTATTTTTGCATCTTTTTCTTTTATGGGTTGTTCTTTAGAAGAATATATTAATGTAAAAGAAAAACCTAATGAACTATACTATACAGAGCAATTATTAGAATTAATAAATAAAAAGGAAATTAATATAAGAATACTGGAAACTGGTTTTTATAAAGAAATTGTTTTAAAAGAAAAAGAAATTAGTATTATAAAAGATTTTACTACTGCTCTAAAAAAAGAACAAAGTTATAGTAAAATGAATAAAGAAGAAATTCCTGAAAAGGCTTTATATAAAATATATATAGAATCTAAAGATTCGAAGGAAAAATTTATTATTGATGTATATGGTGATGATTTTATATCAATCTTCCCTTGGGATGGTAATTCAGAAAAAGATTGGATTAAATTAACTGATATTCCTACATCATTAAAACCAGAATCACTTTGTAAATACATGTTAACATTGTAAGTTTCTTAACCCTTATAATATAAAAAAAGTGTTTGTATTTTTTATACAAACACTTTTTTTATTTCAAATTAAAATATAAATAACTCTGTTTCTTCTATAGCTTTTTCAACTAAAGCATCAATATCCAATACACTTTCTGATTTTCTCATTTCATCAAGTTTTGGCTTAGTCTTTGGATGTTTAGGTACGAATATAGTACAACAATCTTCATAAGGTAAAATTGATGTTTCGTAAGTACCTATTTCTCTTGCTATATCCATTATGTCTTCTTTATCCATAGTAACAAGAGGTCTAAATATTGGTCTATCAGCACAATCTGTACTTACAATTAAACCTTCCATTGTTTGTGAAGCAACTTGACCAATACTTTCTCCTGTTGCAACTGATTGAATTTTATGTTTTTCAGCAAGAGCACAAGCTACTCTCATCATAAATCTTCTCATGATTATTGTTAACTCATCTTCTCTACACTTTTCAATTATAGCCATTTGAATTTCTGTAAATGGAACAACATTTAGTTTAACTTTTTCTGTATAACCACTAAGAATGTTTGCAAGTTCTTTAACTTTATCTTTAGCTCTTTCAGATGTATAAGGATGTGAATGGTAATAAACACAATGTAGTTCAACACCTCTTCTAGCCATTAAGTACCCAGCAACAGGAGAATCTATTCCACCTGATAACATAAGCATTGTACTTCCATTCATACCATAAGGTAATCCACCAACAGCTTTTATTATATCTTTATTAGTCCATACATAACCAAATTCTCTTATTTCAACTTTTAATAAACATTCAGGAGTTCTTACATCAACTGATATAGCACCAGCCATTCCTTTTAAAACATATCCTCCAATTTCTCTTGAAATTTCCATAGAATTTTTAGGATATTTTTTATTAGCTCTATTTGTTTCCACTTTAAAAGTTTTAGCATTTGATACTTTAACTTTATTTAATGCTTCTTCATAAATAGCTTCTGGTATAGCTTCTACTTGAGTAACTAAAACTAATTCTTTTATACCAAAAACTCTTCTTACTCTATCAATAACAACTTCTAAATTTTCAGATTCAATAAACCATCTTCCTTGATCTGTTATTATTTTATGGTCTATATCTTTAAGTTTCTTTTCTATATTACCTCTTAATTTGTTTTCAAATTTATTTTTATTTAACCCTTTTAAAAATATCTCTGGGGCATATTTAACTAATATTAATTTTTTCATCTTTTTAATCTCCTTAAAAACATTAAAGCTTCTTTTAAAGCTACAATTGTATAATCTACTTCTTCTATAGTATTATAACCACAAAAACTAAATCTAATAGCCCCTTCAATTTCCTTTGAAGCTAAACCAATAGAATTTAGTACATGACTACCTTTTTTTACTATAGATTTAGAAGAACAAGCTGAACCTGTAGAAACAAAAATGCCTTTTTCTTCTAATATATGAAGTAAAACCTCTGCTCTCACTCCTAAGAATGAAATATTTAAAATATACGGACTGAAATCCGAAGTATTTAAACTATTAATTTTTATCTCTTTTATATCACTAAGTTTTTCAATAAAATAACTTTTTACTTTAAGAGCATTGTCAAAACTTTCATTTAAATTTTTAAAAGTTATTTCACTAGCCTTAACAAATCCTAATATAGAATATAAATTTTCTGTTCCAGCTCTTCTTCCTGATTCTTGAGATCCTCCAGTTATAAAGGGTTTAAACATTGTATCTTTTTTCACATATAAGAATCCAACACCTTTAGGTCCATGGATTTTATGAGCTGATGCAGAATAAAAATCTATGTCTAAATCTTTAACATCGACTTTGAATTTACCATAGCTTTGTACACCATCTACATGAATTTTTGCTCTACCACTTTTTTGTCTTACAATTTTAGATATTTCTTTTATGTTATTTATAGAACCTATTTCATTATTAACATGCATAACAGAAACAAGGACTGTCTCTTTTCTTATGCTATTTTTAAGTTCTTCTAAATCAATCTGACCAAAATTATTAACTTTTAAATAAGTTATAGATACACCATTTTCTTTAAGTTCATTACAGGTTTCAAGTATACTTGGATGTTCATAAGCTGTAGTAATTATATGTAAACCGCTTTTTGCTAATCCTCTTAAAATAGTGTTATTACTTTCACTTCCTCCAGAAGTAAAAAGAATCTCTTCTTTAGTAGCATTTATTGTTTTCCCTATAGCTTCTTTTGCTTCCATAAGTTTTCTTTGGCTTTTTAATCCTAAGCTATGTAAAGAAGAGGGATTTCCATAATATTCTTTCATGGCATTATAAACTTCTTCACAAACCTCATCATAAGGTTTTGTAGTTGCACTATTGTCAAAATAGACTTCCATAAAAGAACCTCCCTTCAAAATAAATTTTTCAGATAATATATTTTACCACAGATTATCTGCTATTTCATTTAATTTAACTTAATTTTTTCATAATTAGTCGAAAATCTAAAATAAGAAGCCTATCTAAAGTATAATTTAAAGCTAATAAGTACTATAATTTACTTATAAGCAAAATTTATACTTTAATTAAGATATGCTCCTTACATAATTCAAACTATTATTCCATAGCTATAAATTCTAATTTTTCAACACCTTCTAATTCAGATATTTCATCTAATATTACTTGAATATCTTTAGTAACAGAAGTTATATCCATAGTAATACTAACATGTGCTAAATTATTTATAGGTATTCCTTGATCTATAGTTAATATATTTCCACTATATTCTGAAACTAAATTTAAAACCTTAGAAAGTATTCCCTGTTTATGTGTTACTATCATATTAAAGATTATTTTTCTACCTTCAGAGGTTTCTGCGAATTCAAAAACATAATCCTTATATTTATAATAAACACTTCTACTAATCCCAACTTGTTTAGTAGCTTCAGTTACTTCTTTTACTTTTCCATCTTTTAGAAGTCTTTTAGCATTAATAACTTTTTCAAATACTTCTGGTAAAACTCTTTTATCAATAACTAATAATTGACTACTCATTGCTAATCACCTATCCTCTACTTGAGCCCCTTTATTATCTACTGTCAAATTAAACAATTTAAAATTTTCATTTGTATTTCTTAGATTTGTTTCTAAGTCATTTATATTTTTTATATCTTCACTTTTATAAATTCCAATAATTGTTGGACCTGAACCACTTATGAAAGTGCATAAAGCATTGTTTTCTAAAAAGATACTTCTTATTGTTTCATAATTCTTTATCAAGTCTTTTCTATAAGGTTGATGAAATTTATCATTACAAGAAACTTTAAGTAATTCATAATCTTTATTAATAAAGGCTAATAAAGTTAACATACCATGACTTACATTATAAATCCCATCACTTAAGTTTATAGTCTTTGGTATTATAGTTCTAGCTTTTTCTGTAGAAACTTTAAAGCTAGGTATATAACAAGAAAATTGTAAATCTTCATTTATAACTACTTTATTATAATACAGCTTGTCTTCTTCCACAACATTTACTATTAGTCCACCAAGAATTGCCGGTGCAACATTATCAGGATGACCTTCTATTTTGGTAGCTATTTCAACCAAATCTTTTTTTGATAATTTACAATCTAATATTTCATTTGCAATTAATAATCCTCCAACTATACAAGTTGAGCTACTTCCAAGACCTCTTGCAATAGGAATATTTTCTTCTTTCATTGTAATTTTAAAACCTTTATAAGTATACTGGTATTTTTCTAAAAGAAAAAGCATTGACTTTAAAAAAATATTATCTTCATTAGCAAATTCACTATTGAAACCAATGAACCGAAATCCTTCTTCAATTTCCTCAACTTCAAATTTATTGTAGATATTTAATGCTATCCCCATAACATCAAATCCAGCACCAATATTAGCTGTAGTAGCTGGTACTCTAACTTTATAAATCATAAATTACTCCTTCCTAAGCAATTTAATAAACTTTTCTTTTATTGTTTCTTTTTTACAACTCAAGGTTTGTTTTACTTCTTTTTTATCTAAATCTTTTATTGTATTTGGAATTTCTAAATTAAATAATTTAGATAATTCGTAAAGAAGTTCAAAATCTGATTTATTTGAATTTTCATAGTCTAAAGCTTTTAAAACACTTCTTGTAAACTTAAATGGTGAGGCAGTAGAAACTATTATAAATTTATTTGAATCATTAGTTTCTTTTAAATATTTTTTATAAACATCGTAGGCTACTGCCGTGTGAGTATCTATTAAATAATTATATTTATGATAAACTTCTTTAATAGATTTTTTTACATCCTCTTCTGTAGAATAATTTGCATAAAAATCCATTAAATTTTCTTTTAAATCATCTTCTATTTTATATAAAGAGCTATTTTTCAAATTATCCATATAGCCTTTAATTTTATTAGAATCCCTATTAGATATTTCAAAAAGTAATCTTTCTAAATTAGAACTTATTAAAATATCCATAGATGGTGTATTAGTTAAAATCAATTCTCTATTACTATTATAAATTCCCGTATTAAAAAACTGAGTTAAAACATTATTTTCATTAGATGCACAAATTAATTTCCCTATAGGTAACCCCATTTTTTTTGCATAATAACCTGCTAATATATTACCAAAATTTCCTGTTGGAACTGCAAAATTTAATTCTTCTCCTAATATTATTTCTTTATTTTTTATTTTTTCAAAATAAGCTGAAAAATAATAAACTATTTGAGGAATAAGTCTACCTATATTTATAGAATTGGCTGAACTAATAGAAATATTATTTTTTTCAAAGAAATTTTTTACATCTTCATCAAGGAAAATTCTTTTAGCTGCTTTTTGTGCATCATCAAAATTACCTTCAATAGCAATAACAAAAAGATTTTTTTCATCCTCTGTTATCATTTGATATTTTTGAATTTCGCTTACTCCATCTTTAGGATAAAGTACAATTACTTTTATTCCCTCTATAGCTTTAAAACCTTCTAAAGCAGCTTTTCCTGTATCTCCTGATGTTGCTGTTAAAATAATAGTATCTTTTCTATCATTTAAAAGCTTTTTAGAGATTTTCATTAATTGAGGTAAAATTAAAAGTGCTGCATCTTTAAATGCTAAAGTTGGTCCATGGTATAACTCTAAAAAGTTATTATTAATCTCCACTTTAAATTTATTTGTATAAGCCCCCTTCACCGCTTGCTCTATATTGCTTTTTCCTAAATCAGAAAAAAACTCATTTAATAATTCTATAGCTAAGCCTTCATAACTTAATTTACTTAGTTCATTTAACTTATTAGTTACGTTAGGAATATTAAATGGTACATAAAGCCCTGAGTCATCTGCGATCCCCTTTAGAATTGCTTCCATAGAGGAATTAGCAATAGAATTGCCACGTGTACTAACATACTTCATAAAAATCGCCCCTTATTTTTAATTAGTTTTTACATTTTTTTCCTCGAAATTATAATAGCATGTTTTCTTTGAAAATACAACTGTTTCCCTATAAAATACTCTTGATAAATTTTACAAATATTTCAAAAGATTATTAATAGGAATCTCAAAGGAAAAAATTTCAATAGTAGTAATCTTATAGAGATTTTTTTTAAAATGTATAGTTAATTGATTTCCTATTAAAATATAGTGATCAATAAACTCTTTTTTTATCTCTTTTTCATTAATTATTAAGAGTTTATTATTTAAATTTAACTTATCAATATAAAAATCCTTATCATTAATATTAATAGCAAAGAAAGAAGATGTTATCGTGAAAGGATTTATCTTTAAAGACTTATATATTTTTATAAAATCAGATAACTTAATATTGAAATTTAATTTATAGCTATCTTCTTTAGAAAAAACTGTTGTTTTTATTTTAACTTCTTTTTGATTAGCTACCTCTACTAAATAAGTTTTATTTTTTTTTAACATATCATAAATAAATATTTCTATTGCTTTTAAAGGATTATCCTTTTTTTCTAAAATTAATTTTCCCATATCCGTAAAAATCACTTTAGCTTTTATAATATCTCCATTTTCTTTTTTTATTGCTAATTTGAATTTTGAATTATAAATAATTTTTTCCTTTTCATCTAATTTCACATTACATTCTTTTAATAACATAAAAAACTCCTTTTAAATAAAATAAGCTATATGAGAATTTACTAATCTTTTAAAATTAATATTACATAAATTAATTTCAATAAAGTAATTTTCATATAGCTATATATATTTTTAATTTAGAACTCTTCTTGCTTTACCTATTTTATTCCAAGGCACATTAGATATTCTCACTTTTTCTCCTGTACGAGGAGATTCTAACCATTTTCCATCTCCAACATACATACCAACATGATTTAAATCAGAATAAAATAATAAGTCACCTTCTTTTAAAGAGTCTAAAGAAACTTCAATTCCATTCTTCACTTGATCATAGGTGGATCTACCTAGTTTTATTCCAATTTCATTAAATGACCATCTCATAAGACCTGAACAATCAAAAGCTCTATAGTTTTTATTTATATATTCACTTGATACACTGTAATTAGTTGTAGGATATTTTGCTTTTAATGAATTTAATAAACTATCTGTTATTATTTCACCATTTCCACCAAAAACATATGGAAATCCTATTTGAGATTTCATAATATTTAAAACTTTATTATAATTTTCTTTACTTGTTCCTAAATTAGAATTATTACCATTTCCAGTATTTATTTCATTATTAGTAATTTTAATATAAGTTTTATGAGTAAATCCTTTTTTGCTACCTATTTGCAAATAATAAAACTCTCCTTTTTCACCTAATAAATAAACTTTTTCATTAGGTAATAAATAACCAATAACAGAAGAACTTGTATTAGCTTCACTACGAACTCTTAAATTACTAGAAACATTATAAACCATAGCATTTTTAGAACTTTCATATAATTTTAATCCATTGGTATTTTCATTAGGCTTTTCTGTGGGTGTTTCAATTGGTGGTGTTACAGGTTTTTCAGTATTTGAATTTGAGGATAATTTTTTAATATAACTCCCTGAAACATAGCCAATTATAGAATTTTTCTTAATTTTATACCAACCATTACTTTCTCCTACAATTTCTATTTTTTCATTAGGATATAAATATCCTAAAATTGATGAAGAGGTATTGGCATTAGATCTAATTCTTAAACTAGAAGAAACATTTATAACTTGTCCCATTATTAAAGAGCTATTATTTTCATTGTTATTACTATTACTATTATTATTATTGTTAGAAGTATCTGATTCTATAATAGATACATAATCTCCATGGACATAGCCTGTTATTCCGTTAACATTTATTTTATACCAAAGCCCTTCCTTACTTTCAATATCAAAGCTTTGATTATTTTTCAAAGTTCCCTTTACAGTAGAATTAGTTGATGGTTTCTCTCTAATTCTTAAATTTGAAGAAACATTTATAACCTTTCCTTTAGATAAAGTTTTACTTTTTAAATTTAAATTTTCTTTATCCTTTTCAGTTAACTCTTTAAATTCTTCTTTTTCTAAAATTTGATTATTATCCTTTTTTTGTTCTTCAACTTTATTTTCTGTTGCTAAAGCAGGAGTATTAATTATACCTACAGTAGTTAATAAAGTTAAAGTAACCACTTTCTTTTTAATCAAAAGCATACACATCCTTTTTTATAAATCTTTATTTAATTATCGTTAGGTTTTTAACTATATTTACTACAATGTAAATAATATTTAAATTATATAATTTTTTTATTATGTAAAGTAACTAATAAAAAAATTAATGAACAGTATATTCTAATTCTTCAAATTCAACTAAATGTTCATTATTAAAAAGAATTTGGAATTTACATAATCCTTCTCTTTCATACATAGGACATTCAGCATTACATAAAGTTATCTTATTTTCAATTGACCAAAAAGGACATTTTTCCATTTTACCCACTCCCTTCCAAAAAATTCTCTTTACTGATATTATATTGTAATTTTTTTAAAAATAAAAGAAAATTTTCCTTATTTTTATGATATATCAAAATAATTAACTTAATTTAATAATTAGTTCATTTTACTAATATTGTTTTTTTGTTATAATTTTATGTATATAAAACATTTTTAAAGTATATAAAACATTTTTAAAAATAATTTTCATTTTCCAGTTAATAATAATTGACAGTTAATAATGATTATTATAAAATAAAGTTAGTTAAATGAATTAATAAAGAATGATTAATAAAGGATGATATATATGGATAACATTACAAAAATTTTTAAAGAAAAAAAACTTAAACTTACACCTCAAAGATTAGCAGTATATAAATATCTAAAAGGTACTGATGAACATCCATCAGCTGAAACTATTTATAAAGCTATTCAGGAAGAATACCCAACTATGAGTTTAGCTACTGTTTATAAAACTTTAAAAACATTAGCTGAAGTTAATTTAGTTTTAGAATTAAATCTTGGAGAAGGCAATTTTAGATATGATGCAAAAACAGAAGACCACTCACATATCCAATGTGTTAAATGTGGAAAAGTTGTTGATTTATTCGGCTTAGAAGTTGAAGATTTAAACAATACAGCATCAAAAATATCTAATTTTGAAATTTTAAATTCTCAAAGTTATTTTTATGGTGTTTGTGGAGAGTGTAAAGAAAATGCTTAACTGGCAAGAGGTTAATAGACTAAACTATTAACCTTTTTTTATTTAGAGAACATAATAAATGAATTATTTCTTTAATTATACATATAATTATTATGAGGTGATTTATTTAATGTTTTCTAAAAATTTTAATAAAAAAAAATTTATAATATTCACTGCAATAATTATTTTTATATTTTCAACATTTTTTACAATTATAATATTAAATAAAATTTATCTTTTTCATAAATTAGATACTGTACCTACCTTTGTATCAACCACTGAGTCTTCTAATTATTTAATTGATTTAAATGGTGATGGGAAGAAAGATGTATTATACATATCTTCATCTAAAGATAATTATTCTGTTTCTTGTAACATAAATGATAAAGTATATTCTTTTGATGTTAAATCTCCAATAAATACTTTAGGCTTCGCTACCGATTATTGGCCAATATCAATTAAGTTTATTGATTTATCTAGAGATAAAATACCAGAAATAATAATACAATCAAATGAAAACAATGTAGCTATTTTCCATTTATTTAAATGGACTGGGAATAGATTTAAAGATTTATATTGTTCAACTCATGAAATTTTTGGAATACTTGATTCTGGTAATAATAAAACGCCAAAATTACTTTCTTTTTCTTTAAATGATTCAATTGAAGATGTTGAAAAAAATATGATTATAAATAATAATATAAAAAATATATCCTATGAAAAAATAGATATTTTTGGATTAGAATCAATAAAAGAATTCATAGAATTAATAACTATCTCTTACAATCTTTATGATTTACCAGATATTTTTTCAGAGAATTTAAATTATGATGCATTAAAAACTATTGATCAATTAGATAAAGAAAATTATTTTTATATTTTTCAAGATTCTATATTTAATGATGAAAGCTGGGATTCTAAAGGAAATGTAGAAACAATGAATTGGAATCTTAGATTTAGAAAAGTTTCTAAAAAAGATGAAAAAGATTCTAAATTAATAGAATGGAAACTATCCTTGAAGAGAGAAAATTCAAGGTTTAAAATAAATAAAATAATAGAAGAGGCATTTTAAGAAGAGGCATTTTAGCCTCTTCTATTATTTTATCTCTAATGAATTTTCTAAAGTTTCTTTTATTTTTAATATAAAATCTTCAGTATTTAATACTTCTTTACAATCATTAACTAAAAGATTTGATAAATCTTTAGTAACATAACCATTCTCTATTGTTTTTATAGTAGCTTCTTCTAATTTATTTGCAAAATCAGATAAATTACTTAATGAATCTAATTCACCTCTTTTTCTTAAAGCTCCAGTCCAAGCAAAAAGGGTTGCTACTGAATTAGTAGATGTCTCTTCTCCTTTTAAATGCTTATAATAATGCCTTTGTACAGTTCCGTGAGCAGCCTCATATTCATAATAACCTTCAGGTGAAACTAAAACAGAAGTCATCATTGCTAAGGAACCAAAAGCAGTGGCTATTAAATCAGACATTACATCACCATCATAATTTTTACAAGCCCATATAAATCCACCTTCAGATTTTATAACTCTTGCAACAGCATCATCTATTAAAGTATAAAAGTATTCTATATTATTCTCTATAAATAATTCTTTATAGTTATTCTCATAAATCTCATTAAATAAATCTTTAAATTTATGATCATAAGTTTTAGATATAGTATCTTTAGATGAAAACCATAAATCTTCTTTATTATCTAAAGCATATTTAAAGCAAGCATGAGCAAAACTTTCTATTGAAGAATTTAAATTATGAATTCCCATAATAATACCCTTTGAATCTTCAAAATCTTTTATTAAAATTTTCTTTTGATTTTCATTATTACCATCAATTAAAAGATAAGCTTTTTCACCTTTTTCACATTCAACTTCAGATGATTTATAAATATCCCCATAGGCATGCCTAGCGATTGTTATAGGCGCTTTCCAGTTAGTAACATAGGGTTTTATATTATTAACTATTATAGGTCTTCTAAAGACTGTTCCATCAAGAATTGCTCTTATAGTAGCATTTGGGCTTTTCCACATCTCTTTTAAATTATATTCTGTTACTCTATCCTTATTAGGCGTTATAGTTGCACATTTTACAGCAACTCCATATTTCTTTGTTGCTTTTGCAGCTGCTACAGTTATAAGATCATTATTTTCATCTCTATTTTGTAATCCTAAATCATAATATTCTGTTTTTAAATCTATATAAGGATTTAATAGATTATCTTTTACTAACCCCCAAATAACTCTAGTCATTTCATCACCATTCATTTCAACTAACGGTGTTATCATTTTAATTTTTTCCATACATCTGCCCCCTTTTGATTAAATTAATTATAACTTAAGGGAGAAAAATTGTAAATATTTCCTTTAATTACTTTTTTATAAAATAAAAAAACTTTGCTAAAATTAGCAAAGTTTAATTTCAAAAGTAATTCCCGAAATGCCGTCACACTTATTCATTCATACCTGCTCCTCGCAGGTGGGTTTTGTTCACTTTAATTTTTTACTTTTTCCTGCCGTATAAATCCTAAAGGATGGGAATATAGTATCATTAAAGTTGTCACAAATCCCGATATCAAAATGTAGGTTGAACACATAAGCTTCGCGCACATTCTAGGACTCATTCCATGATTTTATTATATCAAATATCTATTAAATGTCAAGGTAAGACACTATAAATTTATTTACTAAATATTATCCAATTCTTCCTCTAAATTAATAGAATCATCCTCTGTTAATAAAAGGTAATTTTTTTGGTAAGTATAATCACTTGTATTTATATCTTCAGCTTTAAATTTACCTATTAGCTCAAACTCTTCCATTAAATCTTCCATTATTTCGCTTACATTATCATAAGCCAAATCTGTTAGATAAGGAATTATTCCTGTAGCTATCCATTGAGTATCATTTTCATCATAATCTGTTTCTTCACTTGCATAGGCTTTAGCCGCATTAATTTCATCTTTATCAAAATCATAGAAAAATTTTATTCCTAAGATTTCATCTGTTGAATTAACCTTAATTTCTTCAATGTCTGAAAAATTATTATCTTCTAAAAATTCTATAATTGATTGCTTATCCATAGTTGTCTCCTAGTATTAATATAATAATTTTTTATATTCTTTTTTTACTCTAGTAAATTCTTCATCATCTTCTACTAAATTGTATTCTTCACCAGAATCACTTTCATCAACTCTGAAAATAAACATATCAACTTCTTCATTTTCTTCTGCTTCAACTGGTGATAATAGCATATATTGTTTTTCATTTTCAGTTTCTTCATCTAAGTAAATTTCAGCAACAACCTCAAATTCTACTTTATTTCCTTCTTCATCTTTAAATGCCATTATTTTTTTATCCATATCCATAATTTTTGCACCTTTCTTTCTTAATTTATAAGTTCTGATATATTTCCATTATAAAAAATATATTCGTAATGTAAAGCTCTAGTCAATACAACATAAAGTAATTTTTTATCCATATCAACATTTTTATAAGTTTCACTATTTAGATTATAAACAATAGAGCAGTCAAACTCTAGTCCTTTTGTTAAATAAGATGGAATTATTATAAAATCTAATTCTAAACTTTTGTCATCATCTTTTATTAATTTAAAATCATAGGAGGAGTATTTTTTAGTTATATCCTTAATTTTCTTACATTCTTTATAAGTTTTACCTATTATAGCTATAGATTTTTTCCCTTTCTCAATCATATCTTTTACTATTTTATCAAGATTTTCACCAAAGTCTTTTCCGTTTTTAAATTCAATTAAAGATGGTTTCTCTCCATGTCTTAATACAGGTAATGCTGGTTTAGGATAATTTTCTTGTTTTTTCAATACTTTATTAGCAAATTCAATGATTTCTACTGTACTTCTATAACTTTGAGTTAAAGATTTGTATATGCCTTTATTACTATAAATAGAATTCATTATTTTATTCCAATCATTGATACCTCTATAAGAATATATTCCTTGACCTATATCTCCAACTATAGTTAAACTTCTTCCTAAAGCTTTCATTGAAATAACTTCAAGTTGTAAAGGTGAATAATCCTGTGCCTCATCTACCACTATATGTTTTACAAGTTCACTTTCTTTAATACCATCTATCTTAAATTGTAAATATAGCATAGCCGCTAAGTCATCACAATCTATTATAGATTTTTCTGAATTACTTATAATTTGTTCTTTTATATATTCATATAATTTTTTTGGTATCTTTCCAGAAGTAGCTAATTGAAATGTTTCTTCATCTTTAAAAAGATTTATATAAATATTTTCTGTATTAATTCCCTTCCACTTTTCGAAATAAAAATTAAAATCTTTTTTTCCTTCTTTTTTTATTTCTTCTTTAACAGCATCTCTTTCATCATATAATCTTACAACTTCTTTTCTTCTTTCTTTTTCATCTTCAATAGTTTTCTTAGTTCTTGCTATGGTATATTCATATTTAAAATCAATTTTATCTAAAACTTCAAATATTTTATCAGCTAATTTTTTTTCAAAGTACCTTTTTATTTCATCTTTTCTTTTATTTAAAGGATAGTTAACTAAATCTTTTAAGAAAAGTCTTTTAATTTCTTTACTATCAAATAATTTATAATTTCTTACTGTTATATCCTCTATTTCACTATCATTTTTTTCTAAAATTCTTATATATCTATCTAAAATTTCTTTAAAAGCAAAAGATCCTTTTAACTTACTAGAATTCTTTATATATTTTATTTCAGGATTTTCTTCATCTTCTAGCATTTTTATAAGTTTTTTATCTTTACTTAAAAGTTTTCCTTTTATTTTTAAAGTTTCAATAGCAAGTTCATCAAAAGTTTTTTGCGGTACTAACTCTACACCCAAGTTTGGAAGAACCTCTGATATATAATCTAGGAAAATTTTATTTGGGGCAATTACCAAAATATCTTTTCCTGATAAACTTTCCTTATATCTATACATTAAATAGGCTAATCTATGAAGTGCTACCGTTGTTTTCCCTGACCCTGCAGAACCTTGAATTATTATTGGAAAACTTTTATCAGCTCTAATTATTTCATTTTGTTCTTTTTGAATTGTTGCAACAACCTCTTTTAATTTTTTCCCTGTACTTTCTTCTAAGTTAACTTTTAAAAACTCATCAATTAAAGCATTTTCACTTTCTTCTCCAGCAGATTTTAAAATTATCTCATTTATTCCTTCATCAAAATATTTTTCGATATCGCCAGTATCATTATTTAATAAAAACTTTCTTTTAAGCTTTAAATAACCTTCTATTACTCCAGAAGGTGCCTTATAGTAAGCTTCCCCCTCTGTACCACTATAATACAAATCAGCAATAGGCGCTCTCCAGTCAATAACCTTTTCTTCTCCATTTTGAATATCACCAAGACCTATCTTTCCAATATAAAAACTTTCAGGATCTTTTCGTTTTTCTCTAAAGTCAATTCTAGCAAAATAAGGTTTTTCTTTAGATTCGTTATAATTATCTAAATTCTTTTTTACTATTTTATAAAGTTTTTTATTTATATCAAGTTCTTGATTATAGGCACCTTTACTTTTCTTTTCTAACCCAGAAATTCTTCCTTTTAAATCCAGTTCCTCTTCAGTAACTCTTTTTTCTTCAGTATTAATCCAGTCTTTTAATTCTTTTAAGTGTTTTTTTTCATTTAATAATATTTCTTTATCCATTTCAATTCACTCCTTACTGTTATAAAAGTAAGATTAAACTTAATTAATCAAATAAGCTTAATTGTTTATTTGTATCTAGTTCAAGAGAAGATAAAGATATTCCTATAAGCCTTAATTTTTTATTTAATTGAAATTCTTTTAAAAGTTTTAAAGCTTCTTCATAGATATCAGTTCTTTCTTTTAACCATTTATTTAAAGTTTTACTTTTACTATGTGTAATAAAATCAACATCTTTTATTTTTAAAGTTATAGTTTTCCCCTTTAAATTATTTTTTAATAAATATTTTTCAATAGAGTCAGAAAATTCCTGTAGGTAAAATGCTAATTCCTCTAAATCTTTACTATCTTTTTTTAAAGTTGTTTCTTTTCCAATTGATTTTCTAGAACCAGTAGTCTTTACTTCTCTATTATCAATTCCTCTTATTCTATGATAAATATCATTTCCAAATTTTCCGAAATACTCTTCATACATCTCCATTGGAAGTTCATACATATCTTTAACTTTATAAATTCCTATATTGTTTAATCTCTCAACAGATTTTTTCCCTAACCCATAAACTTTAGAAATATTAAGAGGTAATAATAATCTTTGAATATCAGATTCTTTTATTTCTGTTAATCCATTTGGTTTTTCTAAATCAGAAGCTATTTTAGCTAAAAATTTATTATAGGAAATTCCTACGGATAATGTTAAACCAATTTCCTCTTTTATTATTTTTTTTATTTTTAAAGCAATAACTTTAGAGTCTTCTTCTAAATCACTAATATCTAAATAAGCTTCATCAATACTAACCTGTTCAATTTTATCAGTGATACTATAGAGAAGGGTAAATACTTTATTAGAAATTTCTTTATATCTATAATGTCGTACAGGTAGAAATATTCCATTAGGACATAGGGCTTTAGCTTTAAATCCAGGCATTGCTGATTTTACTCCATATTTTCTTGCTTCATAGGAACAAGTAGTTACAACTCCTCGTTCATTTCCACCACCAACTATAACAGCTTTTCCTTTTAGTTCACTATTATCTAATATTTCTACTGATGCAAAAAAAGCATCCATATCTACATGAAGTATCTTTCTATTCAAAATATCACCTCTTTTCTACTTTAAATAAGATAATCAATGAATAAAAGCCAAATTGTGTAATAAAGCTTAAGCTTTATATCAATTTGACTTTTAAGTATTATATAGTAATAGTTTTTTATTCTTCGCCTTCTACTAATTCATACATTTCTGTTGCTCTATCAACATACATAATTCCCTCTAAATGATCTATTTCATGTAAGAAACATCTAGCTAGTAAATCCTCAGCCTCATAAACTTTCTTTTCCCAATTTTCATTTAAAGCTTCTATTTTAACTTTAATAGGTCTTTCAACTAAACCTTCATGCATTACATAGCTTAAACAGCCCTCATAATCTTCATGAGTTTTCTTTGAAACACTTAATATTTTAGGGTTTATTAAAACATATTCATTTTCTCCATCTTCAAAGTTAATATATATGACTCTTTTATTTACAGCAATTTGTGGTGCTGCAAGACCTATTCCCTCAACTGTTGCTAAAGTATCTTTTAAATCCTTTAAAAGACCTTTAACACTATCTATATTATCAACTTCTGTTGAAACTTTTTTTAAACATTCTGCTCCAAGTTGAACTATTTTTTTTACTGCCATTGTAAACTGCCCCTTTCAAAATTAAAATGCTAAAAATACATTTTAATAAAATACATAATTATATTAAAACATATTTTTAGCATTTTTTCATTATTTATATTTAAGAAAATAAAAAATTATAAAATTTCTTTAAGGATATTAATTGATTTTTTTATTTCTTCTCTTGTTATGATTAAAGGTGGTAATAATCTTAAAGTATTTTTCCCAGCTGTTAATAATAACAGTCCTCTTTCCTTTGCTTTTTCTATATAATTATTAAGATTTCCCTTTACTTCTATTCCAATGATTAATCCTTTTCCTCTAAGTTCTATAATATTATCACTTTCAATATTATTTAATTCTCTTAAAATATATTGAGACTTTTCATTGACTTCTCTTAAAAATTCTTTATTTGAAATTTTATTTAATACAACTTTAGCTACAGCTGTTGCAAGTGGATTTCCACCAAAAGTAGAACCATGATCTCCAAAACTTAAAACTGAAGAGGTCTTTTTATTACAAACAACTGCACCAATAGGTATTCCATTCCCTAAAGCTTTTGCAAGAGTTAGTATATCTGGTTTTATTTCATAATGTTCATAGGCAAAAACTTTTCCTGTTCGTCCAATTCCAGTTTGAACTTCATCAATAATTAAAAGTATATCTTTATTATTACAAATTTCTCTTAACTCTTTTATATAATTAGATTTTAATTCAATTACTCCACCTTCACACTGAATTAATTCTATCATTATTGCACATATATCAGTATTTTCTTTAATTATTTCTTTTAAATTTTCCACATTATTAGCTTCTCCATAAATAAATCCTTCAGTAAAAGGATAAAAATATTGATGAAATTTTTCCTGTCCTGTTGCTTTCAAAGTAGTTATAGTTCTTCCATGAAATGAATCTTTTAATGTTAAAATTTTATTTCTAAAAGCTCCATATTTATCATAACTATATTTTCTTGCTATTTTTATAGCACACTCATTACTTTCTGCTCCTGAATTAGCAAAAAACACTTTATCAAGGTTACTTAATTCTACTAATAGTTTAGCTGTTTCTATTGTATTTTCATTTATAAATAAATTAGAATTATGAATTATTTTACTAGCTTGATTATATATTGCAGTAGTTATTTCTTCATTTCCATAACCTAAAGAATTTACAGCTATTCCAGAAGTAAAATCAATATATTTTTTCCCCTTAATATCATAAAGACAAGAGCCTATTCCGTGGTCTATAATTATGTCAGAAACTTTGTAATTATTTATTAGGTACTTATAATAATCTTCTTTATTAAACATAACTAACCATCCCTTTATTTATTTTTCTATCATTGTCCCTACACCATTATGTGAAAATAACTCCAAAAGTATAGTATGTGGAATTCTTCCATCAATTATATGAGTTTTAGAAACTCCATTTTCTAAAGCAACTTTACAACACTCTATTTTAGGTATCATTCCACCTTTAATTATATTCTCTTCCATTATTTCTTTTACTTCATTTAAATGAATATTTGATATTAAAGTGTCTTCATCTTCAATATCTCTAAGAATTCCCTGTACATCTGTTAAAATAATTAGCTTTTCTGCTTTTAATGAAGAGGCTATTTTTGCAGCAGCTAAGTCTGCATTTATATTATAGGTTTTACCATCTTCTCCATAGGCTATTGTAGATATAACACTGATATAATTTTTCTCTAAAGCATCATTAATCACATTTATATTTATTTCATCAATTTCTCCAACATATCCATAATCAACTTCTGCTTCTTTTTTACTTGCCTTTATCATTGCACCATCTATTCCACATAACCCAATAGCTTTTCCACCATTTTTATTTATTAATGATACAAGTTCTTTATTTACTTTCCCAGCTAAGACCATTTGTACAATATCCATAGTTTCTTCGTCTGTATATCTCAAACCATTTATAAATTCAGATTCTTTCCCTATCTTTTTTAACATTTTATCTATATCTGGGCCACCACCATGAACTAATACTACTTTTATTCCTACACAGTTCATTAAAATAATATCTTTTATTACAGCCTCCTCCAAACGTATGTTCTGCATTGCATTTCCACCATATTTTACAACTATAATTTTTCCACAATATTCTTGAATATAGGGTAATGCTTGTATTAATGTATTTGCTCTAGTTAAATTTGATATTTTCACGACTCTACCCCCTATTAATACTTATAGTTGTTTTTAGGTTCTATAATCTCCATTTATTCTCACATATTCATAACTCAAATCACAGCCAAAAGCAAATCCTTTTTCATTTCCTTCATTTAAATTAATAAGTATACTTACCTCTGTAGAATCTAAAATAGAATTTGCTTTTTCTTCTTCAAAATTTAAAGGACTTCCTTCTTTAAAAAGTTCTAAATATCCCTTTGAACTTTCTATAGCTAATATAATTTTATTTATATCAAAATTAACTCTTGAATACCCTAAAGCACAAAGAATTCTTCCCCAATTAGCATCATTTCCAAACATAGCTGCTTTTAATAAATTAGACTTTATAACTGTTTTTGCTAATATCACTGCATCATCTTCTGTTTTAGCATTATTAACTATACATTCTAGTAGCTTAGTGGCTCCTTCTCCATCTCTAGCAATCATTTTTGATAATTCTACCAACACATAGGTTAAAGAATCTACAAATTCATGATAATCTTCATTTTTTTCATTTATGATTTCATTTTCGGCTAATCCGTTAGCTAATATCATAACTGAATCATTTGTACTTTCATCACCATCTACACTTATTCTATTAAAACTCTTATTTACAGCATAATTCAAAGCTTCTTTAAGTAAAATTTCTTCAATATTTGCATCAGTAGTTACAAAGGCAAGCATAGTTGCCATATTAGGATTAATCATTCCTGAACCTTTAGCCATAGCTCCTATTTTTACAATAGTATTATTAATTTTACAAGAAACAGCTACTTCTTTTTTTATAGTATCTGTAGTCATTATTGCTTCTCTGGCATAAATATTTCCTTTAATAGATAAATTAGCTTTTAATTTATCTATACTATTTTCTATTACTTCTAAATTAAGAGGAACTCCTATAACTCCTGTAGATGCAACTAAAACATCTTTTTTATCTATATTTAAACTTTCTCCAATTAATTCAGCCATTCGATAGGATTTGTTTAATCCATCGACCCCCGTACATGTGTTCGCATTACCACTATTTATTATAATAGCTTGAGCTTTATTATCTATTAAATGCTCTTTTGTTACTAAAATTGGATTACCTTTTACTAAGTTTTTAGTGTATACAGCTGCAGCTGTTGAAATTTTTTCAGAATAAATTAATGCTAAATCTAATTTTTCTTTTCTTTTTTTCAAACCACAGTGAATTCCAGAAGCTAAAAATCCTTTAGGTTCCGTTATACCACCTTTTATTATTTTCATTTTTAAAGCCCCCTATTTTATTAATTAATATTAAAATACTGTTCCTACAGTTTTTAATCCTAAATTCTCCTCTAAACCAAATAATAAATTCATATTTTGAATAGCTTGTCCTGCCGCACCTTTTACCATGTTATCTATAACAGAACAAACTATTATTCTTTTACATCTTTCATCTTTATGAATTGAAATATTACAATAATTTGAGTTTTTAACATTTTTAATTTTAGCATTGCTACCTAAAGGAAGAACTTTTACAAAAAAGTCTTTCTTATAAAATTTTTTGTAGATTAAATAAATTTCATCTAATGATTTATCATCTTTTAAATCAAAATATATGGTAGATAATATACCTCTATTAATAGGAATTAAATGTGGAGTAAATGTCACTTGAATTTTTTTCTTAGAAAATTCACCTAATACTTGTTCTATTTCTGGCGTATGTCTATGAATTCCCCCTAAAGAATATGCATTCATAGATTCATTACACTCTACATAATGATTTAATAAATTTACATTTCGTCCTGCTCCTGTTAATCCTGATTTAGAATCTATTATAATACTATTTTCTTTCACTAAGTTAGCTTTTAATGCAGGTGCTAAACCTAGTGCTATAGATGTTGGATAGCAACCTGGATTAGCTATAATTTTAAAATCTCCAGTTAAAAACTTTTTTCTATGAAGTTCTGGAATTGAATAAATTGATTGACTGTGAAGAGGTTTATTTAAAAATTCTTTATTGTACCATAATTTATAATCCTCTTCATTTCTTAATCTAAAATCAGCCCCCATATCAATAAGAATTTTATTTTTTGCTAATATTTTTTCAGCTAATTTCTCACTTAACCCATGAGGAATTGCTGTAAAAACAACATCACTTCTTTCTATAATTAAATCTTCATCTTCACAAATTAAATCAGTTATCCCATAAAATCCTTCATAAACTTCAGAAAAATTTTTCCCTTTGAATGATTTTGAACTAATACCAACTATCTTTGTAACATTATGATTTAAAAGAAGTCTTAGTAGTTCTACCCCAACATAGCCGGTAGCCCCAATAATACCAACCTTTATCAAAGTAATCACTCCTTTAAATTAATCTTCTCAACTATATATTCTTCTAATTCTGCTATTCTAATTAAAACTTGTTTTGAACTTGGCCCCCCAATAACATTTCTACTTTCAACTGAGTTATCTAAATCTAAAGTAACATAAGCATCTTCAGAAAAAACATTAGAAAACTTTGATAACTCATTTAAAGATAAATCTTCTAAATGTTTTTTATTTTCCACACAATAAAAAACCATTTCCCCTAAAATTTTATGAGCATCTCTAAAAGCAACACCCTTTTTAACTAAATAATCAGCTAAATCTGTAGCATTTAAAAAGCCATCTTTACAAGCTTTTTTCATATTTTCTTTTTTTACTGTTAAAGTACTTATCATTTTACTAAAAATATCTAAACAAAGCTTTGTAGTATTAATTGAATCAAAAATTAATTCTTTATCCTCCTGCATATCCTTGTTATATGCTAGTGGAATACCTTTCATCATAGTAAGAAGAGCCATTTGATTTCCATAAACTCTTCCTGTTTTGCCCCTAACTAATTCTGCAATATCAGGATTTTTTTTCTGTGGCATTATACTTGAACCTGTTGAATAACCATCATCTAATTCAATAAAAGAAAATTCAGAGGAACACCATAAAATAACCTCTTCACTAAATCTTGATAAATGCATCATTATAAGTGATAAATTACTTGATAATTCTATTACAAAATCTCTATCTGAAACAGAATCAATACTATTAAGCCCTAATCTTTCAAAATTTAAAAGTTCTTTTACCATAACTCTATTTATAGGATAGGTAGTTGTTGCTAAAGCACCTGATCCTAATGGCATAGTATTAATTCGTTTATAACTATCTTCTAATCTCTCATAATCTCTTTTAAACATTTCAGAATAGGCCATTAAATGATGAGAAAAGGTAACTGCTTGAGCTCTCTGAAGATGTGTATATCCTGGCATTATAGTATAAACATGCTCTTTAGACTTTATTAAAAGTATTTTTTGAAATTCAATAATATAATTTTTTAATTCATTAATTTCTTTTTTTAAATACATTCTAATATCTAATGCTACTTGATCATTTCTACTTCTTGCAGTATGAAGTTTCTTTCCAACTTCTCCAATCTCGTGTATTAATAAAGTTTCTATATTCATGTGAATATCTTCTTGATCTAAACTTAATTCAATTTCATTATTTTCTAATTTATTTAAAACAACTTTCAATCCATCAATAATTTCTATTCCTTCGCTTTTAGAAATTATTCCACAATTACTAATCATAGTAACATGTGCAATACTACCTTCGATATCTTCTTTATACATCACCTTATCAACAGTAATAGATGAATTAAAGTCATTTACATCTTTAGAAGTATCCTTTTGAAATCTTCCAGACCATAATTTTTTCATAACTCCAACTCCCTAATAAATTTATTTGAAATAATTTTTTCTTTTCATTGCAACTACTTTTGCTGGTAATCCATAAAGATTTATAAATCCTTCAGAATCATTTTGATTATATACCTCATCTTCATCAAAGGTTGCAATATCTTCATCAAATAAAGAATAATCACTATTAATTCCTGCAGTTATTATATTTCCTTTATAAAGTTTTAATGTTATATCTCCAGTTACAAACTCTTGAGTTTTATTTACAAATGACATAAGAGCTTCTCTAAGAGGTGTATACCATTGGCCATAGTATAAAAGTTCACCTAATTTCTTTCCTATAGTTTCTTTATAATGTAATGTTTCTCTATCAATAGTAATAGACTCTAATTCTTTGTGTGCATAATAGAGAATTGTTCCACCAGGTGTTTCATAAACTCCTCTAGATTTCATTCCAACTAATC
Organism: Sarcina sp.; assembly: GCA_051656625.1. Taxonomy (GTDB): domain Bacteria; phylum Bacillota; class Clostridia; order Clostridiales; family Clostridiaceae; genus Sarcina. The sequence goes on along the minus strand of JBOGCG010000021.1, from coordinate 65,702 downwards.
TATTTTCAACTAAATCAACTATTCCAATAGCATTAGCACCACCAATTTTATTTAATTCTTCAATGATTTCAACAGAACCTAAATTTTTTTCATTAATTTTTGTAGGTACTCCTTTTTCAAAATGAATTTTTATATAGGTAGCCTTATCAGGTGCATTTTCTGGTGTCACTGATAATTCTAATATTTTTTCATAATTTGGTTCGTTAGCTGGATTTTCTAAATCAAGCCCTTCATGGCTTAAATGCCATAGATTTTTATCCTTACTGTAATTAGTTTCTCTTGTTAAAGGAATATCAATATTTCTTGTTTCAGCATAAACAATTTCATCTTCTCTAGATTTTAATTCCCAAGTTCTCCATGGTGCTATAATTTCCATTTCTGGTGCAAAAGCTTTTATAGCCATTTCAAACCTTACTTGATCATTTCCTTTTCCGGTACAACCATGAACAATTGCATCAGCCCCTTCTTTTAATGCAATTTCTACTAATCTTTTTCCTATTAAAGGTCTAGCAAAAGCAGTTCCTAATAAATATTTTTCTTCATAAACAGCATTAGCTTTAAGTGCTGGAAAAATTATTTCATTAACTAAATCTTCTTTTAAATCTTCTATATATAATTTTGATGCCCCAGTTTTTAGCGCTTTTTCCTGTAATGGCTCTAATTCTTTTCCTTGTCCTACATCTCCTGCTACCGCTACTACTTCACAGTTATAATTTTCCTTTAACCAAGAAATCATTATTGATGTATCAAGTCCTCCAGAATAAGCTAATATTACTTTATTGATTTTTTTCATTTAAATAGCCCCCTTAATTACCAAAATTTGTATGAATAAATTATATTCCTTTTTTTGGAATAAATCAATAGACAATTTTAATAATTATGCATTTTTTTTATAAAAAACTATTAATAAGTGTATAAAAATAAATTTTATACACTTTATTTGAATATTTATTAAAACGACAAAAATGAAGGCTACATTAAAGTATTTTAATGTAGCCTTCATTTATAAACTTAAATTTTTAATAATGCTAAAATAATCGATATACAACTAAGAATTCCACTTAAAATGGATATGTAAATTAAAATTTGACTTTTATTAAGACCTTTAGATTGTAATCTATAGTGAATTTGACTTTTATCAGCCTTATAAAATTCTTTTCCTTTTAAAATCCTAAAAATAATTACAAAAATGTTATCAATAATTGGTACACCTAAAATTATAAATGGAATTAGAACTGAAATTAATGTTGCTTGTTTAAAACTGCCTTCTAGTGCTATTATTGCAAGAATAAAACCTAAAAAATTTGCTCCTGAATCTCCCATAAATATTTTTGCTGGTTGTTTATTAAATTTTAAAAAACCTAAAGTTGAGCCAAGTACTATAGCAGCTGTTAAAGCCATAGTTATTTGATTTTTCACTAAAGATACTAATAATAAAGTTATAGATGAAATTGAAACAATGCTTCCAGCAACGCCATCCATTCCATCACTCCAATTAATAACCGTTACCACACCAACAATCCAAGTAATTGTACATAAATATTGAAGCCATATAGGGAAGCTTATAAAGCTTTCACTTATAGGATTAGTAAACCCTTTAAAAACTATATCATTGAAAAACATCATTGTAGCAACTCCTATTTGAATAAAAATTCTAGGGGCTATTTTGAATTCTTTCCTTTGAGTTTTATAATAGTCATCTACTAATCCTATTAGTAGTATTATTGTTGCTCCTATGAGAATACACAAAGCTTTAGCTATTTGGTATTTAAAAGAATACATAAGATAAATAATAGAGAAACTTATATACATACTTAGTCCGCCAATTAATGGTGTATCATTTAAATGCTTTTTTCTTTTTGTAGGTTTATCAGTAAAGTCTATTTTGAAACTTATTTTTATTAAAATTGGAATTAAAAAAACTGAGATAAAATATGACGTAACTATAGCAATTAAATATTTTAACATAATAATAATCCTTTCTAATTATACATTGTTATTATTAACATAAATTATTATTATATTAAATTTTCACTTTAATAAATTAAATTTATTTTCCTTGATTCAAACAAACAGAAAATATATGACAGGAATTTTTTTCAGTGTGTTGGTTTGATAAACTTTCATACTTTTTTACTAATTCTCTAAGTTCTTTATCAAAATTTTTCACATTTTCTTCATCTATATTCATATCTCTTGAAATTATAGATATTGCATTATTATCAGTATTATTAAATTTTTTTATTAAAGTATCTATAGATTTTTCTTTTGATTTATCATAATAATCATTAACTATATTGAGAACTTGAGATTTATAAACCTTTTGGGTTTGAGTTTGAATCTCTTCTCCTTCAATTAAATAATTATTAGCTGTTAAATAATAATATTTAGCTATAATTCCTTTAATTTCTTTTGTTCTTACTAATTCTATTATTCCAGCTCTTTCTAATTTTTTTATATGATAATGAATTTTTGCTGGAACTTCTCCTAAATAATCTGCAATTTCTTTAACTGTAGCCTCTTCTTTACTATTCCTTAAAAAAGTTATTATTCTTAATCTATAAGGATCAGAATAAGTTTTTATTTCTTCCATAGTTGAAAGTTTAATAGTATCTTTCAAAATTCACTCCCCCTAAAAAATAACTTTATTGTAAACCTTATCCAGATTATAACATAAAAAATTAAATATTAATATAATATATAACAAAAAAAAACATTAAATTATAATTAATTTAATTTTGTCAAAAAATTTTTTTCAATTTGCATTAAAAAAAGAGTACCTTTTAAAGGCACTCTTTTAAGATCTTTCTGCTATCATAGATTTTACTTTCATAAGTCTAGTTAATGCTGATCTTTCATTTTCATCAAGTTTCATTCTTATGAACCTTATTGTTTCTTGTAATTGAGGAATAGTCATATACTCTAGAGCATTAACTCTTCTTCTAGTTTTTTCTATTTCATCAGCCATCAATTGGCATGATTTTTCTACTTCTGCAAGTTCTAAAAGTTTTGGAAGAATACCATGTAATTTACCAATTGCATCATCAAGTTCAGCAGATGTATTAGCAAAACCATAAGGATAAATACTTCCAGCATCACCTTCATTTTCTCTTTTGAAGTTCATAACTGGAACATTAACACTCATGATATTTCTATTTCCAACCTCAACTGTTATATTATCTTTTGGATATGATATAGCTTCTTCTAAAAACTCTGAACTCATTCCAGCTCTAGCCATAACAAAGTCTTTTAATGAACCACCAAGTTCTTTTTCAACGGCAGCTCTTAACTTATTATTATATTTAACAAGCTCGATGAATTGTCTAACCAATTCATCTTGCTTATCTTTTAATAATTTATGACCTCTAGTAGCTGTTGCTAATCTTTTCTTTAACTTAGAAAGTTCCATTCTAGTAGGATTGACATTTAATCTTTGAGCCATATTCTACTCATCCTCTCCTAAAGGCATATATTTTTCTAAATATTCATCTCTAATTCTCTTAAGTTCTGATTTTGGTAATATCTTAAGGAGTTTCCAACCAAGAGCTAAAGTTTCATCTATAGTTCTATCAGTAGTAAGTCCTTGAGAAACATATTCTTTTTCGAAAGCTTCTGCAAATTTAGCATAAGCTTTATCTGTATCAGATAATGCTGATTCTCCTAAGATTGATGCAAGCTCTTTTGCTTGTTTTCCTTGTGCATAAGAAGAGAATAATTGGTTCATGGTATCAGCATGATCTTCTCTTGTTTTCCCTTTACCAATCCCTTTATCTTTAAGTCTTGATAAAGATGGTAAAACATCTATTGGAGGCATTATACCTTTTTTATAAAGTTCTCTTGATAATATTATTTGCCCTTCTGTTATATATCCTGTTAAATCAGGAATTGGATGTGTTTTATCATCCTCTGGCATTGTTAATATTGGAATTTGAGTTATTGATCCCTCTTTACCTACTAATCTTCCTGCTCTTTCATATAAAGTAGAAAGGTCAGTATATAAGTAACCTGGATATCCTCTTCTTCCTGGAACTTCTTTTCTAGCTGCTGAAACTTCTCTTAAAGCCTCACAGTAGTTAGTAATATCAGTCATTATTACAAGAACGTGCATTCCTTTTTCATAAGCAAGGAATTCTGCTGCTGTTAAAGCCATTCTTGGAGTAGCTATTCTCTCGATAGCTGGATCAGATGCTAAATTCATAAATAAAACTGACTTATCTATTGCACCTGTTTTTTCAAACTCTTCAACGAAGAATTCTGCTTCTTCAAAGGTAATACCTATAGCTGCAAATACAACAGCAAATTTTGAATCAGAATTTAAAACTTTAGCTTGTCTTGCAATTTGAGCTGCAAGTTGTGAATGAGGAAGACCAGCTCCTGAGAAAACAGGTAGCTTTTGACCTCTAACTAATGTATTTAATCCATCTATAGCTGAAATTCCAGTTTGAATAAACTCAGATGGATAGTTTCTAGCAACTGGATTTATTGCTTCACCATTGATATCTAATCTTTTTTCAGGAATTAATTTTGGTCCATTATCTTTTGGACGTCCCATTCCATCAAAGACTCTTCCTAGCATATCTTCTGATACCCCAAGCTCTAATGGTCTACCTAAAAATTTTGCTTTAGTTCCTTTAACATTAATCCCTGAAGAACCTTCAAATATTTGAACCATGGCTTTATCACCATTAACTTCAAGTACTTTACCTCTTCTCATTTCTCCAGTTTGTAATTCTATTTCAACTAACTCATCATATTTAACACCTTCAACACCTTCTACTGCCATTAAAGGTCCAACAACTTCAGTAACTGTTCTATATTCTTTAAGCATTAAGAACTCCTCCTTCGCTGATTAGTTTATCTATAACTGATTTTAATTCAACACGGATTTCATCTATTTTGTTTATCTCATTTTCAGGGATATATTTACTTCTAGCAATTTTATCTCTTACTGGTAATTTTAAAATATTTTCTAAGTATAATCCTGCTTCTAAAGCTCTTAGAGCTTCTTTTTGGAAGCTTAATACCGCTTTAAGCATTTTATATTGTTTTCCAAGTGATGCATAAGTATCAACTTCATGGAAAGCGTTTTGTTGAAGATAATCTTCTCTTATTGATTTAGCAACTTCAAGCTTTAATCTATCTTTTTCAGATAAAGCATCTATACCAACAAGTCTAACTATTTCTTCAAGGTTAGCTTCTTCCTGTAAAAGAGCCATTGCTTCTGTTCTTAAATCTGACCAATCTTCTGCTACATTTTCATCCATCCAAGTACCCATTTTTTCTAAGTATAATGAATAAGAACTTAACCAGTTGATTGATGGGAAATGTCTTTTATATGCAAGTTGTGCATCAAGACCCCAGAAAACTTTAACTATTCTTAAAGTTGATTGAGTTACCGGTTCTGAAATATCTCCACCTGGAGGAGATACAGCTCCAATTGCTGTTACAGCACCTTCTCTACCATCTTTACCTAAAGCTATAACTTTACCAGCTCTTTCATAATAATCAGCAAGTCTTGATCCAAGATATGCTGGATATCCTTCATCCCCTGGCATTTCTTCAAGTCTTCCTGACATTTCTCTTAGTGCCTCTGCCCAACGAGAAGTTGAGTCAGCCATTATTGATACTGAATATCCCATATCTCTAAAATATTCAGCTATTGTTATTCCAGTATATATAGAAGCTTCTCTAGCCGCAACTGGCATATTAGAAGTATTTGCTATAAGTACTGTTCTTTTCATAAGACTTTCACCAGTCTTAGGATCTTTTAACTCTGGGAATTCATTTAAAACATCTGTCATTTCGTTACCACGCTCACCGCATCCAACATAAACAACTATTTCAGCATCTCCCCATTTTGCAATTTGATGTTGAACAACTGTTTTTCCAGCTCCGAAAGGTCCTGGAACTGCAGCAGCTCCACCTTTAGCTACTGGGAAGAATGTATCAACAACTCTTTGACCTGTTGTCATTGGTTCAACTGGATTTAATTTTCTTGCATATGGTCTACCTTTTCTTACAGGCCATTTTTGCATTAAAGTAATTTCTTTATCACCCTTTGAAGTTTCAATTATAGCAATAGTTTCTTCTATAGTGAAATCACCAGTTTTAATTTCTTTAATAGTTCCTTCTATTCCGAAAGGTACCATTATTTTATGTTCAACAACAGGGGTTTCTTGTACGCTACCAATAATATCACCAGCTTGTACAACTTCACCAACTTTTACAGATGGTACAAATCCCCATTTTTTATCTCTATTTAAGGATTTAACATGAACACCTCTTGAAAGGAAGTTTGTTCCTGCTGCTTTTAAGAAAGCATCAAGTGGTCTTTGAATACCATCAAACATTGATTCAATAAGTCCTGGTCCAAGTTCTACTGAAAGAGGTTCTCCTGTAGTTATTACTGGATCCCCTGGCCCAATTCCTGAAGTTTCTTCATATACTTGAATAGAGGCTTTATCACCTCTCATTTCAATAATTTCACCTATTAATCCTTTTTCTCCAACTTTTACAACATCATATATATTAGCTTCGTCCATTCCCTCAGCTACAACAAGAGGTCCTGCAACTTTAACAATTTTTCCGATTTTCAAGTTATCCAACCTACCTTCCTATAATATATTAACGCCAACTGCTTTTTCTACGTTATCTGAAATTCTTTTTGATCCTATGTTTAAAGTTCCTTGATTGCTTGGAATTAATATCACAGCTGGAAGAACTTTATTATTATATCTTTCGATAGTTTCTTCTATGTCTTTTGCAACCTGTTCTGTTATAAAGATTACTGCGTAATCTGTCATTGCAAGTCTATCAACTGTCTTTCTAGCTTCTTCAACTTCAATTACTGGAAAAACATCCACACCTAAAGCCTTAAATGCTAGAACAGAATCTTTATCTCCAACAACACCTATTTTTTTATACATAAGCATCACGTAGCCTTTCTCTTATTACTTCCTCAGAAATGCTATTAAGCTTACCTACCATTATAGTTCTAACTTGCTTAATCTCATTTTCTTTAGCATATAAATATGCAATAACCGGCATTGCTCCAGATGTAATAAATTTAGCATCTTTCATATAATTCATAATATAATTATCAACTAATTTTTCAAAAGAACTAACTGAACCACTTTCTGAATACTCAGCAATACCTTCTTTTATAATATTTGCATAATCAGTATGACTTAATTTACTGAAAATATTTTCAGTACTATCATTTAATAATAAAACAAATTTTTCTTTATCTATTTTTCCACCTGAAATTAATACATCATTTAAAAACTCTTTATTTTTTCCTTGTTTTTTTACTCTTAATAAAGTTTTTATGTTAGTTAAATCAATTTGCATAGCTATGTACTTAGCTATTCCACTATGATTTAAATTTTTTTCTAATTCCTTAATATGCATAAATTGATATTTATCCATTATTGTATCTATCCTTTGAGGATCTTTATTTGATTCAAAATCAATTGAAACTTTTTCTATACATTCTCTCATAATAGGATTTAAATCTCTATAATAGTCATTTTCAATTGCATATTTTAAATCTGATAATTTAGCTACTCCAACTGGTATTAGCATATAAGAAAAATCTTTTTTTAAAATCTTTCCCTTTAATAAAACTTTAAGATTGTGATAATCGTATTTTACAGATATTACATCTATAACTTCTCTTACTGGACAAATCTTATATAGATTTTCATAAATCCCAATAAGTTCCCTTGAAAGAATAATTTCATACTCTTCTGGTTTTTTAATATCTGACATATGCGCTGCATAATCAGTTTCTTGAAGTATTTTTAAAGTATCATTTGATGTCTTACTATCTATAAGCCTATCAATCTTTGATTTATCAAGGAGTCTGGTTTCTAGAACCCTAAGTCTTGGTAGCACTTGGGTAAACTTCATTTCATTCATCCCTTATCCCCCTTAATTAAATAATATCCTCGCTATTTCAAATTCCATATCATCTCTTAATGAATCAACTAAAGAATCAAATGTAATATTAACTTCTATTCCATTCTTTTCTAAAATAAATCCTCCATTAAAATCTTGTAAAGACTTACTAATTTTTAATTGTCCTTTTTTACCTTTTAGTTCTAACTCTTTATTAATTTCAGCTATAAAAGCCTCATCTATTAAGTTAACATTATTTTTATTTAAAATTATATTTTCATCTCCAACTATATTTAAAGATAAAATTTTCATTTTTACAAAAGCTTTAAATTCTTTTTCATTCATTGAATTTAATTTTTCTTTTGCCAATTTAAATGTATTTTCTATAACAGCTTGTTTAGCTTCTAATTTTTCATTTCTTACTTTTAATTCTGCACTTGATAATATTCTACTCTTTCTATCAATAGATTCAGTTTCAGATTTTTTAAGAATTTCTTCAGCTAATTTTTTAGCTGAAGAAATTTTCTTTTCTATTATCTTTTCACATTCAAGTTTAGCATCTTTTAAGATAGCTTCCTTTTGAGTTTCTGAATCTTTCTTGATTTTAGAAGTTATTTGTTCTAAATTTGCCACTTAAACCACTTCTCCAATCTTCACAATTACTCTTTTTTTTTACTATTTAACCATGTTTACTAATAAGAATGAGATAACAAATCCTAATAATGCATAAGTTTCAACCATTGCAGCTAAAATTATACCTTTAGTTGTATGCTCTGGCTTTTTAGCAAGTATTTGAATACCAGCTGCAGCAGCTTTTCCTTGAGCAATACCTGACCATAAACCAGTTATTGCTATTGGTAAACAAGCGAATAATAATAACATACCATTTTGTAAATCTAAGCCTTTACTCATTGCATTGAATGCTAAGAAACCTATAACGAAACCATATAAACCTTGAGTACCTGGTAATAATTCAAGAACTAATGCTTTACCGAATTTTTCTGGTTCTTCTGTTACAAGTCCTGCAGCAGCTTCACCAACTATACCAACACCTTTAGCAGATCCAATCCCTGACATACCTACTGCTAAAGCTATACCTAATGCTCCAAATATTATTCCACCATATTCTGTAAAAAATGTAATCCAATTTTGCATAATTTAAATCCTCCTAAAATTCACCTAAGTATTTATTAAAATTTTGATTATTTAACCTTTTTTAAAGTTATATATTTATTGATAGTTCTAAGTGGTGAGAAAGGTCTTCCTCCTCCATCGTAGAACTTTGAGAAATATTCAACATACTGTAATCTTGCAGTATGAACATATGCTCCAAGTAGTGATAAAAGCATATTAAATATATGAGCTGCTATAAATGCTAGAGGTCCAATAATTATTATTGACCAACCTGGTAACATTCCTATAATAAGGTTTAATGCAGCTGCAATTGATCCCCCTGCTATACCTAAAGCCATAAGTCTTGTATAAGAAACTAAATCTCCTATATAACTTGTAACTCCATATAAAGCATATAAACCTTGTCCAACTTTAGCACCTGTAGTTGCTTCATTTCTTCCTTGAGTTGCTACTATTATTATAGAACCAACTATTGCAAGAACAGCACCTACAATTCTTAAGTTTGGAACTACTAACATTGCAAGTCCAACTAGAAGTAGTACCCATGATCCTACATCAAAGAATGCATATAATGGTTTTCCATCTCTAATAAGCATATAAGCCTTAATTCCTAGTCCAAAGAAGATTTGAACTACTCCAAATCCAACCGCTAATAATAATAATATATTAGTATCTTTACTTGGATTTATAAGACCTATACCAAGGTTAGTTTTTAAATCTATACCAAAGCCTGTTCCAAATAATAATCCGAAAGCAGCTGTTGATAAACTTAGATACATAAAGAACTTAACAAATTTCCTTGTAGCTTCTTCTAAATTAAACACCTTAAGTACTATAGCTGTTGCTGCAAACATTGCAATTCCATATCCAAAGTCAGCAACCATCATTCCGAAGAATAATATATAAAATGGTGTTAATAATGGTGTTGGGTCAATTTCATTGTATTTTGGTAAACTATACATTTCTGTTATTGAATCAAAAACTTCTGCTGGTCCTTTATTTTGAAGTTTTACAGGAACAATATCAAATTCCTCTTCCTTAACATCTTCAAATGTTAAATAGTAAGTATCCCCCACAACCTTTGAAATATTCTCTTTTAAAAGATCATTTTCCTTTTCAGGAATCCATCCTTGGAATAAAACTATTTTATCAGTTTTAAGTAAATTTTTATTTACCTGCTTTCTAAGTAAATAGTTTTCATAATATTCATAAGCAAGTTCTAAAGTTCTTTTCTTTTCAGCAAAAGTTAAAATTTCTTTTTTTACCTCTGCCTTTTTCATGTCTATTTCTTTTATAGATGCTTTAAATTCATCTATAAGAAGTTTTGGAACTTCTACATGCTTACTTTGAAATGTTGAAAAACCCAATGTTTTTAAAGTCTCTTCAACTATTTCTTTATCTTCATTAACAGTAATAGCATAGATATAAATATCTTGATTATCTTCTGAAACAACCTCTATGTAAGTTTCTTTTGAAACTGAGTTTATTTCTTCAATTAATTTAGTTTTATACTGTTTAGATAAACTTCCTAAGAACATTGAAGTCATTTTTAATTCATTTACTTCACCTAACTTAGCATCAAATTTTTTCCAAGGAACTAAATTTTCTATTTCTCCCTCAAGTCTATTTTTTTCATTTTCTAAACTTGAAAGAGTAGTTTCAAATTCTTTAACCTCAGAACAAATTTCCTTCCAGTTACTTGATTCAACAGTTTCCTTAAGCTCTGATAAAGTAAAGCTCTCTTTACCTTTTTTCATTGCTTTAATTCCACCTTCATCAGGAATATAACCTCTTAAAAATTCAATTGAATTTTTAGTTTTTGACACATTTTCTTCAATTAAAGAAGTTTCAGAGTCTAGTTCTTCCTTTTTTAAACTTTCAAGAACTTCATTCTTTTCAATTAAATTATCATCTTGAAGGTTGATAAATTCAACTTCCAAGGAGCCTTGAATTTTTTCAAGTAGCTTTTCCTTTTCTGCTTCAAAGGTAAGTAAAGTGAATTTATTCATTTTAACTATTGCCATGAATATTCACAATCCTCTCAATCACTAATTTAACTGCTTCATCAATCTTTTCAGATGATACTGATTGTATTTTTGCACAATCTTCTTTTCCAGCTACAAACAAATCATTTGTTTCTTTATTTGCAAGCTCTATTTTTTCCTTTATTTTGTTTTCACCTTTATTTTTAGCTTCATCAACTATTTTTTTATATTCATTTTCACTATTTATAGTTGCCTTAGCTATTAAATCCCTTACTTCAGATTGTGCTTCTTTTATAAGATCTTTTGCAGCCTCTTCAGCTTTCTTTATTTCACTAATTACCTCTATTGCCAAAATCTCACCACCTTTTGAAAGATTATAAAATATATCTTAATACTTTATATAGTATTAATTAACACTTAATCTAATTATTATTATACACAATTATTTTTTTAATTCAATAACTTATTTTGGAAAACTTGTCCTTTTTAGCATTGTTTACAATTTGTTTTCCTTTTATACTCAAATTATTCATCAAATGGCTTTATCACTAGTTCTTTTGTATAAATTTCTACATTTTAAAACAAAAAAATCAATAGATATTTAATAAAAAAAAGAAAGAGCTTACATTTAATTAAAATGTAAGCTCGAAATCATTTACATGTTTTTTTATGCATTAAATTTGAATTATAATATAATTAATTCATTTTCATTTTCTGAATTATATAAAATATAAGTCTTTTCATTTATTATTTTATTTCCATTTATATATTCTATTATATTCATTCTATATTTTTCTATATGATATTTTTTAAATCCATATTCTTCTTTAACTTTAATTCTTAATTCCTTTTCTTCTTCTTTACTTATATCTCTATATAAAAATTCTGGAATCCATTTTTTATTATTGAATTTTAAATATTCAAATTTTAAAACTTCTTCAAAAAGTAAAAGTTTTTCCTGATGTAAAAATCCCTTTGAAAAATCATATAAAGCAGTATAATAATCTAAATTACTTAAACTTCTTTTAAAATATCCTTTTTCTATGAAATAATTAGATAAATCATAGAAAAAGTCAAATGCTGAATTATAAATATCTAATAGTAATTCTAGAGTCTTCTTAAATCTTCCTGAATTATAATATTTATCAGTAACATGTTCTACTTTTTTTAAGACTAAAAGTTCCTCATAACTTATATCTTTATTTTTTAATATTTCATAAGGAGCGTAAGGTGAATATACTATTCCCCATTTTTCTGCTTCAAGTCTCATTGATGATCCCTTTAACAATTTTAAAAATCCAAGTTGTATTTCATCTGGTCTTAAAGAATGAACATCATTAAATGACTTTTTAAAAGAATTAAAATTTTCTCCTGGAAGTCCAGCTATTAAATCTAAATGTTGCATTACATTATTACATTTAGCTATTCTTAGAACTTTGTCCTTTAAGTTTTCAAAGGTTATAACTCTATTGATATTTTCTAAAACTTCTAAATTAGTAGTTTGAACACCTATTTCTAATTGGAATCTTCCAACTGGAGCTTTATTTAAAAGTTCTATTTCCTCATCAGTTAAAATATCTGCTGCAATTTCAAAATGGAATCTAGTTTCAGTATCTTGATTACTTAAAAATTCTAAAAGGTCTCTAGTAAATTTCTTATTACAGTTAAAAGTTCTATCTACAAATTTCACTAGTGGTATTTCATTATTCATAAAATAGGTTAATTCTTTTTTTACTCTTTCAATATTTAAGAATCTTACTCCATTCATTACAGAACTTAAACAGTAAGAACATTTAAAAGGACATCCTCTACTTGCTTCATAATATACAATTTTATTTTCAATTGTTTTACTTTCATCATATGGAAATACTAAATCATTCATATCCATATCTTTTCTTCTACCATTGAAATTAACGATATCATTCTTTTTGAAGTATAAGCCTTTTATAGTATCTAATTCTCTCATACCTAATTTAAATTCAACAAATTCTTTGTAAGTTACCTCACCTTCGCCTTCAATAAGGTATTCACCTTCATGGGTTTCTAAAAATTCTTTAGCACCATAAGAAACCTCTGGTCCTCCATAAAGAATTTCAATCTTTGGATTTACTAATTTTATAAGCTTAGAAAGTTTGTTAATGAATTCCATATTCCAAATGTAACAAGAAAAAGCTATTACATCAGCCCCTTCTTCTAGAATTCCTTCTAACACATTTTCTACTCTATCATTTATTGAAAATTCTTTAATTTCTCCTTGATAATCTAGCTTCTCTGAATAAGATTTTAAATATCTTATTGCTAAGTTACTATGTATATATTTCGAGTTTATCCCTACTAAAAGTATTTTCATCTTTATTCGTTCCCTTCTTTTTGGCTTTGAAATAAATTATTTTATCCCAAATAATAGTTTCTGTTATCTCAAAGCTTTTTTCAAGTGTTTTTTCTAAGTTCTCTAAATTAAATTGTGAAAATGGATTTAAATTTATATATTTAAACTTTTTTGTTTCTTGATTTGGTAATAATGCAAAAATTTCATCATTAATAATTTCACCTATATTTTTAATCCTATCCCAAATATAAATTTCACTATTATCATCTAACATATTTTCTATATCATTGAAAAGCATATTTAGTTCAACTTTTCCAAGCAAGCTACAAACAAAAAATATTGCACAACTTTGATATTTTAAATCTTTTTCTAATTTTATTTCATCTATATCAACAGTTTGAATATTATGTTTGGTTAAATTATATATTATCCCTGAGTTATCATTACTTATATCTAATAAATTTCCTTTTGGTGAAAAAAAATTTAAATTTACAAATAATCTTTTCCCTTTTATATTCATTTTTAAACCTCCAAATTAATTTTACAAGTTAATTTTACATTTTTTACCAAAAATAAGCAACCCTTTTAAAGGTTGCTTCTCTTATTTATTTTTTTCGTAATATTTTAAAGAAATATGCTAATATTAAGAAAATAAAAGATACTCCTACTAAAATTAAAAATTTCATTTTATTGTTATTTGAAATAAAATCATTTTTCAATTTTACTAAATATCCATTTTCATTATCTAAAAAATATAATTCATTTTCATAAAATTTTAAATCAGATATATATCCATTTTTAAATTTAGTAATTTCTTTTTTTTCACCGAATTTATTTAAAGATAAAAAACTATTATTTACCTTATCATAAATTATCATTGAATCTTTAGAAATCAAACTTCCCGATTTATCTATTACTAATTCTCCTAAACTATTTATAGAATCATTTTGATAAAATGGTGCTGGTGGTAAATTAGGATGTTTCTTTAAAATAAATTGTTGTTTTGGCTTACCTTCTTTTCTAAATCTAGATGAATCAATAGGATCTCCCCCACTATAATCTGGCCATCCATACCATAAGCCTTCATTTTCTAAAGAATATATATAATCACTATCACCATATAAAGCTCTATTACCTTTTTCCTCTATTCCACCTACAGTTATATAAATATTTCCTAAACTATCATAATCAATTCCTGCTACATTTCTAATTCCAGTTGCTACTAAAGTTTGTGAAAAATTTTTCAAATCTAATTTTACTATAGAACTATGTCCTAATTCTGATTCCTTTATTTTTTCTCCCTTTGAATTTTTCTTTCCATATTCTGAAAAAGCACCAGTTTTTCCCTTTTCAAAATTAATTCCATTAAGTTCTAATTCTATAGGAGATAAATCTCCTTTATTATTAGGATTTTTATCTAAATCTTCTTTAGATAATACAGCAGAATTAGTTGCAGAATCTATAGTTAAATAAAGATAATCATCTTTAATCAATAATTTATTTAAAGTTACATCTCCATAGTTAGGTATTTTATCAATTATAATAGTTTCTTCCTTACTGTTTAAATTTTTTAATATCAAGGATTCACCTAATATATAAAATAAATTATTTTTATATATTTCTATATCTCCTAAATTTCCTTTATGACTTATAACTATTTTTTCTTTTGTATTATCACTTTTTAATTTTAATAATTGATTTGCATAAGATAGATATATTTCTCCATTTTTATCAATTTGAAATGAATTGGCCCCTTTTAATCCTTTAGATAAAATTTCATAATTATATTCAGATACTATATAACTAGTTTCAATTTCATTTCCAAAAAAAATTGTTAAAATAAGCACTAATGTAATAACAATAGAAGTTATTAGTATATATTTTTTTTTCATAACCCTCCAACTTTTAATATTGATTTCTATAGATTATATGTTTAGCAAACAAAAAAAATTATGTTTTTTAAAAAGATAATTCTAAAATTTTATGTAATATTTAGTTACTCTACAGAATATTCTTTATTGTTAAACTTCTACAAAGGAGGCGCTTTATGAGTAAAGATAATTTTTATCGAAATTCATTTTTATTAACTAGTTCTAATTTAACCACCGGTGTTTTAGGATTTATTTTTTCAATTTATTTATCTAAGATTTTAGGTCCTGAAGGTGTTGGTCTTTTTGGTCTTGTAATGCCTATATATAATTTATTTATATCTTTAATGACTGCAGGTGTAGTTGCCTCTATATCAAAAATAACTGCTGTATATTCATCTAAAAATGACTTTAATAACATACTTAAAACAATGAGAACGGTAGCTACATTTAATTTTATTTGGGCTTTTTTAATTGGAATATTGGTTTTCTTTTTATCTCCAACAATTGGAGAGTTTTGGATTAAAGATCCTAGAACAGTAAAAGCTTTATTAATTACAGCACCTGCTATGGTTTGTATAGCTTTATCAAATATTTTAAAAGGATATTTCTATGGAGTTACTAAAATAAAAATCCCAGCATTTATAGATATTTTAGAAAAAGCATTAAGGATTTTCCTAATATTTATATTAATTTTCATATTCAATACCAATAGCCTAGAAAATTTAGTAATGCTTGCTTATTTATCTATTTGTTTAGGTGAATTCCAAAGTCTAATTTTACTTTTTGGTGCATTTAAATATACAGCAAAAAAAATTCCCGTTGAAATTAGAGAAACTAAAAGAAAAAAAGAATTACTTAAAGATGTTTTAATCACATCTATTCCACTTTGTTTAAATGGATTTTTAATAAGTACTTTTTCTACTGTATCTACTTTAATTGTTCCTAGACGACTTATGATAGCTGGATTTCAATATGGTGAAGCATTAGCTCTCATTGGTAAATATTCCGGAATGGCTTTAGCTATAGTTACATTTCCTTTAATCGTAATAGGTTCTTTAAATACTCTTTTAATTCCTGATTTATCTAAAAGTTTAAGTAAAAATGATTTGAGTTCTGTTTCTCGGCGAATTAAAAATGTAATTAAAATTTCCTTTATTATAGGAATTTGTACAACTATTATTTGTCTTTGTATTCCAAATTCCCTAGGTTATATATTCTTTAAAAGAGATGATTTAGCCACCTATATAAAGGTAGCATCTTTAGCAATGCCATTTTTATTTGCTTCAAATACAATGTTTGGTATTTTAAACGGATTAGATAAACCTAATATTATCTTAAAAAATACTATTATTACAGAAATATTAGAAATTACTTTACTATTTTTCTTAACTGCTATACCATCTATAAACATAATGTCCTATGCTATAACAATGGCAGTAGTTTCTATAGTTTCATTACTTTTGAATTTATATGAAGTTTATAAAGTAATTAATTTAGAATTATCTATTGTTAACTTAATAATTTACGCCTTAGGTTCAGTACTAGCATTTAATTGTTTTAAATTAATTTTATCTTTAACCCCTAATATGGATTATAGAATTCAAAGTTTAATTATAGCTACTTTAACAGTATTCTTATTTTTTATCTTAATAAATTCAACTAAAAATAAAAGATTTATAATAAAAAAACATTATTAAAAACAAAAAACCCTATCATAATAGCGATAGGGTTTTATTTTTAAACTAATTTATTTTTTATATAATTAGGTATTTTATTATATAGCTTAGGAGAAAACGTTAATATATCATCTTTTTTAACTGCTCCTAAAATTATGATTCCCTGTAAATAAAGAATACCACCAATAATTATCATTATTAATAATGATATTATTCCTGTAAGTGTATTAAATTTATCAAAATCAATAACCATATAAATTAAAGTTTTAGTTATAAAAATACCAATAGCCATATAAACAGATGCAATTAATGGTTTAATAAATAATTTTAAATTATTTATATTTACAGACAACGCCTTTTTTATTTTTTTCTGATTTAGAACCATAGAAATTAAAAAGCATAAAATAAAACCTATTATGGCACCATAAATATTTATATTTTTATTAGCTACTAAAACATAATTAGATATAAACTTTACTACTAAACCTATTATCAATGTTCCTATAACATAGTAAAACTTACTAACAGCTTGTAACACAATATTTTGTATAAGGACAATAGACATAAGTATTACAACCACTGATCCAATAACCATCATATAATAACCAGTAGTATTTCCATAAATATATTTATAAATCTCCTTACTTAAAACAGCTAGTCCAAAAGTGGAAGGAATAGCTAATAAATAAGTGAATCTATAGGCAAAGGCTATTTTTTCTTTAATAGTTTTTCTATCTTTTAATATGTAAGCTTTAGAAATAACAGGTAATATAACCGTTCCTAAAGCTGTTGCAAATAATAACGGTATATTAATTAAAGTTCTCCATTGCCCTAAAAGTCCATACATTGTATTAGCTTCTTGTAATGTATATCCAGCATAAAGTAACCTACTTTGTACATTAGCCATATCTATAACATTTCCAAAATTCTGAAGTCCTGAACTTAACATTATAGGAAATGCATAAAAAGATATTTTTCTTATAATGGTTTTATTTTTTAATCTTTTTACATTTAGATCATGATTTTTACTTGCTAATTTGTCTAAATTTAAAACATAAAATATGTAAACTAAATATACTAAGGCTAATAAAGCCCCAAGAGAAGTTCCAAGTGTACCTCCTGCACTTCCTAAAGGAATCGATACTTTTACAAATATTGCTGCAAAAATCAAGCTGAAAACTACATTAGCTATTTGTTCTAAAACTGTAGCCACTGCTAATGGTTTCATATTATTAATTCCTTGGAAATATCCTTTATAAACTGCAAATAAACTTGTTATAAGTATAGCTGGTGCTAAAAAAATTAACCCATAAATTATTTGGTTATTATTTAATCCTTTTGCTATGAACCTTGAACTAAACATTAATAAAAATGTTAGAAATCCTCCAAAGAAAAATAAAAATGCCCTTGTTATTTTAAAAGCCTTTAAAGCATCTTTATGATTTCCAAGTCCACTTAACTCCGAAACATATTTAGATAATGCCATTTGTATTCCAATATTAAGTAACGCATATATAAAAACAAAGACATCATAAACCTGAAAATAAATCCCCATTCCCTCAGGCCCTAAAATTCTAGTTAAAAAAGGTACATAGATTAGAGAAAAAACTTTAGCTATAATTGCTGCTAAAGATAGCATAGCAAAACCCTTAGTTGTTGATTGTTCTTTCATAATTTTACCCCTTAAATCTTAAACTATGTTTTTTTTATTAAATTATAAATTTAAAAACATCCCTTTTAATTTTTTTAAATATCGGTGGTAATGATTCTGCAATAGTTTTATTTTTTAAGTAACTAAATTTATCTGGCACTTCTTTAAATACAACTTTATAAGCATATAAGAATTGATAATTTAATCCGTATTTATTTTCATAAAATGAATTCAACTCTTTATCTCCATATTTAAAATCACCTACTATAGGATTTCCTAAAAATGCTAAATGAGCTCTTAATTGATGACTTCTTCCTGTGATTAATTCTATTTCAATTAATGAGTAAGCTCCATTACTTTCAATAGTAGTAACTTCCATTTGAATTTTTTTTGTATTATTTTTTTCAGTAGCAAACACTGTAGATTTATTATATTCTTCATCTTTAGTTATAAAGGCTTCATATTTACCATCTTTTATTCTTCCTTTTACTAAAGCACAATAATATTTTTTTACTCTTCTTTCTCTAATCATTTCATTTAATAATTTTAATGATTCAAAGTTTTTACCAAAGAATACTATTCCAGAAGTATTTCTATCTAATCTGTTACATGGTGCTGGAGTAAAAGTAATTTCTGATTCTGGAGTATAATCTCCCTTTTTGTATAAATATGATAAAGCATAATCATTTAAACTTGCTGGGCCATCTTTTTTATCTGAATGAACTAAAACACCTGGCCATTTTTCAATAAGAACCATATTTTCATCTTCATATACAATTCTAATTTTACTTGGATCAACCATTTGGAAATTCTTTGTTTTATTTTTTTTCATATTACTTTGAATATATTTAATTACTAAAGTATCTCCCTCTTCTAAAATGTATTTTTCCTTTTGTTTCTTTCCATTTACTCTTATATCACCTTTTCTAAGCGCTTTAAAAATTGCACTTAATGGTACATCTTTTAATAACTTTCTTAAAAACTTGTCTAACCTCTGTCCTGCTTCATTTGAACCTATTTCTATATTCATTTAATCAACTCCTAATGTTTTTTACTTTCTCATCTTATTTGTTTTTTTATTTTGTTAAATAATCAAAAGCGCTTTTGCTTTGAATTGCTATCCCTAGACTTAAAGCTTCTTCATCTATATCAAACTTTGAATTATGTGCTGAATAGATTATACCTTTATCTTCATTTCTGATTCCTAAAAAATAAAATGCAGAATCTCTCTCATTTGCAAAATAAGCAAAACTTTCAACTCCAAGTTTAGGAGCTTCTTGTTCTTTTACGAACTCCTCACCTAAAATAACTTTTGCACTATTTTTAACAACCTCAACCATCTCATCATTATTATAAAGACAAGGATAGCTTTCCTCTATCTCAACTTCTGCTGTAGCACCATTTGCTAAAGAAATACCCTCTGCAATTTCTTTTAATCTCTTTTTAGCAAATTCTCTATCCTCATGAGTCATTGTTCTTATAATACCTTTTAAAACAACTTCATCTGGAATTATATTTTGTGCTGTTCCACCATTTATACTTCCTACTGTAACTACCGCAGGATTAACAGGTTTAATTTGTCTACTAACAATTGTTTGAAGTGCAAGTACTACTTGAGAACTTATAACTACTGGATCAATAGCCATATAAGGATAAGCACCATGACCACCTCTCCCCTTTATTTTTATTGTAAAAGGATTAGATGCTGCATTAACAACTCCTCTTTTTATCATTATTTCACCACAATTAATAGTTTCTTCAACATGTAGTCCTATTATAGCATCTACTTTTGGATTTTCAAGAACTCCTTCCTTTATCATAAATGGAGCTCCTCCAATAGTTTCTTCTGCAGGCTCAAAAATTAATTTAATAGTTCCAGAAAATTTATCTTTATTATTATTAAGTACCTTTGCAGCACCTAATAATATTGCCATATGAGCATCATGTCCACAGGCATGCATTCTACCTTGAATTTTTGAACTATATGAACAATTGCTTTTTTCATTCATTGGTAAACCATCAATATCAGATCTTAAAGCTATTACTTTTTCATTCTCTGAATTTAATTCACCTTTTATAATTCCACAAACTCCTGTTGTAGCAAGTTCAATAAATTTTATATTTTCTTTTTTTAAAAATTCTTTGATTTTTTGAGATGTTCTAAATTCTTCAAATCCTAATTCAGGATTTTCATGAAAGTCTCTTCTAATTTCTATTATTTCATCTTTTATTTTTAATGCTTCTTTTTTAAAATCTATTTTTTCCATAATTTTTCTCCTAAATTTAATACTTATTATTATATAAATATTATAACTATATTAAAATTATATATTATGCAATATAAACCTTCAATTAATCACAAAATATTTTATAAAATATTAAACTTTTATATAAAAGATTACCAAAGTTTTACACTATTTAACTTATATACTTTATCAATCATACACTAAAATAGGAAATAAAAAAAGGATTTAGTTTTAATTATCACTAAATCCTAAAGAAATTACCAATCAAACTCACTATTTAAAATTTCATCCTCTTCTATAGTCTCTACTTCTTCTAATTTGGATGCATATATTTTATACATTTCTAAATCTTCAAATTGTTCCTCTTCTCTAGCAACTCTTAATATTTCTAAATCAACATCTTCCTGTAAGCTTTTATGAAAAATATTTCTCTTTTCCTCATCATAAGCATTATCTAATAAAAATTTTTCATAAGCCTTTTCTGTTTCTTCATCTAATAAACCATCATTTTGAACTTTATTATTAGCTAAATAACTTACCCAATTTTCTCTATTAAAATCTTTAAACAACTTTATCCCCTCCTTAAATAATTAAATAGAAAATTCAGATGCTAAAAACATCTGAATTTTATTTGATTAAATTTATTTTATCCTAAAAATAAATTAATATTTAATTTAAGAAATTTTCAAAACTTGTCCTACATAAATTAAATTAGGATTTTTAATAGAATTTAATTTAACTAAGGCGTTAACAGTAGTATTAAATTTTTTTGCTATTCCATCTAAATTATCACCTGATTTAACAGTGTAGGTGTTAGAATTACTAGTTAAGCCATTTGAAGAAGAACTTTTAACTAAATCTGATAAATAAACCCAAGATTGTATTTCTTTTATTAATACTTTATTATTTACTATACTTTCAATACTATAGATATTTTCTTTTACCCAACTTGGTATAGTTTGACCAGTAACATATTTAGTACCTACAATTTTAACTTTATCTCCAACATTAAATCCAATACTACTTACTGGTTTTTCTATTGGTTTATCAACTGTTGGATGATTACTTCTAGTTAAATATATCCCTTCTGTAAAATAATCTAAATCAGTACTGTTACTTTCACAACCTGCTACATTACCACTTTCAGAGTATTGCCATCCTACATACTCATTACCCCATACAGAGTTTCTTTTAGGTGAAAATACACCATATTGAGCTATCCAGAGAGGATATTTATCTAAAGTACTATTTAAACTTTCTTCAATAAAGCTTAAGTAGGTATAAATAACCACATCTAAGCCTGTTAAAGCCATTATTTTTTTTGCAAAATTATCAACCATAGTTGAAATAGAATTTTTTGAGTAGCCTGGATTTACTTCTATATCAATAGCTATTTTACAATCAAAAGATTTATCCTTTATTTTACTATATAAAAAATTAGCTTGAGCATCTATATCTTGATTAGGCCTTAAAAAATGATAAACACCTATTTTTAATCCACTAGCTTTTGCGTTTTTATAATTTTGTTCAAATTTAGAATCTACAAATTTTGTTCCTTCAGTTGCCTTCACATAAACAATTTCTATCCCTGAGTTTTTTACTTTAGAAAAATCTATATTACCTTGCCAACCTGAAACATCTATTCCTTTTATCATAATAAAAAGTCTCCTTTGTTTTATTATAATAATATAATATTGTAAAACCATATAAAATGATTAAAAGTATTTTCTAAAAATGAATATTTTTAATCCAAAGAGATTTATTAGAATATTATCCAATTAAATGCTAAATTCCTTAAATATAATTAATATTTAAATTTAATCTGTATTGTCCATTTATTTCATAACATATAGTTTTAAAATTTGAACAAACTATTTTTGTAATAAAGTTAATTAATTAATATTATTACAAATTAATAATTAAAGGTGGTAACAATAATGAAAAAAATGAAAGACAAAGCAGAAGAAAAAACTATGGAAACAAAAAAAGGGAAAATGGATAAAGCTCAAAAGAAAATGAAAAAATAATAAAAAATGCCACATCAATTAATTTTTGATGTGGCATTTTACTTTATATATAATTTTAAAACTCACTATAGTATTTCTAATAAATTATTTTCCACTACTATTTTAGTTTTAAACATTTTAAGAGTATATCCAAATAAAACTGAAATTGTTTCTGGCTTTATTTCTTCAACTGTTCCCTCTCCAAAACTTTTACTTAAAACTTTTTGCCCAATTTTAAAATTACTTTCATAGGAAACTACTTTATCTAAAAATTCTCTTGGAATAAATTCGCTAGTTTCTTTAAAAGAACCTTTTAATGTTTTAGGACTGTAAATATAAAGATTTTCTATAGCTCTTGTAGCTCCAACATAAAAGAGTCTTCTTTCTTCTTCTATATTATCAGCATTTTTATGAGGTATAACATCTTTAACTACATTTATCATGTAAACATTTTTAAATTCCATTCCTTTAACACCATGTATAGTACTAAGAATAACAGCATCAATAGTTATTGTTTTTGCTTCTTCTATATTTTCTTCAACCTCTTTTATATGAGTTAAAAAAGGAACTATTTTATTAAATTCTTTAGCAGAAATTTTAAATTCTTCTACAATTTCCATTAATTCATCAATACTTTGATTGTATTTCGTACTATACTCTTTAAGATAATCAACATAGCCTAAATCACTTAAAATAAAATCAATAGCTGTACCCAAAGTCATTTTATTTAAATTCTCAATATCATCTTTTAAATCCTCTATTTTTTTCACTTGAAAGGGATGTATTTCACCAACTCTTAAAAGTAAATCAAATACATTTATTTTTTCTATAGCCCCATTAAACTTATTTAATGCTATTTTAGATATATACCTATAAGGCTTATTTATAATTCTAGTAAAAGTTTCTCTATTATAAGGATCTATAGACAATTTTAAATAAGCAATTAAATCTTCACATATAAAATGTTTAAAAAAATTAAATTCTCTATCTAAGAGCTTAAAGGGAATCTTATTCCTTATAAAAGCATCTATTACACTTCTTGACTCCATATTAGTTCTATATAAAATTGCATTATCAGAAAATTTAAAATTTTCATCTTTATATTTTTTTATTGTTTCTGAAATTAATTTACTTTGTTCACTTTCATCAAAAGGAATTTTAAATTCAATAGTTCCTTCTTTTTCTTTTGAATGATTAATTTCTTTTTCATTTCTTTTTAAATTTTTATCTATTATATCCTTTGAAACAGAAACAATATTTTTCACTGATCTATAATTATATTTTAAATATATTTTTTTTCCATTTTCAAAATAATCTTTAAATCTTACCATCACATCAGGATTAGAACCTCTAAAGGAATAAATACATTGATCCTCATCTCCTACAGCAAATAAATTTGAATTTATAAATTGTAAAAATTCTATTTGTATATCATCACAATCCTGAAATTCATCTACTAAGAGATATTTGAAAAGCCCTTTATAGCTATTGAGTAATTTTTCATTACTTTCAAGCAATTCTAAAGTTTTTATTTGTAAATCATCAAAATCCCAAAGTAATTTATATTCCTTATAACTTTCATAGGCCTCATAACAATCATTAAATATTTTTTCATCTAAAGTTGATTGAAAAGCTTCTTTAGTTCTTAAAGTACTTTTTTTTGCTGAAATATTATTTAAAACCTCTTTAATTTTTTCATCACTTACATCCTCAGTAATGGCTTTTAATTGTTTTTTTATAATTCCAAAACTTTCGCCCCCACTAATAAGTTTAATTTCACCATAATATCTTAAAAGTATTTTATAAAATAATCCATGAAATGTTCCAAAAAAAGGACTACTATTATTAGGTGCCACTTTTTTAAATCTTTCTTTCATATTCTCAGCAGCTGCTTTTGTAAATGTTAAAACAACAATATTCCTACCGTCTACCCCATTATCTAAAAGTCTTTTTATTTTATGTATTATAACTGTAGTTTTACCAGAACCAGGTGGAGCAACTATTAATGTATTATTACCACTATCTTCTACAGCTTGTCTTTGAAATTCATCTAATTTATTAAACATCAATACCCTCCTATAATAATTGAACTATTAACTATTATAGCCATAAATTTAATTATTGTAATCATTATTTTAAAAAATTATTAAGATAGTCTATAACTTCTGTTACTTCTGAAAAAGTTTTTCCATAGGTTATTTTAGGTTTTTCTATAATAATAAGTTTTAAACCTAAATCCTTTGCAGCTAAAGCCTTTTCTAAAGCTCCACCAGCTTTTCCACTGTCTTTAGTTAATAATCCATCACAATTGTATTGAATTAAAAAAGCTTTATTTAATTCATAATTTATAGGCCCTTTAATTGCAATAATATCCTCGATATTAATTTTAAGGCCTAACATTTTTTTTATAATATCTTCACTTGGAAGAACTCTATGAATAATTCTATTTTTAAAATTTAATTTCATTATAGCTTTTAACCCATTGCTTCCAGTAGTATTTAAAATTGGACCTTTAATCTCTGAATCTAATTCTTTCAAATCTTCAATTTTTGAAATCCTATATATATTTTTATAATTAAAGTTTTCTAAGTCCCCCTTTCTTTCATACCTAACATATTCTATATTCAACTCTTTGCAAATTTCTAAAATATTTTTGCTTATTTCTTTTGCATAGGGATGTGTTCCATCTAAAATTAACTTTAATTTTAACTCTTCGGCAATAGTTTTTAATTCTTCTTTACTTAAAGCCTTGTTATTTAAATAGTTTAAATTAAAATCTTTTAATAATTCTCCTCCATAGGTAGTGGCTGTTGAAACAAAAAGTTCATCCTTATGCTTACTAAGTTCTTTTAAAATTATTTTACCTTCTGATGTTCCAAGTATTAATCCTATCATATATCCTCCATTTTAAAAAAACTATATCAAAATATATTATTTATTTGATATAGCTTCTTTTAAATTTTATTTATTTCTAGTTAAGTTATATCCTCTTGGAGTGACAAAATCATCATTTTTATAGTAACTTTCTGAATTTCCAATAACTACAATAGACATCATAGTTACGTTACTATCATCAAAATTTCCTAAAGTAAACTTTTCTACTTTTTGTCCATCTCTTAAAGCATTTGTTACTACCGCCACTGGTGTATCAAGTGATCTATATTCTTTTATTATATTTATTGACTCCATTAAATAATGTGGACGCCCTTTACTTTTAGGATTATATAAAGAAATTATAAAATCTCCTTCTGCAGCTAATTTAACTCTGTTTTTTATTTTATCATAACTAGTCATTAAGTCACTTAAGCTAATATTACAGTTATCATGCATAAGTGGAGCACCAAGAATAGAACCAGCTGCACTTGAAGCTGTAATTCCTGGAATTATTTCTACATTTTCATCTTTTTTAAGTTCTAGAATTAATCCTGCCATTCCATATATACCAGAATCTCCAGTGCTTACTAAAGCAACATCTTTATCTTTTGAAAACTTTAAAGCTACTTCACAACGTTCTTTCTCCTTCATCATTCCAGTACTAAAAACTTCCTTACCCTCTAATAATTCTTTTATCATATCTATATATTTATTATAGCCTACAATAATATCACATTTTTCTATAGTTTCCATTGCCTTCACTGACATATGCTCTATGCCACCAGGTCCTATACCAATTACATATAAAGTTCCCATCCTAGTTCTCCTATCTTTAATTATTTACTTTATTTCTCCAATAGAAATAGTCATTCCTTTTTTAGAATACTTTTCTAAAATAATTTCTCCACCTAATAAATAAGCTGTTGGAGCACAAACTGCTCTAACCCCTACAGATTTCTCTACAAAATCACTACCTATAAATTTATCTTGAACTTTTTTTATATCATCCTTTGAAAATGTTACAAAAGGAACTTTTAAAACATTTGCTAAATTTAATATAGCTTTTTCATCTTTTTTTATATCTATAGAAGCTATCTTTAAAATAGCCCTCCTATCTATATTTTTCATTTTTAATGTTTCAAAAACAAATTCTATTAAATCTTCATCTTTAATATTTTTTCTACAGCCTATACCAAGAACTATATCTTTTCTAATTAATTTTAAGGAATTTTTTCTATTAAAATTTTCATCAAATTCTTTATTAGTTATCCATAAAAGATTTTCTTTAAACTCCTTTGTATTAATATATTCTTTAGGAAGTTTAATTTTTTCTTTATCATCTTTAAAATAGACTTCTAAATTATCTATAAGTCTTTTAGATATCAATTTAATTCCATTGAAATCATCAATTATAAGATTATTTTTTTTTGCAATTAAATCTGGGGCTTCTTTTTTCAAATTATCTGTGGCAGTAGTTATAATAGCCTTAGCATGGAGAATATTTGCAATCTCATTAGCATAATCATTAGCTCCACCTAAATGTCCACTTAAAAGACTAATAGAATAAAGTGAATTTACATCAACTACTATAACTGCTGGATCTTTAGATTTATGATTCACTAAATTAGCAATAGCTCTAACTGCAATACCAGTTGAAGCTATAAAAACTAAAACCTCTGAACACTCCCAGGCTTTTTTACTATCTATTTTTAAATTAAAATCATTTTTTTTACTTTTAGAAATTATTTCTACTTCTTCAGAGAAATTGCTATAATATTTTTTTATTTTTTCAGCAATTTTATCTCCTTTTTCATTAACTGAAATTACAGTAATCATTATTTTTTACTCTCTCTAAACATGTGAGAAAAGCTTTTATCATATAATAAACTTTTCTCATATTCTGAATCAATAAAATCTCCCACTAATATTTGAGCACATTTTGTAATATTAGCCTCTTTAACTTTATCTGCAATATTATCTAGTGTTCCTATTATAAAACTTTCATCTTCCCAGGTTGCTCTTGAAACAACTGCTACTGGGACATCATTTCTTCCATAACCTTTTTTTAGCTTTTTAACTACCTTATCAATCATAGAAACTGATAAAAATAAAGCCATAGATGCCCCTATTTTAGCTAAAGTTTCTAAATCCTCTTTCTCTGGAACTGGTGTTCTTCCTTCTACACGAGTTAAAATAACAGTTTGACTTACTGATGGAAGAGTAAATTCTTTTTTTATAGCAGCAGCTGCTGCAGTAAAAGAACTTACACCTGGAATAACTTTATATTCTATATTTAAATTTTCTAATTCATCCATTTGTTCTTTTATAGCTCCATAAATTGCAGGATCTCCTGTATGAAGTCTTACAATTAATAATTCTTTATTTTCATTAATAACTTCAATAACTTCATCTAAAGTCATAGAAGCTGAATTGAAAAACTTACAACCTACTTTACAAAATTCTAAATGTTCTTTACTAACTAGAGAACCTGCATATATTACAATATCTGCCTTAGTTAAAATATCTCTACCTTTTACTGTAATTAAATCAACATCCCCTGGACCTGCACCTATAAAATAAACCATAATAATCTCTCCTATTCTTTATTAGCTATTATAAGAGACATATAATCTCTATGAGCAAGAATTTCCTCTTTACTAGTTAAAATAGTTTCTCCTTCGCGTCCAACTCTACTAGCTAAAACATAATTAAATCCTTTTTCTTCTAATTTATTTATTACCTTTTCTTCATTTTTGTAAACCTTCATTATTACAATATATTTTTCATCCTTTATATCATCAATTCTTGAAGCAGGTAAAATTAAAAGTGGTTCATTACCTACAACTAAAGTTTGATTAACTAAACTAGCTGCTGCACAAAAAGAAGTAACTCCTGGAATTGTATTAACTTCAAAGCCTTTAGATTTTATATAAGTAAGCAAATGAATATAAGTACTATAAACGTAAGGATCTCCTATTGTTAAAAAAGATACAGTTTTCCCTTCCTTTAGTTTACTATAAATTAGTTCATAAATTTCTTTTATTTTTTCATTTTTATTAGCTTTTCCCATAGGAAAATGCATTTTAAAAACTTCGTGCTTGTCCAAAATATAATCTTCAATAGTTTGAAATGCTATACTTTCCCCACCATCTTCTGCACTAGGTGCTATAATGACATCACTTTCTTTTATTGCATTTATAGCCTTTATAGTTACTAATTCTTTATCTCCTGGACCTACACCCACGCCATATAATTTATTCAAATTTATTTCTCTCCTTTAATTATAAATATTGGATTATTAGCTATAAACATCATTATCTCACCATTTAATTTACTTACATTTACATGAGTTACATCTAACTGGTATTTTAATTCTTTTAATTTGTCTATTGCTTTATATGCATTTCCTAAAGTAATCATATTTAAAACAATATTTCCATTATCCTCTAAAATATCATTTGATAAAGATAATATTTCTTCTAAATCCCCGCCAGTTCCCCCAATAAAAATAGAGTTAAACTTTTTAAAAGAACCTTCAGATACTTTTTTAGATATTTTTTGTAAATAAGTTTTTCCATCATCATTTATTATTTCTAAATTATCACAGAAAAACTTCTCTTTATTTTTAAAAGCTATCTCTAAAGCGTCGCTATCTCTTTCAATTGAATATACAATTGATTTATTGGCTATTTTCGAACATTGTATAGCTATAGTGCCAGTACCAGTACCAATATCTAAAACTCTACTATTTTCATCTAAATTCATTTTAGAGATAGCTAATATTCTTGCTTCTTCTTTAGTCATGGGACAATTTCCTCTAATAAAATCTCTATCTTTTATCCATTTCATTACTCAAACTCCATTCTTTATTTTCTACCATTATTACAACTAAATCAGAAAAAGTTTTATCTAAAAATTTTTCAGGTTTTTCAGTTATAATAATTTCATCATCATAGGATAAATTTGCACCAACTGTTAAATTACAATTTATTTTATTTTCCAATAATGATTTTGCTAAATTATTAGAATTATTTTTTTTATCTGTTAGCCAAAAAGAAATTTTTTCTTTTTTAACTATCTCTATAAATTCACCTTCTCTTCCATGTAAACTCCCTACAAAATTTCCACTCCATGAAACTAATAATTTTGCTGATAAGTACTGAAAGGAACTAATTCCTGGAATTAATTCAACTTCTCCATTAAAGTTAGCTTTTATATAATTTAATAAACTATAAAAGCAAGGATCACCTGATGCAATTAAAGAAATTTTTTTACTTTTATTATTTTCTAGTAAAAGTAAAATTTCTTTTAAATTATTTACTTTAATAAACTTTTTCTTTTCTAATCCTTCTAATTCCTTAATAGTATCTATTGCTCTGTGAAACCCTATTATTATTTCGGAATCTTCTAATACATTTATTGCTTTTGGTAATATATATTCCCTTGCTCCAGGGCCTAATCCAACTATATAAAGCATAACTACCTCCTTGAATCATAAAGAATATTATAATCTTTATATCCACTATACATAATTATATTAAACTTAATTTTCTCATAACCACGTTGATTTAATTTATCTAAAACTTTTATTCCAATTCTTTCGTAAAGGTCTTCAAAACCTTCTCCTAAAAAATTCACTGCTGCTTCACTAGTTTTTAACTTTAAAATATTATTTATTAAATCAATAGATTCACCCATTAAAGCTAATTCTAATGCAATAACTTCTAATCTCACATCTGAAACTTTACTATGAGTATTAAAACAACCAAAGGCAACTTTGCTAATTTTTCCTATATGTCCAACCAAAATAATTTCTTCCACATTTTTAGCTAAAGCTTCGTCTATAGCAAAGCCAACAAAATTGGATATAATAACAATATTATTATCATTAATTTTTAAATTTTCACAAAGAACCTCTCCAATATTTCCAAAGGCAAAAATTATTTTTTTATGATTTTTAGCTTTTTGATTTAATTCTATAGCTATAGTTTCTTTTAATGCCTCAGTAGACATTGGATAAACTATCCCTGTGGTTCCTAAAATAGAAATACCTCCTAGGATACCCAATCTAGGATTAAAGGTTTTTTTAGCAATTTCCTCTCCTTTAGGTACAGAAATAGTTATTTTAACTCCTTTATCTTTTGGTAAAACCTCTAAAACTTCTTTTTTTATCATTTCTCTTGGAACTGGATTTATGGCAAATTCTCCCTTTTTAACTGAAAGTCCATCTTCTGTAACATATCCAATTCCAACACCAGCCTCTAAAGTAAATCCATCTTCTATCTTTTCAGCTTTAGCTAAAATTTCAATTCCATTAGTTATATCAACATCGTCACCACCATCTTTAATTACGGTAGCTATTGCAAAATTTTCTTTTTTTTCATTTATTTTGGTATCAATAATTAAGTCTATTCCTTTTGGTGTTTCTATTAACACATTTTCTACTATTTTATTATTAAACAATGCTATAGTAGCTGCTTTAGCCGCTGCTGTGGCTGAAGAACCTGTAGTATATCCACATCTTAACTTTTTCCCAGCAGTTTCAATAAATAGTTCTAACATATTTTTTAGTACAATAGCTTTAATAATTTTTTTCTCTATCAAAATTCATATATAACAATGAATTTATTATAGCAGCAGCTACAGTACTTCCTCCTTTTCTACCATTTACTCTTATAAAGGGAATTCCTAATTCTTCTAAGCCAATTTTACTTTCTGCTGCTCCTACAAAACCAACTGGAACTGCTATTATCAATTTAGGTTTAGCAATTCCTTTTTCTATAAGTTCTCTTAATTTAAATAAAGCTGTAGGGGCATTACCAAAAACAAAAATATCTATATTTTCTGCTGAAGCCATCTCTACAGCTGCCATAGATCTTGTTATATTTTTTTCTTTTGCTAGTTTAAAAACTCTTTCAAGTGAAACGTAACAATTAGCTTCACAGTTCATTTCTTTCATAGCTTTTTTATTAAATCCATTTACAGACATATTAGTATCAGCATAAATTTTTGCTGAATTTTTAAGTGCTTCTCTTCCTACTTTTATAGCATCTTTACTAATTTCAACTAAATTTTTATAATCAAAATCTGCTGTAGTATGAATTACTCTTTTTACAATTAAAAGTTCCTCAGAAGAAAATTTATGTTCTCCCATTTCCTCTTCAATTATTTCAAAACTTCTTTTTTCTATTTCAAAAGGATTTTTTATATAACTCAATTTTTTAACCTCCAATTTTTGTTCTTTCTCAAGTTAGGTGATAAAGATTAAAAGAATAGACGATTACTGAATATATTGGTGCTTACTCCTTAGGTAAAATAAAGTCTAAAAACTTTAAGTTCCCTAAAAAATGTACATGACTATAGGTAGCTATTGTATTATTTTTTTTATAACCACCATACCAAATTTTTTCTGAACCTAAAAAACTTATTTTTTTAAATTTATAAATATTTTTTTCTTCAGTTTCAAAAATAGATTTATGAAATTCATGACAATTAATTTTTATATTTTGTTTTTCTAATGACTCCAAGGTTGAATAACCAAAGTTTTGTAATTTATTAGTCATTTTACAACCTCCTTTGAAGAAGCCAACCATTTCTTCACCTTCAATGTCCTCTGTTAAGTACATTAATCCACCACATTCAGCATAGCAATGAATTCCCTTATCTAAATTTTCTTTAAAACTTTTTCTAAAACTTTCATTCTTACTAAGCTCTTTTTTGAAAACTTCTGGATATCCTCCACCAATATAAATAAAATCTATATTTTCAGGAAATTTTTTATCTCTTAAAGGGCTAAAATAGGTGATATTTCCTAATTTTTTTAATAAATTTATATTTTCTTCGTAATAAAAATTAAAAGATTCATCTAATGCCACTGCTATATTAAGCTTTTTTTTTCTAGTTAGTTCTACCTTATCAATTTTATTTACAACTAAATCTAACTTTTTAAAATGTTTTATCATTAAATCTAAATCTATGTTTTTACTAACTTCATTAGAAATATTCTCTATTTTTTCTTTAATATCTTCTATTTCTATAGCTTGGACAAGACCTAAATGTCTACTTTCCAAAGATATTTTTTCATTTTCTTCTATATACCCAAAAACTTCAATATCAAAATATTTATTTACTATAGCTTTCAGTATGGTAAAATAATTTTTATTTACTTTATTAAAAATAATACCTACTATATTTGGATTTTTAAATTCTAATATTCCTTTTAATTCAGCAGCTATAGTTGTACTTTTCCCTTTAGCATCTAAAACTAACACAATTGGTGTATTATTTAAAACCTTTGATATTTCATAGGTGGAGCACTGCCCTTCTACTCCTTTTCCATCATAAAGTCCCATGACCCCTTCAATAACAGCAAAATCACCTTTTCCTTTTAAAAAAGTTGATTTCACTCCATTTTCCCCCATTAAGTGTAAATCTAAATTTTTAGAACTAACATTTAAAACTTTTCTATGAAAAGCTGGATCTATGTAATCAGGACCTACTTTATAGCCTTGAATTTTAAAATTTCTTTTTTGTAATGCTCTCATAAGCCCTAATGTAACTGTTGTCTTACCGCCACCACTAGAATTTGATGAAATTATTATTGATTTCATAAATACTCCTAATTTATTTTTTTATATATTTTTTAGTTTCTCCAATCATATGGTAAACACCTTCAATAACATCTTGTACTCTTAAAAGATATAATTCTCTAAATCTTTCATATTCACCAAGACCTTTTAAAGAAATTTCTACCTCAATACCTACTTTTTCTAAATCAGATTTTAAAGAACCTTCTTGCACCCCAGCCATATCTTTCTTTGCATGATGACCTGCTACTAATAAAAGAGGAACTACTTTTACTTTAGATATATTTCTTTTTTTTAAAATATTAATTAAATCATCAACCCTTGGATAGGCTTCAACTGTTGTAATAAGAATATTATCATATCCTTTATATGATAAAATATTTTGAAGACATCCATAGGCTGCATTAGATGGATGAGCTGTACCATGACCAAATAAAATAATAGTTTTATCTTGATCTTTTAAAATTTCATCTTCTATAGCATTTATAAATTCTATATAATCATTAGGTGTATTATCTGCTCCACCATAAAAGAATATTGGTCTACCTAATAAAATTTTTTCAAAATTATCTTTATTGTTATTAAATACTTTTTTTATATAATCATATTCTTCGCCAGCAATTAAATGTAATGGTTGAATAATAATTTCTGAATAATTTTCTTTTTTCAAATAGACTAAAGCTTCCTCTGGTGTTAAAATCTTTTCACCTGTTTTTTCTTCTATTTTTTTTATTATCCTATGGGCTGTAAATGCTCTAATTACATTATAACCTTGAAATTTATCCCTTATTTCATCTTCTATTACTGCAATTGAATTAGTAATAGCATCTAAATCACTAGTTCCAAAACTTACTACTAAAATAGCTTTTTTCATATTTAAAAATCTCCTTTTAATATCAAGTGCATTAAAACACTAAACTTTTTTTTATAAAATATACCTATAAATGAAAATTTTAATTTATCATCTTTATAATTATACAATAGTTTCCTAGTAATTTTAAAGAAAATGTTAATAAAATTTAAATGAAACATATTTAATGGTATAATCGTGATGATAGAAATTTTATTTATAAAGTAACTAAATTGATAACTTAATAACATAAGGAGATAATAAATGAAAAAATTAGACTTTAAAGGGAGTGTAATGTTAAACCCAGTACCTGCAGTTATGATTACATCTAAAAATAAAGAAGGAAAAATTAATATATTTACAGTGGCTTGGACTGGAACAATTTGTACTAAACCACCAATGTTATCTATTTCTATAAGACCTGAACGTTTGTCTTATGAATACATAAAAGAAACTATGGAATTTACTGTTAATATTCCATCTATAAATTTAGTTGAGATGGTTGATTTTGTTGGAGTTCGCTCTGGAAAGGCTATAGATAAAATTGCTGAATTAAACATAGAATTAGAGAATAGTACAAACAATAATGTTCCCTATGTAAAAGCTTGTCCGATAGCTATAGAATGTAGAGTTAAATCAATTATTCCTTTAGGAAGTCATGATTTATTTATAGCAGATGTTTTAAGAAGTCATGTAAATGAGAATCTTTTAGATGAAACAGGAAAAATTCATTTTGAAAGAGCTAATTTAATTTCTTACTGTCATGGTGAATATTATCCAATGTCTAGAGACGCCATTGGAAAATTTGGATTTTCGGTAGCTACTAATGAATTATTCCGAGAAAAGAAAAAAGAATATACAAAAAATTTAAATGAATTAAAAAAGAAATATTCAAAAGAAGAATCTGATAATTCTTTAGTTCCTAAGAATAATTATACTAAAGAAGAAAGTAATATTCTAACTAAAAAAAATAAAAAAAGAGATTCTTTTGGAAAAAAAATTAGAAAAAGAAACAATAAAAAATAATTTTTTTCTTTTATTAAAATTAAAAACTCCTTAGATTTAAAAAATAATTAAACCTAAGGAGTTTTAATTTTATTCAATTTTAAAAAAATTAATCTTCAAAGTTCTAAAGATATACCATTTTCTTTAAGCCATAATTTTGAACTTTTATAATCATTTAAAATACTTTCTACTTCACTCCAAAAATCCTTTGAATGATTTTTATGTTCCATATGACACATTTCATGAACAACTAAATAATCAATTATTTCTTTAGGCGCCATTATTATTTTCCAATTAAATAATAATTTATTATCATAAGTACAACTTCCCCAGCGTCTCTTTTGATTTTTAATTGTTATTTGCTTTGGTTTATGTTGAAAATATTTTTGAAAATGTATTACTCTATCCTGTAAAATGCTTAAAGCTTGATTTTTATAAAAATTATAAATTTTTAATTTAATTTTCTCTTTATGATTTTTATTATCTATATATACTATTAACTTTTCTTTTTCTATATTAGTTGCTAAATTTAAAGGAGTTTCTATTAATTTTAAATCTAATTTTTGCCCTTGGAATAAAAATTTATCACCTTCATTGTAGGATCTGATTAAAAGAAAATCATTTTTAGTTTTTATTTTTTTTATATTTTCATAAATCCATTTTTCATGATTGTTTAATATCAATAAAATTTCTTTTTCTTTTAAATTTATATTAGCTTTTATTTTTATACTACTATTAAATAAAATTTCTATTGATATTTTTTTACTTTTTGATTTTTCAAAAACTACTTTAATAATTTCATCTTTTATTTCAAAAACCATAACTTACTCCTCTTAATTAACAAATTAAATCATTTGTATCCATTTGATTTATTAAATCAAATATATTATCTTTAAAACCTTTACTTTTTTCCATCTTACTTTTAAATTTTCTAAAGTTTTTATAACAATTTAAAGATACTTTCAAATCATCATCTTTTTCAAAATAAGTATTTATTTCTTTACAGATTAACTTTAATTGAGTTTCTATTTCTTCTACATTTTCATATTCTAATTCCTCTAATCTATTAAAAAAATAAGAATATTTTTTTATTAATTCTTTATTATAATATTTATCATTTATAGTAAAAAAATTAAGCATCTCTCTATAATCAATAGCTTCTATTAAAATTTTATCCTCTTCTTCTTTTGTAATTTTAGAATAAGTAAAAGAAGGTAAAACAACATATTTAATGAATTTTATTATTTCCTTTATATTAGAAAAAAAATAATATCTTTTTTTAAACTCTACATCCTTACCGTTATTTATATAAAAACTTATTAAGTAATCATTAGTATTTTTATTATTATTTTCATACTTCAAATAATCTCTCCAGTAACGAATAGACCCCATAGTATTCACCTCTAATAAACTAAATCTTATTAAGATTCTAACATCTTTTCAAAAGCTAATAGTAACATATTAATTAAAAATAGAATTATTTGATAAAAAAAATAATGTTTTTTTCTATTTGTATAAATATAGTATAAAGACAAACTTTTTTTTATAAAACAAGTAAAAGCATTCTATTTACTTTTTTTGGGAAAGTTTAACTATTTTTAGTATTTTAATACTCATTTACGAGTATTTTATTTAAAAGTATATATAGTAAAAAATAAGATAATACCAGAAAATTTCTTGGTATTATCTTATTTTTTAAATTTCAATATTCATAGAATCATAAGCAAATTCTATATATCCATTATATTTGCTTTCTATTTTTTTATAATCATCATAACTCAATTCCCATTGTTCTTCAATATGAGTTATAATAACTTTTTTTATTCTTAAATTTTCAGCAATCTCTATAATTTCATCTAAGTAATATAATGCTGTAATATATTCTGTATACTTAGCCTCTCTTGGCATAAAATTTCCTATAATTAATATATCACTATCTATAAATTCTTTTTCTAAAGGAAAGGGTTTAACATCACAGGGCGCATATAAAATTTTATTTTTCCCCTGTGAAATTTTAAAAATAGTTGAAGTAATATTACTTTTAACTGGAAATAATTTAATTTTAATTTCACCAAAATCAAAATTATTACCTTTTTTTATTTCACAAAGACCTTTTTCTTTATAATATCCAATATATGAACTAAATTTATTTTCAATTGCTTTTATATCCTCAATCACCTCAGGAATCCCTAAAACTTCCACTGGGATTTTAGGTTTACCATATCTCCATCCCTCTTGAAGTTGTTCTAAAATCCTCATGCCCATACTATGATCTGGGTCCCAATGAGAATAAAAAATCCCCAAAACTTTTTTTATTTTTTCACGATTTAATTGATAATTAATGTCTTCCGGTGTATCTATTAAAATATTTATATCTTTAATGAATAAAGAACATCCTGTTCTTTTATAGGGTTCACCTTTTTCTCTAGCCTCTTCACAAACCTTACAAAAACAAGTTGCCCTTGGAAGTGATATACAACCTCCTGAACCTAAAATTTTTATTTTCATTTTGCACCTTTTATAAGTTTTCTATTTCTTTTCTTTCTCTTTTTAAATTTCCTATTTTTTTTCTTCGTCCTTCTAATATAGCTTTTACTTCTTCTATGCTTATATCTAATTCTACCATTAAAACCAATAAATGATAGGTTAAATCACAAATTTCTTCTATTTGTTCTTCTTTTACAGATTCCTTAGCTGCTATTATTACCTCTGTTGATTCTTCTCCTACCTTTTTAAGTATTTTATTTAACCCTTTATCAAAAAGATAGGTAGTATAGGAACCTTCTTCTTTATTCATTTTTCTTTCTTTCACAATTTCATATAAATCTTTTATTATATTATTCTCCATATTTCGCCTCCAAAAAAATAAGAATTGACTATTTTTCAAGTCAACTCTTTAAATGCAGTTTATTTCATTACATCATTATAAAAACAACTTTTCTTTCCAGTATGACAAGCTACTCCATTTTGATTAACTTTTATTAAAAGAGTATCCATATCACAATCACTATATATATCAATTACTTCCTGTATATTTCCAGAGCTTTCGCCTTTATTCCAAAGCTTATTTCTTTTTCTTGAAAAAAACCAAGTTGTTTTTGTTTCTAATGTTTTTTCTAAACTTTCTTTACTCATATAAGCCATCATTAATACTTCATTACTAGTAGCATCCTGTATTATTGCTGGTATTAATCCATACCCCTTTTCAAAGTCAATGGCATTTAAGTTTTCTAAATTTACATTTTTCATAGATTTTACCCCTTTCTCGATTGCTAGTTTGCTTTTAATCTGATA
The DNA here is from genome assembly GCA_051656625.1 of Sarcina sp. Classification (GTDB taxonomy): domain Bacteria; phylum Bacillota; class Clostridia; order Clostridiales; family Clostridiaceae; genus Sarcina. Next base: position 27,296 of record JBOGCG010000021.1, on the reverse strand, counting down.
TTTATCTTTCTTTTCTTTAAAAAACCCTTAACCTCTCCTATAGTTAATTCCCCATAGTGAAATAAAGAAGCAACTAACGCTGCATCACTAATATCATCTTTTAAAACATCATAAAAATCCTCTAATTTACCACATCCACCTGATGCAATAACTGGTACAGATACTGCATTACTTACGGCTTTTGTAAATTCTAAATCATAACCTTGCTTTGTTCCATCTTTGTCCATAGATGTTAAAAGAACTTCTCCAGCCCCTAATGAAACAGCTTCTTTTATCCATGTTATAGCATCTATTCCTGTATCTATTCTTCCCCCATTTATATATACATTCCAACCAGTGCCATCATTTCTTTTTTTCCCATCTACAGCAATTACTATACATTGATTCCCAAATTTTTCAGCACTTTCTTTTATTAAATTCTTATTCTTTATAGCTGCTGAATTTAAACTAACTTTATCAGCTCCAGCTCTTAAAATTTCTTTTATATCTTCTAAAGTGCTTATCCCTCCGCCTACAGTAAAGGGTATAAAAATATTTTCAGAAATTCCTCTTACAACCTCTTTAAAGGTTTTTCTTCCTTCATGAGTTGCTGTAATATCTAAAAATACTAATTCATCTGCACCTTGATCATTATAAAACTTCGCTAAATTTACAGGGTCTCCAACTTCTTTTATCCCAACAAAATTTATTCCTTTTACAACTTTTCCATCTTTAACATCTAAACAAGGTATAATTCTTTTACTATGCATTTATCCTCCTTTTATAAAGTTAAGGTCAACTCTATTTTCTCATATTTTCTCTCTATTTTTAAGTTAAAACTTTCCATATTTTATTACTTTAAATTTAAGTTCTTTAACTTTCATCTACCCTCATTAATATCTTTAAATTAAGAATTTTATTAACTATTTAGTCAAATTTATAGCTTCCTTTAAACTTAATGTTCCTTCATAAATAGCCTTACCTACTATAGTTCCATAAACATTTAGTTCATTTATTTCTCTTATATCATTTAAATCCTTAACTCCCCCTGATGCAGTTATGTCTATTTCTATATATTTTTTAAGTTCTTTTAACATTTCTATATTAGCTCCTTTTAAAGTTCCATCCTTTGATATGTCAGTTACTATTAAATTTTTCACTGATATTTTCTCTAAATATTTTGCAAAATCAATATAATTTAAATTACTTTCTTTAAGCCACCCATCAGTACAAACTAAATTATTATTAAAATCTATTCCCACTGCAATTTTTTCTCCAAAATTTTTTAAAGCTTCTTTTAAAAAATTATCATCCTTTACAGCTGCTGTTCCTAAGATTACTCTAGAAACTCCATTGTTTAATAAATATTCTACTGTTTTTATATTCCTAATTCCGCCACCTACTTCTATAGGTACATTAACAGTATTTGCTACTTCTATAATTTTTTTATGATTAGTTCCTTCCCCTATTTTAGCCCCATTTAAATCTACAATATGAATATACTTAGCACCTATTTTTTCAAAATTTATAGCAGTTTCAATAATATCTTCTGCAACTTTTTCTTTTTTATTGTAATCACCTTTATAAAGTCTCACTGCCATTCCATCTAATATATCAATTGCTGGTATTATTATCACTATCTCATCTCCCCAAATCTTTTTAAAATTTCAAGTCCTATAGTTCCACTTTTCTCTGGATGAAATTGTGTTCCTAAAACATTTTTCCTTCCTACAATAGCTGAAATTTTATTATCACCATATACTGAATAAGCTACTAAATCCTCTTGCTCTTTTACCTTTCCATAATAAGAATGAACAAAATAAACATAATCTCCATTATTTTTCTCTCTTATTATGGAGTTTTCTTTTTCTATAATTAAGTCATTCCATCCCATATGAGGAATTTTCACTCTATTATTTTCTTTAGAAGAAAGTTTCATCACTTCACCTTTAATTAATCCAAGTCCATTATATTCTCCACCTTCATAACTTTTTTCAAATAAAAGTTGCATACCTAGACATATTCCTAAAATAGGAGTCCCTTCATCAGCTTTTCTTTTTAATATATCTGCAAAGCCTTTTTTCTCTAATAAATTTATTGAATCTCTAAAAGCTCCAACTCCTGGAAGAATAATTTTTTCTGCCTTTAATATTTTTTCTTTATTTGAAGTAATTTCATGACTTATATCTAAATAATTTAAAGCATTACTTATACTTTTTAAATTTCCCATTTCATAATCAATAATAGTTATCATTATAATACTCCTTTACTACTTTGAACTCCTGTTCTTTCCTTATCAATAGTTGTAGCTTCTTTTAAAGCCCTTCCAAAGGCTTTAAATAAAGCTTCTATTTTATGATGATCATTATTTCCATAAAGTATATTGCAATGAACTGTTATTCCACTATGATTTGAAAAAGCTCTAAAAAATTCTTCTACCATTTCTGTTGAAAAGTTTCCTATAAGCTCTCTTTTAAACTCACCATTAAAAACTAAATAACTTCTACTACTTATATCAATTGAAACTAATGCTAATGCCTCATCCATAGGTAAATAAAAAGTTCCATATCTTTTTATACTTTCTTTATTCCCTAGAGCTTCTTTCACAGATTTCCCTAAAGCAATCCCCACATCTTCAACTGTATGATGATCATCTATAAATAAATCTCCAGTACAATTTACCTCTAAATCTATAGCACTATGAAAAGAAAATAAATTAAGCATATGGTCAAAAAAACCAACACCAGTGTCTACCTTTGCTATTCCTTCTCCATCTAAATCAACTTTTACTGAAATAACTGTTTCATGTGTCGCTCTTTCACAGCAGGCTACTCTATTCATAATAACTCTCCTTTAAGATAATACTTCTTTTAATATTTTTATTACCTCTAAATTCTCTACTCTTTTTCCTATAGTTATTCTCAATGAATTATTCTTAAAATTTCTAATTAGGATACCTTTTTCCTTTAACTTTTCATATATAAAATCATTTTTTTTGGTTTTTATACATATATAATTTCCCTTACTTTCTAAAGGAATAAAATCTTCGGTTTTTAATTTATCTAATTCTTTATATAAAAATTCTCGCTCTTTTATAATTTCTTTTACAGAATTTTTCATAGCCTCTACATCTTCTAACATCTTTATAGCTATTTCTTCTGATATTCTATTTACATTATAAGGAACTTTGTGATTTTCAAGAGTTTTTATTAACTTTTCATTACTAACTAAAAATCCAACTCTTAAAGAAGCCATTCCCCAAGCTTTTGAAAGTGTTCTAGTTACAAGTAAATTTTCATAGTTTTCAACAAGCTCCACTACAGTATCACCATAAAATTCATAATAAGCTTCATCAATTATTACAATATTTTTAGTTTCCTCTAAAATTTTGATAATGTCTTCCCTTTTCAAAACTACACCAGTAGGATTATTAGGGTTAGAAAAAATTATTATTTTTGGATTTTCTTTATTTATAAAAGTTATAAATTCTTCTATATTTATTCCTTTACTTCCTACTAATTTAAATTTTTTTATTTCCCCTTCATTTAAAGTTGTGTAAAAATCGTACATTGAAAAATCTGGTTCTAAGGTAATTAATTTTTCCCCTTTATTTATAAAATAAGAAATAACTAAGTTAATTACTTCATCAGAACCATTACCAACTATTAAATTACTAGCTTTCAAATTTATATATTTAGCATATGCTGTTTTTAAATCTCTGTAGTTGTCATCTGGATATCTATTTATTTTTTCTCCTTTTATCTGAATTCCATTTACCTTTTCTTTAAAAGGATTAAAACTATTTTCATTTCCATTTAAATAAATTTTTATTCCATTCTCTGTTTTTGTAGCTTCATAAAGTTTACTCATAACTTTCAATCCTAACCTTTACTGAGTTTTTATGAGCTGTTAATCCCTCTTTTTCTGCTAATAGCATTATTTTTTTTCCATGTTTTTCTAAAGCCTCTCTACTATAATGCATAAATGAAGATTTTTTCACAAAACTATCTACGGATAAAGCTGAAAAAAATCTTGCTGTAGAATTAGTTGGTAATACATGATTAGTTCCTCCAAAGTAATCACCAACTGGTTCTGGAGTGTTATAACCTAAAAATATAGAACCTGCATTTTTTACATCTTTTAAATAATCCATAGAATTTTCAATCATAAGTTCTAAATGCTCTGGTGCTATTTTATTACTTATTTCAATAGCTTCATTAATATTGTCACATATTATAGCAAAACTATGATTTTTTAAAGATTCTTTTATGAACTCTTTTCTTTCTAATAACTCACTTTGTATCTCTATTTCTTTTTTTACCCTATCATAAAGTTCTAAAGACACTGTTATTAATATAGAGGCTGCTAACTTGTCATGTTCTGCTTGAGATAAAAGATCTGCTGCAACAAATTTAGGATTAGCCCCTTCATCTGCAATTACAAGTATTTCACTTGGTCCTGCAATCATATCTATATCTACATCTCCATAAACCATCTTCTTTGCCACTGCCACAAATATATTCCCTGGTCCTACAATTTTATCTACGGCTTTTATAGTCTCCGTTCCATAGGCTAAAGCTGCTATAGCTTGAGCTCCACCCACTAAAAAAACCTTATCTACTTCAGCTATTAAAGCTGCTGCTGCTATATATGGATTTATTTTTCCTTCCTTATTTGGAGGTGTTACCATTACTATATTTTCTACCCCTGCAACCTTTGCTGGTATTACATTCATAAGTACAGAGGAAGGATAGGCTGCTGTTCCACCTGGAACATATACACCTACATTTTCAATTGCCATTACTTTCTGTCCTAAATAAACAGAATCTTCTTTAAAGAAAATATAATCATTTTGTTTTTGTTTTTCATGATAGGCTATTATATTCCCCTTTGCTTCTTTCAATGCATCAACGAAGTCATCTTCTACCTCTTCTGCTGCTTTTTTTAATACTTCCTTTGATAATACAAAACTATCTAATTTTACTTTATCTAAACTTAAAGTATATTCATTCAATGCATTATCCCCATTTGTTTTAACATCTTCTATAATTTTTTTTACTATTTCTTCTACATTCTTATTTTCTAAAATCTTTCTATTTTTAAAATTTTCTATAAGTTTATCCAATTCTCTTTTATCTTTTAACTCCAACATATTTCCTCCTAAATCACAGTTTCCACCGACTGAATAAAATCTGTTATTTCCTTTTGTTTAAGTTTAAAACTAGCCTTATTCACAATTATTCTTGCACTAATGCTACAGATTTCATCTAAAACAACCAACCCATTTTCCTTTAATGTCGTTCCAGTTTCCATAATATCTACAATTCCATCACATAATCCAAGTATAGGAGCAAGTTCTACTGAACCATCTATTTTTATAATTTCTACATCCATATATTTTTTCTTAAAATATTCCCTTGCTACAGTAGGATATTTTGAGGCTATTTTTATATGTGAAACTTGATTATATAAATCAATAGTAGGCATAGATGCAACTATAAATTTACAACCTCCAATTTTTAAATCTAATAATTCATAATAGTTTTTACTTCCCTCTAAAATTGTGTCTTTTCCTACCACTGCAATATCTGCTACTCCATGCTCTACATAGGTTATAGCATCATTAGATTTCACAAGAAAATACTTAATATCTTCTTTACCATCCTTAAATACTAACTTTCTTCCTTTATCTTTAAGTTCACTACAATCCATTCCTGCTTTTTCAAAAATTTTAATAGTTTCTCTCTCTAAGCGACCTTTAGTTAAGGCAATATTTATGCTCATTTATATTTCCTCCTTTAAAAGAAGAACTTTATTTCCATTTAGCGTCTTTTTATTAGCTAATATTATTTTTTCATTAAAATTTTCATCATTATAAAATATTTTCTCAACCTCTTCTTTAGTTAAAAATTGATTTTTATCTATAATCTCTATTAATTCATTAACTCTAATAGCAAGTCCCACTGCTTTTAAATCACTACCATAAGCTTTTATAAGATTATCATATCTTCCACCATATAAAATATAACTACCAATACCTTCAACATATCCCCTAAACATTAATCCTGAATAATATTTTATTTTTGGAGCCATACCTAAATCAAAACTTAAATATTTTTCATAGCCCATAGCTGTTAAAGCTTTATATACTTTCTCCAAATAATCTATATGTTCATTTATTACTTTATCTTCTGTAAGACTTCTTCCTTTTTGAAGAATTTCTTTTCCGCCAAAATACCAAGGAATCTTTTTAAATATTTCTTTATATTCTTCTTTAATTTTTAATTCCTCTAAGTATTCCATAAGTTCTACTAATTTTTTATTTTCTATTAATTTTATTAAATACTCTTTATTAAATTCATCTAATCCACTTAAAAAGCAGAGCCTTTGAATAATTCCTATATGTCCAATCTCTATTTTAAAATCATCTATTTTACTTTTTTTAATAGATTCTATTCCTATTATTAAAACTTCTAAATCGGAATAAAATTCTTCCCCACCAATAAATTCTATTCCACAATCAATGTATTCATTTTTTTTCCCTGTATAACTTTCATTAACTCTAAAAACTCTTGATAAATATCTAAGTCTTAAAGGAAGCTTTGAATCCTTTAACTTAGAACTTACAACTCTAGCTATAGGAATTGTACAATCAGCTTTAAGTGCTAAAATCCTTCCTTTATTATCAAAAAATTTATACATTTCTTCCTCATTTATTCCTTCTCTATAGGTAGTAAATGTATCATAAAATTCTAAACTTGGAGTTATCACTTCTTTGTAACTCCAGCTATTAAATAATTCATTTATTTCAGATGTAAGCTTATTTATAACCTTACAATCCTCATAAAGTAAATCTCTAGTACCATCAGGTACACTTTTAATTTTTTCTTTCACAATATTTAGCCCCCTTAAATAAATTTAAATTAACTTTTTTTAACAAAAATTGAAATTTATAACTTTATTTAGTTTATTATAGCATATTTTTAAAAATAATTTGTATGAACTTATTTTTATAACTTCATTAATTTTTTTAACAAAATAAGAAATTATTTTCATTTTTTAAAGATTAATAATTTACTATCATTGTTTTATTTACAGAATGTTAATTTTATTTTCTTTTTATTTACTAAAAATTTGGTTTTTATGGTTGCTAATTCCTCTGAATTGTTATATTATAAACATAAATACTATAGCTTTATTAAAAGGGAGTAGTCCTAAATATAATATCAACATACCCGGCTTTAATTCCTGGTATTATATACCTGAAAATGGTGACAAGACTTTTAATATAATTTTTAAATTAAGGCTTTTGCTTTCTTATAAAAATTATATTAATGGTCTTGTTTTTTATTAGGCTTAAAAACTCTATATTTACTTATTTTAAAGTTATATATAAATTTAATATTAAAAGGAGGTTTTTTCATTGAAAGATGCTTATAAAAAATCTGTAGATAGTCTAGCTAACGATTTAAATGTAAATCTAGAAACTGGACTTACGGATACTGAAGTGAAAAACAAATTTGAAAAATTTGGTCCTAACGAATTAAAAGAAGGTCATAAAAAAACCACAATTCAAATTTTCTTTGAACAATTTAAAGATATGTTAGTTATAATTCTTTTAATTGCAGCTATAATATCTATATTTATTGGAGACATTGAAAGTGCAGCAGTTATTTTAATTGTTATAACTATTAACGCTATTTTAGGTACTGTTCAGCATATTAAAGCAGAACAATCACTAAATAGCTTAAAAGCCCTTTCCTCACCTAAGGCTAAAGTAATACGAAATGGAATTAAAACAGAAATAGATTCTAAAGATGTTGTTCCTGGAGATGTTATCTTACTTGAAGCTGGTGATTTTGTTCCTGCTGATTGTAGAATAATAGAAAATTTTTCACTTCAAGTTAATGAAAGTTCTTTAACTGGAGAATCTGAAAACATTATAAAAAATACTAATTTATTAGAAGGCTCTGATATCCCTATTGGTGATAGAAAAAATATGGTTTTCTCTGGAAGCCTTGTCACTTATGGTAGAGCTAACGTTTTAGTTGTTTCTACTGCTATGGATACAGAACTTGGAAAAGTAGCAACACTTTTAAAAACTACCCAAGAGAAAAAGACTCCATTACAGGTTAATTTAGATAATTTCGGTAAAAAATTAGCTTTTGCTATAATAGGTATTTGTATTTTAGTTTTTGCTCTTAGCCTTTATAGAGGTGAACCTATAATGGATGCTTTCATGTTTGCTGTTGCTTTAGCAGTAGCTGCAATTCCTGAAGCTTTAAGTTCAATTGTTACTATCGTACTTTCTTTTGGAACGCAAAAAATGGCAAAAGAAAATGCAATAATTAGAAAATTACAAGCTGTTGAAGGACTTGGAAGTGTATCTATAATTTGTTCAGATAAAACTGGTACTTTAACTCAAAATAAAATGACTACAAAAAAAATATTTATTGATAATAAAATTATTGATTGTGAAAACTTAGATTTAACTAATAAAATAGAAAACAAATTACTTACTATGAGTATTCTTTGTAGTGATGCAACTAGTTCTACAGGAACAGAAATAGGTGATCCTACTGAGGTAGCTTTAATTAATTTAGGTTTAAAACATAGTATCAATGAATTAACATTAAGAAATGAAAATTTAAGAATTGCAGAAATTCCTTTTGATTCTGATAGAAAATTAATGAGTACTGTTTATAATTTAGATAATGAAAATCTAATGTTAACTAAAGGTGCTTTAGATGTTATTCTTAATAGAACTGCAAGTATAGAAACCAGTGCTGGTATTAAACCTTTAACTAATGAAATAAAAGAAGAAATTGAAAAAATTAATACTGATTTTTCAAAAAGAGGTTTAAGAGTTTTAGCATTTGCCTATAAAAATGTAAATGATAATACTAATATTACCCTTGATGATGAAAATGATTTAACTTTTGTTGGTTTAATTTCTATGATGGACCCTCCAAGAGAAGAATCCAAAGCAGCTGTTCTTGAATGTATTTCGGCTGGTATAAAACCAGTTATGATAACTGGTGACCATAAAATCACAGCCTCTGCTATAGCTAAAGAAATTGGTATTCTTGAAGATGAATCTGAAGCTATCGAAGGACAAGCATTAGATAATTTATCAGATGAAGAACTTAGAAAATTAGTTCCTAAAATTTCTGTTTATGCAAGGGTTTCTCCTGAGCATAAAATAAGAATAGTTAGAGCTTGGCAAGACCTTGGAAATGTTGTTGCTATGACTGGAGATGGTGTTAATGATGCTCCTGCTCTTAAACAATCTGATATAGGTGTTGCAATGGGTATAACTGGTTCAGAGGTAGCAAAAGATGCTGCTTCCATGGTTCTTACTGATGATAATTTTAGTACTATTGTTAAAGCTATTGAAAATGGAAGAAATATTTATAGCAATATAAAAAAATCACTTAAGTTTTTACTATCTGGAAATACAGCTGGTATCTTCTGTGTATTATATGCATCTATATTAGCTCTTCCTGTTCCATTCGCAGCAGTTCATCTATTATTTATAAATCTTTTAACTGATAGTTTACCTGCTATAGCTCTTGGTCTTGAACCTCATAATAAAAATGTTATGAAAGAAAAACCAAGAAAACAAAATGAATCTATTTTAACTAAAAGTTTTACTTTATCAGTATTGTTTGAAGGTTTTGTAATTGCTCTATGTACTATGATTGCTTTCCATTTAGGATTAAAGGTTAATGCAGCAACAGCTAGTACTATGGCTTTTGCCACTTTATGTTTAGGTAGACTTGTTCATGGTTTCACTAGTAAAACAAATGGTGTTTTAACTGCAAAAGAATTTATTTCAAATAAATTTTCTTGGTATGCATTTATAATAGGTTTTATTCTATTAAATGCAGTATTATTAATACCATTCTTAAAGGTGCCATTCCAAGTAGTAACACTTAGTGTTTCTAACCTTTTAATGATTTACCTACTTTCAATAGCACCATTAATTATTATTCAAATAGCTAGGGCTATAAAAAAAGTTATTAAATAAAAATACCCAATAAATGGACATGAAAAAGGAAATAGAAATTTTCTATTTCCTTTTTCTTTTTTAATTTTGAAATAAATTTCCTAATCCCCCTAGTATACTTCCTTCGCCTAGATCTTTTCTTCTCCTACATCTTTTCCTCCACCTTGAGGTGCAGCAGCAAAAATTTTAGATGCCAATCTACTAAATGGTAAACTTTGAACCCATACATCTCCTGGCCCTGTTAATTTAGCAAGGAAAATTCCTTCACCTCCAAATAAACTATTTTTCACTCCACCTACATAATGAATATCGTAATTTACCTCTCTTGTCATTCCTACTAAACAACCAGTATCTATTTTTAATATTTGTCCTGGCATTAATGTTTTTCTCACTATGGTTCCACAGGCATGTATAAATACAATTCCATCTCCCTCTAATTTTTGAAGAATAAACCCTTCACCTCCAAAAAATCCTGTTCCTAATTTTTTTTGAAAAGCTATCCCTAAACTAACACCCTTTGCAGCACATAAAAAAGCATCTTTTTGACAAATTATTTTTCCTTGAAAATCTTTTAAATCAATAGGAATTATTTTCCCTGGATAAGGTGAAGCAAAGGAAACTTTTTCTTTTTCATAGCCTTTATTAATAAAAGAAGTCATAAATACACCTTCACCAGAAACTGCTCTTTTAGCAGCATTTCCAATTATTCCAAATAGCCCTTTTTTACTTCCATCTCCAAATATTGTTTCCATTTTAATATCATTATCCATCATCATCATTGCTCCTGCTTCAGCAATTATTGATTCATCAGGATCTAATTCAATTTCAACAAATTGCATATCATCTCCATAAAGTTTAAAATCTATTTCATCAGCTCTCATTATTTTTCCTCCTTGTTATTTTTAATTCTATCCCTATATTAACAATTTTTTTTAAAAGTTTAAAGTTTTTTTAAATATAAAGTCGAAATTTGTAAATAATCCATTAATAACTGTTTACTATATTGTAAAATTTTCTTTTCTAGTGTATATTCTAAAAGGTATCCTCTTATTTTAATTTTAAAGGGAGATGATTAAACTGAAGATAAAAAATAGTTCAAGAGGTGTTTTGATTTTAACTTTTACTAATATTTGCTCAAAGTTATTATCACTTGTTTATATACCTTTATTGAACCATAATATAGGTGATACAGGATATGGGGTTTACGGTTCTGCTTATAGTATTTATACCTTTGTTTATATGGTAACTATAGCTGGTGCCTCTACTGCAATTCCAAAATTAATTTCTGAATATATGGAAACTAATCATGAAAGAGATGCTATGGCCAGCTTTAGAATAGGTAGAACAATACTTTTAGGTATGGGTCTTTTTATGACTATTTTATTATTCCTATTAGGAAGACAAGCTGCTGCCTTTGGTGGATATGATTCTGCTTATTTAGCAATTTTAGTCCTATGTCCAAGTATTTTCTTAACTGCTTTAGGTAGTTCTTATAGAGGATATTTCCAAGGTAGAAGTAATTTAACTCCACTTGGAGTTTCTCAATTTATTGAACAGGTTTTAAATGTAATATTTAGTGTACTATTTTCTTTTATTTTAGCTAAATATAGCATAACTTTAGCTGTAGCTGGTGGTGCTGCTGGTACTGCTATTGGAGCCTTATTCTCTTTAATTTACTTAAAATATAAATTTAATCAAGATCAAAAAATCCAAAGAGATACAACTCAAAAAAGAATGCATAGTAATAAATACATATTTAATTATATTATTAAATTTTCAATACCTTTAATAATATCTACTGGTTGTATTTATGCAGGTAATAACTTATTAGACTTAAACTTTATAACTAATGGTTTAAGAAAAGCTGGTTTCACTGAGGCTGCTAACCAAGCTACCTATGGTTATTTTAATAAATATATGCAACTTATAAATACTCCTATGATACTGATAAGTTCTTTAGCTATTTCCATTTTACCTTTAATAGCTCGGGCTAATGTGTCGGGAGATAAAAAAACATTACAAAAATCAATATCTGATCTTATTAAAGTAGGTTTTCTTATTGGTATGCCTGCGGCTATAGGATTGTCAGTTTTAAGCACCGCAGTATTTACAGTTATATTACCACATAATACTGGTGGATCTAATATAATGAAATTTGGAGCTTATGTCTTTGTCTTTTCATCTGTTTATCAATTAACTAATACAATGTTAAACAGTATCGGAAAAGTTAAAGCTGGTGCTAGAAATTCACTTATCGGTGTTGCTATAAAACTTATTTGTGACTTTTTATTAATTCCTATTGTATTTATAAATATTTATGGAGTTATAATAGGACTTTTAATTTCAAATATAGTAACTTTAATTTTAAATGTTTTAGTTATAGAAAAACATATTGATAAAAGAGGTCTTTTATTAAAGAGTTGGCAAAAGCCTGCTTTAAGTGCTATTATAATGGGCGTTGTTGTATTCTTTGTTGATAAAATATTTCTTTTATTATTTGGAATATTCCTATGGCATTATTTAGCTAATCTTCTTGCATTATTAATTAGTATCTATGTAGGTGCTTTAATTTATGTTCAAGCTATGGTTCGTTTAAAAGCTGTTGATCAAGCTTTACTTAATGCAGTGCCAAGAAAATTCAAAAAATTACTTTTATTAGTTTAAAAAAACACTTCTCTTAGTTTTAAGAGAAGTGTTTTTTTATACTGTTGTTTCCTCTAAAGCTTTTATAGCCTTTTCACTTAAATTTTTCTTATAAAAAATTATAAATACTGTTATTGTAACTAAAGTAGCTACTATATCTGAAATTGGTTCTGCTGCTAAAGTAGCTGTTAATTTATTTTCATTTTCTATAAAGAATTTTGGAAGTATATATATAAGTGGCACTAACAAGACAACTTTTCTAAGCATTGCTAAAACCAAAGAATTTTTTGCCTGACCCAAGGCTAAAAAAGTTTGCTGACAAGCAATTTGTGCCCCTAACATAAAAGCTCCAAAAAAGAAAACTTTCATACTACTTACTGTTACTGCTATAAGTTCTGGCTTATTATTAAATATTTTAACAAAAACTGTTGGCATAAGCATAACAGCTAGCCACATAATTACTGTGTAAGTTATAGAGACTAAAAGTAATAATTTAAAAGTTTTTTTCACTCTTCTTATATTTTTCGCTCCATAATTATAGCTTATTATAGGCTGTGCTCCCTGTGTAAGTCCCATTAATGGTAAAAGAATAATTTGCATAATACTACTCATTATAGTCATAGCTCCCACTGCTAAATCTCCACCAAAAGTCTGTAAATTATTATTAAGGCTTACTATAACTAAACTTTCAGTAGCCTGCATTATAAAAGGAGAAACACCTAAGGAAATAATAAGTATTAAAATTTTAAAATCTACTTTTAAAAATTCTTTTCTTATTCTTATTTTATTACTTTTACCAAATAAAAATTTTAATACCCATATAGCTGAAACTAGTTGCCCTAAAACTGTAGCTAGTGCTGCTCCCTTTACACCCATATCAAAAACAAATATAAAAATTGGATCAAGTACTATATTTATCCCTGCTCCAATCATAACTGTAGTCATACTAATTTTAGCAAAGCCTTGAGTATTTATAAAAGGATTCATCCCTAATGCTATCTGAACAAAAATTGTACCAATTAAATAAATACCTAAATAATCAACTCCGTAATTTATTGTAGCTTCACTGGCTCCAAAAGCTAAAAGAATAGGTCTTTTAAATATCATAAATAAGGTTGTTAATAAAATTGCAATTACTATTAAAGCAACAAAACTATTACTTATAATTTTCTCTGCCTCTTTATCTTCTTTAGCTCCCATTTTTATAGCTGCTAGTGGTGCTCCCCCCATACCTATTAAAGCACTAAAAGCAGAAACAAGCATTAATATAGGAAATGCTACTCCAATTCCAGCCATTGCAATTTCTCCATTTGGTATTCTTCCTATAAATATTCTATCTACAATGTTATAAAGAAGATTAACAAGTTGTGCTACAATAGCTGGAAAAGCTAATGCTATTAATAGTTTTTTTATATCACCTTTACCTAAATCAGTAGTTTTTTTCAAATTTTTCGCCCCCCCAAACTCACCATGTAATTTTTTCTATTATTGTTTATTTTCTAACTATATTATACAATAAAAAAAATTTTTAAAAAATTAAGTTTTTATTAATGATAAAAAAGAGCAAAAAAAATTGTGTTTATAAAAACACAATAATTATCTCCTACCCATGTGAATAGCACCCATTCTTCTTCTTCTTATTCTATTTTTCATTTTTAATTGATTAACCCTAGCTTTTCTTTTTAATACTTCTTCCCTTACAATAGTATTTTTTATAAATTCTTCTTCTATCATTAAACCTTCTTCATTCATTTTTACACCCTCCATTAAATATACTAAACATATTTTTATTTTAATCTTTTTCATTTAAATTCTCAACAATATTAAATTTAAAATTTATTTACATTTCCCTATGTTTTTTGACAAAAAAAATAGATGTTTCTAGGAAATTCCTAGAAACATCTAAATTATTTAACTATATCTTTATATTTTATAATATTAAAATTAAATTTTCCTTTTAATTCAAATAAAAATACTATAATTAAAGTCACAATTGTTAATTCTAAAAAAAGTATTTTATCTAAATAAAATATCTCTATAAGTTGACCTACTAACACTCCTAATACTAAATAAAAAAACTTTGACAAATGTTTTACAAGTGTTTTTTTCATTAGTTTCTCACCCTTTTTTGTTAATTATTATAATAAAGACTTTCAGTAGGGTATTCAGGATCACAAGTTATATCAATACCTAATTTTCTAAAGCTTTGTTCGTCAGCTCCTGAAATTATAGTTGTTGAATGTCCTTGAGAACCTTTAAGCATAGCTATTTTCTCCATAGCTACCTGTGCCATCGGATTTGTTGCTGCACTTATACTTAATGCCATTAATACTTCTTCACAGTTTAATGCTGTTCTATTTGAAGCTAATGTTTTTGATTTTAAATTTTTAATTGGTTCAAGTATTACTGGTGATAATAAATGCATTGCATCATCAATATTTGCAAAATGTTTTATTGCATTTACTACAACTGATGCAGTTGCTTCCATAAGTTCAGAACTTTTTCCAGTTAAAATAACTCCATCTTCAAGCTCTAAAGCCACTACTGTACATGGATCTTTTTCATCTGCTGTTTCTTTAAGTTTTAATGAATATTCTCTTGCTACTGGAACTACTTTTCTATCATTTGCTTTTAATTTTAACTCTTCCATTATTAATTTACTTCTATGAAGAGTTTCTTGATCAACAAAACCTTTTTTGTATTCACAACTTGTTTTAAAATATCTTCTGATGATTTCTTGTCTTGATGCTTCTCTAACAACTTCATCATCAACAATTCCAAACCCAACTCTATTTACACCCATATCTGTTGGTGATTTATAAATTGATTCTTTTCCTGTTATTTTTTCTATTATTCTTTTTAAAACTGGGAATGTTTCTACATCTCTATTATAGTTTATTGCTGTAATTCCATAAGCTTCTAAGTGGAAAGGGTCTATCATATTTACATCTTTTAAATCAACTGTTGCAGCTTCATAAGCTATATTTAAAGGATGTTTTAAAGGTACATTCCAAACAGGGAATGTTTCAAATTTTGAATATCCACAAACTTTACCTCTTTTATTTTCATGATACATTTGACTTAAACAAGTTGCTAATTTTCCACTACCAGGTCCTGGTGCAGTTACAACAACGATTGGTTTAGTTGTTTCGATGTAAGGATTTTTTCCGTATCCCTCTTCACTAACTATTGTATCAACATCTGTTGGATATCCTTTAGTAGCTGCATGTTTATAAACTTTTATTCCTCTTCTTTCAAGTTTGTTTATAAATACAGTTGTTGCTGGTTGACCACTATATCTTGTTATTACAACACTATTAACATCTAAATCCCATGCTCTGAAATCATCAATAAGTCTTAAAACTTCTACATCATAAGTAATTCCAAAATCACTTCTCATTTTATTTCTTTCTATATCACCTGCATAAACACAAATAACTATTTCAGCTTTTTCTCTTAACTTATGAAGTAATTTTATTTTTGCATTTTCATCAAAGCCTGGTAATACTCTTTTAGCGTGAAGATCAAATAATAATTTTCCGCCAAACTCTAAATAAAGTTTATCATAATCATTTACTCTTTCTAAAATATATTTAGATTGTTCTTCTAAATACTTTTTATCATCAAATCCTATTTTCATACTTCATCCCCACTAACTCTATATTATTTTTTCTTAATTATAAATCAACCGAAATTCCACAAAATTAATTTTTATGTAAGATTTGAAATTAATACAACAAAAAGATTCGTTTCTATTAATATTTCCATAAAAATATTATTTATGCCGATTTTTTTCTTAATTTATTATTGTAAAATTAGGTAAGTATATAATCTTTCAATAAAAATATATCTTAGTATATTATTAATTTTTTGTCAATATTTCTACTTTTATCTATTATAATAATATACATAATAGAGTATATTTCTTTAATAATTATACCAAATTTAAAGTTTTATTCTAGTGTTAATAATAAAAAAAGAACAGAAAGTTAAACCTTCCATTCTCTTTATTATTACTTATGTCTTTCTATAAAGTTTTTTATTCTTTTCATAGCTTCCATAATATCTTCAATAGATGCTGCATAACAAGCCCTTATAAAGCCTTCTCCAGAATCTCCAAAAGCATTTCCTGGTACTGCTAAAACTTTTTCTTCAATCAAAAGTTTTTCACAAAACTCATCAGAACTCATATTAGTTGATTTAATAGAGGGAAAAACATATAAAGCTCCTAGTGCCTCAAAACATTCAATTCCCATTTCTCTAAAAGATTCAATAATATATCTTCTTCTTCTATTATATTCTCTCCCCATTTCTAAAACACTATCATCACCATTTTTAAGCGCTTCTATTGCTGCATATTGTGCAGTAGTTGGAGAACACATTATTGCATATTGATGTATTTTTTTCATAGCTTCTAATATAACCTTATTTCCACAGGCATAACCAAGTCTCCAACCTGTCATTGCATAAGCCTTTGAAAATCCATTTATTACTATAGTTTTTTCATAAACCTCTTTAAAACTAGCTATTGATACATGCCCCTTATCATAACTAAGCTCTGCATATATTTCATCGGATAAAATTATTATATCTCTCTCCTTTAGAAAATCTACAATTGGTTCTAATTCTTCTTTTGTCATAATAGAACCAGTGGGATTATTAGGAAAAGGTATAATTATAACCTTTGTCTTTTCTGTAACAGTTTTCTCCAAATCTTCTCTTGTTAATTTAAAATCATTTTCTGCTTTAAGATCTAAAGTAACTGCTGTTGCTCCAGTGAAACTTGTACACCCTTTATATGCCACAAAACTTGGCTCAGGAATTATTACTTCATCTCCTGGTCCAACTAGTGCTCTAAGAGCTAAATCTATTGCTTCACTACCACCAACAGTTACTAATACTTCAGTTTCTGGATTATAGCTTAAGTTAAATTTTCTACTCATATAATTACAAATTTCTTCTCTTAATTCTATAAACCCAGCATTTGATGAATAATGAGTATGTCCTTTTTCTAAAGAATATACTCCAGCTTCTATTACATTCCAAGGAGTAATAAAATCTGGTTCCCCAACCCCTAATGATATTACATCCTCCATTTCATTTATCAAATCAAAATATTTTCTAATTCCTGATGGTGGCATATTTTTAACATTATCTAAAATCATATCTTCAAATATCATACAAACAACCTCTCTCTAGTTACAGTTTTCTTTTCTTTAAATATAGTTCCATGTTCCTTATATTTCTTTAAAACAAAGTGAGTTGCTGTACCTGTAACATATTCTTGAACCGATAATTTTTCAGAAACAAAAAGAGCTACCTCTTTCATAGTTTTTCCTTCTACTATAACTGTTAAATCAAAACCACCAGAAGACATTAAATAACAAGCTTTAACTTTAGAAAATTTATAAATACGTTCTGCCACTTTATCAAAG
The DNA here is from genome assembly GCA_051656625.1 of Sarcina sp. GTDB lineage: Bacteria > Bacillota > Clostridia > Clostridiales > Clostridiaceae > Sarcina. Next base: position 9,230 of record JBOGCG010000021.1, on the reverse strand, counting down.
CCCACACCTCTTTGAGGGGTTATTTTCACTTCTATTAAAGCTGTAACAGTTTCTTTCCCTGTATTTTCCCAATTTATTAAAGTTGTATATCCCGCAATTATACTTTTTTCTTCATAATCTCTAATTGTATCCCTAACCTCTTCCACTGTTTTATTAGTCATTTTAGCTATTTCAGTGTCACTGTATCTACTGTTTTTTTCTAATATTTCTAATATATCTTCCATCTTTTATCCCCCTTATTTATGCTTTTTAAATTTTTTCCACTTACATTTTAAAAACTCTTTCCATTTTAACCTTTTTTGTATTATATCTAATTAATTTTATTTTTTCAATATATTACTCTCTATTTTAAGATTATTTTTTCATTAAATTCTTTATTTTTTTATTAATTTATTAATTATATGTTTAATTTAAAAAGAAAAAAGACTATATCCTAAATCAAAAAACAAAGGTATTAACCTTTATTTTTTGATTTGATATAGTCTTGAAAAATTTATCTTCTTTTCTTATTTTCTTTTAATTTAGCTCTTAATTTTGCCGGTCCTCTACTTTTAGTTGTTTTTCCCTTTGAAGGTTTTGCATTATTTCTTTTTTCTTCAAAACCATTGTCCTTAGAATTTCTTCCCTTTGTAGGTTTTGAATTGTTTTTTCTGTCTTCAAAATCCTTCCCTTTAGGAGTTCTTCCTTTTGTAGGTTTTGACCCGCTTCTTTTCTCCTCAAAGTCACTAGATTTAACTCTATTTGGATTTCCAGGTCTAGATGAATTACTAGTTTTCTTTCTCTTAGCTAATCCATGAGCTTCTTTATATCTTTGTTCTTTTGTTCTTATTAAACATTTAGGTCCATTACCTATTAAATCTTCTCTTCCAGCCTTCATTAAAGCATCATATACTATACTATAATTTCTTGGTTTACTAAATTGTAAAAGAGCTCTTTGCATCGCTTTTTCCTCTTTAGTCTTAGGTGTATAAACCTTCTCCATTGTTATAGGATGATATCCTGTATAATATATTGTTGTTGATAAAGTTCCTGGTGTTGGATAAAAATCTTGAACCTGTTCTGGTTGATAATTTATATCTCTTAAATACTCAGCAAGCATAATTGCATCCTGTAATTCACTTCCAGGGTGACTTGACATTAAATAAGGAATTATATATTGTTTCTTCCCTACACTTTCAGTTATTTTAAAGAATTTTTCTCTAAACTGGTCATAGGTTTTCCCTGCTGGTTTTCCCATATACTTTAATACGTTTGGAGAAATATGTTCTGGTGCAACTTTTAATTGCCCACTTACATGATGTTCCACAAGTTCTTTAAAGAAAGTATCATCCTTATCTTTCATAACATAATCATATCTTATTCCAGATCTTACGAAAACTTTTTTGATTCCAGGAATTCTTCTTACCCTTCTTAAAAGATGTACATAATCCTTATGGTCAACTTCCATATGGTCACAAATCTTTGGAGACATACATTGTCTATGTTTACAAGCTCCCACTTTTAATTGCTTTTTACAGGATGGTTTTCTAAAGTTAGCAGTAGGACCTCCAACGTCATGAATATAACCTTTGAAGTCTTTAAATGTAGTCATTTCTTCTGCTTCTTCCACAATAGAATCTTCACTTCTACTTGTTACAATTCTTCCTTGATGGAAAGTTATTGCACAGAATGAACAATCTCCAGAACAACCTCTTGAACTAACTATACTAAACTTTACTTCTTCAAGAGCTGCAACTCCACCTAATTCTTCATAGGATGGATGATATTCCTTTGTAAATGGTAAAGAATAAACTTTATCAAGCTCTTCTCTTAAAAGTGGTTTTTCAGGCTTATTAGTTACAACATATTTATCTTGATGCTTTTGTACTAAAGTTTTACCTCTAAAAGGATCTTGCTCTTCATATTGTATTTTAAATGCTTCACAATATTTTGTAATATCAGATGAAACTTCTTTATATGAAGGTATCTCTAAATAATCTTCATAAAGTTCATCTAAACTATCAGCTATGTAACAGGTTCCTGGTATATGTCTTATGTATTTAGCATCAAAGCCTTGGTTAAGATATTCTGCTACCTCAACTATTTGCTTTTCACTCATTCCATATATTAAAAGATCAGCTCCACTATCAAATAATATTGATTTTCTTACATTATTATCCCAATAATCATAATGAGCAAATCTTCTTAAACTAGCTTCTATACCACCAATAACTACATTAACATTTTTAAATGCCTCTCTTATTTTGTTACAGTAAACTATAGTTGCTCTATCTGGTCTTTTCCCCATAACTCCACCTGGAGTGTAAAGGTCTTTTTCTCTTAATCTTTTACTAACGGTATATTTATTTACCATAGGGTCCATATTACCACCATTAACTAAAAAAGCTAACCTTGGACGTCCTAATTTTTCAAAATCCTTCGTACTACTCCAATCAGGTTGAGCAATTATTCCTACTTTATATCCTGCGTTTTCAAGTACTCTTCCTATAATAGCAGTTCCAAAACTATGATGATCAACATAGGCATCTCCTGTAACTATTATAAAGTCACACTGTTCCCAGCCTCTTTCATCCATTTCTTCTTTGCTAATAGGTAAAAATCTATTATCCATTAATCAATCACCTACATATATATTTTTTTAGCTTTAGTCTAGAAATCCACTAGGTTTGTCCCTAGTGGATTATATTTCAATTTAATAAAACTTTATTGCTTATCGTCTTATTAGTATATAAGTTTTCCTATAAAACTGTCAACATAATAAAATTTTATTATTATTTATTATAATGATTTTTTATAAATTTTATAACTCCATTATCATTATTACTTTCAATAACATAATCAACTAATTCTTTTAAACTTTCTATTCCATTATCCATTAAGCAAGCTGTATCTGAAAGCTTAAACATAGAAACATCATTTGTATTATCTCCAAAGCATATTAATTTATCATGATTTATATCCTCTGATATTTCTTTTATTCCATTAGCTTTAGATGCTAAATCACTGTGAGTTTCTAAAAAATAGCAGCCTTTAGTATAAATATCTTCAGAATAATTTACATATACTCCATCAATATTCTTAATAAGTTTATATATATTTTCTATTCCTTTTAAATCATCCATAATTACTATATTTATTATTGATTTTTTAGGAATCTCTTCATAGTCTTGAACCATTTTAAATTTTTTATACTTACTTATAATTCTTTCTTTATAATATTTATCATCAAAATCAAGATTTAAATTTTTATAATAAACTATCAAATTATTATCTTCTATAGAATATACAAATAAATTTTTATTAAGCTTATCAGCAATATCTAAAATCTCAATCACTGAAGTTTCTTTAATTACTTTATAACTTAAGTAATTTTTATTTTTTATATCATATATAACTACACCATTCATTAAAACCACTGGTAATTGTAAATTAATATTCTCTAACATATCTATTACAGTTCCAGGTGTTCTTGCAGTAGCTATTGTAAATTTTAATCCATCATTAATTAATCTATTTAAATTTTCTTCTGTATATTTTGAAATTTTTTTATCACTATTTAGTAAAGTTCCATCTAAGTCAGAAACATATAAGTCCATCTTTAATCCCCCGTTTTTATTTATTTTAATCCATTTTATTTTCATTTGCTAGAGTGCAAAAATAATAAATAAATCTAGATAACTGTACTTGAGCCATATTTAATGTTCTTACAGCCGCTATTATTTGTTCTTTACTATTATTTACTCTAGTATCCTCTATAAATTCTCTGGCATATCTTGCACTTTCAATTGCAATATAATCGCAATATTCCTCTAAAGGTAAATCTAAATTTTTATTATATATTTGATTTATCATAGAAACTTTATCTTTATTCTCTTCTTTTTCTAAATTTTTTTTTCCTATAATATAATTATAAATTTCATTACTATCTAAAACAGAATCTAAAAGGAAGCTTTCTCCTTTAGCATATTTTGAAATCATTTTAGAAGATTTATTTTGATCTTTAAGCCATTTTCTAACAATCTTTTCAAAGACTGAATGATTTGAAAAAATCCCCTCTCCAATTCCTTCAATATTTGCAAAATCAATAATTTCACCTAAAAAATTATTAGGTTTATCTATATTATTTGTCACATGATGAGGTTCATTCATATCAGCCAGAAAATGACAGGCATAACTTAAATTTCTCATACATTTTCTTTTTTTTCCTTTTTTATAATACATAAGCGCTTTATTAGAAAAAAATTTAAATCTACAAAGAGCATTTTTCCCTTCTTTTCCAAAATAATTGGAATTGTTTTCTTCATTATAAAAGTGCTCTGAAAAAAGTCTAAAAAAAGTGGATATTCTAACATCTGGCTTTCTTGAATAAGAAGGCCTTACCCATTTTATACTTTTACTTACATTGTGAGTTAAATCGTATAAACTAAGACACCAAACCAAGGTTTTTTCAAATTCTTTATTCTTTAAATACTTTCTATTATCATTCACTACAATTATATTAGCCCTATGCAATAATATATCGTGAGTATTAGATTTCAAAACCGCTTTATTAAGTATTTTATCTAAATTCTCTTGAATATCATGAATAGTTTTATTCATATATTTAATAGTTTTATTTATTATTCTTTTGGTTTCATCTCTATTTGTCAAAACACTCCCTCCAATATATAGCTTTATTATACCATTTTCTAAAAACTATATCTAACTGTAAATGAAAAAGAATATCAATATTTTTCTTTCTAGAAAAAAATACGAATATTCCCTTTGAAACCCAATATTATTTTTTATTTTAAAATCATTTTAAAAATATGATTTTACTTATTTAAGATTATGTTTTTTTTAAAAAATAGTTTGATTTTCCTACTTTTTTATTTAAGTAAACATTTTCAAAGATAAAACTCTTTAAAAAAAATATACGAATTTTCATTTTATTTATATGAAAATAATTCGTATTTATTACTAAAAACATCGAAAGTTCAGGAAGAAAAGATAAAAATAGTTCTATACGTAGACGAACCTTATCTTTTGTTTTTGTAACTGTTTTGTAATGTTTATTTAATAGCATTTCACTTTTTTTGTACTTCTATGTTATAATATAAAACATATTCAAAAAAATTATGTAAATAACAACTGTCTAAATTTGCAAAATACCAAGCAACTGAATTTTGAAAAGACGGAAGGAGTTTTAATTTTTATGTTAAAAAAAATAGTGTCTTTATCTCTTGCTTCGGCAATAGTATTAGGTTCTAGTGTACAAGCTTATGCTGCTCCAGAAAGCAGTGCTACATCTAATATACAGGAGAACAAGGCAAAATATAAGGAATTAGGAACTGAAATCCTAAACCTTAATTCACAATTATCTGATTTAAATGTACAAATTGATAATTTAAATAGTCAAATTAGTTCTAATAAAGAAAAAATGACTGAAACTACTAACAGTATCAATGCAACACAAAGTAAAATCGATAATGTTCAGAAACAGATTGAAGCACAACAACAATTATTAGGAGTAAGGCTTGCTGCAATGTACAAAAATGAAGTGGATTTTAATCCAATAGCATTTTTAATTGCATCTAACAGTCTTTCAGACTTTTTCTCTAGACTTGAAGCCTATAGAAAAATAATCTCTCTTGATGATAATTTAATATCTAGTTTAAATAATAATAAACAAGCCTTAGATACAGATATGAATAATCTTAATTCAACAAAGGCTGAACTAAATAATCTTCAAACTGAAAATGAAAAAAATCTAGCTACATTAAATGAAAAAAAACAAAACCAAACTGAAATGGTAGACAAGCTTAACAGTGAAAGAACTTCTGTGTTATCTGTAATTACTGAAAATGAGAATTCTTTAATCTCTTATTCTGTAAGTATGATTAATTCTTCTAGTTCAACAATAGCACAATTAAAATCTGCTGTAGCTTCTCTTAACAGTATTTTACCTCAACTTAGTGTTGATTCAGTTATTCAAACTGCTAATAACGCTATAAGTTCTGGTAATAGTAAAATTAGTAAATTAGAGAGCGAAGCTGCTGCCGCTGCAAAAGCTAAAGATAATTCTAATAATAGTACAAACAACGAAAACTCTAATAAATCAAATTCTAACGATTCAGCAAATAAGGATCATTCAAACTCTAACAGTGAAAATTCCACTAGTTCAAATACTAATGATTCTTCTAACTCTAGTAGTAATAGTAACTCAAGTTCCTCTGGAGCTTCACAATATAAGCAAGTTCTGCAAATGACGGCTACTGCTTATACAGGGGGAACATTAACTGCTATGGGATTAAAACCAGTTAGAAATCCTGATGGAATGAGTACAATCGCTGTTGACCCTAGTGTTATACCTCTTGGAAGTAAAGTTTATATTCCAGGTTATGGTTACGCTATAGCTTCAGATACAGGTGGAGCTATTAAGGGTAATATTATAGATTTATATATGAATTCAGAATCTGCTTGTAATTCATGGGGAAGACGTCCTGTAACAGTTTATGTAGTTGCATATCCTGGACAATGGTAATTCCTAAAGCAATTTAGACAAAAAAAGAGTGTTTATAATAGATTTCAAACTATTATAGAACACTCTTTTTTATTTATTTTCCTGTTTTACTTAAATATAAATTAATGAAAATTGTAGGCATAGAACTGGCCATTTTCCCCCAACTATATATACTTTTCCCGTATCTTGGACTTTCTTTTTTCATTTGTTTTAAATATTCTCTTGCTTTACTTTTCTTTAAAACTTCTTTTACAGTAGCTTTATTTTCCCTATTTAAAGCACCTAATATTTGATACATTATATGTTCTGGTAAAAATTCTTTTTCTACTCCATCAGCTAAATCATAAGCTAAATTATTATTTTTTATAAATTTAATTACATCCTCCATAGATTCTATAACTGTAATATTTTTCTTAACATCCGGTTTATTGGTTAAAGATTCTTTTCTTTGATAGTAAAAAGCTAATTCTTCATTTATTACTTTTACATTATTAGCCTTTAATAAAGCTTTAAATATAAAGTTTAAATCCTCTGCTGCATAGGCATCTTCTAAAAATTTCAAATTATTATTATCTAAAAATTCTTTCTTATATATTATAGCCCCTGTCCAAAGTCTAATTTTATTATTTTTATATTTATTAAAAATATCCACACCAAAGGTATGCTCTTCTTTATATTCAAAATCTAAACTTTTATTTTCTAAAATTTCATAATTATTGTTCACTCTTAAATAATCATAAATTAAAATTTCAGTCTCTTCATTAATTTTTTCTTTAACTGTATCTATTAAGTTTCCTTTTACAAAGTCATCTGAATCTAAAAATAATATATATTTTCCCTTTGCATTTTCAATGCCTTTGTTTCTTGCATAACTTTGTCCTTTATGATTTTCCTTTAATATCTTGTAGCCTACTTCTATGTTGTTTAAATAGCTTTCAGCAACATAAACACTATCATCTTCAGATCCATCATCTACTATTATTATTTCAAAATCTTTATTTGAAATATTACCTAAACTTTCTAAAGTTCTGTTTATGTAATTTGCACTATTGTACATTGGTATAATAATACTTAAAAATTTTCCCATTTTCATTTCCCTTCTTGATTAAAAATTGTCTTCAGTTTTAGAATATTTTATTCCATTCTTATTTTACTACCTTTTCACATTGAAATTCTAGCTTTTTATAAATAAAAGGGCTATTTTTTCTAGCCCTTTTATTTTAACTGTATTTTCTTATTATTGCATCAACTTTTTCAAAATTATTTTCTATATCTTTCACTAATTTTAATTGATTTCTAGCTCTATCTAAATTATGATCTTTTCTTTGGGTTTTAAAATATAAATCCCCATTTAGATAATCTCCTAAAAATCTCATAGTTAATTCTAATGTTATTATTTTTATTGAAAATCCTAAAAGTTCTATTTCCCTCTTGGTTAAATATTCTTTAACTTCTTCTAAATAACCCTTTGTAAACTCTTCAAATAAATTAAAATCAAAAGAAACTTTATCTAAATCTCCCTCATCTTCTAAAGCCGTATTTGCTCCTGATCTTATAGCATCTCCAAAATCATATAATGAAAGTCCTGGCATTACCGTATCCAAATCAATAACCGCTACCCCCTCACCAGTTTCATTATCAATCATTATATTATATAGTGATAGGTAAAGTTTTGATATTATCTCCACTTTTTCCCCCACTTCACACCGTACGTGAGAGTTTCCAACTCATACGGCGTTCCAACATTTTGTATTTTACTTAATTAAATAACTGAATTTCCTACTAACTTTCGTAGAGTATTAAGACGTTTTAAACCTTTTTTATTTAAATTTAACGCTTTTAAGTACTTATTTATTATAGCTGGTTCTTTGGAATGGACCAATTTATGGGCATCATAACTTAGCCATAATAAATTTTCATATTTATCAGTTCCACCCAAACGTTTAGGGTGTTTATGGTGACATTCCATATTTCCTATTCTTAATTGCTCATTGGTTATATAACAAACTCCCCGTTGCCCAGCAATTAACGATATGCTATTATCAAAGAGTTCTGCAGGCATATATTCATTTCCATTTTCAAGGTATCGTAACATTAACGATTTAACTCCTTTTAATTTCTTATGAATTATTTTCCTACCTTCCTCGGTATAATTGCATATATTTTGACTAAAACACATAGATGGTTTTGTTTTACATCCACATATTGGTTCTATTACTTGTTTTATATATTGCTGTATAATTATATCTCTAATACAAGGAATTCCTAAAGGTCTAGTTTTACCATCAGATTTAGGTATCTCAACCCTTTTAACACTTCTAGAAAAATAATTACTAAAGTTATCTTGTATCTCCCTTATAAGTATCTCATTATTCATATCTTTAAATGCAGAAATATTTAATCCATCAGTTCCACAAGTTGTAGAACCTTTATTATTTTTAACATTTCTATAAGCTAATAAGATATTACTTTTTGAACTTATATATTGCATTAAGTCAGTAAACTGATTATTCCTATAACTTTGTTCATAGAGCTTATCAAATGTCTGTTGCATTGTGTAATATTCATTGTTTCTTAGCATCTGTCTTTTCTCTAATTCTAAGCGTTCCTTCAAGTCTATTACTTCCTCCTTCGTTTAACCGATATTGGTTTCATATCTCTTAGTCTTACTCGAACCTTGAAATCATTCAGTATTTAATTTTCAAATAACAAATTGTCTAGTGGCTAT
>JBOGCG010000020.1:0-58964 GCA_051656625.1 Sarcina sp. | reverse complement strand
ATTTTTAATCTTTTTAATTTAGAAACTAAAAATGGAGTGAAAAATGCTATAATAGCTAAAAAAAGTAATGAATCGTAATTTAGTTTCATATTTTCACCAGCCTTCTTTTGTGTAAATTTAAATTAACCTTTATGGCTATATAAAGTAATGATATAGCAAAATTTATTCCAATTCAACGAATTGTAAGAAAATATAAAAAAAATTAACAATTATATCTTTAAATGTGAAAAACATAGAGAATTTTCTTAATAAAAAGTTAAAAAAAGGATAAAAAAAGAAATGATATAATTAATTGAAAAAAATTTTAAGGAGAATTTATGTTTACTATTGAAACTATTTTAGAGTTATTTAATAATTATAGTTTTATAGCAATTCCTTTAAGTATAGCAATAAGTGTTATTATAGCAATACTTGGAGTAATACCATCAGTTTTTGTTACAGGGGCAAATATTTTATTTTTTGGATCTATAAAAGGATTTGTTATTTCTCTATTAGGAGAAGTAATAGGTGCCTACATAAGTTTTTATATTTATAGAGCAGGATTTAAAAAGCAAATAGAGAAAATAGATATAAATAAATATAGAATATTGAAGGGGATAGTAAATGGAGAGGGAATTAAGGCTTTTATTTTTATAATAGAAGGAAGAATAATACCATTTTTACCTTCAGGATTCGTAACTTTTGCAGCTTCTGTAAGTAAAGTTAGGGTAAAAGATTTTATAATAGCAACTGCCATTGGAAAAATACCTTCAATTTTATTAGAAGCTTTGGTAAGCTATGATTTAATAAATATAAATGAAAATTATATAAGGCTTATAATTACTTTAGTTTTTTTAATTATTGGTTATATAGTTCTTAAAAAAAAGATAAAGCTATGATGATAATTCTCATCATAGCTTTTATTTTACTCTTTTATTTTAATCTTTTTTATTAGGATCTTCAAATTTAAATACTGAGAAAGCAGCTATATTATTTTCAACAAGACCGTTAAGTTCAGTTGCTGAATTTAAAACAAGCTCACTAGAATAGTTCATTTTCTCAGCTGAGTGATTTATTTTTTCTGATAAAGCAGAAATTTCCTCAGAAGTTCTATGTATTCCTTCCATAGTAGTAAGTAAAGACTGATTATTAGTTAAAATACTATTAGAACTGTTATTTACAGAATCTATTTTTGGAGTAATCTCTGAAACAGATTTAGAAATATCATTAAAGGAATTTATAGCATTAGAAACAGTATTCTTTTGAATATTAAGTTTATCTTTCATATCATTGCTTTTTAACACAAGAGTTGTTGAACTTTTTAAAGCATCTGAAATTAAATTATTGATATTGAAAGAAGATTCTTTTGTTTGTTCTGAAAGCTTTCTAATTTCAGAGGCAACAACAGAGAAGCCTCTACCAGCTTCACCAGCTCTAGCTGCTTCAATGGCAGCATTTAAAGCTAATAGGTTTGTTTGCTCAGCTATTGTGTTAATTAAATCAGAAATTTCATTTACTTTTTCAATGTTAGTTTTCATTGTAGATAAAGTAGATGTAAAATCTAAGAATAAACTATTAAATTCTTTAAATGAATTATTTAATGTCTCCATTTCTTGGAAACTAGCGGTGGCTTTATTATCAACAGCCATAGACATTGATGAAATAACATTAATTTCATTAACATTTGATTTTAAAGTTTCATTAAAAGATTTTAAATTTTCAACAATATTGTTGATACTAATAGTTTCCTTTGAAGTTTCATTATATATCTCAGTAATTGATGATAAAATATTTGAACTTGAATCCATAAGTTCATTAGAAACATCTGTTAAATTTAATGATTGGCTTTCCATAAGAGTTGTTGAAGATTTAATACTATTAACCATGCCCTCTATTGAATTTTGCATTTCATTAGTAGCAGTAGCAATAGAACCTAATTCATCCTGTCTTAAGAAATGTCTAGGTCTTATTTTGTAAAAGAATTCTCCCTCTTTTAAAAATTCAAAATGAATTCTAAAGTTGTTTAAAAGAGTAGCAATAGCACTTACATGCTTCCAAATAAAAACAAGAGAAATTGCAAGAAGTATTACTGCAATTAAAAAGTAAAATAAGGATAGCTTTAAGCTATAATCACTTAAAATACTAGTAACAACTGAATCTGTTAATCCAGCTCCTAATAAATTTTTCTTTAAAAGAAATTTACTTAAAAAATATACCGCTATAGAATTGATTATTAGTGCAACAAAAAGTATAGCAGATATTTTACCTGTCAGTTTAGTTTTTAAACTTTTCCAGGTATCGAAGTCAAACCTAACACTCATAAATAATTATCCCCCTAAAAATGTATATATTTCGATTTTAAACCGATAATTTGTCGATTTCAATAAAATTTGGTAAAAAGATGTTAATAAAAAGAAAACATTAACATTGTGACAAAATAGTGTAAATTACATTAAAAATAAATAAATTCAAATTAAAAAAAAGGGAATACAATGTCGAAAAATAGCGAGTTGATTTTTTTATTAAATTAATATGATTTAAATTATTATAAAAGATTTCTTTTTTATTTTATAAACATAATAAAAAGAATTTTAAATATAATATATAGAAAAGAAAAATTATTAGGATGAGAAATTTTGGGGGCTATACTTTCTTTTTACATATTAAACAGATTGGAGGGTGGATTTTGATAACAATTAGTTTAGCTATGATAGTAAAAAATGAGGAGAAATATTTAGAGAGAACATTAAAATCTGTAAGGGAAATAGTTGATGAAATTATTATTGTAGATAGTGGTTCAAGGGATAATACAAAAGAAATAGCAAAACTTTATGGAGCAAAACTTTATGAAATGAATTTTGAGGATGATTTTTCTAAACTTAGAAATTTTTCCTTTGAAAAGGTAAATAAAGATTTTGTTTTATGGCTTAATGCTGGAGAAATATTAAAGGAAAATTCTATAAAAGAGTTACAATACATAAAAAAATTTGCTACTCCAAAAGAACAGTGTTTTTTTATAAAAACTTTATTGGAAAATTGTGATTTAACTGAATCAATGAAATATATTTATCAACCAAGGCTTATTAAAAAACAAGAAAATATAAAGTGGAAAGGTTCAATTTATGAGACTATAGAATTAGTAGATGTTAAGGGAAAATATTTAAATTCTGAAATAATTAAAGTAAAAAAGGAAAGTTTTTTAACTTTAAAAAATGTAGAAAGAATTTTATCAAGAGAAAATTTTGAAGAACTATCAAATAGAGAACTTTTTTATTATGGAAGTTTATTAGAGAAAAATTATAGAATAGAGGATGCTTTAAGTATTTATAGGAGAATAATTAGTAACAATTTAAAGGAGAAAGAATATAAGGTAATGGCTACTTTAAATTTAGCAAATTATTATTTAAAAAGAAAAAAATATAATGAATTTAAAAATTATTTATTTCAAAGCTTTGAGTTAGGTGATATAAATTCAATGGGGCAATATTTAATGGGAGAATATCTTTTCGAAATAGGAAATATAGAAGGGGCTATAACTTTTTATAATTTAGCAATAAATATAGAGGAAGAAAAAACTTTAGATTTTTATTTAGATAGCTCCTATAAAAAATGTTTTAGTATTGTTAGACTCTGTGATATTTATTTGAAAAAGGAAGATTATTTAAAAGTAAGATTTTATAATTCTATGTTAGAAAAATATTTGAAAAAGAGTCCTATAGTAAAATATAATAGGAGATATATAAGTAAAGGAAATTATTATTTAGGAGAAAATATATAGTTTTTATTAGAGCCTTTAAATTATAATTTTAAATTTCCTATCTTTTATAAATATGCAGATGGTATCTAATTTTTGGAAAAAGAAACTTTAGAAAATCATTTGATATTATATTAAAAAAACTAAAATCTTTTTAGTTCATTTGAACTAGAAGATTTTAGTTTTTTATTTACAGTCCTTCTTTATTATAACCAGAAAAAATACTTTTTATACTTCAAAAATCCAACCTTCTGGTGCTTTTACATCACCAAATTGAATTCCATATAAAGTATCATAAAGTTTTTTAGTAATAGGTCCAGGTTCTGTAATGCTATGGAAAACATGAAGTTTACCATCATATTCAATTCCACCAATAGGAGTAATAACAGCAGCTGTACCGCAGGCACCAGCTTCTTTAAACTCATCTAAGTTATTAACAAAAACATCTCTTTCAAAAACTTCTAGATTTAAATAGTCTTTAGCAATTGTCATTAAAGAGTATTTAGTAATACTAGGAAGAATTGAAGGGGAATCTGGTGTTATAAACTCATTGTTTTTAGTGATACCAAAAAAGTTTGCAGCACCAACTTCTTCTATTTTACTTTGAGTTGCTGGATCTAAGTAAATACAATCAGCAAAGCCCTTTTCAACAGCTATTTTATGAGCTGTTAAACTAGCTGCATAATTTCCTCCAGCTTTTATATTTCCTGTTCCTCTAGGAGCAGCTCTATCGTAATCTGCTATCATAAAGTTTACTGGTTTTAAACCACCTTTAAAATAGGGTCCAACAGGAACACAAAATACAGAAAAAATATATTCATCAGCTGGTTTAACGCCAATGTTATCACCAGTTCCAATTAAAAATGGTCTTAAATAAAGAGTAGCACCAGTTCCATAGGGTGGAACAAATCTTTCATTTGCTTTAACTACTTCTTTACAGGCATTAATAAATTTTTCAATAGGTACATTTGGCATAAGTAAAGAGTTAGCACTTCTATTTAATCTTTTAGCATTTTCGTCTGCTCTAAATAGTTGGATTTTACCATCTTTTGTTCTATAAGCTTTTAGCCCTTCAAAACATTGTTGACCATAATGTAATGCTGGTGAACCTTCACTGATTGTTAATTGATTATCCTCAGTTAAAATTCCATTATCCCAAGCTCCATTTTTCCATTTAGAAACATAACGATAATCAGTTTTTATATAATCAAAACCGAGATTTTCCCAATCAATTTCAAAATTTTCTTTCATAAAACAAAGCCCCCTGTATTAAAATTTTTTAATAATTATACCATAAAATATGAATTTTATACAAACAATAAATTTTTAGGGGGATAGCTAAAATTTTTGAAAAGTTGTAGAATATAAATCGTGCTTACATAAAGTAACAAATTTTAATATACAAAGGAGAAAAGAAAAAATGTTTAAACCTAGAATAATCTCTGTAATACGGGGCGAAAGAGGAGATTTTACAAGGGGACAGATAAAAAATGATATGAAGGGTGGATTAATTTTAATTGTTTTAGGACTTTTAAATTTAGGTTCTGTAATTAAATATATACCCTATTCGGTAACGGTAGGTTTTACTACAGGTATAGGAATACTTCTAATAACAACGGAGGTTCCAAGTTTTTTTGGATTACATATAAAAAATCTTCCAAATGATATAGTTGGAAAATGGATTTTGTATTAGCTATGGTAACAGCTATATTAATTCCTCTTATAAGCATCCCAGTAGCTATAGGAGTGGCTATGATAATTGCTATGACTTCATTTGTGGTAAAAATGTCAAAACATTTAGAGGTTAAATGGAACAGTGGAAATTTTAATGGATGGATTAGAGGAAATTAAAACAGAGGAAACAGAGGTTTTAATTTTAAGGCTTAAAAATATAAATAATATAGATGCTACGGTAATAAATCAAATAAAAATAATATACGAACGTTCATTAAAAGATAATATAAAACTTATTTTAAGTGGACTTAAAAAAGAAGATAGAGAACTTTTTGAAAATAAAGGTTATATAAGTTATGAAAATATAAATGATGCTTTAGAAAAAGCAAAGGACTTAATTAAGTAAAATAGAAAATAGATTATAAATAGTCAAGGAAAATGGCTGTTTATAGTCTATTTTTTCTATTAAACTAAATAAATGACGACTTTAGGTTAATTTTAAATTTATAATATGGTAAAAATAAATATTTGATAAAAAATGGCGAATTTAAAAGATAAATTTATGGGATATTTTAAGGAATAAATAGTTATTTAAAAGAAAAATAAGGGAATGAAAAGATAAAAAACTTAAAAAAAATTCGTTTTGCTATTAAAATTTCCTAAAAATGGTGATATAATTGTAATATAAATTTTCAAAAAGATTTAAAGGGGGCTAATATAATGAATTCAAAAGAATATGTAGGAAAAATTATCGAGGATTTAAAAAATAATAACCCAGGAGAAACAGAATTTCATGCTGCTGCCTATGAAGTTTTAAATTCTTTAATTCCTGTAGTGGAAAAAAATCCTGTATATATGGAAGAGGGAGTACTTGAAAGAATAGTAGAACCTGAAAGAGTAATAATGTTTAGAGTGCCTTGGATAGATGATAACGGTAAAGTTAGAGTTAATAAAGGTTATAGAGTTCAATTTAATAGTGCAATAGGACCTTACAAAGGTGGTCTTAGATTCCATCCATCAGTAAATTTAAGTATAATTAAGTTTTTAGGATTTGAGCAAATATTTAAGAATTCACTAACAACACTTCCAATTGGTGGAGGAAAAGGTGGATCAAACTTTGATCCTAAAGGAAAATCAGATAGAGAAATAATGAGATTCTGTCAAAGTTTTATGTCAGAACTTTCAAGACATATTGGACCAAATGTAGATGTTCCAGCAGGAGATATTGGGGTTGGTGGAAGAGAAATTGGTTATATGTTTGGACAATATAAAAAGATGAAAAATGCTTTTGAAAATGGAGTTTTAACTGGAAAAGGTCTTACTTATGGTGGAAGTCTTGCTAGAAAAGAAGCAACAGGCTATGGGCTTGTTTACTTTGTAGATGAAATGCTTAAAGATAAAGCTATAGAAGTTAAAGATAAAACAGTTGTTATTTCAGGATCAGGAAATGTTGCTATATATGCCACTGAAAAAATAAATGAACTAGGTGGAAAAGTAGTTGCTTTATCTGATTCATCAGGATATATTTATGACGAAGAGGGTATCGATTTAGATGCTATTAAAGAAATTAAAGAAGTAAAAAGAGCAAGAATAAAAGAATATTTAAATTACAGACCAAATGCTAAATTTACTGAAGGTTGTAGAGGAATTTGGACAATTAAATGTGATATAGCTCTTCCTTGTGCAACACAAAATGAAATTGATGAAGAAAGCGCTAAAATTTTAATAGATAATGGTGTAATAGCAGTAGGAGAAGGTGCTAATATGCCATCAACACTTGAAGCTCAAAAATTATTTGTGGATAATAAAATATTATTTGCACCTGCAAAGGCTGCAAATGCTGGTGGAGTTGCTACTTCAGCTTTAGAAATGAGCCAAAATAGTTTAAGAATGTCTTGGTCATTTGAAGAGGTAGATAGTAAGCTTAAAGAAATAATGAAGAATATTTACTACAATTCAAAGAATGCAGCTGAAGAATATGGATATTCAGATAATTTAATAGTTGGAGCAAACATTGCAGGTTTCTTAAAAGTTGCAGATGCAATGCTTAATCAAGGGATTATATAACAATTAGAGAAAAAGAAAATAATAGCATCTTACTAAGTAGATAAAAATCATTCTTAGTAAGATGCTTTTTATTTTCTTGATTTTTTTTCTCTTTGTAATATAATAACAAAAAGGATAGTAAGAAAAAAAGGAGAATATAAATGGCAAAGAAAAATAGTAAAAATGATGATTTTTTATATTTATATAAAGAGAGTGCTTCACCAAAGGTTTATAATCTTTTAGTGAGTTTAGTTAATGAGGGGAAAGAGAGAGAAGCTAAGGCTGTAACAAGACTTGACTATTTAATAACCTATTTTAATACCTTAGCGAAGGGGAAGGATAGAAGGGAAATAAAAGAGGTTTATGAAAGTATAAATGAAAGAATTAAATCTTTAAAATCAAAGTCAGTTGATATAAATTTTCTTGAAGAATTATTAAATAAGATAATAAAGGAAAATAAGGTAAAGCTTTAATAGAATAATTAGAAATCCTTATGAAAAAAATAAGCTAAGAAGTTTTAGTTATTGTAATAATAATTTTTAGCTTAAAAGACAGTAAGGAGGATAATTATGAAAAAGCTATTATACATATCAGTTAATTCAAAACCAGAAGAAAAATCAACTTCAAAACAAGTTGCAAGAGAGTTAATAAATAAAATAAAAGAAACTGAGGGTGAAGTTGAGGTAGAGGAATTTGATGTTTATAAAGAACATATACCTACATTAACAGATGATTATTTCTGTGGAAGAAATGAACCTTGTCATGAAGAGGACTATGATGAATTAAATCATAGATCTAGAAATGAAGTTAATAGAATGAAAGCAATGGCAGAACAATTTAAAGAGGCAGACATTTATGTGGTGGCATCACCTATGTGGAGTTTATTTTTCCCAGCACCATTTAAACAATATTTAGATTGTGTAATACAAAATGGAGTAACTATAAAAATTTCTGAAAAAGAGTTTAAAGGACTTTTAGGAGATAAAGATAGAGTTATGTATTTAGTTCAATCAAGTGGTGGCCATATACCTCTTGTATTAAAAGGGGTTTTAGACCATGGGTCATCTTACTTAAAAGATATATCAAAGGCTATGGGTATAAAAAGATATAAAGAGATTTTAGTGGATGGAACAGGCTTTACAGAAGAGGAAAGAGAAGAGGCTATAGAAGATGCAAAAGATGAAATAAACTGTATGTTTAAAGTTAATGAATTTATAGGAAAAGCCTATGAAGCTGTTAAAGAGAAAAAAGAAAAAAGAGAAAAAAGCTTTGTTTATAAAATAGGTTGCTGTCATCATAAAAAACAAGATGAAGAAGAAATAAAAGAAAAAGAAGAGGTTGAAGAAGAAACTATTAAGGAAGAAACTATTGAGGAAGAAGGGGCAAAAGCCTATAGTGAGAATAACAATAAAGAAAATGAAGAGATAAAAGAGGAAGAAATAAAAGAAAATAATGAAGCTGATGAACCTTTAGAAAAAGAAGAGTTAACAAAGGAAAAAATAGAGACTTATGAAAAGATAGAAAATGATAATCCTTTAAATGGAGAATCTATTGAAGGTTATGATAAACCAGTTTAAAATTTCTAGGCAAAAAATATAAAATTATGTTAAAATAAATATAAAAGCTTACTATGGTTTTCCAAGTAAGCTTTTTTATTTAAAACTTTACATAAGGAGATTAGAATGAACAAATTTAAAGATTTAAATTTAAGCCTTGAAATCATAGATGGATTAACAAAAATCGGAATAGAAGAACCAACAATAATACAGGAAAAAGCTATTCCTTTAATATTAGAGGGAGAAAATGTAATTTGTCAGTCAGAAACAGGAACAGGAAAAACCCTTGCTTATCTTTTACCAATAATTGAAAAAATAGATAGAGATAAAAGAGAAACTCAGGCAATAATACTTGCTCCTACTCATGAACTTGCAGCTCAAATAAATAATGTAATAGTAGAACTTAGAAATAATTCTGAAGTAAAAGTTACATCAACTACTATTGTGGGTAGCGGAAATATTAAAAGACAAATGGAAAAATTAAAGGAAAAACCACAGATAATTGTAGGTTCAAGTGGAAGAGTTCTTGAACTGATAGGTAAAAAGAAAATTTCAGCACATACAGTAAAAGTTTTAGTTTTAGATGAAGGTGATAAACTTTTACATTTTAAAAATATTGAAGAAGTAAATGCAATTAAAAAAGCTCTAATGAGAGATACTCAAAAAATATTAGTTTCTGCTACA
Organism: Sarcina sp.; assembly: GCA_051656625.1. GTDB lineage: Bacteria > Bacillota > Clostridia > Clostridiales > Clostridiaceae > Sarcina. The sequence continues at coordinate 49,271 of JBOGCG010000020.1, read as the reverse complement.
TTAACAGAAAAAACTTTAGAAGTTGCAGAAAAAGTAATAGATAATCCTAAACAGGTAGAAGTAAAAGAAAGAAATAAAGTTAATGAAAATATAATTCATAACTATTTTGTAGTTGAAAGAAGAGATAAGCTTGAAGAATTAAGAAAGCTTGTTCATGCTTTAGATGGTAAAAAGATATTAGTATTCTTAAATGGAAGCTATGATGTTAATATAGCTCTTGACAGATTAAGATATACTAAAATAAACGTAGAAGCCTTAATGGGTGAAGTTAGTAAGGAAAGAAGAAAGAAAGCCTTAGAAGACTTCAGAAAAGGCAAATTAAATGTTTTAATAGCATCAGATTTAGCAGCAAGAGGTTTAGATATTCAAGATTTAGATTATATTATAAACTTAGATGTACCAGTTGATCCTAAAAGTTATCTTCATAGATCAGGGAGAGTTGGTAGAGCCGGAAAGACAGGGACTTCTTACTTAATAGTAACAGAAGGTGAAGAAGAACTTGTTAAAACCTATGAACATAGACTTAATATACAGGTTGAGAAAAAATTTGTTTATGAAGGAAATATAGTAGATAAAATAATAAGAAAATCTCTTCCTAAGAAGAAAAAGAAAGAAGATAAATATAAAGATAAAAGTAAAAAGCAAAAAACATTTAGAAAAAATTAATTTTAAAGACATAAAGGGATAATAAATTTATGTTACTTTAGAATAGAATATTATAGATAATAAAATTATTTATATAAATTTTATAAAGGTTTTGCTTTAAAAAAGAGTCCTATAGAATTTGAAAAATTTTATAGGGCTTTTTTTATAAAAAACTTTGGAGGGAGAGACAAAGTGGTTTTTAGCAGTTTATTATTTATTTTTAGATTCTTACCTTTAGTTTTAATTTTTTATTTTTTAGCACCATTTAAAATTAAAAATTTTATATTACTTACTTTTAGTTTTTTATTTTATTCCTTTGGAGAGCCTAAATATATAACCTTAATGGTGGCATCTATTTTTGTGGATTATACAATGGGGATTTTTATAGAAAAATCAGGGGATAATCTAATAAAGAGAAAGCTATTTCTTATAGGTTCCCTATTCTTTAATATTTCAGTTTTATTTATTTTTAAATATTTTAATTTTTTTGTAGATAGTTTAAATACATTATCTTTTTTTGATATAAAAATGGCAAAGATAGCTTTACCTTTGGGAATTAGTTTTTATACCTTTCAAACTATGTCTTATACTATAGATGTTTATAAAGGAAGAATTAAAGCAGAAAAAAATCTAATTAGTTTTGCTACATTTGTAACATTATTTCCACAACTAATAGCAGGACCTATAGTTAAATATTCAGATATAGATGGAGAACTTAATAATAAAAATAGAGTCACTATAGATAAGATAGAGAGAGGAATAAAACTTTTTATTTTAGGACTTGGTAAGAAAGTTATTATAGCTAATAATATAGGGATGCTTTGGAATGAAATAGAGGGGCTAGGCTTTCAATCTATAGGAACAGGATTAGCTTGGCTTGGTGCTATAGCTTTTTCAATTCAAATATATTTTGATTTTAGTGGATATTCCTTAATGGCTAGAGGACTTGGAGCTATCTTAGGATTTGAATTTCCTATTAATTTTAATTATCCCTTTATTTCAAAAAGTATAACTGAGTTTTGGAGAAGATGGCATATAACATTAGGCTCATGGTTTAAAGAGTATGTTTACATAGAACTTGGGGGAAATAGAGTTTCTTATGTTAGAGTGATATTGAACTTATTTATAGTTTGGGCAATAACAGGACTTTGGCATGGAGCTAGTTACAATTTTGTACTTTGGGGGGGTTACTTTTTTGCTTTAATTGTAATAGAGAAAAGTTTTTTATTGAAAATTTTAGAAAAGCATAAAGTAATAAGTCATATCTATACTTTGATTTTAATTTTAGTTAGTTTCGTGATTTTTGCTATAACAGATTTTAACTCTATGATGATTTACTTAAGCAAAATGTTTACTTTTAGTGCTGGAATTTCAGCAATCTATTATTTAAGAAATTATTTTTTAGTGATAATAATAGCTATTTTAATTTCTATGCCATTAAGTAAAAATATTTATAAAAAATATTTAGGAAAAAATGAAATATTAACTTATATTATATTATTTATAATTTTCTTTATCTCAGTGGCTTATTTAGTTGATTCTACCTATAATCCATTTTTATATTTTAGATTTTAAAGGAGAGGCTTATGAAAAAGAAAATATTTGTTTTTATTGCTTTTACTATATTGCTTGTTCTCTCTCTCTTAGATGTTTTTAAAAGTGATAGAGAATTTTCAAATTTAGAAAATAGATATTTAAAAAAGAAACCTAAATTTACTTTAGAAAAATATTTTAATGGCTCCTTTAATAAGGAGATTGATGAATATGTTAATGATCAATTTATAGGGCGAGATAAATTTATAAACATTAAGTCTTTAGCAGAAAGCTTTCTAGGAAAAATAGAAAATAATGAAATTATTTATGGTAAAGATAATTATATGTTTTTTAAAACTAATAAATTAGATAATGTTCAAATAGAAAATAATTTAAAGGCAATAAATAAATTTTTTGAAAAAAATGAGTTAAATAATAGTTTTATGTTAGTACCTTATTCCTCAACTATATATGAAGAATATTTACCAATGGGGACAAATCTTATAGATGAAGAAAAAATTATAAAAGAAAGTTATAAAGCTATAAATAATAGCAAAAATATAGAGCTTTTAGAAACTTTAAAAGAGAATAAAGATAAATATATATATTATAAAACAGATCATCACTGGACAAGTTATGGGGCCTATTTAGCCTACTTAAGTTACTGTAGTGAAAATAATTTAGCACCTTTAAAAATAGAAAAATTACAGGAGAATGTTATTACTGATTTTTTAGGAACTTATTATAGAAGAGCAAAAAAAATAAATTCAGAAGGGGATAAAATAACTTATTATAGGATGGATAATTTGACTATGGAGATAGGAGGGGAGAAATATTCCTCCATTTATAATGAAAATGAAAAAAATAATGAGGATAAATATAGTATTTTTTTAAAGGGTAACAATCCATTAACTATAATAAAAAATAAAGAGGAAAAAAATAAAGGGAAAAAATTAATAGTTTTTAAAGATTCCTTCGCAAATAGTTTTATACCATTTATAGCTAATAACTATGAAGAAATTCATGTAATAGATTTAAGACATTTTAATGGTAAAATAGCTGATTACATTAAAGAGAATAATTTTACTGATTCTTTATTATTATACTCTGTAAATAGCTTAAATAAAGATTCTAATATAATAAAAATAGCTTATTAATAAAAAAGCTTTATATATTAAAAATATTCTTATACTGTTAACAAAAAGAATATTATTGTATAATAAAAGAAGTGTTTAATTTAGAATTGGAGGGGAAATGAGGAAAAGTAGATTAAGTAAGCTATATATAATAAAAATAATTTTTATAAGATTAATTTTTGTATTGCTATTAAATTTTATATATATATCTTTAAATTTTTTAATACCAGAGAATTTAAATCAAATTTTATTAATTATAATGAAAATAATAGATTATATAGCTATAATAGTAATCTTTATATTGCCATTAATAGAATATTTTGCTTATAGATATGAGATAACAGAAGAGTATATAGAAATAAATTATGGTGTTATTTTTAGAAATTATGTTTATATGCCAATGGAACATTTAAAATATGCGGTAATAATAAGAGATCCATTAGATTATTTATTAGGAATAAGCAGAGTTAATGTATATAGTCCAGCAAAAAAAAGAACAGTTAAAGGGTTAAAATATAATAGAGCTAAAGAAATTTGTCAGCTTATTAGAAAAAAAAGTTTGGAGAATGAAAAATGATTTATTATTCTAAAAATAATATTTATGTTTTTTTTGCAACCTATTTAAGCTATATAAGAAGAACTTGGGCAATAATAGTTTTAACTATTATTCCTACCATTGCTTATAATATTGCTTTAACTTGGATTATCTTAATTTTTTTAGCTCTATTGGCTTTCGTTAGATGGCAAAATGAATTTATAATTATAAATCAACAGTATTTAATATATAAAAGAGGTATCATTGCAAGAGAAGAGCTTATGATACCGATAAGTAGTATTTCATTAGTTGAATTTAATCGAAATGTAATTCATAAAATCTTAGGATTAAATAGAATGAAAATAGAAAGTATATCTCCTAAGGATAAGCATTTCCATGTAATAATGGTTTTTACTGTAAGTAAAGCTAATAAATTAAAAATAGCTTTTGATAAATATAGTAAGTGTAAAGTTGATCTTAATTATAAAATAGAAGGAAATTTATCTTATAAAATATCAAAAAAGCATTTACCATTATTATTAACATTGAAAAGTAATTTGATTTTAGGAATAGGTACTGTGTATACTGCTCTTAAACTAGTAGAAGAGACTAATAAACATTTTTTTCAAGAAGTAGCTATGAAACTTTTAAAGAAAATTGAAATATGGGCAACAAGTAATTTAAGTTACTTTATTGTTTTATTACTAATAATAGTAGTGGTAATATTAATTATAGCTATCATTATGTTGGCATCTTTAATTGGAGTAATTAGTAAATATTATAAATTTAAAGTGTTTAGAAAAAACAATAGAATATATTTAGAGTATGGATTTTTAGTAAGAAAACATTATTCTATTGCTCTTGAAAATATTCATGCTATAAAACTTGAACAAAATATGATAAATCAACTTTTAAATTTATATACAATAAAATGTTTTGCGGTGGGTTATGGCAATAGCTATAAAGAGGAAAATGTAGTATTTCCTCTTTGTAATGAGAAGCTTTTAAGATTTATTTTTAAAGATTTATTTCCAGAGTTTGTTATAGAAAAGAAATTTAATAAAGCTCCAAAAAGAGCAAGAAATAATTTTTACACATCTTGGATTTCTTGGGCAACTTTAATCACAGTAATAATTTTTATTTTAACAGGGTCTCTAATAGGAATTATATTAATTGCCTTAGTAGTGCTTTGGAGATTTTTAGTGAAAAAAAATTCTGCCTTGGCTATTGAAGAAAATACTATAGCTATAAGTTGTGGCTCTTTTACTAAAAGTATCTATTTTATAAAAAACAAGAGTTTGATTGAATGTACAAAGAGAGTAAATCTTTTTCAAAGAAGAAAAAATATTTGTGATTACAAAATAAAATTTTATTCAAAAACAATTTTTGAATATATAAAAGGAAAAAACTTAGAAAGTGAGTTATTTGAAGAATTAAAAGAAAAAATAACCTATTAAATAGACAAAGGTAGATGAAAGGATTTTATATGAGTAAAATATTAATATTAGCAGAGAAACCTTCAGTAGGAAGAGATATTGCAAGAGTTTTAAAGTGTAAGAAAAATTCAAATGGTGCATTAGAAGGGGATAAATATATTGTAACTTGGGCTATGGGACATTTAGTGACACTTGCAGCGCCAGAAAGTTATGATGTTAAGTGGAAAGAATGGAAAATGGAGTATTTACCTATGCTTCCAAAGCATATGAAACTTATTCCAATTAAAAAAACAATGAAACAATATAATACTGTTAAAAGTTTAATTAATAGAGCTGATGTAAAAGAGATAGTAATAGCAACAGATGCTGGAAGAGAGGGTGAACTTGTTGCTAGATGGATACTTGAAAAAGCAAGAAATAGTAAACCTATAAAAAGATTATGGATATCCTCTGTAACTGATAAAGCTATTAAAGATGGATTTAACAATTTAAAACCAGGAGAAAGCTATAATAATTTATATTTAGCAGCAGCTGCTAGATCAGAGGCAGATTGGGTTGTAGGATTAAATGCTACAAGAGCTTTAACTTGTAAATATAACGCTCAACTTTCAGCAGGAAGAGTTCAAACTCCAACCCTTGCAATAATTGATTATAGAGAAAAAGAAATTAAGAACTTTAAAGCTAAAAGTTTTTATACAATTGAAGCCCTAGGAAAGAATGTTAAATTTACATGGGTAGATAAAAATAATAATAGTAGAATTTACTCTAAAGAAAGTACTGATAATATATTAAAAGCTGTTAAAGGTAAAGAGGGAGAAGTGGTATCTGTAACAAAGACTTCTAAAAAATCCTTTGCTCCAAAACTTTATGATTTAACGGAACTACAAAGAGATTGTAATAAAATGTTCTCATACTCTCCAAAGGAAACTTTATCTATTATGCAAAGATTATATGAAAATCATAAGGTATTAACCTATCCAAGAACAGATTCAAGATATTTAACTGATGATATGGTGGATACTTTAAAGGATAGAATTAAAGCCTGTGGAGTAGGTAGTTATAGTAGATTTGCTAGTAATCTTTTAAGAGGTACTATAAAGGCTAATAAATCCTTTGTAGATAATTCAAAGGTTAGTGATCACCATGCTATCATTCCAACAGAGCAAAGCCCTAATTTCTCACATATGACAGATAGAGAAAGAAAGGTTTATGATTTAGTAGTTAAAAGATTTTTAAGTGTTTTAATGCCTCCTTGTGAATATGATGAAATGACTTTAAATTTAGTAATAAATAATGAAAACTTTAAAGCTAAAGGAAAGTTAATAAAAGTTAAAGGATTTAAAGAGCTTTATGGAGATTTAACAGAGGAAGATGAAAATGAAGATATAAAAGAACAAACACTTCCAGAGTTTTCAAAGGGAGAAAAAATAACTTTATCAAAGGTTAGTTCTACAGAAGGAAAAACAAAACCTCCAGCTCCATTTAACGAAGCTACACTTCTATCAGCTATGGAAAATCCAATTAAATATATGTCTGGAGAAAGTGAAGCACTTAAAAAGACAATTGGTCAAACTGGTGGTCTTGGAACAGTTGCAACAAGAGCTGATATTATAGAAAAATTATTTAATAGTTTCCTTTTAGAAAAGAAAGGAAAGGATATTTTCTTAACATCAAAGGGTAAACAACTTTTAGATTTAGTACCAAGTGGATTAAAAACTCCTACACTAACAGCAGAGTGGGAACAAAAACTTGCCCTTATAGAGAAGGGAAAACTTTCTCCAAGAACTTTCTTAACTGAAATGAGAAACTATGCAGTGGCAGTAGTTGAAGAGGTAAAACAGGATGGAGCAAAATTTGTTCATGATAATATGACAAGAACTAAATGTCCTGACTGTGGAAAATACCTTTTAGAGGTAAAAGATAAAAAAGGTAAAATGTTAGTTTGCCAAGATAGAGAATGTGGTCATAGAGAAAGAATAACTATTGTTACAAATGCTAGATGTCCAGAGTGTAAAAAGAAATTAGAACTTAGAGGTCAAGGTGACGGAAAAATATTTGTTTGTCCAGGACAAAATTGTAACTTTAGAGAAAAGGAATCTGTATTTAAAAAGAGATTCGAAGGAAATAACAAAGTAAATAAAAGAGAAGTAAATAATATAATGAAAAAAATGCAAAAGGAAGCAAAAGAAGATATAAATAATCCATTTGCAGATTTACTTAAAAACTTTAAATAATAAAAAGGAGTTCTATCAAATTATTTTTGATAGAACTCTAATTATTAGCCCTGTTTAATGTGAACTTCTTTGCCATTAAAAATAACAGCTAATTTTATAATGTTTTTTATTCCACGAGCTTTAAGCTCTGTATCATATTTCATTTCTTCAATTTGAAGTAAAGCTTCATCAATGATTTCATCAATACTTTCATCATCATCTTTATCATACCTTTTAAATTCGAAAATAATTCCAGGTTTATTAATATTCTTTGGAAGTACAACTACATCATATCTACCAATTCCAGATTCTCTGTTAGACCGTACTTCATGAGTTCCATTTAAAGAAATTAACATTCCAAGAACAAAGGCGTGATAAACTTTTTCAGGGTCTTTTCCTTTTACATCAAAGTAGCTAAAACTAGTAAGAACTGATCTTTTAAATAATTTACTGAAATTTTTAATATCTCCCATAGTTAAAGCTTTTAGCATATTATTATATTCAGATTCTATAAGACTTTCACTGAACCATTTTTCAATAATAGATTCATAAAGATAAGTTATTTCATAATTGGGGATAGCTAACTTATAAATAAATTTATGTCTAATTAAATTTTTTTCTATAGGTTTTAAATAACCTGAAAGAAGTAAAAAACTCCATAGATTATTTTTACCTGTGGATAAATCACTCATTACAATATCTTCATTAATTTCAGATTCTATATAACCACCATTGTATAAAGTTTCTAGAGAGACTTTTATTTCTTCAGAGCCTTCTGCTAGAAGAGTTTTTATAATGGAATTTTCAGAGGTATTAATCCAATAAGGAATAAATTCTCTTTCAGATTGATTTATATAGGATAGAACTGACCAAGGATTATAAATTACAGTATTACCAAAGAGATAACCATTGTACCAATTCTTAAAATCATTTATTTTATTTTCTAACTTATAATAATTTAAAAGCTCAAAGGTTTCTTTTTCAGTAAAACCAAATTTATCTGAATATTGGTTACTTAATAAAGAATATACTGATAAATTATTTAAACCAGAAAATATAGATTCTTTTGCAATTCTTAAAATTCCTGTTAACATTGCTTTTTCTAAATTAATATTATCCTTTAAAGCTGAGGATAAGAAATTTCTCATAAAACCAATCATATCATCATAATAACTTGCAAAATGACTATGGTGTATAGGAGTATCATATTCATCAATTAAAATAATAATTTTTTTATTAAAATAAGTATTTAAATATTCGCTTAACTTAAATAATGAAATTTCTAAATCTTGAATAGTAGAATTTTCATCTAAAATTCTTTCAAAATATCGTTTATCACTTTGAAAAGATAATGAATTTTCAAGAAAATAAAATTTCTTATAAATAGATGAAATTTGTTTTCTCATACTTTCTATAAAAATATCAAAATTATTATGTCTTTCATCTTTAAAGCTCATATATATAATAGGATAACTTCCTTGCTTTTCCATAATTTCAGAATCTTTTTCTATTTTTGTTCCTTTAAAAAGATAGGACATATCTTCTTTAGAATTTTCTAAAAAATATTTAATAATAGAAATATTAAAAGTTTTTCCAAACCGTCTTGGTCTTGGAAGAAGAATGATTTTTCCGCTATCTTCTAAAAATTCCTTAATAATTAAGGTTTTATCTATAAAATAATAATTATTATCTATTATTTCTTTAAAATCGCTTGTACCTAAACTTATCCTTTTCAAATTAGTTCACCACACTTTTTACTGTTATTTCTTTTATTATAGCCAAATTTAGAACTTTTAACAATGAATATAAAGTGACATAAAGAGTTTCTAAACAAGAAAAAAGATTCTATCAAAAAAAATATTGGTAGAACCTTTTTTTTTGTAAAAATATGTTAAAATTAAGTTGTAGAAATAAAGGAAGGAGGAGACTAATGTGTATGCTGTTATATTTCTTATAGCATTAATGTTTATAGTATTGCCTATTTTAGCTGAAAAATATAGTTCAGTAAAAGCTTCGATTTTCTTATTTTCATTAGGGTATGCAGGGCTTAGCCTTAATGAAAGAACTAATGATAAAAGATTACAAATATCAGAAAAAGAATATTTAAATATATCTAAAAAAGCTCAAAGTATTTTTGGGATATCTTTAATATTAATGATTACTATTATGTATTTTTTAAATGTAAATCAATATTTATTAGCGGTGATGATTTTGCCTGTAGGATTTATTGGCTCAATATTGGTTTGGCATAATTTAAAAAAATATAAAATATAAAAAAGATGAAGTATTATATTTTATAAATTAATGTAATTTTATTGTTTTGGAAAAAGGATTAGCTAATTAGTTAAATTGAAATTTAACTAATTAGACTAATCCTTTTTAATACCAGTATTATTTTTAATGAATATTAAAGTTGTTCTAATTTACTTTCTCTATATATGATTAATAAACTTCCAATAAATAATAGAAAAGTTAAGATAAAAGAGAAGAAAAAAGAAATGTTACTATTAACTGTAAAATAATAAATATTCCAAGGCGCAAATTGAGATAAGCCTAAAGAATTTAGTAAAATACTACCTAAAAACCAAAAAAGTATAGGAATTAATATTGTAGAGATAATATTATTTGTTAAACAGGAAATAGCTAAAGAAAAAGTTGAATATACACCACCAATAAAAAATAATATGATAGTGAAAAATAATATATAAATTAAAGGGTTACTTTCAAAATAATTTGACATGAAGCCAAATGGAAAAAAAGCTTTCAAATCACTAGCTGGAAGTGTTGAACTATCAAACCAAATAAAATATAACAATAATGATAAAAGTGTTGGAATTATTACAATTAATCCACCTATCGAAAAGTTTACAAGAGATTTAACAAAAAAATATTTTTTCTTTTTTACTTTTAGTAAAATGTTTTTTAAAAAGCCACTTTTTTTATCAATAATGTATGTAATAGAATAGGCTAAAGTTGTTAATATAATGCATACAATTTCGTAACCCATTATTCCAAAACGCCAAGCCATAAATGTATTTTGATATTGTTTTGACATAGTATTTAAATAATCAATATCACCTTGAGAAAGAGAAGCTACATCAGCTCCAGTTAAAATATTAATAGATGGAGAGATATCATCATACATAGCAAAAAAATTAACAAGAAAACCTATAATTACTAGAGCTAATATTAAATAAATATTAATTGATTTTTTCAATTCATTCTTTATCATAAAAAATTCATTCCTTTCATTATATTTAAGTCATGAAATGTAACAAATTGTATATTTTTAAATTTTTCGATAGAAGATTCTAAATAGTTTGATTTGAAATTTTAATTGAACCATTAGTGAGTTCATAAACTTCATCGCATAATACACTTATATCTTCTTTTATATGACTAGTTAAAATTATTAATTTATTTTCTTTTTTATATTTTAATAACAATTCTCTTAAAATTTTTACAGTATCATCATCTAAAGCGTTAAAAATTTCATCTAAAATTAAAATTTCTGGATTTTCCATTATGGCTTGACAAATTGAAAGTTTTTGTTTCATACCCATGGAATAATGCTTATATTTTTTTTTGCTATAAGGATCAAGACCCATAAAGGACATTGTATTTTTTATATCATTGTCAGAAATCAAATTATTTATTTCAGCTAATAATTTTAAATTTTTAAATCCAGAAAAATTATTTAAGAAACCAGAACCGTCTAAAATAGCTCCCAGTCGTTCTGGAAATTCCAAGTCTTTACCAAGAATTTTACCGTCTATTTTGATTTGACCATTTTTTATATTAGCGAATCCACAAATGCTTTTTAAAAGAACACTTTTTCCACTTCCATTTTTCCCAATAATTCCATAAATATGTCCACTTTCAAATGTTAAAGAAATGTCTTTAAGTATTTTTTCATTAGATAGAGTTTTGTTATAATTGAGTATTTCTATTTTCATTTAAACCTCCTAAAGTTTGTTAAATTTCATAATCATATAACAGAAAATCTTTATTTTTTTTTGTAAATAGATTGATTAATACAATCAAAAAAATCATTAGTGGAATATAAATAAAATAACAATAATAATTTATATTTCCTAAATTATCTATGAGCCTATAAAAAAATAGGTGGAATCCAGGAAAAAATTTATTGATTCCCAAAATAGATAATAAAAATATAAAGAAAGATATTAAAATGCTGATTTTAAAATTGTTGCTCTTAATAGATAATAGTATTATTAAATTAATATAGAAAATCATTATCAGATTAGTAATAAGATATAAATTTAGTAATGAAGAAAAATAATTTAAATCATTATAAATAGTAGAAAGAAAACCATTAGTAAAGTTGGGTTGAAAATTTGTAAATAATAAAATTAAGTAACCGATAAAAAAATATATAAAACTAATTAAATAAGAAGATATTAAAAGTTGATTTATATATTTTTTCTGATTTTTTAATCTTATTATAGATAAATACTTAATATTTTTTAAGTATGTAGAAATAAAATCTATTAATAAATAGAATAATACTAAATAAATACATATAACTTTAAGTTCATCAAAAGATATGAAATCACTTTTTTGAATATTAAAACTATAGAGTATGTTATCTAGAGTAGAAATAGGATTGGTATTTCCAAAAAAAATCAAATCTGATTTTGTCAATAAACCTACGCTTAAAAATGTTAAAAATGTTAAAAGAAAAAATTTAATTGAAAAAACATAATGTTTATAAGTAAATTTCATAAAATATTTAACCTTCCACTAAATTTTATTTTGATAAAAAATTATAAATCTTCCATATTTTTTGAGATTAAAGATAATATATTAAATAAAATATAATTAATGAAAATTAAAAGTAGAATTCCATAAAAAATATTTTTATTTAGAGCTAATATATTAGTGTAAGTGAAATAATCATATAAAGAGATTTTTCCTAAAATGTTAAAGCCCACAGAACTAGCTGATAATAAAGCTGATACTATAAAAATTATTCTGATTAAAATATTTACTTGATTAGCATATTTACGAAACACATAATTTATTAGCAAATATATACAATTATAAATGTTTAAAATTAAAATTTGTAATACACAAGAAATTAGGAAAAATTTAACTAAATTAAAATCAAAAATATTAATTGATTTTAATGATAAAAAAAATAATAATAAAAGATTTACTAGAAAAACATAAAAGGTTGTAAATGATAAAATTGTAATTAAATTTAAAAAAAGAAATTTTAATTTAGAATTAAATTTATAAATGTATTTTTTTTCAAAATTATCTAATAAAAATTGATTTGAAAAGTAAAAATATAAAGATACTAAAGGTAAATAAAAAAACAATGAATCATTAATTATGAAAATATAACTTTTAATTAATGAAATATCCCAATGAAATAACTCATTAATTATTGGATAAAATGCAAGAAAAATTACAAAAACAATTAAGGGAATAAATATCATTTTAGAAAAAATATTAATTGTTTTTAATTTTTTAAAAACATAACTCATAAAAATCCTTTCTAAAAAACAAAATGGTGATTTGAAAAAATCACCATTTTATTTTATTTTTTACCAATCATTTTTATCATCAACACTAAATGAACCACTTATACTAGTTGATAAAGAAGGAACTACATGTTTTTGTTTATAATAATATCCAGCTTGGGCAGGAGTTCCATCATGTACTTTTACATTTAATACTTTTCTAGTATACCTTGAAACAGTTTCTACAGAAGATCTGTATTTATTATTAGAGTTAACTAGTTGAGCAGTGTGGTAATTTGAGTTACCAACAATTGCGTTATTATTACAAACTGCATTAGAACCTGTTTTTTGTTTTAATATTTGAGAAGTATAACCTGTTTTGGAAAAGTTATAAGAATCATAATAGTCTGAAATTTGTGGAGCAGCTAAAGCAGAAATTGATAAAATAGATGTTAAAAAAGCTCCGGTAATTGTAGAAATCCATATTTTTTTCAAAATAATCACTTCTTATTTTATATTTTGAAGAATTAATTCTTGATTATAGTATAAAGTAACTTCCTAATTATGTAAACCAATTATTGTAAAAAAAGTAAAAAATAAACAAAAGTGTAAAGCGTGAATTGAAAATGTAATTTCTATTTTTTAGTTAACCGGAAGTTACTTTTGCAGGAAATTATACATAATTAAAATGATACTTTTTCCTAAAAATTAGGAGGATTTTAATTATGTCAAATGAAAAACTTTATATAGGAAAACTCCTTTAGATAGAAAATTAACTTATAATTGAATACTATTTGGAGTGAAATTATATTTTGAAAAAATTTGTTGAAAAAATCAAAAAGATTTATCTATAATTGTTAAGGTATTAAAAGAAATAAAACTTTAAAAAAGTAAGATGTATAATAATTTACAATTATATTATCGTCGTAAGAATATAATAAAATAAATTTATCTAATGATTTGTACGGAGAAAAATATAAGAAATGTAGTTTTAAATTAAAAAAATTCTAAACTGCTAAAGTTCTTAGTGAACTGATTGAAATCTTCCAATTAAAATGATATTATTTTCCCAGATATTATTTTTCTAAGTAGTATTATATCATTACATATATAACTTAATAATAGGAGTAAACTAATGAAAAAAGTAGATTTGACTACAGGAAATGTTTTTAAGGTTATTATAGCCTTAGCTCTTCCCATAATGGGAAGTTCTTTTTTACAGATGTCCTATGGCTTTATTAATATGCTTTGGGTGGGACATTTAGATAGTGATGCTATAGCTGAGGTTGGAACCTCTAGCTTCTTTGTAGCACTAGGTTATGCAATAAATTCTTTAGTAGTAGTGGGAGCTGGGGTTAAAATTGCCCATGCTATAGGGGAGAAGAAACAACATGAAATTAATCAATACATAAATGTTGGACTAGTTATAAATATTATTATAGGAGTTCTTTATGCAATTATTTTATTTTTATTTGGAAAATATTTAATTGGATTTTTTGATTTTGGAGATGCTAAAGTTAGAAAGGATGCCTATATATATTTAGCAATGAATGGACCAATATTAATTTTAGCTTTCTTTAATATGTTATTTTCAAGGATACTTGGAAGTTTCGGTAATAACAAAACAGCATTAAAAATAGGTGCAGCAGGAATAATTTTAAATATGATTTTAGATCCAGTACTTATTTATGGATTACATATGGGGATTTTCGGAGCAGCAATAGCTACTTTATTAGGAAATCTATTAATGACTATTTTATACATAGTGATAAAAGGTTCACCTTTTAGATATTATAGTAAAGAAGGTATTGATTTTGAAAAGGTAAAAATAGTTTTTAAAATTGGTACACCAATAGCAATTCAAAGAACTTTATTTACTTTAGTTAATATAGTACTTGGAAGATTTATTTCTGTTTTTGGAGCGGATGCCATAGCAGGACAAAGGGTAGGTATTCAATTAGAATCACTTAACTATAGAGTTATGGGGGGATTAAATGGTGCTATGTCCAGTTATGTTGGACAAAACTATGGTGCTAAAAAAATAGGTAGAATAAAAGAGGGTTATATTAAAACTGTAATAGTAGGAACTGTCTATGGGCTTTTTGTAGCAGCTTTGTTTATGGGATTATCTAAGGAACTTGTAGAGATATTTATTCCTAGAACTCCTTCCACAATAAACACAATAAAAATAGCTTCAAGTTATTTATTTATCTTAGGAATATCACAGCCATTTTCAGCTATAGAAATTATATCAAATGGTATGTTTACTGGAGTGGGACTTCCTAAAATTCCAGCTAAGATAAGTATAATATGTACAGTTTTAAGAATTCCTGTAGCTATAGTTTTAATGAAGTATTTTGGAGTAAATGGTATTTTCATAAGTATTTCATTATCTAGTGTAGTAAAAGGAGTTATTGTAGTAATAGCCTATAGAGTTAAAATTCTAAAAGGAAAATTAAAAGAAGTATAAAAGGAGCCAGTTGGCTCCTTTATCTTTTAGCGAAGAATTCTATTTCTTCGTTTTTATGTTTATTTATAGAGAATTCATAGATTCTCCCATTGGTTAAATAGCCAAGGTTAGAGATTTCTAAAATAGGAGAGTTTTCAGGTAGCTCTAATAGGAGAGAATCTTCTTTAGAAACCACAATACTTTTAACAGTTTTTATACTGTGACTAATCTCATAACCACAGAAATCTTCCACATAGCTCATTAAACTAGCCAAACAGTTTTCTTCCTTTAAATTTGGAAATAGGGAATAGGCCATATATATTTCTTCAAGATGATGAAGTTTTTCTTCAACATAACGACCACGAACTATTTTAAAAACTTCACCATTTTCATTTAATTCTAATTTTTTAGCAATTTTAGCTGGTGCTTTTATTTTATTAAAAGAAAAAACTTTACTTTTAAGTTTTTTAGCACTATGTAAATCAAACATAGAAGAAAGGCTTAAAATATGATTTTCAGGAGGCTTGTTTACAAAAGTTCCTCCACCATGCATTTTAAGAAGGTAACCTCTTTCTACTAAATATAAAATAGAGTTTCTTATAGTATGTCTATTACAATCATATTTTTTTGAAAGTTCTGCTTCAGAGGGTAATTTTGATAATGGAATTAAATTACCGCTTATTATCTCTTCAATTAAATCTTTAGAAATTTCTTTACTAGTCATAATTTTCCCCTTTTGTATAAATTATTCTAATGCTATTATAAAATTATTTTAACCTTATTACAAATTTTAAAGTATTGTCTATACAGCTAATGAGTTATTATTTTTTTTCTATTATAATCTAGTTATAAATTAAGTTTAAAAAATTGTTTATAACATAGAGGAGGATTTTTTTATGAATTATAGATTTCCAGAAAATTTTTGGTGGGGTGCTGCAACTTCAGGACCACAGGCAGAGGGACGTTTTAATAAAAAACATAATAGTGTATTTGACCATTGGTTTGATATAAGCCCTGAAACCTTTTTTAATGAAGTAGGACCAAATGTTGCTTCAAATTTTTATAATAGTTATAGCGAAGATTTAGATATGCTTAAATCTATAGGACATAATTCCTTTAGAACTTCAATTCAATGGACAAGACTTATAAAGGATTTTGAAACTGGTGAAGCAGATGAGGATGGAGTAAGATTTTATAATGCTGTAATTGATAAAGCTATAGCAAATAATATTGAAATAGTTATGAATTTACATCATTTTGATTTACCTGTAGAGCTTTATGATAAATATGGTGGTTGGGAATCAAAAAAAGTAGTAGAACTTTTTGGGAAGTTTGCAAAAACAGCCTTTGAACTTTTTGGAGATAGAGTAAAATATTTTACTACATTTAATGAACCTATAGTTGTAGTGGAAGGACAATATTTATATAAATTCCATTATCCATGTATTGTAGATGGAAGAAAAGCAGTACAAGCTGGCTATAATATAGCTTTAGCATCAGCTTTAGCAGTTGATATATATAAAGAAGGAAATTATGGTGGAGAAATAGGAATAATAGTTAATTTAACACCTTCATATCCACGTTCAAATAGTGAAGAAGATTTAAAGGCTGCCAATGTAGCAGATTTATTCTTCAATAGATTATTTTTAGATCCAGCAGTTAAGGGAGAATTCCCAGAAGAACTTATAAATATATTAAAGAATGATGAAGTTTTATGGGAAAGTACAGAAGAGGAACTTCAGTTAATAAAAAGAGCTACAGTTGACTTTTTAGGAGTTAACTATTATCAACCAAGAAGAGTTAAAGCTAAAGAAATAGAGTTTAACGAAAGTACCTGGATGCCAGATAAATATTTTGATAACTACGAAATGCCAGGAAGAAGAATAAATAAACATAGAGGCTGGGAAATATACCCTGAAGCTATCTATGATATAGCTAAAAACATTAAAGAAAATTATAATAATATAAAATGGTATGTATCAGAAAATGGTATGGGTGTAGAAGGTGAAGATAAATTTAAAAATGCTAAGGGTATAATTGAAGATGATTATAGAATTGAATTTATAACAGAGCATTTAGAATTCCTTCATAAAGGAATAGAAGAGGGATCTAATTGTTTTGGATATCATCTATGGACACCAATTGATTGTTGGTCATGGTGTAATGCTTACAAAAATAGATATGGATATATTTCTTTAAATTTAGAAACTTTAGAGAAGACAATAAAAAAATCAGGAAATTGGATTAAAGAAGTTTCAAAAAATAATGGTTTTTAAAATATTGAATAAAATTTAAAAAAGAAGAGATATTAATAACTATTTAAAAGCTATTAATATCTCTTTAGTATAAAACTATTATGCTTTTTTTGTTTCTAAACAATTTGAAATAGAATATATTTCTAATAACTCACTACAGGCAAGTTTTTTAGATAAAGAATCATTATTATTGATAACTTTAGTAAATTCATTTTCTAATAAAGTTTGTGCAGTTGGTAAAGAAAAACTCTCCATTAAATGAGATACATATTCAGTGTATTCTTTATCCGTTATTCTTTTTTCAAGATTTATATAAAAAGTAAATAAATCAGCTACTAAAATATTACTATGAGGATGTATTTCTTCTTTAAAATCTTTTTTTGTAACAATATAATTATCTCTGATAGCTTTATCTATGTTAGCACAAAGTAAAAAGAAATTTTTAACTTTAGTACCTTGAGCTGTTTTAGTTTCAGCTGAAAATTTAATTTCATAAAACATATTAGAAATTGCGTTAGCATATTTAGATTTTAATCTTTGATTTAATTTATTTAAATCACATTTTAAAACAAATTTATTTAAAGTAATAGCAATAACTAAACCTGCTAAAACCATAAGTATTCTAGAAAGTGCAAATTGTGTAACTGGTTCAGTACCAGTAGCAACAGTTACTACAACCATAGTAGCAAAGAAAATTTGTGTTTTGTATTGTTTTAAATAACACATAATATAACCTAAAATTAATAAGATTATAGTTCTTTGAGAACCTTCTTTAAAGATTGATAATAAAATTATTATTACAATAGCACCTAAGAATGTAGAAATAATTCTATCTTTAGTTTTATATTTTGCTGTTTCATAAATAGGATTAACTATAGAATAAATTGTAAACATTAACCAAATACCTTGATCGATAGGAATTTTAAATATTTGAATAATGAAACATGTTATAGCCATACCTAAAGAAACACGAACTGCATAACTAAATCCTAAACTATTTTTAGTTTCTTTTTTAAATTCAGTAAAAAATCTTACTCTATCTGGAAGTTTTTTTAGATCTTCTTTTAATACAAATTTCTTAGCTTTAGACTTAATTAATGAATCAAGAACTAGGAAAAAGCTATTTAGCAGTCCTAAACCAGACTTAGTATTATATAAAAAGTCTTTATTATTTTCAATAAATTCATTATTAAGTAATTCAAATTCTTTAATTTTCATTTCTTTAATTAAAACTTTATTAAGACTATCAAGATAATTATTTATGAAAGAACTTAAATTATACTTTTTAAATTCTTCTTTAGAAATTGAAGTTAAAGAAATATTAAGCTTTTCTAAACCGGCTAATAAATTTAAGCTGGCTTCTCCATCTTTAGAAACATAAAACTTCTTTTCTCTACTTCCAAATATTAAAAATTTTAATCCTCTTAAAATTCCATCAATTTGTTGGTCTAAACTTGAATAATCTTTATCTTCACAAATAAAAATAGATTTTTGTTTAAGCAATTGATTTAAACCTGAAAACATTTTTACAGAATTTTTAGCAATTCTATTTCTATTAAATAAAAGTTGAGGAATCATTATTATAAATGCTCCTGCAATTAAAGCTAATAATCTAAGCCATTCTTGAGAATCAGGAACAGGTGTATTATATAAGAAACAAAATTGTAATATAAAAGGAACATATACAGGTTTTCGTAATTCACTACAGGTTATGTATCCAACGATAAAGAACATAATAAGATTTAGAGGAATACCAATCCACATATTGTGACAACTTATAAATACAACTATTCCCATACCTAAGTTCATAAAAATAAATATAAAGAGATTTTTGAAAAAGTTAGTGGTTAAATCCCTTTCTAAATACATTAACATAGCTATAAATGTACTAATAGCTATTAAAACATTACCATCTCCAAATATTAATTTGAAAAGTGATGCAAAAATAGTAATAAAAATAAAAACAATTGTGTTAGTGATGATTAATTTAATTAAGTTACTAGTTTTTGAATTATTTTTTGACATAATATCTACTCTTTCTATAAAAAATATTTAATATAATTAACATTGTATTAAGTATTATATAATTTTGAAAAAAAATAATCAATTTACTATAAGAAATTTGTATGTAATAATTTAATATTATATTTAATAAAAAAATGAAAAAATGAAGTGAAAATACTAGTTTTATTAAAAATATTTCAATAAAACTAAAGAAAAAAACAAATTTGCATAAAATTTTTTATATTATAAAGTAGAAAATGAAAATTTCCAATAAAAATTTTTGGAATTTTAGCATATAAACGAATGAGAATTTAAATAATAAAAGGGAAATAATAAATAAAGATTATTTAGAAAAGAAGGTGATTTTATGCTTAAAAAAAATTTGAAGAAAAAAAGTATAAAAATCTCTATATTTTTTATTTTTACAATTTTATTAGAAGTTACATATATATTTTTAATAGAAAAAACTATAAATTTAAAAAAGAATGAAGGGAGAGAATCAGCAATAGTTTTAGATGGGCCAATAAATGATAAAAATTCAGTAGATATTTCAGATGTAAAGTTAATGCTAAAAAATATATATGAAGGTGAATATAAAGAGGAGAAATTAATCTTTTTAACCTTTGATGATGGACCAAGCAAAAATACAGAAAAAGTATTAGATATTTTAAGAGAAAAAGATGTAAAGGGAACTTTTTTTGTTGTTGGTAAAAGATTAACTAATGAAGAGAATAGAGATAAAATATTAAGAATGCAAAAGGAAGGACATAGTATAGGAAATCATAGCTATAGTCATGAGTTTTCCATTATATATAAAAATAATCAAGTACAGGTAGATTATTTTATTGATGAAATAAAAAAGACAGAGAAAGTATTAGAAGAAATTTTAGGATATAGAGATAGCAATAATATTTTAATAAGAATGCCAGGAGGCTATGGTAGCAGAAAATACTATAAAGATCCTAATTTAAAAGAGTTAGATGAAAGATTTAAGCTAGAAAACATTCAAAATATAGATTGGAATTCTTTAAATGGAGATGCTGAAAGAAAAGCTTATAGTAAAGATGGAATGATAGAATATGTAAAAAGAACATCAAAAGGAAAGAAACAGATAGTTTTATTAATGCATGATAAAGAAGGAAAGGAAAAAACTATAGAAATGCTTCCAGAAATTATAGATTATTTTAAAGCTGAAGGATATTCATTTAAAAGAATTAATTAAAAATAGATAGTAATTTTTAAATAGAAAATTAGATAAATTTTAAATATATTTATATAAAAATAAACCTGTGAAATATTCACAGGTTTATTTTAAAGTTTAATTTATAACCAAACGATTTTTAGCTTCAGCATCTAATAAGAAATTAAATTTAGAAAAAATTTCATATATATTACTATAAGTTAATTTTTTCTCTATAGATTTTTCTTCTAGCATAGCTGTTTGAAACTTTTCAAGAGTTAAAGAATCTGTTTGTAGTGAACTTAAATTTTTTATTGATTTAGTAATAAAGAGAGTATAATTATCATCTTTAATATATTTTTCAAGTTCTCTAAATAAACTGAATAAATCAGTAACTAATATATTATTGCTTAATTCGATTTGTTCTTCAAAAGGAATTAATGCAACTTCAAAATTATCTCTTATGGTTTTATCAATAAGAGCGCAACTTAAAAATAAATTTTTGATTTTTGTGCTTTCTATTTTTTTATTTTTTGCCATAATATAAATTTCAGTTATCATTTCTAAGATTGTATCTTCATATTTTTTCTTAAAACGTAAATTTAACTTATTTAAATCACATCGAAGTACAAACATATTTAAAGGTATTGCAACAACTAAACCTATAAAAACAAAGATTAATCTTTGTAAAGCAAAGCTGGTTACGTCTCCAGTGCCTGTTGACATAGTAATGATACAGATTGTAGCATAAAAATATTGAATTTATATTGCTTAGTGTAACACATAATATATCCTACAATTAATAAGACTAAAGTTCTTTCTACAGAGCCTTTAAAAATAGATAATAAAATTAGAGTTGCAATTACTCCAAGTACTGTTGATATAACTCTATCCTTAGTTTTATATTTTGCAGTTTCATAAATTGGATTGACTATAGAGAAAATAGTGAACATCATCCACATTCCTTCGCCAAAGTTAAAATATTGAGTTAAAAAACAAGTAATAGTCATACCTATAGCAACACGTAGTCCATAATTAAAGCCTAAACTATCTTTAGTATCTTTTATAAAGTTTTTGAAGAAATTAATCTTAATCTAGTGGGTTACTTAGCAGTTTTTTAGAAGATAAAGCAACGTTTATTTTTTCTAATGCAGTAAGTAAGCTTAAACTAGCTTCTCCAGTTTTAGAAATAAAAAATCTTTTTTCTCTACTGTCAAAAATTAAAAATTTTAGACTTCTAAAAATACTGTGAATTTGTCCATCAATAACTGAAGAATCTTGATCCTTAGAAATTAAATTTACTTTTTCTTTAATTAATGAATTTAAATTCAAGAAAATTTTCACTGAATTTTTTTGAATTCTATTTCTATTAATTAAAAGCTGTGGAATCATAATTGTTATTGCTCCAAAAACTAGAGCTAATAGACGCATGCCTTCTTGTCTATGAGGAACAGGAAAACCAAGTAAAAATATAAATTGTAGCATGAAAGGAACATAAACAGGACATCTTAGTTCACTACAGGTAATGTAGCCTACAACAAATATTAAAATAAAGTTTAAGGGAATAGCTATCCATAAATTATAGCTACCAATAAAAGTAACTAACCCCATGGATAGGTTAATTAGAATGAATGTTAAACTGTTTTTTAAGAAATTTGTGGTTAAGTCTCTTTCAAGATACATAAGCATTGCTATAAAAGAACTTATTCCTATATAAACATTATTTTCGCCGTGACAAGCATTATATAATTATAAATAATTTTAAGCAATGGATAAAAAATTCATATTTAAATAAAAATTAAGGGGAATAAGAGCGAAAGTATGAATTTTAAAAAGATAATATTAACAAAAATAGAAAGAAATATAACTATTATTGAAAAAAATACAAAAAAAAGATGTCCCAAGACATCTTTTTTTTTATTTTAACTCTAAATACTCATCATAAGTACATTCTTTGTTAAATTTAACTGTACCATCATTAATTTCTATAATTCTATTAGCAATTGTTTCTACGAACTGATGATCGTGACAGGCAAATAAAAGAACGCTCTTATAATCAATAAGACCATTATTAACTGCTGTAATTGATTCAAGGTCTAAATGGTTAGTTGGTTGGTCTAATATAATAACGTTAGCTGAGCTAAGCATCATTTTAGATAACATACATCTAACTTTTTCTCCTCCAGATAAAACTTTAGCTTCTTTTAAAGCTTCATCCCCTGAGAATAACATTCTACCAAGGAATCCTCTTAAATAACTTTCAGACTTTTCTTCTGAATATTGTCTAAGCCAATCAACAAGGCTATAATCACAATCTTCAAAATATTTAGTGTTATCTTTAGGGAAGTATGATTGAGATGTTGTTACACCCCATTTAAATGAACCTGAATCTGGTTCCATTTCACCCATAAGAATTTGGAATAGAGTAGTTATAGCTATTTCATCTCCAACGAAAGCAGCCTTATCTCCTTTTCCTAAGATTAGATTAACATTATCTAAAATTTTAACACCTTCAATAGTTTTACTTAATCCTTCAACTTTTAAAACGTCATTTCCAACTTCTCTTTCAGGTTTAAATCCAACGAATGGATATCTTCTGCTTGATGGTTGAATATCGTCAAGGCTGATTTTATCAAGAAGTTTCTTTCTTGATGTAGCTTGCTTAGATTTAGAAGCATTAGCACTAAATCTAGCGATAAAGTTTTGAAGGTCTTTAATTTTTTCTTCTTTTTTCTTGTTTTGATCTTTAGCCATTTGAAGAGCTAATTGACTTGATTCATACCAGAAGTCATAGTTTCCTACATAAAGCTTGATTTTTCCAAAGTCAACATCACAAACATGAGTACAAACCATATTTAAGAAGTGTCTATCATGGGATACAACTATAACAGTTCCTTCAAAGTTTGCAAGGAAGTTTTCAAGCCATTCAATAGCTTTGATATCTAAATGGTTAGTAGGCTCATCTAGGATAAGTACATCTGGCTTACCAAATAAAGCCTGAGCTAAAAGAACTTTGATTTTTTCATCCGCTGTTAATTCTCCAACAGTTTTGTAGTGTAAATCTGTTCCGATACCAAGACCTTGAAGTAATGAAGAAGCATCTGATTCAGCTTCCCAACCGCCCATTTCAGCAAATTCACCTTCAAGTTCAGAAGCTCTTATACCATCTTCATCAGAGAAGTCAGTTTTTGCATATAATGCATCTTTTTCTTCCATTATTTCAAATAATCTTTCGTTACCCATCATAACAGTTTTTAAAACTTCAGAATCATCATATTGGAAGTGATCCTGTTTAAGAACTGACATTCTTGAATTTGGAGCAAGAGATACATCACCTGTGTTAGGCTCTATCTCACCAGATAAAATTTTTAAGAATGTAGATTTACCAGCACCATTAGCACCAATAACACCATAACAGTTTCCTGGGTTAAATTTTAAATTAACGTCTTCAAATAATTTTCTTTCACCGAATCTTAAACTTACATTAGTTACCGTAATCATTAAATTAATTCAATTCCTTTCATATGTAATAATAGCACTCCTTTAATAATTAAATTTAAAAGGAGTTAAAATACTTTTTAATTAAGCTATTATAAAATGCTTTTGTCACTTATTATAACATAAATTCTTTAAAAAAAGTATAGAATACTTTGTTTTTAAAACTTTAAAGCTAAGGAGAAAAACAATTAAAGATAGAAAGTAAAATTTTTGTTACCTTTTTTAGAAATTAGTAACAGATTTGTACTTGAAATTTTAAAAATATATAGTATTATAGGATATATTCAATTGATTTGAAAATATTAACTTAATTGAATTAAAGAAAAATGGAATTAAAAATTTGAAAAATTGATTAAGTTTTTAAAGATTAATCAAATAGGAGAAAGCAAATGAAAAACAAAAGAATTATTTCAATAATAGCTTTAGGATTAGCTGGGTCAGTAGTATCAACAAATATGGTAGCTTTAAGAGAAAATAAAGTTGAAAATGTAAGATTATTAGCTCAAGGGAGCACAACAATAAATAATAATGTAAATAGTTCTGGAACAGGAAATAATGTTTCTATTAATGAAAATGTTAATAATGGAAATAATGATAATAGTTCAGAAACTAATAATAGTAGCAATCAAAACAGTGCTAATGGAACTAATCAAGTTAGTACCCCTGCAAGTTCAAAAACAGGTTATGAAGCAGGGCAAGTAATAGTTACTTTAGGTGCAAATTTAACAGCGCAAGAGAAGCAACAAATGTTAACTGGCTTTGGAGTTACAGAGGGACAATCTGGTGTTAAATTTATAACAACAACAAATAAAGATATAGCTATAGAACTTGGACTAAATCCAAATAATATAATACCAGGGTCTACCTCAATAAGTTCCTGTAAAGTAACATTACTTCCAGCAGGGAGTGGAATAAGTGTTTCTACTAATAACTTAACAGAAGTAACAGGAGATATGCTTGCAAGTGCATTAACTACCTGCGGAATAACAGATGCTAGTATAGTGGCAAATGCACCTTATGCAGTAACAGG
The DNA here is from genome assembly GCA_051656625.1 of Sarcina sp. Classification (GTDB taxonomy): domain Bacteria; phylum Bacillota; class Clostridia; order Clostridiales; family Clostridiaceae; genus Sarcina. The sequence goes on along the minus strand of JBOGCG010000020.1, from coordinate 23,868 downwards.
ACAAGCTGCTTTAGCAGGAATACTTCAAGGATTCCAAGCTGTAACAGGAACAACAATTCCAGAACAAAATAAGGTAGTAGCAAACAACGAAGTAAATGTTACTACAAGTCTTGGAAATCAAATAGGACAGGCTAAGGCTGAAAAAATAGTAACAGAGGCTAAGAAACAAGTTGTAGATACTAAACCAGAAACAACAGGTCAGGTTATTAATATAGTAAATAATGTTTCATCAAATAATGGAATAACATTAACAACGGCTCAACAACAGGAACTTACAAACTTAATGAATCAAATAAAATCATTAAACTTAAATGCAAGTAAAGTAAATAGTACATTAAATGCTATACAAAACTCTATAAATAATGGGAAAAAAGATTTTAGTAATGTAAGTTCAGCTATAAGTAACGAATATGATAAACTTAAAAGTGAGGGATTCTTTACAAAAATTGGTCATGATATAGAAAACTTCTTCCATGATGTTTATCTATTCTTTACAGGAGGAACTAAAGCTGTAGAAGGGCAATCAAATACTGGAACTAATGCTACTACAGGTAATAGTAATAGTAGTACTACTACAGCTGGAACTTCTACAAATAATAGTACAGCACCAACTACAAATCCTACAACTAATACAGCTACTACAGGGGCTACAACAACTGATGGTACAACAGTTGCAACAGCAAGTAGTTCAAATAGTGGATCAACTGCTACAAATGGAACAACAAATGCAAATAATAATGGAACAACAGCTAGTTCAACAAATACAAATAGCTCAAATAATGGAACTACAACTGGAAATACAGTAGCAAGTCCTACTACAAATTCAAATAGTGGAGCAGCTAATACTAGTAGTGCAAATGGAACAGGAACTAATGCTACAACAACTAATACTGCAAGTAATAATTAAATAAATGGTAAAAGAGTAGTATATAATTAAAAAAATAATCTTTAACTAAAATAAGAGAATAGCTAACTAGTCACTGAATATATTTGTGACTATAGGCTATTCTCTTAATTTTTATATCTTAAACTAAAAAATATTTAAACTTTCTTTAATTTTTTAATGAATGAAGTGGAGCAGGAATTTTTCCTCCACGATTAATAAATAAATCACAATTTCCCTTAGAAGTTTTTATAATTGGTGCAGTACCTAAAAGTCCACCAAATTCTACAATGTCTCCTACATCTTTATTAGGAACAGGAATAAGTCTAGTGGCAGTGGTTTTATTATTTATCATACCAATAGCAGCTTCATCAGCAATTATTCCTGAAATTGTTGAAGCAGAAGTATTTCCTGGAATTGCAATCATATCAAGTCCTACAGAACAAACACAGGTCATTGCTTCAAGTTTTTCTAAAGTTAAAAAACCATTTTTAGTTTGTTCAATCATACACTCATCTTCAGAAACTGGAATAAAAGCACCACTAAGTCCTCCTACAGAAGAAGAAGCCATAAGACCTCCTTTTTTAACTGCATCATTTAAAAGAGCAAGAGCAGCTGTGGTACCATGAGTTCCACAATTAGAAAGACCGATTTCTTCTAGAACTCTTCCTACTGAATCACCAACAGCAGGGGTTGGTGCAAGGGATAAATCTACAATACCAAAGGGAATATTAAGTCTCTTAGAAGCTTCTTTAGCAACTAATTGTCCCATTCTTGTAACTTTAAAAGAGGTTTTCTTTATGGTTTCAGCAACCTCTTGAATAGATTTTCCCTTTACCTCTTCAAGGGCTCTTTTTATAACTCCAGGACCACTAACTCCAACATTTATAACTTTCTCTGCTTCACCAACTCCGTGGAAAGCACCAGCCATAAAAGGATTATCCTCAACTGCATTACAGAAAACTACAAGTTTTGCACAACCAAAACCTTCAGGAGTAATACTTGCAGTTTTTTTAATTATTTCCCCCATAAGCTTTACAGCATCCATATTTATTCCATAACGGGTGGAACCAACATTTACAGAAGAGCAAACTATATCTGTTTCTTTTAATGCTTCAGGTAAGGAATTTATAAGAGTTAAATCACTATCAGTGAATCCCTTTTGAACTAGTGCAGAAAACCCACCTATAAAGTCAACGCCAACTTCTTTAGCAGCTCTATCCATAGCTAATGCAATAGGAACATAAGAATTTGCTTTTGTTGAAGCAGCAACTAAAGAAATAGGCGTAACAGATATTCTTTTATTTATAATGGGAATACCATACTCCTTTTCAATATCTTCAGCTGTTTTTACTAAGTTTTCAGCTGTTTTTGTTATTTTATCATATATATTGTTAGAAAGTTTGTTTATATCTTCATTAGCACAATCAAGAAGGGAAAGTCCTAAGGTAGTAGTTCTAACATCAAGATTTTGCTCTTTTATCATAGAAAGAGTTTCTAGAACTTCATTTTGTGTAATCATTTTATTTCCTCCTTAAATTTTATGCATAGAATTAAATATATCTTCATGTTGAATAGAAATATCTAAAGCAGCTTTTTCAGAAAAAGTTTTAAGTAAACTTCTAATAGAATCTAAATCCTTTGATGATTTTGAAATATCAGTAATCATCATCATAGTAAAGTATCCATTAAGTATAGTTTGACTTATATCTAATATGTTTATATTATTTTCAGAAAGGATTTTAGAAACTTCAAAAATTATTCCTACTCTATCTTTTCCAACTACTGTGACAATTGCTTTCATTAATTAACACCTCAATTCTTTATTTTTTTAATAATTATAACATCTAATTACAAATATTACCACTTAAGTAAAGTTATAAATATTTAAAAATATTCTTTTTAGTATATCCAAATTATAAGTGAAATAAAAATAGTTTATTATTTTGTTAGAGATTCATTTATATTGTCAATCAAATTTATAATTGTTATAATAACAGTTAGATTTTAAAATTCAATGAGGTGATTTAATGAGCGGTATAGCAGGAGAAGGCTGTGAAATATTGGTACCTTTTAATGAAAGGATACCTTTAGCGGATATAGAAAGAAGTATAGTAAAAACCTATAGAAAGAAAATTTGGACTAAGTTTGTAAAAGCAATTAAAGATTATCAGTTAGTGGAAGAGGGCGATAAAATAGCAATAGCTATTTCAGGTGGAAAAGATTCTCTTTTATTAGCAAAATTATTTCAAGAATTAAAAAAGCATGGACAAGTAAATTTTGATGTTGAATTTATAGCAATGGACCCTGGATATCATCCACATATAAAAGATCTTTTAAAAGATAACTGTGAGTATTTAGGAATCCCAGTTCATATATATGAGTCAGGAATTTTTAAAGTTGTAGATAAAATAGCTAAGGATTATCCTTGTTATATGTGTGCAAGAATGAGAAGAGGATCTTTATATGCCAAAGCTAAAGAACTTGGTTGTAATAAATTAGCTCTTGGTCATCATTTTAATGATGTTATAGAAACTTCAATGCTTAACATACTTTATGCAGGTAACTTTAAAACAATGCTTCCAAAACTTAAAGCTACTAATTTTGAAGATATAGAACTTATAAGACCTATGTACTACATAGAAGAAAAATATATTAAAAACTTTACACAAAATGCAGGTATTTGGCCTCTTAACTGTGCTTGTATGGTGGCAGCTAAGAAAATAGGTAATACTAGATTTGAAATAAAAGATATGATAGAAGAGTTTAAAAAGAAATTTGAAGGTGTAGATAAATCAATATTTAGAGCAGCACAGAATGTAAGTATAGACTCTATATTAGGATGGCAAATTGGAGGAGAAGATTATTCTTATCTTGATTTTTATGATAAAGATAATTTACTTGAACCAGTGACAACTCTTAAATATAAAGAAATAGCTAAAGAAGAAGTTAAAAAAGAAAAAGTTAAAATAGCTAAAAGTTTAATAGGACTTTTAGATAATGAAGTAATAGCAGAAAAAACTGGATTAACTTTAGATGAAGTAAAAGAATTAGGGCAATAATAAAACTATGGTGAAAAGCAAAAAATAGCCTATCATTACCAAATATATTTGTCGCAGAAATAGAAGAATTCATAAAAGACTAAGAACTACCATTTAATTTGAGGTGGTTCTTTTTTTATAGAGATAAATAGTATAAAACTTAGGTTTTTTTTAATATAAATAGAGGAGAGTATTAAAAAGGATAGTGTTTTATGATAGTAAAAGCAATAACAATTCCAACACCGAAAAGAGTTAGAAATAGTTTAAAAAAATATGCAACAAAGGAGAGAGTAGCTATTTATAGTTTAATAGGAACAGGAATAGCAATAATTTCTCTTAATTCCATCCCTATTAAGGCAGTTCCTATTGGAGCACTTGTATACTGTGGAATTGCCTATGAAGTGATAGATAATATGGTATATGAAACGGAGGACGAAGAACTTATAAAATTTTTATTAGAAAATAATTTTTATTATAGAAGTTTTGGATATTTAAATTCTTTTTTATAAAATTTAAAATAATTTAAATAAAAAATAGATAATCTAAATAATTAACTACATAAATTATTTATTTAATTTTATAAGTTATATAAAAAATTAATTTAAAAGTAAAAAAAGAAACTACTCAAAAGAGTAGTTTCTAAAAATTATTTTATAACTTCAACACCGTTATTTCTAGCGTTATCTAAGTCGTAAGATTTCTTTCTAACTTTCATTGATTCTTCGATAACCATATCTAAGAATTCACCCATTTCGATTCCGAAATGCTTTAAGCTAACTGGAACTAAACTGTTTTTAGTCATTCCTGGTAAAGTATTAACTTCTAATACGTAAGGAACTCCATCTTTGATAAGCATATCAACTCTTGTTAAAACACTAGTTTTAAGAGCGTGATAAGTACCTACAGCCATTCTTTCAACTTCTTTGTGTAATTCTTCTGGAAGTTCAACAACATATCTTTTTGAACCTTCAGCAGTATATTTTGATTCGTAGTCGAAGAATTCTCCTTTTGGTTCGATAGCTATAACAGAAGTCATTTTTCCGTTAACTACTGGACAAGTTATTTCAGTTGCATCAGTTAAGAATTTTTCTATCATAACTTCTTCGTCCCATTTTAAACCATCTAAAACAGCTGCTTCAACATCTTCTTTTTTCTTGATTATGAAAGTAGCAACACTTCCACCACCATTAACTGGTTTAATCATTACTGGGTAACCATACTCTTCAATTTTAGCATAGTCTATGTCTTCTACTGATTTAACAACATACCAATCAGCAACTCTTATGTCATTGTAACGTAAGATTTGTTTTGATATATCTTTATCAACACCTAATCCACCAGCTAAAACTCCACAACCTGAGTAAGGAATTTCGTATGTTTCAAGAATAGCTTGAACTCTTCCATCTTCACCGAATTTACCATGTAACATTAAAAGAGCAAAGTCTAAACCTTTAACTTTTTCAATTACATCTGTTTTTTTATCGATTACTATAGGAACTATTTCGTATTTGCTTTTATCTAAATGTTCTATAACATTATTTCCGCTGTCTAGTGATACCTCCCTTTCAGAAGATATTCCACCCATTAAAACTCCAACTTTCATCATTATCATAAACCTCCGTACATAAAAATTAATTTCGTATATGTATGAATAATGCTTATTCATTATAACACTTTATATTCTATCTGTGTGCAAAAAAATATAATAAATAATAAACTTTTTGAAAATATTTTTTAGAAAACAGATTTTATATTAAAATAATTAACATATTAATTAAACTTTAAACCATTTAAAAGAAAAATATTAATAAAAGTAGAAATAAATTCTTAAATGTAAAATTGGTAAAAGTAATAAATCAATTATTTGAGAGTTGATTATTTAAAATCTTATTTAATAAATCTGGTTTATTAGTGATTATAGAATTTACCTTAAAATCTATAAGCTTTCTCATAACCTTTTCATCATCAATGGTGTAAGGATTAACTAAAATATTATTTTTCTCAATTTCTTTTAAATATTCCTCTTGAAGAATTGAAGTATAATGTGGATGAAGAGCATCGGCATTACAGGATTTAGCATAATCAGAAGGGTTGTTAAGCCAGCAATCATATAAAAGTCCTGTTTTGATTTTAGAATCTAATTCTTTTACCTTTATCATTGAAAGATGATTAAAAGAGGAAAGAATTACTCTATTAGACAAATCAAATTTATAAATTTCATTTAAAACTATTTCTTCAAGATTTTCATAAACAATAATACTATTTTTAAGTTCAAGATTAATATAAAGATTTTTTTCCTTTGCAAAAATTAAAAATTCTTCAAAAGAAGGTATCTTTTCGCCCTTTCCAGCATCTAAAAGTCTAAGTTCTTTATAAGTGAAGTCTTTAACAAAACCAGATCCATTAGTAGTTCTATCTAGAGTTTCATCATGGATTATTACTGGGATTTTATCTTTAGATAATTGTATATCTAGCTCAATTCCATCACAGAAACCCTCTTCCTTTGCTTTTATAAATGCTAACATAGTATTTTCAGGATATTTTGAAGAAAAACCTCGATGGGCTAAATTTAAAGTCATAAAAAACCTCCAAAAATTTAAAGTTATTATAAGTTATTATTCAAATATACCAGTAAAAGTGGCATAATAAAATATAGTTTAGTTAATTTAAAAATAGAATAGGAGATAGGATAGTGTTAAGTAAGGAACGAATTATTATTTTAATAGCTGCTTTTATAGGGCTTGTACTTTCAATTTTAAGTTACATATTTTATGAAAAAAATATTATAATATCAGGGGCAATATTTATATTAGCTATACTTATTGCAGATAAAATAAATAGAAAAAAAAAGAAAAATTAAATTGATATATTGGAGGTTTATTTATGGAGATTTTAATAGAGTTAAAAGGCAGTAAAGATGTCATTAGTTATAAAGGTGATAGAATAGATGTTTTAGATTTTCAAATGGATGGAGTGAAATATAAGCAAATTAGATATTTTAGAAAAGGCTTCTCTAAGTCAGAATTAATAGAAGAAAATCTTATAAAGTCAATAAAAGAAAAAAAGTAAAATGATTAATGAAAAATTAATCACAGAGAAGGAGAAAACTCTTTTATTTACTTATATATCTTCTTCAGTGGCATCTATGGTTGGACTATCAATTTGTATTTTTTTCGATACTATGTTTATTGGAAGAAAATTTGGTGAAGTAGGACTTGCAGCACTTAATATAGCTATTCCTACCTATGCAATTATTTCTTCTTTAGGACTTATTATTGGAGTTGGGGGAGCAACTTTATTTTCCATTTACTTAGGGAAAAAGAATTTAGGAAAGGCTAGAGAGGTTTTTCAAAATTCCTTTGTGGCTATGATTTTAATATCTATAATTCTAATGGTTTTAGGATTATATTTTTTAAAGGATATTTGTTATTTACTTGGAGCTACCACTGAAACCTATGCTATGGTTTATTCCTATTTAAAAATTATATTTACCTTTAATTTTGCCTTTGTTTTTATGAATGGATTAGCAGTTTTTGTACGAGCAGATAATTCACCTAAAAAAGCAATGATAGCAATAATAATAGCTAATATATTAAATATAATTTTAGATTATCTATTATTATATGTTTTTAATGTAGGATTTAAAGGAGCTGCTATAGCAACAGTAACAGGTCAAAGTATTGGGCTTTTATTAATGTTCACTCATTTTTTAAAAAAGAAAAATAATTTAAAAATTAAATTTAGATTTTCTATTAAGATTATATTTAATATTTTAAAATATGGAGTAGCTAGTTTTATAAATGAATTATCTCAAGGATTAATTATTTTATTTTTTAATTTAATTATATTGAGAGTTTCAGGAGAGGTAGCACTTTCAGCCTATGGAGTTATTGCTAATGTAGCCCTAGTAGCTGTAGCAGTTTTAAATGGTATAGCTCAAGGTATGCAACCTTTAGTATCTATTAATTATGGAGCTAAAAAAGAGGAAAGAGTGAATAACTTTTTGAAATTATCAATTAAAATTTCTTTAATTGTGGGAATTTTATTTTTTGTAGTAGTTTTAATATTTACTAAACCTTTGATAAATGTATTTTTAAATAGTTATAATCAACAGTTATATGTAATAGCTAAGAATGGTTTAAGATTATATTTCTTGGCATTTTTATTTATGGGCTTCAATATTATTTATATAGCTTATTTTCAAAGTACTAAAAAGGCAAATTTAGCTTTTATTCTATCAATTTTAAGAGGTTTTGTTTTTGTAATAATTTTATTACTTACACTTTCAAAAATTTTATCTTTAAATGGAGTATGGCTTACAATTCCAATTACTGAAATGTTAACAATGTTAGTGATAATTTTTTATAATAAAAAGGGCTATAGAATTCTATAGCCCTTTTTCTGAGAAAAATAAAACAACAAGTGATAGTATGAGTTTTGAGAATAGAAAAAGCAATTAGATAATAATAATATATGCAAAAGATATAAAAGTGATAATAAAAAATATAAAATATTTGTAGAAGTCACTTAAGTCGTATATAATAGGAATTAAATAAGTTTCAGGTTATATTTTTGGAGGAATTAAAAAATGGAAATTAGCAATTTTAAAGAAATGGATCCTATAATGCTTTATAGTATTATAAATTTAAAACTTAGAGATTTTTATAGCTCTTTAGAAGCTTTATGCAGTGATAATGGAATAAATAAAAAAGACTTAGAAGAAAAATTAGCGACAGTTGGTTTTGAATATAATCAGTCTTTAAATCAATTCAGATAAATATTACATAAAAATTTGGAGGGAATGTTAATGAACATAGGAAAAGAACCATATATATTAGTTTTTGGGGCTTCAATAATAGATATATTTGGATTTAGTAAGACTAAGTATAGATCTTACAATTCAACACCTGGACAAGTAAAAATGTCTTTCGGAGGTGTTTGTAGAAATATTGCGGAGAATATGGCTAGAGTAGGAGTAAATGTTAAATTTATTTCTATAGTAGGTGATGATGAAAATGGTAAAGCTATGATGGCACATGGAAAAGAACATGGCTATGATATGTCTGAATCATTAATATTAAAAGGAAAATCAACACCAACTTATTTAGCTATTTTAGATGAAAATGGAGAAATGGTTTCAGCAATAGCAGATATGAAGAGCATAGATGAAATGAATACTGATTTTATAGATGCTAAAGCAGAGATAATTGAAAATGCAGAATATGTGGTTCTTGATGCAGACAATCCAGTTATAATGGAATATATGCTTAAAAAATTTGAAAATACTAGATTTATATTAGATCCAGTATCAGCTGAGAAAGCTTTAGGTGTGAAACATTTAATAAAATATTTCCATACAATAAAGCCAAATAGGCATGAAGCAGAAATATTAGCAGGATTTCCAATAATAGATGAAGAGGATTTAATAAATGCAAGTAATTATTTCCTATCATTAGGAGTAAAAAAAGTTTTTATTAGTTTAGATGCGGATGGTATCTTCTATAATGATGGAGTTTCCTGTGGAAAAATTAAATCAGGAAAAGTTGATGTTATAAATGTAACAGGAGCAGGAGATTCTTTTGTAGCAGGAATGGGACATGGTTATATGAATAGTTTACCTGTTGAAGAAACTGTTAAATTTGCAATATCAATGTCAGTGTTAACTATAGCACATGAAAAGACAATACACCCTGATATGTGTAAGGAAAAAATATTAGAAATAGTTAATACTATGGAGTGGGCAGAAAAAGTTTTATAATAAAACAATAGCAAAAATATATTAAAATGTTTATAATAAAATAAAATGAAAAATTTAGTTTATTTTGTTAAAAAAAAGATATAATAAAAAATAGCTAGAAAATTATATCCTGTTACAGTAGGTTGTTTTTTATAAACAATTGAATAACAAATAAATACTTAGAGCGTTGTATAGAAACGAAAAAATATCTATTTTATTTTATAAGGCAGGTGAAAGCTTATGTTCAAATTAAAAAAAGGAAAAGCTGCTTTATTAGCAGTTGCTACAGCAGCATTTGTAGCAGCAATTGCTTATGATAAAACAGTTAATAAAAAATCAGAAGAAGAAACTGACAATGAAGAAGAATCAGAGGGTGTTTTAGTTGAAATAAATAGAGATTAAGAAAAAGGATTTATCAAATTTTAATTTTGATAAATCCTTTTTTCTGTAACAAATGATACGGATTTAATTTAAATAATAGTTTATAATAATAAAAGAAAGAAATATTTATACTAAAGAGTAAATATAACGGAGGAATTTTTATGAGCTTATTTTTAGGAAAAATACATTTTTGGTTATTTGATAAAATTAAATGGTTTAATGAATTAGAAAGAGAAACTTTAGCATTTGCAGAAAGTAAAAAAATAGATATAGATGAATTTATAAAAGAAGCTAATAATCTTTTTGAACCTATGTTAGAAAATAAACCTTTAGAACAGTTAATTGATGAAAGTAATATCCATGGATGGCTTCAAGAGGCTATAAATAATTCAGAGGGAAGACTTGCTTTCTATACAACTAAATTAATTAATTTAGATGGAGAAAATAAATTTGAATTAGAAAAAATTTATAGAGAAAAAGCTAAAAGGGATGCTAAAAATTATTTAGAAATTCAAGGAAAAGTAAATAATGCACAGGAAGCCTATAAAGCAATGAATGATTTTGTTTTAGAGGGAATGCCTTGCGATAGAATAAATGAAATGTTAGAAATATCAGAAGAAAAAGTTAGTTGGAAAAGAACTAGATGTTTACATAAAGAATTTTGGAAAAAAGCTAATGGAGATGTAGAAAATTTCTATTTTTTAAGAGACAAATGGATAGAAACATTTATAAAAGAAATAAATAGTGATTTTATTTATAAAAGAGATAATGATTTAATGACTATAGAAAAATAAAGAAATTGAGAGGCTATTAGAGATATAGACCTCTCTTTTTTATGTAAAAAATACTATTTAAAAGGTACTTAAGAAAGTTATTTGCATAGTATAAATTATAAACAAATCCTAAAATCACTAGGAGGGATAGTATGCATTTATTAAAAGGGTCATTAATAAGTTTGAACATAGAAGAAAAAAGCTATCCAATTATTGATTCTCAAGGTAAAAGATTAAAGGATGAAAAAACAAAGGAATTTTTAAGTGTATTAACAGAAGGGTTAGCTAATAAAGGATATAAAACTATTGATTGTACTCAATGGAAGGAAAATTTTAGCTTTATTGGAGATTACCTAAGTTATCTTGTGAAAGGAATTAATGAAAGTAAATCTAATCTTCATTTATCTATAGTATCGGAACCTAATAAGAAATATATAGATTTTTGGGTTGGAAGTTATGGAAAAAGTTATAAGTTTGCGGAAAGAATATCAAAAGAATTAATAGCTAAGGGTATAAATTATTCTTCAGTTAAAATTGGTGAAAATTATCTAATTGACCATAGTGAAAAACCAGTAATTATTATCAAAGGTAATTTTGAGAATTTTAATAGTGAAAAAATAGAACTTATAACAAAGGCAATAATAGAAGCGATTATTTAATTAATTCTTTCACAAAAAAAGGATGGAAGTTCCATCCTTTTATTTTTGTTTGAAAATTTTATATATTTCTTTAGTTTCAGGAGTTATTTTTTTAAAGGTATAACCATTATCCTTGTAATATTTAATAATAGATGGTAATGCTTTTACTGTATTATTATTAGCTTCAGTACAATGCATTAAAAGTGTGATTTCAGGATTTTTAGATTTAGAGTTTTTTAAAAGAATAGCTGGTGGACTATGAACATCCATTCCATCATTACTATCTACAGTCCAATCATAAAGTTTTAAATTATTTTCATGAAGAACTGTAACCCAAGATTCTTTTAGTTTAAAACTATCATTGTTAGCACCAAAAGGGAATCTAATAATATAGGATTTTTCACCTGTAACTTTTTCTATGGCTGCTTGAGTTTTTAACATTTCTTTTAGAAAAGTTTCCTTTGAAGAGTAGACCTTTGAACGTTCATGGGTAAAAGAATGAAGACCAATAGCATGATTTTCATCATAGATTCTTTTTACAATATCTTCTTTTCCATCAATAAGTTTACCCATTAAAAAGAAAGTTCCTGGAACCTCTTCTTTTTTTAATATATCTAAAATCTTAGAGCTGTTAGTACTAGGACCATCATCAAAGGTTAAATAAATAACTTTTTCAATATTAGAATCAGAAGCTTCTTCTGTGGCAAATACTGAAATTACAGGTAATAAAAATAATATAAAAGAAAAAGAAAAAGAAAAACAAAATAACAATTTTTTTTTCATAAATACCTCCTTTTAAATAAAATCTAAAGCTATTATTAGCTTAACTTTTAAATTTTATTAAAATTATTAACATTTTAAAAAACAGCTAGCTATGATATAATTAATAAAAATAATTAGAATGAAGGGATTTAATATGAAAAAAATATTTAATGTATTAATAACTCTTATTGTGATAATAGTTGCAATTAAATTATTTGTTATAGCACTTCCTATTTTAATTGCTTTTATTGCAATAGTAGCAATAGGAGGATGGTTATATTACAGATATGCTAAAAGAAAGATTTTAAAGAAAATGAATGAGTATGAAAATGGAATGAATGAAACTCATTATTATAATACAACTATAAATAATAGTAATTCAAAAAAAGAAGAGGAAGAATATACAGGCCCTGTAATTGATGTAGATTATGAGGATGTTAATAAAGATTAGGAGTAAAAGTTATGAATTTTAGAAAGCTTAAAATATTTTATGAAACAGCTAATACTTTAAATATGACTGAAGTTGGAAGACGATTTTATATAAGTCAACCTTCAGTGAGTCAAGCTATAAAGGAAATAGAAGAAGAATTAGAAAGTAAGCTTTTTGATAGAATTGGGAAAAAACTTTACTTAACCTATGAAGGAGAACTTTATTTAAAATATGTAAAAAGAATCTTAAATTTACATAATGAAGCTATTATGCTTTTAGAGGATTGTAAAAACAAAATATCTGGTAGAATTAGAATAGGAGCTAGTACAACAATAGGTTCCTGTTTTTTACCAGAGGTTATAAAAGACTTTTTAGATTATAATAAAGACATAGATTTAGTGGTATCAATAGGAAATTCATTAGAGGTAGAAAATAAAATTTTGAATAATGAAATAGATATTGGTTTTGTGGAAGGAAATGTAATTTCAAAGGAACTTGTAATAGATTATAAATGGATAGATGAATTAGTGTTTATAGTAGGAGCAAATTATAAAAAAATAGATTATAATGAAAATTCTATTTTAGAAAATTTTATCATGAGAGAAAAGGGTAGTGGAACAAGACAGGTAGTAGAAAGTTATTTAAGAGCTAATAATATAAAATATACAGTTTCAATGGAACTTGAAAATGTTGAAGCTATAGTAAAACTTGTGGAAGTTGGACTTGGAGTAGCCTGTGTTCCCTATAGGGCAGTAAGCTCAAAGATTGAAAAAGGAAAAGTGAAAATTCTAAATGTAATTAATGATAAAAAAATAAAAAGAGAATTTAAGCTTATTTATCATCAGGATAAATTTATCTCAGCACCTATTGGAACATTTATAGGTAAATCAAAAGAATTCAAATAAAAAATAGCTATATCAGATTTAAAATATTGATTATAATATTTTAAAAATTTGATATAGCTATTTTTATTTTTTAAAGTAAATAAAAGAATACTGAAATGAAATGACAAAGACTTCCTAGTAAAATAAATAGATGGAATATTTCATGAAATCCTAAATGTTTAAATTCTAAAAATTTAGGTTTTACGGCGTAAATAACTCCTCCGATTGTATAACTTACCCCTCCAAGTAGAAGCCAAAAAACTCCCATGAAAGAAATTGAAGTATATAAGGGATAAATTACAAATATAGAAATCCAGCCCATACCAATATAAAGAGTTGTAGAAAGCCATCTAGGACAACTAAACCAAAAAATCTTAAAAACTATTCCTGAAATAGTTAATAGGACTATTATAGCTGTTAAAGCGATTCTAAGTGGTCCATCTAAAGCTAATAAACAAAATGGTATATAAGTTCCTCCAATTAATAAAAAAATCATTGAATGATCTATTCTTCTTAAAAAAAGAATTATTTTTTCAGAAGCTTTAGTTAAATGATAAGTAGCTGAAGCACTATATAAAAGAACTAAACTTATTCCAAAAGTAATTACAGAAATAAGTTCTAAGGTAATAGTGCTATTTCCGGATAAACAAACCTTTCCAATCATTATTATCAGTGCAACTAAAGATAAAAGTGCACCTAAAAGATGGGTTAAACCATTTATTGGCTCTCTAAAAACTTTAAACATGACAAACCTCCTAATTTTTTCTAAACATCTAGTTTTGAAAACTACTTACTAATATATTAATATTATCATATAATGATGGAAAGAAGTCAATAATTATTTTAATATTTAAAAAAAAACTCTATTTTAAAATATGTTGATTTTATTATATAATAATAAAAATTGTAATTTTATTTTAAGGAGAAAAAATGGATAATTTAAGAGTTTTAATTGATGAAATAGCAGATAATTCTACAATAGATATAAATGATATACCTGAAATAGACCTTTATATGGATCAAGTTATACAATTATTTGATAATAAATTAAGTAAACTTAAAAGAACTGAAGAGGAAAAGATTTTAACTAAAACTATGATAAATAACTATGTAAAAGGTAAACTTTTAATGCCTGTAAATAAGAAAAAGTATAGTAAAGAACATATACTATTAATGTCTCTTATTTATGAACTTAAAGGGATTTTATCAATAAATGATATACAAAAATTACTTGAGCCAATGGTTGAGGATATAATGGAAGAAAATAAGGGCTTTGATTTAGAGAAAAGTTATGAAAATATAGACAGCCTGAAAGCTGTTATAGCTCTAGATTTTAAAAATGAAATTATTGAGTATGAAGAGAAAATAAATACTATTCAATTAAATGAAGACTATGAAAAATTATTAGTATTATCTTCATTGTTAGCATCAAAGGCTAATCTATATAAAAGATTTAGTGAGAAACTTTTAGATGAAAATATTAATAAAATTTGTAAAAAATAGAAGAATAAAGAAAAAAATTATCACTAAATTTTATTGATTATCATATATATATATTAAGTAAAGCAACTAATTGCTTTAGGAGGTATAGATATGAATTTTGATGAATATATGAAGTGCCAAAACAAAAATAATGGATATGTAGATAATAACTTTGGAGTAGAAGATTCTTGTTTTTCAAATGATTTCTCAAATTATGACCCAAGTGGTTGCAATTGTGATGATCCAGATGATCAATATATAAGTAATGGATTAGATGGTAAAGATCATTGCTGGAGACCAGATCCAGTAAAACCTCTTCCAAAATACGGAACATTAACAGTTTTCACAAATTTAGAATGTCCAGAGGGAGATCCTATTGCTAATGCTCCAGTTAGTTTATATAAAATAGATAATGGTTGTGAAAAATTAGTAGCAACTAAAAAAACAGATAAAAACGGAATGGCAACTTTTAAATGTTTAGCAAATGGTTTTTATAGAGTAGAGCAACAATTAGATCCATGTTTATTTGAATGTCCTAGTTATTATCCAAGTTCTCAATTTGCTATAATGCCTGGTCATAAAGACCAACAAATGTATATAGTACAAAAGAGAAAAACTGTAGATCCATGTTTAATGAGAACAATAAACAAAGCAGTAAACGCTGCTGTTAGAAAAGCTTTAGGTTGCAATTGTAGATAGTAATATCTATGACCAATTTATAAAAGATGGGAAAGAGTATTCTTTCCCATTCTTTTTTGCTGTGATATAATGTTAAAAGCTTAAGAGATGATAATCAACATAAAAGAAAGGAATTTTTTAATATGAAAATTAGAATAAAATATTTTGATGAGGCAAAAAAGTTAGAAAAAATATCTAAAGGAAATTGGATTGATGTATATGCAAACAAAGATATCTTTGTAGAATTAAATGAAAGAGCTATGGTACCATTAGGTTTTGCTTTAGAACTTCCTAAAGGATGGGAAGGGCATTTAGCACCAAGAAGTTCAACTTTTAAAACTTGGGGAATAATACAAACAAACCATGTAGGGGTTGTAGATGATTCATACATAGGAGATAATGACCAATGGCATATGCCAGTATTTTGTCTTCAAGGAAAAGATGAAATAGAGGTAGATGGTAAAATGGTTAAAGGCACTAAAATATTTAAAGGTGATAAAATAGGTCAATTTAGAATAATGGAAGTAATGCCAGCAATTGAATTCCAAGAGGTAGAAAGCTTTGGAAATGTTGACCGTGGTGGTTTTGGTTCTACTGGAGAAAAGTAATTAATATTGAAAAAATAAGAGAATAGCCAAGCACTTATATTTAGTGATTGGCTATTTCTTTACTATTATTTTAATCTTCAAGAAGGAAAGTTTCTTCTTCCCAGTTTTCATAAAGAGTTGCTATTTCTTCTTCAGTTCTAGCAATTAAACCATGAACTCTTTCACTTTCAGTAGGATTTGAATAAACCTCTTCTTTACAAAGTTCTTCATTAAGTTCTTCTAGAAACTTTTCTTTTTTAGAAATTTCAGTTTCTATATTTTTAATTTTTAATAAAGCAGCTTTAGCCTGCTTTTCTTTTTCTCTTCTTTTCTTTTTTTCTTCTTGGATTTGAGTTTTAGTTTTTCCATCACTTAAACTATCATCATAGCTTTCAAATCTATTAGGATTAGCTTTTTTTTCAGCATAGTAGCTATAGTTACCAAGGAAAGTTTTAATTTCTTCTTCATTAAGTTCAAGTATTTTAGAAATTACTTTATTTAAGAAATATCTATCATGGGAAATAACCATTAAAGTTCCATCATAACTTAATATAGCTTCCTCTAAAGCTTCTCTTGAAACAATATCAAGATGGTTAGTAGGTTCATCTAATAATAAGAAGTTAGATTTAGAAAGCATTAATTTTAATAAATTAATTCTACATTTTTCGCCACCACTTAAAGTAGATATTTTTTTAAATACATCATCCCCTACAAATAGGAATGAAGCTAAGGCATTTCTTATATCTGTTGTAGTCATTTTAGGGAAACTATCCCAAATTTCATCTAAAATAGTCTTTTCAGGGTCTAAATCAGATTGTTCCTGATCATAATATCCAACAAATACATTTTTACCAAGAGAAAACATTCCACTATCAGCTTTCACTTTATCAAGAAGAATTTTAAATAAAGTTGTTTTTCCACGACCATTTTCTCCTATTAAAGCTACCTTTTCCCCTCTTTTTAAATCAAAGTTTATTTCAGTGAATAAAGTTTTTTCACCATAGGATTTAGAAAGATTTTCTACATGGACAACATCATTTCCGCTTTTTATAGCAGTTTCAAATTTAATTCTTGTACTTCTGCGTATAATTTCAGGAGCTTCAATTATGTCCATTCTATCAAGGGCTTTTTCTCTACTTTCAGCTGCCTTTATACTTTTTTCACGGTTAAAGGATCTGAATTTTTCTATTATTTTTTCCTGTCTTTTAATTTCAACCTGTTGAAGGTTATAAGCTTTAAGTCTTACTTCTATGTCTTTTTCTCTAAGTTCTAAGAACTTAGTATAGCTAGCATTATAGCAGTTAACCTTTCCTGAAACTAATTCAAAGGTAGCATTAGTAACAGCATCTAAGAAGAATCTATCATGGGAAATAACTAAAATAGATCCCTTATAGGCTTTTAAATATTCTTCAAGCCATTCTATGGCATTTAAGTCTAAATGGTTAGTAGGCTCATCAAGAAGTAATATTTCAGGTTTTGAAAGTAAAAGCTTACAAAGAGCTACTCTAGTTTTTTGTCCACCACTTAAAAGTGATATTTCTTTATCATAATCTCCCTCTGAGAAACCAAGTCCTTTTAAAACTCTAGAAATTTCACCTTTATAGGTATAACCACCTCTATTTTCAAATAGTTCCTGAGAAAGAGTATAGTCTTTTATTAATTTGTTGTGGTATTCTTCTTTACTTGGGTCATAGGGTTCATTCATTTTCATTTCTAATACTCTAATTTTTTCTTCTAAATCAGTTAATTCAGAAAAAACTAAAAGCATTTCTGTATAAATAGAATTTTTATCATTTAGAGAAAGATTTTGAGATAAATAACCAAGGGTTTTTCCTTTATCTATAAATAACTCTCCAGAGTCATAGTCAAGTTCTTTAGTTAATATTTTAAATAAAGTTGATTTACCTTCGCCATTAGCACCAATTAATCCAACTTTATCACCTTCATTAATAGATAGGTTTACATCTTTTAGAATTTCATCTATTCCAAAACTTTTTTTTACATTTTTACAACTTAAAATTATCATATATGTTAATTCCTCCATCTTAAGAGTATAAATTTTCAAAATTTATTTTAAAAAACTAATTATCATTTAATTAATTATACTAATAAAGAGGATTTTGTTCAAATTATAGCAAAGATATATTTTATAAGGTTAACTATATTCTAACTAGTTGAATAAAATATATTGGAGGTAAGTATTATGGTTTATTATGAAAATAATTTTAGAGATTTATTTATAGGGGTAGATGATTATGTACCTTTAAAATCAGAAAATAAAAAAGTAATCCCTATTAATTTTGATAATGCAGCAACAACTCCAGCTTTTAAAACAGTAGAAGAATTAGTTAGAGAATATCTTCATAGTTATGGTTCTATTGGAAGGGGAACAGGGATTAAATCCTGTAAATGCACTAATTTTTATGAGGAAAGTAGAAATGTAATATTAGATTTTTTTCATATAAAAAATAAAGAAAATTATACAGTCATATATGTGAAAAATACCACTGAAGGAATAAACTTATTAGCTAATACATTGATAGATGGAAAGGAAGATCATATTTTAACAACAAGAATGGAACATCACGCCAATGATTTACCTTGGAGAGATAAGGGAACTGTTCTTTATGTAGAAGTAGATAAGGGTGGAAAAATTTCTTTAGAGGAACTTGAAGAAAAATTAATTAAGGGAAAAGGACAAATAAAGGTTGTAACTGTAACAGGAGCATCAAATGTAACTGGTTTTGTAAATCCAATAAATAAAATTGCGGAAATAGCCCATAAAAATGGAGCAAAAATAGTTATAGATGCAGCACAACTTGTAGCCCATGAGCCTATAAACGTAGAAGGGGCAAATGATGATGATTATTTTGATTTTTTAGTATTTTCAGCTCATAAAGTTTACGCACCCTTTGGAGTAGGGGTAGTGGTTGCTAAAAAAGATGTTTTAATTAATAAAAAGCCACTTTTAAAGGGTGGTGGGGCTGTAGATTTAGTTTTAGATGAAGAGGTTTTTTGGTTTGGTGTACCTCAAGGCTTTGAAGCAGGAACACCAGATTTTCTAGGTGTAGTAGCATTAATAGCTTCTTTAAATACACTTAAAAATATAGGCTTTGAAACTATTGTAAAAAAAGAAGTTGAATTAAGGGATTATTTTTTAAAGGAATTAGGTAAAATAGATAAATTAATTTTATATGGAGATAAAGATGTTACTCATAGATTAGCGGTAATAGCAATGAATTTACCAGGAATTTATCATGAGGATTTGGCAAAAAAACTTTCAGATATAAGAGCAATAGCTGTAAGGCAAGGAACATTTTGTGCTCATCCCTATGTTCATAGACTTTTAGGGGTAACCAATGATAAATGTTTAGAATATGCTAGAAATTGCACTTTACCAAGACCGGGAATGATAAGAGCTAGTTTAGCACTTTATAATGATTTCAGTGAAATTGATGAATTTTTAAATGTAATAGAATATATTGTAACTACTTTAAAATAGAGAAGAGGCTATATCAAATTGTTGATATAGCCTCTTTGCTTTAACCTGCAATAGAGAGAAGATATTAGAGCAGGAAAAAATTTATTTTAAATTGCAAAACTATCATATATAGGAAGAGTATCTTCAGAATCTAAATCATCTATAAGTGGTTTTAAATAATCTAAAGCCTCTTTAGTAATTCCATTTTGTTCTTCATTTATCCAATGATTTGGGAAATACTTTATGTTATTAGCAACTTTGTTAGCTTCAATAAAAAATGGTTCAGATTTATAGTTTTCAGTAGATAATCTTTTAATAGCAGACATAACACCAGTTGTACAGCTTAGAGAATTTCTTAAAGCAAATTTACCAACTTCTTCAGCTTCCTGTAAATCTGTTTCAGAGGAGCAGTGCATAGCACATCTTTGTAAAACTCCAAGTTCTAAAACTTTAACTCTAGTAGTGATAGAGGCATTTGTTATTGCATTTTTTAATATAGAACCAACTCCACCAAGTTGACTATGTCCAAAATTATCATGAGTAGTAGATTCAGCAGAAGCTAAGAAACTTCCATCATGATTTTTTATTCCTTCAGAGGCAACTATATAAACAGAGTGGTTTTTTTCATATATTTCCCTTACATCCTTTAAAAACTTTTCCATAGAGAATTTACATTCAGGTAAATAAATTAAATCAGCGCAGGGCTTATCCTTTACCTTAGCAAGAGCAGAAGCTGCTGCAAGCCATCCTGTATCTCTACCCATAGATTCTAAAATGAAAATACCATTGTGGCTATAAACTTTAGAATCAAGATAGGTTTCTAAAACAGAAGTAGAAATAAATTTAGCCGCACTACCAAAACCAGGTGTGTGATCTGTATGCATTAAATCATTATCTATTGTCTTTGGAATACCAATGAATTTAATATTTATATCTTTCTTTTTAGCAAAAGCACTAAGTTTTGCTATTGTGTCCATAGAATCATTACCACCTACATAAAAAAAAGTGGAAATTTTATATTCTCTTAAAATAGAAATAAGTTTATTATATTCATCTTCACTAACTGAATAGTCTTTTAGCTTGTATCTACAAGAACCTAATCCAGAAGATGGAGAATTTTTGAAAATTTCAAGTCTATTTTGGTCCATAGTAGAAAGATTTATTATCTTTTTATTTAATATACCTTCAATACCATTTAAGCCACCATAAACATGGTCATAGATTTTTAAATTAAAATTTTCCTTAATTACACCATAAACACTAGAGTTTATTACTGATGTAGGTCCACCAGATTGAGCTATTATACAATTCATTTAGAATACTCCCTTCAAACTATAAATGTGAAATGTGCTATACTATATATCGATAAATATATCACATTTACTAATATAGTATATTTTATTGAGTAAATCAACCCTTAATTTTAAATTTATTCCAATGAAAAAGAAATTTTTTCAATATATTAAAAGCTATAGTTAAATTAATTAATCTATATTTTATGTTATAATATTATAAGCAATCTAGATTCTTAGGAGATTTGTTATGGATATTAGAGAATTATTTAAAAAGAAAAATATAAAAACAACTAGAGCAAGAATTTTAATTTATGAAATTTTATTAAACAATGAAGAAGCTATTAATGCTGAAAATATATATGGAATTACAAAAGAAAAAGAAGATGTAAATTTATCTACTGTTTATAGAACTTTAGAATTATTTGAAAATAAAGAGTTAATAGATAAATTATATTTAGGAGAGGGAAAGGCTGCTTATAAAATAAAAAAAGAGGTGCATAATCATAAATTAGAATGTAGCCTTTGTCATAAAGAAGTAGAAATTCCTTGTCCAATGAATCAAATTGAAGAAATTTTAAAAGAAAAAACTGGATTTAAATTAACGGAACATCAGCTTAAATTAAAGGGTATCTGTGAAAAGTGCTTGGAGGAATAAAAAAAGGGAAGTATCAAATCTAATTAGATTTGATACTAAGCCCTTTTTTTAGGATTTTTTATTAAAAATAAGTGAGATAACTAAGAAGAATACGGAAACTAAAGCTATAGTTCCACCAGGTGCACTATCTAAAATATAGGAGAAAAATAGCCCTAAAATAACATCTAAAAGTCCAAAAATAATAGATATAAACATAGTTACTTTAAAGCTTTTTTTCATTTGCATTGCAGAAGCAACTGGAATTATCATTATAGAGGAAACTACTAAAATACCCATTACTCTAATTGAAACAGAAATTGTAGCGGCTACCATTATAGTGAAGAGATAGTTTATAAGTTTTGTATTTATTCCAGCAATTTTAGCTCCTTCTTCATCAAAGGTACTATAAAGCAATTTATCATATAAAAAATAAATTGAAACAAAAGTTATTATAGATATGATTCCAATAAGTAATAAATCTACTTTAGAAACAGTTAAAATACTACCAAATAAAAAGGAATCAACTTTAACTGGAGATTTACCTGAACTTACTAAAACAATAGCTAAACCAAGACTTAAAGTTAAAATTATAGACATTGAAAGTTCAGCATATTTTTTATAATAAGTTCGTAAAATTTCTATAACAATAGCTGCAATGATTGTAAAAATAAAAGCAGTTAGAATAGGATTAAGTCCTAAAACTAAACCAAGTGCAATTCCAGCAAAGGAAGAATGGGATAAAGTATCACTTATCATAGAATACCGTTTAAAAACTAAAAATAATCCTACTAAAGGACAAAGAATAGCTAGAGCAATTCCAGCTAAAAAAGCATTTTGCATAAATTCAAATTGAAACATTTCTATAAACATTAAAAAATCCCCCCGGTGGTTTTTAATTTTTCTAAATAATTATTAGTAGAATAAAGAGTAGCATCTCCATTTGATAATTTTAAAATTTGAGAGGAATATTTTAAAGCTTTTTTTATATCGTGCTCCACTGAAATTATAGTTGTATTATTTTCTTTATTAAGTTTTGATAGGAGATTATAAATTTCTTCTTGAGTTTTTGAATCAACTCCTGTTGAAAGTTCATCTAAAATCAAAAGTGAAGGAGAGCCTAAAAGTGCTCTAGCTATAAAAATTCTTTGTTTTTGTCCACCAGATAAGTGACCAATAAGTTTGTTTTTAAAGTCATTCATATTAACTAGTGTAAGAACTCTATCAATTTCCTTTAAATCTTTTATTTTTAAAGCCCTTAAATGAACTTTAAGAATTTCATAAACAGTTATGGAAAAATCAGAGTTAAAGTCTTCTAGCTTTTGTGGCACATAGCCCATTGTAGAAAAGTTTTTTTCGATGGTACCTTTAGAAGGTTTTAAAAAACCAATTAAAAGTCTTATGAGAGTAGTTTTAAAACTACCATTTTCACCTATAACAGATATGTAATTCCCCTTAGATAATTTTAAATTTATATTTTCAAGGTTATAATTTTCACTATTATCGTAGGAAAAATATAAAGAATTTATTTTAATCAAATGTAACCAGCTCCTAATTTAAATTTGTAACACAAAAGAAATTATAACGAAAATGCAAATTATTTGCAATAACTCTTTTGCTATTATTTTTTAGTATAACCAGTAGTTAATAAAAATTTACATTAAATGATAGATTTTAAGTAGATTTATTAATTCTTATTTGATAATATGTTTAAAGAAAGAAAATTAATAAAGTTGTAAGCTAAAGGAAATAATAAAGTTTAAAATTTTTCCTTGTATAAATAAATTGCTATTAGTAAATTATAGTAAGAGTAAAAATAGAGTAGAACAAATATTAATTTCATAAAATATAGCTAGGTAGAAAGAAGGACGATAAATATGGATTTTTCATCATTAGTTTTAATGGAAAAAGATAATGAAACAGGATTTTTAGGAAAAGAGTTAGGAAGTTATAAAATTGAAGATGGAGGAGAATTCGTTAAAAGATTATTTGTATATAAAGACAAAGTTAATTTAATGTTTGATACTAAAAATGATGTTGAGGAATGGGAATATTCAGCTATTTTTGATTTGTTTGATGTAACAGATTTTATAGAAAAAGGTTATGAAATAGAGGAAAATGATGATGAATATAATCCTACTTGGGTTATAACCTTTGATTATGAAGAGGATGACCATATAATGGG
>JBOGCG010000019.1:0-2629 GCA_051656625.1 Sarcina sp. | reverse complement strand
ATGGAATACAAGGTGCATATCAGCCATCAGTTCAAGCAAGCTTACCATTTTTATTAGAAAAGGAAGATTTATTAAAAGGAAATGCAATAGTAAATCAAGTTAGTGCACTTTCAAATTTAATAGGACCAATTATAGGAGGTCTATTATATGGAAGTTATGGTTTAATGCCAATTCTAGTTTGCAGTATAGTTTGTTTTATTGGAGCTGTAATTATGGAAATGATTATGAAGATACCATATGTAAAAAGTAAAAGTGAAGATAAAGCTTTAAACATTGTAAAGAATGATATAAGAGAAAGTGTAAGCTTTATAACTAAAGAAAAGCCAGTATTGTTAAAGTCAATTATCATAATATCTTTATTCAATCTTTTCTTAACTTCAATGATAATTGTGGGAATTCCAGTTATTATAAGAGTTAATTTAGAAATGTCTAGTAGTGCATATGGAATTACACAAGGAGCACTTGCATTAGGAGGTCTTGTTGGTGGAATATTAACAGGGGTTTTAGGTAAAAAACTTAATATAAAAGGTTCATATAAATTATTAATGTTAGATTCAGTTGCATTAATTCCTATGGGAATAATTTTAATGGGAGGAGGTTCAAACAAATTAATTTATATAGTTACAACAGCTTGTTGCTTTATGATTATGGTGGTTGGAACTATGTTTAGTATTCAAATGTTAAGTTTTATACAAGGAGAAACACCAGGACATTTAATTGGAAAGGTTATATCATTTTGTTTAAGTCTTGCAATGTGTGCACAACCAATAGGACAAATCTTATATGGATATTTATTTGAAGTTTTAAACAATAATGTGGGAAGTATTGTTTTAGGAGCAGCTATAGTTAGTGGAATTATAGGAATTATGGCAAAAGGTGTGTTTGAAAAAATAGAAGATAGAAAAATAATAGAAGAAATGAGTTTAGAAGGAGAGAGGATATAATGGAGAAGGTAGCAAAAGTTATGGGATATGGAGTAATGAAATTTTTTAATATGGTACTAGGAGTGCCACTAGCACTTGCAGGTACAATAGTTATTTTAGCATTTTGTTTAGTTGATTTAATACTTTTATTACTGCCAGTATTTTTAGTATGCCAAATAATGCTAGAAGATGTAGCTATAATAGTTCCAAACATTCTTCCAGTACAAGTAATGTTCACAATAGTTGGAACTTTAATGGGCTATTATCTTCATAAGATATTAAAGGTTTATGTTCCAATGTGGTTTAAGGGAACTGCAAAATATATAAGTGAAAGTTTTAGTATGAGATGCTATAATTAGGAAGGAAATACTAATGAAAGGGTGATGTTTTATGAAAAATATTAAAAAGTTTGAGATAGTAGTAAATTGGGAGGTAAATTTACTATAAAGTTTATCTCCCAAAGAATGAGAATTTAAATTTGGGAGGATAAGAAATTGAATAAAAGCAAATTAATAAATTTAGGATTAGATGATAGGATTTTAGAGGAAAGTAAGATATATAGTGAGAAGCTTTATTTAGGTAGAGTAAGTATTCAGCAAAAGGGGTTATATAATGTAATTACTGAAGATGGAGAAATAAGAGCAGAAGTTTCAGGGAAATTTAAATTTGAAAGTATAAGCTCAGAAGATTTTCCAGCAGTAGGAGATTGGGTTTTAGTTGATAGGAAAAGTGATGAAGAAGGAAATGGAATAATTCATCATAGATTAACTAGAAAGACAGTTTTTAAAAGAAAAGTATCTGGAAATGGAAGTGAAAGCCAAGTAGTTGGAAGTAATATAGATACCATCTTTTTATGTATGGCATTAAATAATGACTTTAATTTAAGGAGACTTGAAAGATATATAATAGCTGCATATGATAGCTTTTCAAATCCAGTTATAATCTTAACTAAATCAGATTTATGCTTTAATCTTGAAGAAAAGCTTGTAGAGGTTCAAAATATAGGGATAGGTTTAGATATTATAGTAACTAGTAGTATACTAGATGAAGGAATAGAAAGCCTTGGGAAATATATTAAAAAGGGAGAAACAGTAGCCTTTATAGGTTCATCAGGAATAGGAAAATCAACGCTTATAAATAAAATTTTAGGTGAAGATAGATTAAAGACAAATAATATAAGTGAAAATGATAAAGGAAGACATACTACAACTTATAGACAAATGATTCTTTTAAAAGAAGGTGGAGTTTTAATAGATACACCTGGAATGAGAGAGCTTGGAGTTGTAGATGGAAATATAGAAAAAGGCTTTAATGATATAGAAGAGCTTTCATTAAACTGTAAATTTTCAAATTGCACTCACACCAAAGAAAAGGGATGTGCAATTTTAGAAGCTATTGAAGAGGGAAGTTTATCAGAGGAAAGATTTAAAAATTATAAAAAGCTAGAGAGAGAAGTAATTTATAATAGTTTAAAAAGTTCAAAGAGAGTTGAAGAACAAAAAATAATAAGTATGTTTGGAAGCAAGAAAAATATGAAGAACATGACAAGGCATATAAAAAATAAAAATAAGTATTAAGATAGAGAAAGGGGGAATTTTATTCTCTCTTTCTTATTAGTGTGGTACAATAAGGCGATTAACATTAAGAGGAGGAACAGGCATGAAAGGAAAAAAATTAGATAATTTAAAATTAAATAATGACCAAAA
>JBOGCG010000018.1:0-6504 GCA_051656625.1 Sarcina sp. | reverse complement strand
ATTTAATAAAACTTCACTTTCTTCAATTAATTCTTTTATTTCTTTTAAATAAATTCTTCCCTTCCCATTGGCAATTTCTAAAATCATTTCTATTACAGCTTTATATTTTTTTGATATTCTAAAGATTTATTTATGTTGTATATTTTCCCTGGCTTCATTGAAAATAATGGTCTAAAAAAAATATCTAAATTTTCTAAATAATTAGGATTATCTAATATTTTTTCATAAAGTTCAGTTTTAAAATTAAATCTTTCTATTAAAGACATTTTAGATATATTTTCAAGCTCTGCCCCATAAACTTCTTTTAAATCATAATGTTTCTTAAGTATTCTTTGATCTTCATCTATGGTTCTATTTAAATAACTTTCTATTACTTTTAAATTATTAAGATTTTTTTCTTCCTCCTCCGTAAGTTCGCTAACATAAATATCATGATCAGTAAATTCCTTTATTTTTTCATTAACCTTTTCTCTATGAATTATGTATTTTTTCTTACTCTCATCTAAAAGTTCCAAATTTCCCTCTGTCATAGCTCTATAATCTTCAGTAGAATAACTTAAAGGATTTTCTTTTATTCTTCTTATTGCATCCTCCATACTTTGTACTCTAATTCTAAAATCATTAAATATTCCCTTTATATCATCAACAGCTTTATCATAGGCTGCTTTTTCTAAATGCATTTTAAATATTATTTCATTTATAGTCATTTTCAAGTTTTCTTCTATTTCTAAAGTAGATAAAAGTAAAGAATATCCGTTATCTGTTAAAGAGTAAGAAGCCCTTCTTATTCCCTCAATATACTTTATTTCATTTTTTATAAAACTTATATTTAATTCATCATAATTACCTTCTTTAAAATTATAGGCTTTAAAATACATTGCTCTACCTTCATCGCATAAAATTACATTTACAATAAATTCTGAAAGTTCCTTAGCTTCTTCATAACCAATTTCCTTTTTAAAATGAAGATTGTTAACCTCATCAATAAAAGAAGCTATATGATCTATAGTACATAACTCTTCCTTTAAAGATTCCTCCATTATGTAAAGAAGAGTAGCAAATATTAAGTTATCCTGTTCATTCCTGAGGAATATATTTGTTTTCCTCCAATATAGAATTTATTTTTTCTTTACAATCTTCTGTGAATCTATTTAAAAATAATTTCTCAATATTTTTATTTTGTCCCTCTTTACTTTCTGGTAATACTATCTTCTCTCTTAAAGCTTTATTTATCATTTCTTCATATCCATTTATAAAAGGTAATATTTCAAAATCTTTATGGAATTTTTTATAAAAGCTTTCATAAATCACTATTCCTTCATAATCTAAATCACCAAAATATAAAATTTTATTTTCTTTATTAAGTAAATGTTCCTCTAAAGAAATTTTATAATCTTCAAAGGATTTAATTACTCTTTTCCCAGCACCATAAATTACTGTTCCAATATCTTCATTTAAAATACTTCCCATAGCATCTTTATTTAAACTTAATTTATCTAAATTAATTAAATATTTTCTAATAGTAAAATAAGTATCTTTATTTTCCACAATTAAAATATTCTGAGGTGATTTCTTTGTTTTAGAATAATAAGCCAATGGCTCTGAACTGTCATAGATATTTAAATAATTTAAAGAAAGTCCTAGATTTTTTAATATAGATTTCCCTAGTTCTCTTTGAAGAAACTTTTCTCTTCCCCATATTTGAAAAGACCTTTCATTGATAGATACTTCTCTCTTTAGTAAACAATATTTATCATTTAAGAAATCGTTTAATTGAAGTATATAACTTCGTTGTTCTTTATATTTACTTAAATTATTTTTATAATAATTTATATCTAGTTTAGTAGATATTTTATAATTTAATTCTTCTAAATATCCGCTAAAATCTTCTTTTTCTTTTATTACTTTATATTTTTTATAAAGACTAGGATTTTTACCATTTTCCCCACTACTTTTAACAAATTTAAGCCTTCCACTGTCAATTAATTTTTCTATTTCATTACAAAGTTCTGTATATTCAGCTATATTTAAAATTTTTTCTAATTGATCTAACTCTATGAAAGTTTTTTCATACTTTAATAACTTATCCATTGAAAATTCACTCTTTCTTGATTAAATTCTATAAAATTCTACTTTTTACTAGTTTATCATTTTTTACTAATAAAAAAAACTGCTACCCTAAGATAACAGTTAAAATTTTTAACTTAATGATAAAGTTATTTTTTCTTTAGATATTTCTAAAAAAATCTCTAATACTGAAAGTTCTTTTCTACAAATTTTGATTATTCTATCCTTTGATAACTTTCTTTGATAACTTTCTTTGATAATAATCATGAGTATATCTATTTCTTATTTTAACAATAGCCTGCAACTTTTTTGAATCTTTACTATTTATAAATCCAAAAGTACTTGCTAATTCTATTATTTCTGGACCTGACTTATTAGGTATATAATTATCAGTTGTAACTAAATAAGTTTCACACATATCAATTATAAACTCACAAAATGAATTAAAATAAGATATCATAGCCTCATCTATTATATCATCTTCACCTAATGGATTTCTTTTTATACATTCTCTTATTTTAACTAAAAAAACTTTACTGTCTAAAAATTTCTCTTCTAATTTTTCTTTTTTATATTTATAATAAACCATTTTTAAATTCCTCTAACTCCCTTAAATTTTCCTCTTTCATTATCTCTAAAAATTCTCTATCTCTCTTAAATACAGAATATCCTAAGGTATAATTTAAATACTGTTCTTCTTTGAAGATAATTTTATCCTTTGAAATTAAAAGTAATTCACTAAATGGATAATTAAAATCATTTATAAATGTACAATGAATATTATTATGATTAAAATACTCTTTAAGAATATTTTCTAAATATTCCTCTATTTCAAATTCTCTCTCTATTTCAACTTCTTTTTTTAACAAAATTAATAAATCTATATCACTTCTATTTTTATCAAAGCTCTTTTCATGATAACTACCAAATATAGCTATAGCAATAACTTCATTAAGATTTTTTTTATCTAAGATGCAATCTTTAAGCATAATTTTTTTCATAAAATCCCCCAATGCTATTAATTTTTATATAAGTAATGATTTTTACTAAATTCAATTAAATCCCAAAGGTTTCCGTATAAATCTTTAAATACAGCAACTGTGCCATAATCTGCTTCTTTAGGCTCTCTTACAAATTCTATCTCTTTACTTTTCATTTCTTGGTAATCTCTCCAAAAATCATCAGTTCTCAGAAATAAAAATACTCTTCCCCCTGATTGATTCCCAATAAAATCTTCCTGTTCTTTTTTCGAAGCTTTTGCTAATAATATAGTAGTTTCCTTTGATCCTGGTGGAGCTACAACTACCCATCTTTTATTTTGCTCTGGCTGATAACTATCTTCTATTAATTTAAAATTAAGTTTTTTTGTATAAAACTCAATTGCTTCATCATAATCCTTTACTACTAAAGCTACATGAACTATTGATTGAACCATAATTCTTCTCCTACAATAATATAAATTTCATTTTAAACTAATTATTTAAAAAAATAAATTTTCATGTTCTGTTGAATCAAATAATTTAAAATATTTTTCTCTATTTTTCAACTGTTCTCTTATGCTTTTTTCTTCTTCCTTTGTTAATATATTTACTTTTTCTAAATATCTAATCAATTGACTTAATGATGTTAATTGTTCTTTTATTGAGTTTTTACTTGTTGAAAATTGTGGTACATAACAATTAGTTATAAAATTATCTATAGATTCCGCTGATATTTTTTTTAATTCTTCTCTTTCTTTGAAATTATTAAAGAAAACTAAATAAGTAAATACATTCATACAATGTCTTTCCACTGTATCTTCACCTATTCCTTTTTCATTTTCTAAATAATCACCAAATTCATCTATGAAATCACCAATTTCTTCTGGTATTTCTTGTTCTCTACAATCTTCAAATTTAAATAAATACTCTTCTAAGGCGAAATTTATTTCTTCTTTTTCTAAAAATTCAAATTTTCTAGTTTTTAAATTCTTTTTCTTTCCCATAATTTTTTGTCCAAAATTAGTTAAGTCATGGAATTCTTCTAATCCAAATAAAACTACTTTTATCTGTGATTGATTAGATATTTCAAAGAAAAGATCAACAAATTCTTCTATATCAAAATTAATTCCATAAAATGAGGTAGTCATTCCTAAATAATAAGCAAAAACATTAGTGAAATGAATATCTACTGGAATAGCTACTTCACCCTTAACAAGAAATTTATTTAGAACATCTTGCTCTAAATTATCCTTTAAACTCTTCATTTGCATAATATCATTTTTATTTAATCCAAATTCTTCTAAAGTTTTTTCGTTCATTCCTTCCATGTCTTCTAAAAACTCTAAAGGATTAAATCCATCCTGAGGAGCTAACTGTAAAAATTCACTACTTTCAATATCATTATCTAAATAATCTAAGACTATATTTTTTCTTTTTATATCTAGTTCATCCTTTAATTTTTCATTTGAAAGTTCAATAGATTTATCTATTATTAATTCTACTTTTTCTTTATTACTTAAATTAAAATATTCTTTATAGGAATCCCCCTGTTGATAACACTTACAACCAATAGCTTTCATTTCCATTAAGAAATCCATCTTTATAGCTAAACCAAAAAGATATTCCATATAATAAGCACTTCTAAAACTTATTCCTTTAAGTATTTTTTCAAAATCTTTTCCTATAGGAAATCCTTCTTCATTAACAATTATTGTTCCATTTACAAAACTCATAACTACTTCTAAATCTTTAAGTACTGGAATATAATCATTTCCATAATAGTAAACGTTAAATTCATAACTAAATTCTTTACTTCTTTCATCATAACTAATTCTTAAATGTGGAGTTATTGAATAATCTCCCTTTTCTATATTTTGAGCTATAGAATTCATTAGAAAATATGGAGTAACCATAGTATCTTGAATCATAGGTGAAAAAAGCCATTTTCTATAAATACTTTCTCTAAAGTTGTTAATAAATTTTAATTCTTCTTCATTTTGTTCTTCCATCATAGCTTCAAAATCATCTTTAAAACCAGATATTATTAAGTCTATTCTTTTATCATTTTTTATTTTTTCTAATAACTTTTCTCTCATCTTTATTTCCTTCTCTTTATTTATTTTTTATTTTTTCTCATTTTAAAATCCATCTAAAATCCTATCCAAATATCACTGTTAATATTCATTAAATGACATTATATCTTCTAAAGCTTTTCTACCTTTTTTTCTTGGTTCTTTATTTTCATGATATCCTAAAGAAATTACAAGATGAATTTCCTTTCCCTTTGGAATATTTAATGTACTCTTTATTACTTTTTCATTAAACCAACCCATCATGCAGGTTCCAAGTCCAAGTTCAGTTGCAGCAAGGCATATATGTTCTGAAGCTATACCTAAATCCATAGAGGTATAATCCTTCTTTTTTATTATTTCTCCTACCTTTGAAGTAATATTTCTTTTTTCACCTATAACTACAATAAAAACTGGAGCTGTAGTTGCAAATTTATTTAATCCAACTAATTTCTCACAAAGAGCTTTAGCTAAAACTTCTCTCTTTTCGCCCTCATTAACTACAACAAATTTCCAAGGTTGAGCATTACAGGCTGAGGGTGCTAATCTAGCTGCCTCTATTATTTTTATAATTTTCTCTTTTTCTACTTCTTTATCTAAATAACCTCTAACACTTTCTCTTTCATTTACTAACTTGAAAAAATCCATTACTTCACCTCTTTTTCATATCAAGTGATTTTTCCCTTTTATTCTTAGGTAAATTATACTATATTTCTTTTGAAATTTTAAAAAAATTTAAAAATAATCCTTTAAATTTAAAAGCTAGATACTTTAAAAAAATTTTTTTAAAACTATAACCTTTTGTTAACATTATTAATTATCTCAAAATTTTCCCTTTATATCCTTTCAATCTAAAATGTAAAGATAGTATAATGAAGATAATAAATCTTACTAAGAAAGAGTTTTTTTAAATTAATGACTTTCAAAACTAAACTTCCGAAAATCGGTGCTAGAAACCTAAAATCAGCCTTAGCTGTAGTAATTTCAATGATTATTGCAGAATTATTTGGCTTCAATACTGCTTTTTACGCAGTTATAACCGCTGTTGTTTATATGCAGGATTCTTCAGAGAACTCTATTCATATGGCAAAAAATAGATTTGTTGGAACTGTAATTGGTGCTATTTTAGGTAGCATAGGTACCCTTGTCTTAAGCATAAACGAAACTTTAATTGTAAAAATTATATTAGTTTTTGTTTTAAGTTCATTAACCATCTACCTTTGTACCATAGTAAAACTTCCAGGGGCAGTTACCATTGCCTGCATAGTACTACTTGGAACACTACTATATAAATAGAGATTTTTCAAACTATGCCTATGCTTTTCATAGATCAATAGAAACCTTTGTTGGAGCATTAATTGCTATTATAGTATTTCCACATAAAAAAA
>JBOGCG010000017.1:0-57743 GCA_051656625.1 Sarcina sp. | reverse complement strand
GAGTTCCTACTAATAATTGAGCTGCTCTATCCATAGCTCTTAAATCTAAGTATTCTCTTATATATGTAACATATTTTCTTTCAAAAACATTTCTATATTCACTATTATCTATTCTATAAACGTAAGTTTTTGAAACAACATTGTATCTAGCATGGAATCTATCACTTGCTTCTCTTACAGTTTTTACTGATATATCATCTGGTAAGTACTCTTTTAAGTATTCAAATACTGACTCTGGAGATTTTCCAGTGTTACTATTAAAGTTAGCTACATAGTTTTCTGCATGTACACCAGCATCTGTTCTTCCACATCCAATTACTTGAACTGGTTCATTTTCCATTTTTGATAATACATCCTGTAATTTTCCTTGAATAGTAGCTGTATTTCCTTTTTGTACTTGCCATCCTTTATATCTTGATCCATCATACTGAACTTCTATTTTAAAATTTCTCATTAACTGCACCTCTTTCATTAATCTCTTTATTATAACCTATAAAATTTTAAATTACGACCTTATTTTAAAACAAATTTCTATTTTATTATTTCCAATTAAGTTATCGTTCATTTTTTGTTTACATTTTTCTAAATATTTTCCCTTTCTTTTCTATGCACCCCTTGCTATTCCTGTGTTATAATTCATATGTACATACAGTAACTAAGGAGGAAAAAATTTGAAAACAAAAGAAAATCAAAAGAAAAATAAAGTAAAAACAATTATAATTTCTATAATAGTAATTGTAATTTTATTAATAGCTATAATTGCTTACTTCTTTATTAGTGGTTCTAAATCAACAGAAGATACAAGCTATAAAATAAATACTACTGCTAATTTAGAAAACTATAGTTTATTAGTTCGTTCTGCTAAAAATACTAACAATTTAGATAATAAAATTCTATCTAATAATGATTCATACAATAACTTTTTTCTAGTTAACTTATCTGTAGAAGATATTAGTAATGGGAATTTACCATCTTTAGATTTAACTAAAAATCCTATAACTTTAGATAGTAATGGGACAACTTATAACGTTAATGATAATATGACTATGGAGCTATCTCAAAATAAAATTTCTGATTATTTAACTGCCTTCTCATCTAATGGCACTTTAAAATCTAAGGAAACTTATTCTGTACCTTTAGTTTTTGAAACTAACGGACCTGTTACTAATGGAAAATTAAAAGTTACTATAAATAATAAATCAATTACTTTTAATGTTTAAAGCTATAAATATAAAGAACCCATCACTAAAGTAATATTAGATGATGGGTTCTTTCTCAAGTTAGGTAATAAAGAACCTATATTTGGTAATGATAGGCTATTTTTTACTTTTCCCATAATTGAATAATAGGTTATTCTTAAAGTTTAATAATTTCTAAGAATTCTTCTTCATTTAAAATCTGAATTTTTTGTCCCTGTTCCCTTAAATAAACTGCTCTTCTAAACTTATTACTCATCTCTCCTAAAAATAAATCATCTAAATTTTTTGAGTTAGTTATTAAACAGGTTGTCTTTTTAGTAACTGAACTACCTGTAGTTCCCCCTAATCTTCTTATTATTGACATTGCCTCAACTCTTGTCATAGTATTAAGTTTTCCTGTAAAAACCACCACCTCATCTCTAAAAATAGAACCTTTTAAATTTCCTATAAGCATATCTTTATTTATAATAGCTTCTTTTCTTGAAATATTCTTTGGAGCCTTTAATCTTTTTGAGGGCTTGTATCCTAAATTATTTACCTCACCTTTAGAAACTCCAACTTCTTCTAATAGTAAATCTACTTCATTAATATTTAATTCATTAGCTATATTTAATAAAATATTAGTAGCTGCCTCAGCATCTGCCAAAGCATTATGATGATTAAATTTAAATCCTAAAAAATCATTTACTGTATTTAATTTAGAATCCTTTAAATTACTATAAAAGTTTTTAGCTAACTTCATAGTACATATGTAATTAAAATCTGGCTTCTCTATTTCATATAATTCTAAAGTTTTTCTTAAAACAGAAATATCAAAGGCTGCATTATGTGCTATAACTGTTGTTCCTTGAAAGTATT
Organism: Sarcina sp.; assembly: GCA_051656625.1. GTDB lineage: Bacteria > Bacillota > Clostridia > Clostridiales > Clostridiaceae > Sarcina. Next base: position 55,686 of record JBOGCG010000017.1, on the reverse strand, counting down.
CCCTTAACTGCTCCCAAAGTTCATTAAATTCTAATTGATCCTCCACCATTCTAGGTCTTATTCCATGAATTCCTATATTCATAGGAAGAAATCTCATTTCTTTAGGTTTAATTAAAAAATGTTCCTTCTTTACTATTTCTCCCTCTTTTACTACCACAATCCCTATTGAACAGGGACTTTCTCTTTTTTCATTAGCTGTTTCAAAATCAATTGCAATAAAATCCATTTACCTACTCAACTTTCTTATATATTCTTCTTAAATAATACTACAACTTTTTTCTTATTGTCATCAAAAAAAGCTACTATATAAAAGCTAATATAATTATAGCCTTAAATAGTAACCTTTTTTCATGCTCTTATTCAATTTAATTAATATAGGTCAGAAACCCTTTTAAATTTACTACATTGTAGCTAAATCTGCTGATGGTCCAAACATTTCATAGTTAATATTATCTTCTGAAACACCCATTTCCTTAGCTGTGTTATAGATATGCTTCATGAATCCTAAAGGTCCACAGAAGTAGAATTCTCCATTTTTAGGTAAGTTGCTCATAAGCCATTCTTTTGTAGCTATTCCTTCTACATCAAAATCTTCATTAATTTTATCACTTTCTAAAGGACTTTGATAAAATACAGCAGTTTTTATATTGTTATATTTAGCTTTTAATGCTTTTAATTCATTTTGAAAGTATGAGCTGTTGAATTGTACAGCTTGAACAAATATAATTTCTCTACCTTCTTCTGCTACTTTATAAAGGATTGACATCATTGGAGTTATACCTAACCTCTATTATATTTTAATAATAATTCACAAACAATAATTATTATTAATTAATGTATTTTATCTTTTTAATTTTGTGAATTTTTTATCTATTTTTATTTAAATTCTTATTTTAATTATTATTAATTTAACTTTTTATTTCTTTCAGTATTAATTTATTAACTTATTTCTTTATTTTTCTTAAAACAGTGAAAAAATAATTATTTTTTTTAAAGAATTTTTTAGTATAATAGCCATTGAAAAGATTATCATTTTAATCAAATTCACATTTTCACATTCAAATTATGAATAAATTGTTAATAGCAATATTTAAATACTTTTCTATTTAATTAAAGTTTCAGTAAAATAATTTGAATTTAATAAAGTTATTGATAAAATGAATCCTTTCAAATAATAAATATAACATTTAAAACCATACTATTTGGGTTATATTTTTAACAAAGGAGAAAACTAAATGAACACAGGAAACAAGAAATTACTTATTCTTTTAGGTACAATGCTTGCACAACTTGGACTTGGAACTTTATATACTTGGAGTTTATTCAATAGTTCACTAGCTAAATTACATGGTTGGTCTTTAGAGCAAGTTGTTCTAAGTTTTTCAATTACAAGCTTTTGTTTAGCTATTGGTACCTTATTTGCCGGTAAGTTACAAGAAATTTTCGGAATAAAATTAGTTGTAGCTGCCTGTGCAATAATTCTAGGACTTGGATTAGCATTCGCTCCTAGATTTAATAATTTAGTAGAATTATACATATCAGCTGGAGTCATTGTAGGACTTGTAAACGGAATTGCCTACATACTTACTTTATCAAATTGTCTTAAATGGTTCCCTGAAAAAAAAGGAATCATTTCTGGTGTATCTATAGGTTGCTATGGATTAGGAAGCTTAGTATTTAAATACATAAACTCAGCATTTATAAAAAATACAGGAATTGTACATGCTTTCATGTATTGGGGCTTAATGGCATTTGCTCTTGTATTTATAGGTGCATTACTTTTAAAAGATGCTCCAAAGCATCCAACATCTAACTTAACAAAAACTAATTCTTCATTTAAAGAATTTAACTGGCCTGAATTATTTAAAGAGCCAACTGCTTACTTATTATTTATAGCATTCTTCTCATCATGTTTAAGCGGTTTATATCTAATAGGAACAGCTAAAAATGTTGGTATTATATTAGCTCACTTAACTCCAGCAGCAGCTGGTAGTGCAGTAGCTATTGTAGCTATATTTAATACTCTAGGTAGAATAATACTTGGTAGTATCTCTGATAAATTAGGTAGAACAAAGGTTTCAGCTTTTGCTTTCCTATTAATATTTATTGGCGTATTAGTACTTTTATTCGCACCTTTATCAATGGTTACATTTACAGTAGCAATTGCTGCAATTGCTTTTGCCTTTGGAGGAAACCTTACAGTATTCCCTGCTATAGTTAGTGAATACTTCGGACTTGAAAACCATAGTAAAAACTATGGAATAATCTATCAAGGATTCGGTATAGGTGGACTTCTTGGTGGATTAATAGCTAATTTACTTGGTGGCTTTAAACCAACATTCTGGTTAATGCTTGTAGTTGCATTAGTTTCAATAATTATAATGCTATTCATCAAACCACCAAAAGTTAACAGAGTTAACTCATAATTAAATAATAAAAAATAGCCTACTCATTATTAATCAATTTTAATAATGCTAGGCTATTCTTTTGAACTTTTTTAGAATAATGCTATAACACTTCCATCTTTATATTTATCTTCTATATATTTTTTCACTGTTTCAGAAGTTAAAGCTTCTTTTAAATCTTTAATTTTTTGCTCATTCTCGGTACCTTCTTTTACTGCTATTATATTTCCGTATCTTTTAGCTTCTTGACTATTTTGGTCTTCTATAGCTAAGGCATCTTTAGCAGGATTAAAGATTTCTAAAGCATAGTTTCCATTTATAACAGCTAAATCAACTTCATCTGTTACAGCTGGTAAAAGTGCTGCCTCTAATTCTTTAAAGTTAAAATTCTTTTTATTCTCTGTAATATCTTTAACTGTTACAAGTTCACCCTCTTTAAGTTTAATTAATCCTTTTTCCTCTAAAAGTCTTAAAGCCCTTGCTTCATTAGTAGCATCACTTGGCACTGCAATAGTTGCCCCCTCTTTAAGTTCCTCTAAAGTTTTTATTTTCTTAGAATAGGCTCCTAAAGGTTCTAAATGTACTGCCCCAACAGATTTTATTTTAGTTCCATTTTTCTCATTAAAATTCTTTAAGTATGGTTCATGTTGAAAGAAGTTAGCATCAAGTTCTCCACTATCTAAAGCTGTATTTGGTATAACATAGTCAGTAAATTCCTTTATTTCAACCTTATAACCTTTCTTCTCTAATTCTGGTTTAGCTGCCTCAACTATTCCTCTATGTGGCACTGGTGAAACCCCAATTACTATTTTTTTATCTTCATTATTTGTTACTTTATTACCTTCACCTGCTCCACAGCCAATCACTGAAAATGCTAATACCCCTGTTAATACTATTGATAAAATTGATTTTTTTCTCATAATAAATACCCCCTAATTATATATTTCTTTCCCCTTAATATTTTATTGTTATTGCTTATTTTTAATTTTTTAACCCCATTATTTTAATTTCTTTACTACTTAAGTTTCTTATAAAAGTAGTTCCCAACACTTTGACAAAGTTGAACCACTATAATCAAAATGATAACTGTTATATTCATAACATCAGTTTCTCTTCTATGAAATCCATATCTTATAGCTACATCTCCAAGACCACCGCCCCCTACAGTTCCTGCCATAGCAGAATATCCTATAATAGTTATAACTATTAATGTGATTCCTGAAATTATAGATGGTATAGCTTCCTTAAGCATTACTTTAAAGATTATCTGACTATTAGATGCCCCAAAGGATTTAGCTGCCTCAATGACCCCGGGGTCAACTTCCCTTAAAGCTGTTTCTATTATTCTAGCTACAAAAGGTGATGCCCCTATAGTAAGTGGTACAATTACAGCTGTAGTTCCGATAAATGTTCCCATTATGAACTTAGTTACAGGTATTAAAAATACTATTAAGATGATAAAAGGAAAACTTCTAAAAACATTTATCACTGTATCTAAGATTTTATAAATTATCTTGTTAGGTTTAAATCCCTTTTCTGCTGTAATAATTAAAATTATGGCTAAGACAAATCCAATTAAAAGAGAAAATATAGTTGAGAAAAAAACCATTTGAAAAGTTTCAACCAATGCTTGTACTAATGTTTCTACCACTTCTAAATCACCTCCAATTTAATTTCTTTTCCCTCTAGATAATTTAAAATTCTTTCTTTATCTTTTTCTTCTATGTTTATTACTAAGCTCCCAAGAACATCCTCTCTAAATTTTTCTAGTTTACCCCAAACTATAGAAAAATCAACATTTAGTTCTCTAGCTAATTTCGTGATTAAAGCATTTTCTGATGAAGTACTTGGAAAAAATATTCTAATATTTACACCCTCAGTTGGTAGTAACTCTTCTTCATTTTCCCCTAAGAACTTTTTAAGAGATTTTCCTTGATTTAAAAATAATTCTTCAACTTTTCCTTCTTTTACGATAATCCCATCTTCAATTAAGGCAACCTTCTCACATACTTCTTTTACCACTTCCATCTGATGGGTTACAATCACTATGGTTATATTAAGTTCTTTATTTATTTTTAATAATAAACTTAATATGTCTTTAGTTATTTTAGGATCTAAAGCTGAAGTAGCTTCATCTGATAATAAAATTTTAGGCTCTAAGGACAATGCTCTTGCTATTGCCACTCTTTGTTTTTGTCCACCACTCAATTCTCTTGGCTTTGCATTTTCTTTTCCTTCAAGGTCTACTAATTTAATTAATTCATTAACTTTATTCTCTATAGCCTTCTTTGAATAGCCCCATATTTCCATTGGTAAGGCTATATTTTGAAAAACGGTTTTTCTTTCTAGAAGATTGAAACCTTGAAATATCATTCCTAAATTTTTTCTAAATTCTCTTAATTCTTTTTCATTAAGAGAGTTTACTTCCTTCCCCATAACCTTTAGATTCCCATGTTCATAACTTTCCAAACCATTTATACATCTTAATAAAGTTGATTTTCCTGCCCCACTGTGACCTATTAACCCATAGATTTCACCTTCATTAATATTTAAACTAACCCCTTTAATTACCTCATTACCTTTAAAGCTCTTTTTTAAATCTTTAATCTCTATCAATACTTAACCCCCATTTAACAATTATGATTTTATAAATAAAGTTTTGTATTCTTTCAAAACAAAAAACGCATTAGAGAATAAACTCTAATGCGTATAATATCCAAACTAAAACCCATTAAATTATTCTCCTATCTTTCCGTAAAACTACGGCTGGAATTAGCACCATTTTTAAGGAATTATAAAAAACTCATATAACTCTTAAATGGTTGCCGGGTTTCATAGGGCCAGTCCCTCCACCTCTCTTGATAAGAAACATTCTTTATTTATTTAATTGTTAAATTTAGTATAATATAACTTTTATTTGAAGTCAATAGAATTTTGTAATTTTTTTCTAATTTTTATTTTTCTCAGGATTATGAGGAAAAATAAATCTATTAACTAATGTTGCTACTATAATTCCAAGGAAAGTTTCAAGAACTCTCACTATTGTGTACATATAACTTGGTTCCTGTTTTATTAAAACAGTATTAGCTAGTAACACTATACAGGCAATGGTTACAGATCCTGGTTTCTTTAATAAAGTACATAAATAGGTTACAACTATACAAAGCAGTGAAATTAGTGCTGCATCAAAGTAATAGTTATTATATTTAAAAAATATAAAAGTAGCAAAAATTCCAGCAAGTCCTCCTATTACAGTTCCTATCATTCTATTTATCCCCATTTTAATGGTTCCTATGTAAGAATCCTGCATACATATAACTGCTGCTATACAGGCATAAAAAGGTGACTTTCCCCCTAAAAAATGAGATATCATAATTGATATAAATACAGCTAATGCAGTCTTTTGTATTCTAGCCCCTACCTTTGGTAACTTAAACTTTTCATCCATGGTTTTTTCTTAATTATCTTCCTTAAAAGATAATTTTATTCTCCTCTCAAAGACTTATTTATTAAGATTACCACAGTTTTCTTAAAGATGCATCTTCCCTAAATCTCAATCAAAGTTGCTATTAAAGTATTTCTATTTAAAATCATAAAATATCTTGTTTAAACTTTGATTAAATAACTTTTAATTTTATATTATGTAGAGAAGACTGCTAAAAATAACAGTCCCCTTTTCTAGTTTAATTCTAAAATTGTAGTTTCTATTCTACTTATATCTAAAGGTATAGTACTGCCATTATATAATACCAAATAGGCTGCTCCATCTTTTAAATAGTTTTCTTTCACTTGAAAAACAGTAGTAAAACTATACTGTATCATTGAATTATTGCTAGAAGTTCCAGGATTAATTAAATTAACACTTATATCTTCAAAATTCTCTAAATCATTAGTTAAATAGAGAGCGATAACAGCATCTGTTACTAGAACATTGTTCACTTGTATACTCTGTGTTATAAGATAGGTTCCCTCTCCTACTATTTTCAAATTATTATTTACATCTAAGAAAATTTTACTTGAATTAGTAAAACTAACATATTGCCAAGGAATTATTGTTTTTTTCTTTATACTTTGAAAAAAATATCCACCTAAAACTATAGCCTTATTACTACCTGATGGCCCCATTGGTCCAGTGGCTCCTGTAGGACCTCTTTGAGGAGTGTATACTGGATTCCATGGATTATATACACTTTGTTTTACTGGTTTAATTTGGCCCCAACCATTAAACTCATTATTCATTTTTACCACCTATTTCATAAAAAAATTATACTCTTTTTATTATTTTATACTGAAGTATGTTTTTCTGTTCTTATTAATATTTATTTAATGGGCAGATATAACCTAGCCAAGCATACCCCGGGGTATGTTTGTCCATAGACAAGTATACCCCGGGGTATGCTTGGCTTACTTGTTCTTGAATTAAATTTTTTCAATAAGCATAACATATAAAGTATTTATAATCAATTTATGGAAAGGGATTTTAAAATGATAAATAAAAATTCATGGAAAATATTAATTTATTATATAGAAAATGAATCTGAAGAAAAGGAGCGCCGTTTATCTCTCATAAAAAAGTCTCTAAAAGAAAAGCATAACTTTGATTTTATTTCAACATCTTCAAAGAAAGATTTTCTAGAACTTTTTTATTATCAACAGGATATAACAGCTATTTTCATAGAATATTACAAAAGCGAAATTGAAAATTTTGAATTCATAATACAGGAAATTCGAAAGAAAAATAAAAACATTCCTATTATTTCTTTCTCCGTTGGAAGAGAACTATCCCTTAATCCAAATGAATTCTCTGATTTAACTGATTTTTATTTTCTCTATGCTGATAGTATAGATTTTTTAACTGGTAGACTTGTTCAGCATTCTAAACAATATATTGAAAAAATATCTTCACCTTTTTTAAAAAATTTAATTAAATACTCTAATGAATATAAATATGCTTGGCATACCCCAGGACATATGGGTGGTTGTGCCTTTAGAAAAAATCCTCCCGGTAAATTTTTCTATGATTTTTTAGGAGAAAATGTTTTTAGAACTGATTTATCTATCTCTGTTACAGAGCTTGGTTCACTTCTTGATCATAATGGACCTATTGGAGAATCAGAAAAGTTTGCTGCAAAGGTTTTTGGAGCTGATAAAACCTTTTATGTACTAAATGGTACAAGCTCTTCTAACCAAATTATTTGGAGATTTAGAGTTACAAAAAATGATTTAACATTAGTGGATAGAAATTGCCACAAATCTTTAAATCATGCAATGATAGCTACTGATGCTATTCCAAACTATATGATTCCTAGAAGAAATTATCTTGGTATTATAGGACCTGTACCTATTGAAGAATTTACAAAAAACTCTATTGAAAATCATTTGAAAAGTAATAATTTAATAAAGAAAAATATTGATAATTTTTCTTTAACTGAAAAAAAAGAACTTATTAAAATTGCTACTTTAACTAATTCTACCTATGACGGAATTTGTTATAACGTAAGTAAAATAAAAGAGTTAACTAAAAATATTATACCTAATCTTCATTTTGATGAAGCTTGGTTTGCCTATGCTAAATTTCATCCTATTTATAAAAACTTTTTCGCTATGTCTGAGGATTTAGTTGAGGGAGATTACTCTACTATTTTTGCCTCTCAATCCACCCATAAATTATTAGCTGCCTTTTCTCAAGCCTCTATGCTCCATGTGAAAAAAGGTAAGAATTCAAAGGTTGATGATGAGGTTCTTAATGAAGCCTATATGATGTATTGTTCTACTTCCCCTCAATACAACTTAATTGCATCTTTAGATGTCTCAGCTAATATGATGAAATTTAATGGCGAAGAATTAATAAATGATACCATAATTGATGCCATTGAACTACGTAAAAAAATAGTTTCTCTTTATAAAGAAGAGTCTAGAAAAGGTAGTTGGTTTTTTGATATTTGGCAACCTAGTAAAATTAATTATTTAGGTAAATTACTTGATTTTGAAGAAGTTCCCTCTGAATATTTAGCCAAAAGTCAAAATAGTTGGATTTTAAATAGAGATGATTATTGGCATGGATTTAAAGATATAGAAGAGGATTTTGTAATGCTTGACCCTATTAAAATCACTTTAAAAACCCCAGGAATATCTCCAACTATATCAGCAAATCCTACTGAAATATCCTTTGATGAATTAGGAATTCCTGCTGTAATTCTCTCTGAATATTTAACTTACTTTGGAGTTGTAGCAGAAAAGGTTGACTATTACTCCATATTAATTTTAAACTCCATAGGAACTACTAAAGGAAAGCAAGCTGCCTTACTTACAGGTCTTGCACAATTTAAAAAGGACTTTGATGATAATCTTCCCCTTGATGAAGTATTTCCTGAACTGGTAAAAAAGTATCCTAATAGTTATGAAAATATTGGCTTAAAGGACCATTGTTTGAAAATGCACAATTATATAAAGGACTATAAACTTTTAGAACTTATGAATAAATCTTTTCAAACCATTCCTAAGCTTTCTGTTAAGCCTTCCCAGTGTTCTAGAATGCTATTTAAAGGTAATTATGAAAAAGCTTATATAAAAGATATTCTAAATAAAACTGTGGCTGTAATGATTGTACCCTATCCACCTGGAATCCCTATAATCATGGGAGGAGAAAAAATCACTAAAGAAAGTAAAGTTATTCTTGATTATCTTTTAGCTAGAGAAACTTTTGAAAATGAATTTCCCGGCTATATTAGTGATATTCATGGAATAACTAGAGTGATAGAAAATGGTAAAATCCTATTCTCTACTATTATTTTAAAAAACTAAAACAAAAAAAGCCCAAGATTAACTTGAGCTTTTTTTTCTATGCATTATTTTTCTTATTCATATATATGTATATAGGTAATCCTATTAAGGTTATTATTACACCACCTATTGCGGTTAATGTACTTTCCATTCCTGCCATGAATAATTGATTTATTATAACAAATAATCCTCCAAGTATAGCTATTGCTGGAATTACAGGATAACCAATAACTTTATATGGTCTATATAAATCTGGTTTTCTCTTTCTTAAAAGAATTACTCCAACAAATATCATTACATAGAATATCCATACTGTAAATATAGTTAAATTACATAATAAATTGAATTGTCCTGAAAGTGCATATATAATTGCTAAAACAACAGTTAATAGCATTGCATTTCTTGGAACTCCACTTTTAGTTATTTTCTTAAAGAAATTACTAAAAGGTAATGTTTTATTAGTAGCTAAAGCATAAGTTACTCTTGGTCCTGTTAATAAGTTCCCATTCATATTTCCGAAAACTGAAACTAATATACCAACTGATACTATATTACCACCAACAGATCCGAAAATCTTTTGTGCAACCAATGATGCTGGTGATGCTACATTAGCAAGTACTGATGCTGGTGCTACCCATAGGTAAGCTACATTAATAGCTAAATAAACTGCCATAACAATTGATAATCCACCTATAATTGCTTTTGGTAAGTCCTTACCTGGATTTTTCATTTCTCCAGCTATAGCTCCTACGTTTATCCATCCATCATAAGCAAATAAAGTTGCTATTAAAACTTCTCCTAATGCTGCTCCAAAACTTACATTATGACCTACTAAAGGTGTCATTATTGGATTAGTTCCCGATCCTTTTATAAATCCAAATATTATTATTAATATAAGAGGTAAAAGTTTGCATATAGTTGAAATTGTCTGTATCATTCCGCCAAATTTCGTTCCTATAGCATTTACAATTAATATAAATAATATTATTCCTATTGCAATTTCTAACTTTAAATCCGGTGTTCCCATCATTGAACAAGCTTGCTCTGCAAAAATAACCGCTCCTGCTGCTATTACACCAGGAAAATATAATACGGTTTGCATCCAACCCGTTAAATAAGATAATTTTTCTCCATAAATTTCTCTCATATAAATCATCATTCCGCCTGTTTCAGGCATTGCTGCTGAAACTTCCGCTGCTGTCAGCCCTGCTGCTATGGTGATAATCCCACCAATTATCCAAGCTAGAATCCCCAAGCCTGGCCCACCGTTTGTTGCACTGTAAATAGCCTGTGGTTTAAAAAATACACCTGAGCCTATTACAACTCCAATTACAGTGGATAGTGCTGCTGACAAGCCAATAGTTTTCTTTAGTTCATTTTTTTTGCTCATCAAATTTCCTCCTTTGTAAAATCTTTATCCTTTGTTCTCACATAATTATACTATTATATTATAGCCTATGTTTTCTATTTCATCACTGTAAAAAAATGTATTCGAGTTATTTAATTTTTCATAAATTTATCAATAGCCTCATTTAATTTATCTAAAGCCTCTCTATCTCCGCTCTCTATAGCTTCAACTATACAACTATCTATGTGATCCTTTAATATAATTTTACCTACATTATTTAATGCTGATTTTACAGCTGCTATTTGAATAAGAACCTCACTACATTCCTTTTCTTCAACATACATTTTTTTAACTGCCTCTGCATGACCAATAATCCTTGATAATCTATTTATCACATTTTTTCTTTCTTTATGTACATGACCATTCTCTTGACCATGAACATGCTCCTTACCTTCACCCAACTTTTCTCACCCCCTCCTTAATTAAATTATTAAAGTCACTTTAATCATTCTAATAAGAATTTTACCTGTTATTATTATACCCTAAAATTAACTGAAATTGTTTTTTATAAATTTATTCTATTTTTTCAAATTCTACCTTTATTTATCCCCCCATAGGGGATATAATAGAAAATATAATATTTTTAAATACCTATTTAAAGTATTTAGGAGGATTTTTATTAAATGAAAAAAACTAGAGAACAATATAAAAAATGGTTAGAAAAAAATATAGAAGGTTGGACAAATTCTGAAAATAATAAATTTATTAATGTTATTTTTAAAAGTGGTAAAGCTGAAGAACTAAATTTAGCCTCATTCAATAAAGATAATTTATCAAAATTTACTAAAGATGAATTAACTTTAGCCTTATTAAATAAAAATTATTAATTTTGCTAAGAAACTTAAATTTTTATAAAAATAATAATATAGTAAGAAGATAGACAATCACTAAGTAGATTTAATGCTTGTCTATCTTCTTATTTTTTTTATAATTTAATAATATTGAAAATTTCTTTTAAACTATTTCAACTATAGATAAACTTCCTAAAACATTTGTTTTAAACTCTGAAGAATATATTAAAAAATCAATATATAAATCTTCATAACAGGTGTTTATCAAAAAACTACTTGTTACATTAACCATTTTTGTAACAGCATTATTTGCTGACTTCCCTAAAAATTCATCTTTATCAATTCCATCTATTCTTGGAACTACCGAAATAAACCCCTCTTTCAGCAAACTAGCATTAGTATTAAATGTAACTGCAAAAATATGATTTTTCTTAAAATGAAACATAGTTTTTGTAACTTGCTTTATAGCATATCCTAAAAGAAACTCTTCTTTATATGCAATATTATTTCCGTTATATGCCTGATTTATTTCTATTTCCCCTTGATATATGGTTTTTCTATTACAATAATCATCACAATAAAAATCATCATGACATCTATTCTGAACCATAAAATTTTCTGCTATTTTATCTTTTTGTATAAGTTCATTTAAATTAGATTTTTCTTTTATTTTATTTTCTTTTCTATCTAAAATCTCAACTTCACCTTTTTTAATACTATTATCTTTTATTGAATATTTAATACAATGTTTACTATAGGTATACATTTTTTCACCTCTTTATATCATTAAATTCTATTTTTTATTTAATTTTATAGAAAATCAAATAAAATACTTTCTTTTTCTAAATTATTTTCTATATGCCTTCCTACTTTTGAGAATCCAAAATCATAATCCCAAAATGTACTATTTGCATTTTCTCCATGAATTAAAAATATAAAATTCCGTCCTTCCAAAGGCTCATAATTATAATTAGTTATTTTATGATGTGAAAAATTCAAAAGTAAATCAAAAGGTTCTACTTCAAAGGATTTATATTTGTCTTCCCCCTGTTGTAATCTATAAATTACAGTATAAAAAGTAAGATGATGATGATAATATTCTGCTAATATATTTTTTTCTGAACTATAAATATATCCATTTTGGCACAAAATAACATCTTGATTTTCTTTTATTTTATATTCTAAAATTCTTTCCACAAAATCGTATCGATATAAATCATCACTATCTAATCTTGCTAAAAACAAAATATCATAGCCTTTAGTTATTTTATTTAATTCATCCATATACGAAGTTTTTTTAACAAACCTTATATTATCTGGAAGGCTTTCATAATTACTAAATATATTTTTTATAAGTTCCTCTGTCTCATCTTGATAGGCATAAAGTGCTACAAAATTTTGATTGCTTTGTCCAATTAAAGCTTTAAGAGTAAAATTCATAAATATATCTATTCTTTTTCTTAGCCAATCCACCTCTAACCTTTTTTCTTCAGTACTCCCATAAGCTGAATTTCTATCTCCATTCATTAAATTTAACTTTGAGGTTATTACTACTATTCTTTTCTCATCTTTAAAGTTAAACATAGAGCCTCCTTAATTACAGATTTTCAAAAGTCTTTCTTAAAATTTTTCTATAATTATTAATTTTATTTTTTATTTTTTCAACTATTTTAACTTTGTTACTTTCTATATATTTCACTTTTTCAAGAATTTTTTCTGCTATATTTTCTTCTCCAGTAGGGATCATTAGCTCTTCACAATCAAGTGACTTCATGAAATCATAACTTTTTAATCTATATCCTAAGCATATAAAAGGTATTTCTGCTACAGAAGAAATAACATTCCCATGAAGTTTGAAATTTATGGAAAACTCACAGTATTGAAGTATTCCTAAAACTTCTTCTCCAGTCCTATTTTCAATATCCAATATAATTTTTGAAGTCTCTTCAAAACTATTATAAAAATTAATTAATGTATCTATGTCCTGATTCCATAATGAATATAAATATATTTTATATCCACCTTTCACTAAACTTTCTACAACCTTTTTCATTTCATTATTTAACTCTGCTTCATTTTGACCATAAATATGATTAAAGGAAGTCCCTAGATTTATTCCTACTACTTTATCCCCCTTTGAAAAATTCAATGGATTTATAAAGTTTTCATCTTTTTTCATAAGAAAAACAGGATCTCCTGATATCACTATTTTGCGTTCATTTATAAGATTAGATTTTTTCAATATTTTATAGGTTATTGGTCCTCTAACGAAAAAACAAATTGATTTTTCTAAAAGAATATCTAATCTTTCCTCAGTTATATCTGAATAAACATAGGCTGGAATTTTGAGATTTTCTAACTTGTCTATAAAATCCACTGAGGTAAGTTCATCATATCCAGAGCCCCATACCATTATTTTTTTCCCTGCTTCTAAAGCTCTATACAATATACTTATATATCCATCTAATAAAACTGATCCACCCCCTAAGCAAATTACATCATAATCCTCAAAATCACTAAAGTCCGCTTCAAAGTACCCTCCCTTAACTATTACAGATTCCCCAAGATTTTCTTTAACTAAATTTTCAAAACACTTAAAAAGAATTTCATCACCTACATTTTTAAATCCAACCCATCCTATATATAAAAATTTCAAAAGAACTCCTCCCTAACTTATATAAAATTCAATTATTTTATTTGCCACTTCTTTAGCATCAAAAATTAATTTACTTTTTTCAAAAATACTTTGTCCTTTAGATTTAAACTCCTCTTTATTTAAATAAATATTTTTTATATCTTCATATAAATACATTGCATTATTAGAAACTGTAGAACCATGATCTCCAAAATATATTTTCCATGCAACTTCAAAATTTTCTTCTGTTACAACCCCAAAATATCCGTTATTCCCTGTTGCTATTATTGGTTTTTTTGTTGCCATAGCTTCTATTGCCACTCTTCCTGTTCCAACCACAAAATCACTGGCCCCATAAAATTTAGGTAATTCAATTTGGCTTCCTGCAAAATGTATAATCTCCTTCCCCAAAACCCTATTTGCTCTATCTCCAGCTCTTTTTAATTCATCATATCCAGGTCCATCCCCTACTATCAAAGCATGAATCTCTATATCCTCCCCTCTTTTTAAATCTCTACATACCCTAATTAAATTTTCACAGGTCTTAATTTTTCCCCAAGCCATTCTACTACAATAAAGCACTACTGTATCAGATTCCTTTATTCCAAACTCTTCTCTTAAATTATTTTCTTTTTCAGTTATATCAAAGTCATCATAATTAATTCCATTTGGTATAACTAAAGATTGTATTCCAAAGCCCAATAACCATTCATAAACTGGATAACTAACACTAATTACTTTAGTACATTCTTTTAGTCTATCAGCCACAATATCATAGTAATACATTCCATGAACAGTAAAAATACAAGGTATATTTATCTCTTTAGAAATATCTATAACTAAAGCTCCTGAAGGTGATTGATGAGCATGTATAATATTAATATTTTCTACCTCTATTATTTTTTTTATATTTTCTTTAAATACCTTTATTGCATCTCTATCAGTTAAAATAACCAAAGGAAACTTCATGTTATAAATTCTACAATTTAATTTTTTAAATTCACCCTCTAAAGCTCCTGAACCACCTATTATGGTAACTTTAATTCCTCTATTCAAATATTCTTTTACTAAAGATAATACATGAGTTTCTGTTCCACCAATATTAAAACTATCTAATACAAATAAAACACTAAGCTCCGCCTTAGTTAAATTAGATATTACAAGATTACTTTGATAAAATTCCCTTGATCTTTGCCCTTCGTGAATTCTATAATAATATAAATATTCTGGAATATTATCTAATCCATAGGGAAGTAATTTAGTTATATATTCATAATCCTCTGCTCCATCAATTCTTCTTGTAAGTCCTCCAATTTTATCAAAAAGCTCACCTTCAAAAAGTAAAGTTCCATAGGAAACAGCATTTCCTCCCATTGAATATTCTATTCTTATTTCCTCTAATCCGTATTTAATAAAATTAGGAATTATTTTATTTCTTTTAATTGAGTCTTTGAATATAGCATAATTTGAACCTACTGCTCTAATTCCTTTATTATTTTTTAAATAGTTTACCTGTTTTTCTATTCTATTTTCTGCCGAACAATCATCACCATCCTGCATTGCTATATATTGTCCTGTAGTCATGTAAAGCCCAACTGTAACTGCCCCTGAAAACCCAGAATTTTTAGGTAGTTTTACAAAAACTAGTTTATTTTTATAAACTAGTTCTCTAGCATATTTTTTAATCCATTTTTCTATTATATAAACACTTCTATCAGTTGAATTATCATCAACTATTATTAATTCTATATTCTCATAGCTTTGAGCTATTATAGAATTTAAACAGGCTTCAATATATTTTTCATTATTATAATTTGTGATAACTATACTAACTAAATCTGTCTCTCTTTTCTTAATCATCTCATTTCCTTTTCCTCTCTAAAATCTGCTAATCTCTACATTATATGAATCAATAAGAAATTTGGGCATATATTAATAACATTATTGTAAAATTCTCATAGAATATATAGATATATTTTGCTATAAAGCTTGGAGGTGTTTTTAATGGCTAGTGGCTCTAGTGGTGTTTTGATTCGTCCTAATAACTTAGATACTTTAAAAATTTCTATAAAAAATAACTTTTGTACCTTAGTATTTCAAACTATTTCTATCTATGACTTAGATGGAGATACACCCAAATTAGTACATTTACAAAATTATTTCATTGCTCCTCAAGGAACAAATATTATAGATTTCCCTTTAGTTTTACAGGATTATGATAATAGTTATGATATAAAAAAACTTGAAGTAATTTATGAACCTGTTAATCCTAATATTTTAGTTGCTTTTTCTTTTATATAATATGAGTTCACTAATTTCTATTTTTATAAACTATAGGGAAGATTCCTTAATAGCAACAGAAAGTTTAAACAGTATTATTAATCAAAGTTATAAAAATTGGGAAGCTTTTTTATTTACTTCAGTAGATTTAAAAGTTTCCCTTCCCTCAAAATTCAAAATAATAAATCTAAAAGAAGAACTTTCTTTTTCCGCTTTTCTTACTTTTTCTCTCTCTATTTCTAATGGAGAGTTTATATCTTTATTAAATCTTGAAGATATAATTAGTGAAAAAAAGCTGGAACAGCAATTAAAATTTATTTTAAAAAATGATTTGAATTTATGTAGTTGTTTAGAATGTCCTTTTTTAGAGATTAAACAAAATAACAAATCAATTATAGCTAATGAATTCACAAAAAAAGCTGATATTGATTTTGCAATATCAGCTGGCTATATTCCAATAAATTTTTATACTTTATTAATAAGAAAATCTTATTTAGTTAAATTTAAAAAGTTATTAGATAAAGATATAAGGAATCCTCTAGAGTTTCTATTACTCTTATTTAAATATGATTCTATAGAAAAAGTTCCTGAAGTTTTATATTTTTATAAGAAAAATCAAATTACCTATGAAAAAAATTTAAATATGGATAATAGTTTAAAAACCACTAATAAAATAGCTCTTTTTAATAGAAATAAATTTTTAGAAAATAGAGGCTATCTTTTAGACTCTTTAAATTCTCATAGTAATAATTCTTATACTCCTTTAATAAAAAAAACTCTCTATAATTCTTTAATTATTATAGAAAATCTTAATATTGGAGGTACTGAAAGCTATTTAAAAACTACATTATGTTCATTAAAACAACTAGGTATAAAATTTTTTATATTAACTTCCTATGGCTTATTAAATGATTTTTTCAAGTTAAATGATATTAGCTTAATTGAATATCCTGAGTTTTTTAATTTTTCTAAGGAATTTCAAAAATTACAGTTAAAAATAATTATTAAAGAATTAAATATTAGTTTCATTTGGCTTCATAATGCTAAAGAACTGAACCTATTAAAGGATTTTGAACTATCTATTCCTTTGATAGTCACTATTCACGGTAACTATTATCCAAAGGAACTTTTATTAAATAGTAAAGCTATAGTTTCTAAATTTATTTTTGTTAGTAAAGCTCTATTGAACTATTATAAAGAAATTTTCCCCAATTCTAATAAGGCTATTGTAATTCCTAATTCTATAGATAAAAATTTAGCTTTAAGAAAAGATTTTTCCCTATTTAAAACAATTAACATTCCAGAAAACAGTAAAATCTTAACCTATTGTAGTAGGTTATCCAGTAAAAAGGGAAACTTAGCTTTAGCCTTTATAAAAAGCTTTATAAATATAATAAATGCTGATAAAAATACTTATGCCTTAATTCTAGGTGATGGTCCCTTTAAAATAGAATTGCTAAATTACGTGAAAAAATTAGATATAGATTTACAGAAAAGAATTTTTATTATAGGTTCAGTATATAATAGTTTTGATTATTTTTTACAATCTTATTTAGTTATTGGAACTGGAAGGGTTGCACTTGAAGGACTTAGAGCTAAAAAGCCTGTAATAACTTTGGGATTAGCTGGCTTCCAAGGAATAGTTTCAAATAATAATATTAAGAATTTATTAGAATCTAATTTTGCAGATCATAGTGAAACAAATAGTGATATTTCTCTTTCTGAAATTATTTTAAATTTAGAAAAATCAATAACTTTACTTTTAACTAATAGCTTTTACTACAAAGAAAATTCTCAATTTGGATATGATTTTTCTTCTAAATTTTTAAATATAGATAATTCAGCAAAGATACTTTTTAAACTTTTTGAAACTATAAATTCTAATTTTAAAGCAAAAAAAGAATAACCCATTACTAAATATATCTGCCTTAAAAAAGCAGATATATTTTTTAGTAATAGCCTATTCTTTTGAATTTATAAACTATAAGAAATACTACATATTTCATATTCTTTATTTAATTTATAACCTAATTTTTCTGCAAGGGCTAAAGATTTCAAATTAGCTGCATCCCAACTAGGATATAAGCCATTTTCTAAACAATCTACAATTAAAGCCGAAGCTACTATAGTTGCTAATCCTTTTCTTCTATACTCTCTTGCTGTATCAATCTCTATTTCTATACCATCATTGTATATACTATAAGATGATGCTCCAGATATTACTTCTCCATCTTTTAAAAGGTAATAGCCCCTTCCTCTTTTTAAGTAATCTTCCATAGAGTTAAATTGAGCTGTAAAATCATTGGAGAGCTTATTAACATCATAATTTTCTAATAATTCTTTATCTAACTTTTTTAATTTATATCCTTGTGGAATTTCTTTATAAAAATCCTTTATAAAATTAATATCTAAATCCTCTTTATTTTTATAAAAAGAATATCTCTTCTCTATTTTACAATCTCCTTTATAAAAAGCTTTTATTTTTTCTTTCCATTTAGAAGACTCTGTAAATACTATTGAGTTAATAGGAATATTTATCAAAAGTTCTTCTCCTGCTTCTCCCTTTGGCTCTCCAGCAAAAAAAACAAAATCTCCCACTATAAGTTCTACCATTGTAGGATTTATTAAGTTATCTACCCAGGCTTCTCCCATATGTCCCTGTAAACAGGATAATATTATGGTATCTTCACTACCTTCAAAAAAAACTTTTAAACTTTCTCTTAAATTTTTACTTACTTGATATATCATAGCTTCTCTTCATCTCCAAAATACTTTACTATTGAACTAAATTTATAGTTAATATACATTTTACCATATTATAACAATATTTCAACAGATGAATTTAAACTTTATCTTAATTACATCTAAGGACGTAGGCTGGTGGAATATTTACCATAACTCTATCTTTATCTATACTATTAAAATACTTTTTAAATAAACCAATTTTCACTAAAGAATATTGAAATGTTATAAATTTAGCCTTATCTCTATTAACTATTTCTTTTGTCTTATTTAAAATTGCTTCAGATATGCTTTTATCAAGAGATGTAAATGGTAAACCTGAAATGATATAATCAACCCTTTCTACATCATATTCTTTTAAATATTTATCTAAATTTTCTGCTCCATCTTTTATAATTTTAAAATTTTTCTTATGTCCATATTTTTCTTTTAATTCATTACAAAATTCTTCATTAACTTCTAATGCTATTAAAATAGTATTGTCGGACATTCTAGCAAGTAATTTCTCTGTAAAAGCTCCTGTTCCAGGACCATATTCTACTATACATTTGCAGTTTTCAAAATCTATACTTTCTACCATTTTTTCAGCTAATTGTTTTCCACTAGGTGCTATAGCCCCTACATTTTGTGGATTCTTTATGAATTCTTTAACAAATTTCATACCATTTCTCCTTTTCACCATAACATGAATTACGTAACTATCCATTTCCTATTTATATTAATTTTATCAAAAATAAATTAATAAAAACTAATTAATTTATTAAGAAATTCCTAATTCTAATCTATTATCTGTATTAAATTAACTTTATATACATTTACAGTATATATAACAGCCTTATATTTGTAAATTATATACAAAAAAATAATACTAATATAAAGATTGAAATAAAATCCTTATATTAGTATTATCTTTTTTAATCTTTTTATTTATATCCTAATTTATCTAACATATTTTTCATTGAATCAAATTCCCCCATATCAAGCCAAGAGTTTTCTGTAACAGGGTATATTTTTATAGATTCTTTTTCCTCTTCAATATATTTATAAATAAGAGTTGTTATATCACAGTAATTATTTTCTTCTAAATCATTTAAAACTTCTGGACTTATAACATACATTCCTACGTTAACTAAATATTGATAAATAGGTTTCTCCTCTAATGACTCTATATTACCTTTTTCACTTAAGGTAAATACACCGTAAGGTATAGCATAATTTTTAAGTGCTGTTACTATAGTTATTTTACTTCCATTCTTTTTATGGAAATTATATATATCACTATAATTTGCTTCCACCAAAATATCGCAATTAGTCAAAAAAAATGCTTCCTTTAAAGAGTCTTTAAGCATATATAAACTCCCTATAGTTCCTAAAGGTTTACTTTCTTCTATATATGATATTTCATAATCAATTTCTCTATTAAAATAAGCTTTTATAATATCCTTTTTATAATTTATAGATAAATAAAATTTTTTATAATTAAATTTTTTAAAATTATTTATTATCCTCTCTATAATAGGAATTTCTCCTATGGGAACTAACATTTTAGGTATTATACTTGTATAAGGCTTAAGTCTTTCACCTTTTCCTCCAGCCATAATTACCACTGGAATATTATTTTCTTCTATTACTTTTTTATCTTCTAAAAAAACTATTTCTTTTATTTCTTTTTCTTTATTTACTATTGGTATAGCATAAATTTTAAATTTTTCCATTTCCTTAAAAGCTTTATCTTTATCTTTTTCAAATAAAAATTTAGGATTTTTATTCATTATTTCTTTAGCTTTTCCAGATAGATTTCCATTTTTTAAAATCCATCTTCTTATATCTCCATCAGTTATAACACCAATAAGCTTTTTTTCATTTGTTACTACAACAAATTTTTTTCCCCATCTATCTAATTTACTGATAGCATCAATTATTATTGTATTTTCATCAATTAAAAGATTATTTATATCCATAATTCTCTCCTTTTAAATAATCCTTTAGCACATATCAATATAAAATTTTCCCTGAAAGATTTCATCACATTTAAAGCTATTAAATACCTTTAATTTATAACAATGATTTAAATCAGTTACAGAGAAACAAAATTCTCCCTTACAATTAGTCTTACTATAAAAAGCTATCTCTCCTTCTTCCTCAGAATTACAGAGCATTTCAAGTATAACTATTGCTGATTTAACAGGCTTTAAATCCTCATATAACACAGTTCCCTGTATAAAAGTTTCACAATGATATTTATTAATCGTTAAATCATTCATTTTATTTATCACCCTAAGAATTAATTGCTGGTTCAAATAATTCAATTTTATAATTTATTCCTTTGCATTGCCTTAACAATACTGCATATTCTCCATCTTCATTAGTAACAACATACTTCCTATTTTTAATACATTCTTTAGAACATTCTATATATATTTCTTTTATCATTATAATTACATTGCTTAATGGTTTTTTATTTTTATCTATCACCTTTCCACTAAACAAAACCTCTTTACTTCTAGTTAAAATTATAGTTCTTCTTACTACCTTACTACCTTTTAACTCTCTAGCTGTTATTATCACTTCTGTATATTCTCTCATTTTTTTCACCTCTATCTCAATTTAAAGAAGGATATACTGTAAATTGATAATAAAAATCTTCTTTAATATCTAAAAGAAAAGCATATTCACCTGCATCATTAGTAGTAAACATTCCTAAGTTTCTCAAAAAAACCTTAGAGCTATTTAATTCTTTTATTTCTATTACTGCTCCACTAATTGGATTTTTATTTTTATCTAAAATAACTCCATTAACTACAGTTTTATTGCATTGATTTATTACTATATCTATATTGTAAAATTTATTAAGCTCTAAAGCTTCTCCATTTATATAAACTGATTTATTCATATTAATTTTGTTCTTCTAGATTTTCTACACTTTCTACATTTTCAGGTTCAGATTTCTCAGCCTCTATAGTGACTTGTACCTTACCATGTCCATCTAATTGTTCTGGATCTACAGTAAATCCTTCTTTTATTTCTCCATTGATAATTAAATTTTTTATTTTTAATTCTTTATATTTTTTTCCATCAATAGTTACTTCACTCATCTTCAAATCCTCCTAATATCTTCATTAATTTAATATATGAAAAAAATTATAAATTAGTAACCTCATCTAAAACTATTAATTTTACATCCTCTAACATTTTTTTCATTTCTCTAAAATAATTTAGAAAACAGCCTCCTTGATATTTCATATTTGAAGTTAATTTTTCATAATCCTTAGCTTCCATTTCAAAATTTAATCTTTTTATAGTATAAGAAAATTTTTCAAAATATCCTGCTAAATAAAAATTCTCTAGTGAATGCTCAAAATCATTAACAATGTCCATAATAAATAATGCTCTTTGAAAATCTATATCTTCCTCATCTATATCTACTAAAGATTTTCTTTCATCTACTTTAGATAATATTTCACATTGTTCTATTCCTTGAGAAGCTTTAATTAAATATTTATCTATATACTCTAAGATATTTTCTATTATCTCTTTAGCCTTTATTCCTATACTCTTACTTTTTTTAATTTCTTTTTTCTTAACATTGAATATATCTTCATTTAAAATATCATTAAGTTCTCTATGATTAGTCCCTTCTATTTTTGCTCCATAGGAGCAGTTTACAAACTGAATATCCCTAATACTTTGATAAATTCCTATATGCTCTTCTAAAATAATTCTGAATAAATCTAATGTATGAGTAGTTTTTATTTGATTTCCATAAACATCTTCCACTAATTTATGAGTATTTTTATTTAAAAATTTATCCACATTTTTAAAAGTAGCATTTTCTGAATGATGTTTATCATAGGTATAAGCAAAATCTTGTCCTACTAGGATTATAGGATTACAACCTAATAAATTAGCAAGTCCTATAGCACTATGTGCAACTGAGCCTCCTTGAGGTAATTTGTTAAAATCATTCATTTCTGGTAGTACATTAGAATAAACATTGGATATATAAATTTTAGGACCTCTATATTCCTTTAAAAGTCTTCTATTACTGTATTCATAATAAACCAATGGAATCTCTTCATTTAAGTTTTCTTTCATCATTTCATACATGTGTTCTGAAGGATCTATAGAAATAATTACATCTGGTTTAAATCCATTTTTTATTAATACTGAAAAAGTTCTATTTGTAGCTATTAAAATAGTTTTTTCTATTTTTTCTCTATTCTTTATCATATCTTTGATATTTTTATCTAAAGAAGGACCTGCTGAAACAACGATGGCAGGAACATTTTCATTTATATCAACATAATTGTTTAAAGTACTAGAATTTTCTATAATTTTTAAATTAGATAAAGAATTTCTCATAAAATTTTCTCTACTATTAAAGAATAATCCTATATTCCCTAGTATAGATAAATACTGAGTATCTATAGCTTCTTTAAGTTTATTGAATTCCTCAGTAAAAATTTCCTCATAATTTCCAAAAGCACTAAAATACAAATTATCAAAATTATCTATATTTACAAATGAATTTACTACTGTACTTAGTTCCTCTTCTCTAAAAAAAATAATTCTTTTATTTTCACTTTCATTTAAATATTCATTTTCTTCAAATATCTCCTTAATAGGTTCTATAATCAAAATTTTATTAGCCTTACATAGGTTAGCTTCTAATTTTTTTAAATATTCTCCTGTATCAAAGCCAAAAACTATTATTAAAGAATCAAATTTTAAACCTTCTAAATTTTCTACAACTTTATTAATTTCATCTTGATAATTTTTTAAGTCCCCTAATAAATATTTCTTCTTTCCTTTTATGAATTCATAACTATAAAAATTATCTAATGTTTTAATTTTTTTCATAACCCCTCCAATTTCTTATTAAAAAGGAGGCTTGACTTTGTCAAACCCCCTATATAGTTTAAAATTTTTAGCCGTGTGAATAGAATTTAAAAGTTACTTTTTTACCAGTACTTACTGTAATTCCAAATCTTCCTTCAGCATCACTAAAAGTTCTTAAAGTTGCTGTTGAAACATTTTGAGCTACATTTGAATACCAACCTAAAATTGTTCCGCTTTTTAATACTACAGTTGTTCCAGATACAGTTGTTGCTATAGCTGTTCCGTATATTAAAACTAAATTCCAAACTGTTGTTCCTACTTCTTGAATAATTGCTGCTCCATTTGCAGCGTTTATTGCAGCTGAAGTAACTACTACTGGCATTGGTTTATAAACTGCCATAATAAATCCTCCTTAGTTCTTATCTAATTTACACTATATAAATATGCTATGAAATCTAAAGAGTGTCTAAATTTAAATTTTTCTACAAAATTTTACCCCACTGCACAATAGGCTTTAAATTCATAAGAAACTCCAGTTTTAAAAAATAAAGATGTTCCATATTCACCATTTTCATCTGTAAAAGTTACTCCTAAAAAACTTTTTATAAGTTCATTATTAATATTTTCAATCATAGTTATAGTTATTGCCGCATTTTTTAAAGGTATTTTCTCAGGACTTAAAACTTCACCTTTTACTAAAATATAACTTTCAGTTTTCTCTTCAAAATTAAAATTTAAATTAGGAGATACTTTTAAATCCTTTCCTAAAATCACTAAAGTTATAGAATCAGCCATAAAATCTCTCCTTTTAAATTATTAAAGAATATTTATAAAAATTCAAAAGCTTTTTCTCTGCTAAAAAAAACAATTCTTTCTTTTTTTCTTCTTTCTTTAAATTATTTTTTTTAGCAATTGCCTGTGATTTATAATTATTTTCTAAAATCCATGCAAATATTTCTTTTTTATCTTTTAAATTTTCTTTTATATATTCTATTAAAAGAGCTATAAGTTCTGTTCCAAATCCTTGACCTGAATATTTTACTGAAACAGCATAGGATAATTCAGCAGTATCCTCTTCATTTATATCTATATAACCATAGCCTATAATTTCATTACTACTTTTTAGTTTTTGTATAAGAAAAATTCTTTCTTTATTTTCTATTTGACCTTTACACCAATTTAAAAGTTCTATTTTTTTAGGTTTTTCTAAATGATTTGTCCAAAATATATTATCCTCTTCAGACTTTATTTCATAAAAGCTTTCAAAATCCTTAATTTCAAATTTATCTAAATAGCTTTTCAAAAAAATCACATCCTTAATAAATTTTAGCTTAAGTCTTTCCAATCAATAATTTCATCTTTTTTTATGCTTCTAATTAGCTTTTTACCCATTAATAAATCACTTAACTCTGGTTTAATTCCATTGCCAGGTCTCTTGTAAGCTATCATTGCCACTTCTAATATTGTTCCTTCTTTTAAATTTTCCTTTGCCACAATACTTCGTCTAACATCTTTCATTATTATTTTTTCTCTTTCAGTGGGTTTCTTTATTCCAGTACCTAAAATCTTCTCTGTATTTCTAATTGCTTCTACATATCTCTTAAACTCTTTTAAATTCATAGAAGCTCTATGGTCAGGACCCTCCATATTTTTATCTAAAGTTATATGTTTTTCAACAATCTCTGCCCCCAAAGCTACAGCTGCTACAGCTGCCTCATTTCCCATAGTATGATCAGATAACCCCACTGGCAATTTAAAGGCATCTCTTAGTGTTACCATAGCCTTTAAATTTACATCCTCCACTTTAGTTGGATAATCCGTACTACAATGTAATAAAATTATTTTTTCTGCCCCTCCATTTTTTAAGGCCTCTATAGCCCTTTCAACCTCTCCTAAATAACTCATTCCTGTAGATAAAATTATTTCCTTTTTCTTTGCTCCTATTTCTTTTAAAAATTCTAAATTAGTTACCTCTGTAGATCCTATTTTTATAGTTTTTATATTTAAAGAAAGTAAATAATTTAAACTTTCTTTTCCATCTGGAGTAGAAATAAAATCAATTTTCCTTTTCTCACAATATTCCTTAAGAATTCTAAAATCTTCAAAGGGTAATTCTAATTTTTTAGTCATCTCTAATTGACTTTCCTCATTTCCTGTATTTTCAATTTGATATTTAGCTTTATTCGCAAATTCTCCTGTACATTCCTCCGCTTTAAAAGTTTGAAATTTCACAGCATTTGCCTTTGCTTTTACTGCTAAATCCACTAACTTTTTTGCAAGTTTCAAGTTCCCATTATGGTTAACACCAGCCTCTGCAATTATATAAACTGCCATCTCCTCACTCCTTAAAATTATATTGCAAAAATAACTTAGATTTTTTATTATATTTTTTTTCATAGGCTTCTAATAAGTAATTATAAACTTCCTCATTATGAACTCTTTTTCCAATATAATAATCTAAATTTTCCTTTGTGAAAGCACTTTTAAACTTATATAAACTATCCTCTAAATTATTTGTTAACCCTCCCCCTAAATGTAAATTAGTAAATCCATTTTCTTTACCAAATTTTATTGCTTCCCATAGCATTAAATTATTAGGATGATATTTTAAATAATCCTTTCTACTTCCTGAAAGATGATAATGCAATGTGCTTTTTCCCTTGAAGAAAATTCCCTCTGAAATAATTGTTCCCCTTAATTCAATTGCAATTACAATGTAGTCTAATTCCTTTAAATAATTAAAATAATCCTTTGAAAAATAATAATATTTATCTGCATTAACCTTCGTCATAGTTTCTTTATAAATCTCTTGAAAATTGTCTAAATTCTTTTTATAAATTACCTTTACCCCTTCTTTTATTACTCTTCTTATTGTAGTTCTATTTTTTATATAAATTTGTTTCATCCATATTTCCTCTAAAGTCTTACTTAAATCAACCATTAAAGTTTTTCTGTTTTTTTCTACCTTTATTTCCTTTTCAAAAATCTTTTCATTCTTTAAAATTGGATGATATCTTATAAACTCTGCTATTATATTATTTTCTTTACAGTAATCTAAAAATTTTTCCTCAAAAGCTTTTCTAAATTCTTTATTAGAAGTATTAATTATAGGCCCTCCATAGCCATAGGCTGTTTCTATATCATAATAATCTCTATCTAACTTATAACCTTCAATTTTATTTAATAAAAAAGGATAAAAAGCTATATAATCATTTTCTTTATAAAAAAACAATTTACCTAACTTTTTATCCACCAGTTCTGAAAGATTATAATATTCTCTTTCATAATAAATATCTTGAAGTTCTATTGATAGCATTTTAAAATATTCATTCCACTTTTCATCTTTACAATCAATAATCTTTAGCATTATTTCTCCCTCTTATAAAATTTCTTTTTTATGAGCTTTTCATCTATTCTTATCTCTTTTAAAACTCTAACAATTTCCTTGCTTGTTTCTCCCTCTCCATAAAGAGAATTACTTTTCTCAGTCTTCTCTAAAAATTCTTCAGATATAGCCTTTTTTATTCCTTCCACTATATTGCTACTTTCATTACTAACATCTATTATATTTTCAGCTTTTAACCTTCCCTTTTGCCTATTCCCAACATTAATTACAGGTATCTTCAAAAAACTTCCTTCAATAATTGCACTAGATGAATTTCCTATTACCACAGAAGATTTTTTCATTGCTGACAAATAAGCTATTGAACCTAAACTTTTAAATAAATGAACTTTTTTTTCATTATCATTAAATTTTTTTAGTTCTTCAATTATCTCTCTTCCACCATTATCTGAATTTGGATAGGTTATTACTAAGTGATAATCCTTTGAAAATTCCTTTAAAGCTTTTATTAACTCTTTAATTTGACAAACTGCCAATCCCTCTTCTAAAGTTACAGAATGATAGGTAATTAAAAAGAACTTTTCTTCTATTGAAAAGCCTAATTTTCCACTTAATTTATCATCAGATAGAAATTCAGTGTTTTTTATATTTTCAATGGCTGCTGCACCAAAATTAAATATCCTAAAAGGTTCCTCTCCCATGGCTATAATATTCTCTCCATATTCCTTAGCTCCTGGAAAATGTATATTAGCAAGCTTTGTAATACTATGCCTTATCTTATCATCCATAGCACCTTCAGTTATTTCGCCCCCTGAAATATGAGCTATAGGAATTCCCATTACAGTAGCTACTGTCGCTGCTGCTAAAATTTCATATCTATCCCCTAAAACTAATAATATTTCTGGTTTTAATCTTGAAAAAGCATCTACAAAACCACTAACTGCTAAAGAAAATTCCCTTCCATTCTTATCTTCTTTATCATAATCCATAATTATTGGGAAACTTTCTTTTATCTCTATCCTATCCTCTTTTATCTCATTTATAGTCATTCCTAATTCCTTGGACAAATGGGTTCCTGTTACTATAAGTTCTAACTGTAAATATTTTTCTTTATCAATGGCTTTTATAATATTTTTTAAAACTCCATATTCTGCTCTTGTGGCAGTTACAACTGCTATTTTCCTCAATTAAATTCCTCTTTTCCCTTTTATTAATTCTTCTGCAATTAAAAAATCTATCTCTTCATCAATATCTAAAGAATCTTCCTTAGACATAATATATCCAGTTAAATTTTTAGCCTCTAAGGACTTTTCTTTTTTAAAAGTTTCTCTTTTTATCAGATAAATAGCTCCATTATATCGATATATTTTAGGTAATAACTGTCTTTGTTTTATTTTTATTCCTTCTTCTAAAAAATATTTTAGATTTCCCTTTTCATCAATTACATTTGTCCAATAAGGATTCACCTCTGCTTCACAAAGTGAAATTATAGCATCATAATTACTTTCTAATAAACTTTTTATAGCTTCCTCTATATGCTCTACTTTTCTAAATGGTGAGGTACATTGTAAAAGTAATATATAATCTGGTATATATTTTTCTTCACTATCTAATTTATTTAAAAGTTCTTCTATAGCATCTTCAATTTTACTATTATCTTGAGCTAAATCTTTACTTCTTAAATATGGTACCTCTGCACCAAAACTCTTGGCTATTTCAGCTATCTCCTCACTATCAGTGCTTACAATAACTCTATCTATGCTTTTACTTTTTATAGCCTCTTCAATGGTATATGCTATTAATGGTTTATCATTTAAAAGCCTTATATTTTTTTTCTTTATAGCTTTTGAACCTGCTCTGGCTGGTATTATAGCTAATATTTTTTTTTCCATTTTCTAATTCATTCACTCCTACTAATTGCTATTTAAATATTCATCTAGAAAAAATCTATTAAATGTTATATAAATCAGGTTTATAATTATTTAAATTCTCTTTATTTCTAAACCATTTTATAGTTTCTCTAAGTCCTTCCTCTAAAGTGAATTTATTTTCCCAATTAGTTAAACTCTTTATTTTTTTATTATCTCCAAGTAATCTATTTACTTCACTTTTTTCTGGTCTTAATCTTTTCTCATCTGAAACTATTATTGCCATTTCATTTATTTCTTTTATGAGAAACTTAGCCAATTGTTCCATAGATATTTCTCTACCTGTGGCTATATTAATTTCTTCCCCTATAGTTTTTTTACTATTAGCTATTTCTATAAATCCATTTACCGTATCTTTTACAAAATTAAAATCTCTAGTAGGAGTAAGGGAACCTAAATAAATTTCTTTTTTCCCCGATAAAAGTTGTATTATTATTGTTGGAATTATTGCCCTAGCAGATTGTCTAGGTCCAAAGGTATTGAAAGGTCGTACAGTGGTTATTGGCATGCTAAAGCTTTTATAAAAAGCCTCAGTCATTCTATCTGCACCTATTTTACTTGCTGAATAGGGAGATTGTCCTTGATAGGGATGTTTTTCATCTATAGGCACATATTTTGCTGTTCCATAAACCTCAGAAGTTGAAGTTACTAAAACCCTATCTAAGTTTAAATCTCTTGCAGCTTGAAGAACATTTAATGTTCCTTTTATATTGGTATCAACATAAGAATCTGGTGAATGATAACTAAAAGGAATCCCTATAAGTGCTGCTAAATGAAAAACTTCTCTACTTTCTTTCATTGCTTCTCTCACCCCATTAGGATCCCTAATATCACCAGTAAAAATTTCTATTTCTTTTAATATAGAATTATCTAAATCCTCAAGACATCCAAAGGAATTAAAAGAATTATAGTAAACAAAGGCTTTTATAGACTCTCCTTTTTTCACTAGTTCTTCACAAAGATGACTACCAATAAAGCCATCTGCTCCTGTAACTAAAATTTTCTTACTCATAAATTTCAATTTCTCCTGAAAATAGTTCTATAAAATACTATTCATTTTACCCTAATAACTTTCCAAATAAAAAATTAAATCTAAAATTTTTCTAAGATTTCATAGGTTTTTCTTTTATTTTAAATAAATCATAATCAAATTTATAGTCGATTCCTTCAACGTCAAATTCATTTTCTTCAACTTCTTCTTTTTCAGTAAATTTATCAAAATATCCGTTTATAGCTATCAATACAGCATCTACTATATCTGTTGGACAAGATATTCCAATGGATAATTTTTTTGATATTATTCCAAAATCATCTTCAATTAAATCTGAATCTTTTTTCAATAATAAATTTCTAATTTCTTCTCTAGTTTTTCCTATTAAATTTTCTCCATCTAAATAAATTTTACTATCCTGAAAAAATTCTACTGCCTCTGACAAATCTTCATCATTGTAAAATAAATGAAAATCGCCATAATCTTCTGAACTTGATGTTGACCAAATTGTTTTTTTAAATTCAATTGGATTTCTTCTTATAAAATTTCTAAAAGAAATTCTCTTTATACCTAATTTAAAATTTTCTGTTCCTTGATAAATTATTATTTTCTCCCTAACCATATTACTTCTCCTTTCCAAATCCAAGCTACAGATTTTAATACTAATTTTTATTATTATCTTATTTAAAATTAATTAGGCTTTTGTTAGAAATAATAAATCTTAAAACTAAACTTAAAATTTTAATCTCTACCTTTAGGATAAATCACCAATAATTTTATGTAAATATTTTACAACAAATCTTTTTATTTATATTTATTTTTCTTAATTTAATTTTTCCTATACTGATATTTTACTTGATATTTTTTAAAAAATTTATATATTTTACATTTTATGGTATAATTAATAAAAAATATAGGGAGGAATTCTATTGAAAAAAAAATTGTTAATAATTTTACCTATTATTCTTACAACGTTACTTTTAATTTTTCTTGGAAACTTTATTGTTACTAAAGGTTTTTTTAATAATAATAAAGGAAAATTATTTTATGATGATTCTAAAATAATAGAAAGTGTCGATAACTATTCTTTTTTAATTAGAAATGGTCTTTCTATGAACAATGAAACTAATCTAAAATTTAATTTTAGTGGTATAAATTCTATTTGGTCTCTATCTGCTAATAATGAAAATAAACTTAAAATAACATATAACTCCAAAATAACCTCTGGAGAATTTAAGGTTCTTTTAATTACCTCTGAAAAGAAAATAATTGATATATTAGAAAATGATTCTGAAGGTATAAAAGATTTAATCTTACCTAAAGGTGAAAATATAATAAAAATTGTAGGTGACAATGCCATTGGTGAAATGCAATTAAAATTAGAGGAAGAAAATATAAAAATCACTTCCCTTGCTAATTAATCTTTATTTTTTAAAGAACTAAAAAGTCTAATTCCAATATTATAGATTAAACCATATTATACTATATTATATCATTATTATTTAAAAAAATTTATCTTTTTAATGATAAAAGCAGTAGAAGGGATTCTATTCCCTATCTACTCCTTCTTTATTAAGCTAATATTTTTATTTTTACATTTTTAAAGTTTATTGAATTTACTAAGAATAATACTCCAGCCATTGCAAGAGCTATTCCAAGTCCTATATAAAAAGCTCCTAAGTATAATGGATTAAATATTCCAAAGCTTCTTACACTAATACCTAAAGTTATCATAATAGCCATTATTATATAACTTTTTACATCAAAGAAAGAAAATGCACAGTGTTTTTCTAAAGCACTTTTTACAATTCTTTTTGTGTGTTTATTAACAAGTTTACTAAATATAAATTTAAAGAAAAGTGCAAAAGCAATTACTCCAACCGCTATAGCAATTATGTCATTTCCTTTTCCTTGTAAAATACTTTCTTTTCCGATACTAAAAACTCTTGATCCAGCAAAAGCCCACACAAGTCCACCTATAAATAATACTGTTCTTTTTTTTACTTTTATAATATTGTTAAT
The DNA here is from genome assembly GCA_051656625.1 of Sarcina sp. Classification (GTDB taxonomy): domain Bacteria; phylum Bacillota; class Clostridia; order Clostridiales; family Clostridiaceae; genus Sarcina. Next base: position 23,519 of record JBOGCG010000017.1, on the reverse strand, counting down.
TAAATTCATAATAATTCATCTCCTTTAAAATCAGTTTGCGTACAAACTAATTAGTTCCTATGCAAACTATTTTACTCTCAAAAAAAAAATTGTCAACAGTAAATTTTATTTAATAATCTTTATCCCTTAGTTATATTTCTAACTAGATTTTTTTCTATAGAATTAGTATCCAGAGTTTCTAGTAAAGATGATAGACGTGAGGTTAATTTACTTCTAACTGAAAAAGGAAAGGAAATTTCTAAAAAATCCTCTGAAAACCCACTTTCCTATATTGCAATGAATGCTGCTTTAGAAGAACTCTCACTAGAGGAATCTGAAAATTTAATAACTACATTAAAAAAATTAGCTAATAATTTAGCTAACAAATAAAGTTTTATTTATAAAAAAGAAGTTCTCTTAAATTTTACTTTAAGAAAACTTCTTTTAATTAGTTTTTATTCTTCATTTAAAGCATTTATAAGATTTATCTTTCTTATTCTTATAGTTACGATTAATGCTGATAAAATTGCAACAATAAAAGTTACTATAAACCCTAAAAATAAATCATTTACTCCAAAAGTAACTTTATAATGTAAACTACTATCATTTAAATACAGACTAGTTCCTAAGATAGCAATTGATGCTAATATACATCCTAGTATTCCACCAATAGTCCCTAGTATTATTCCCTGAGCTAAGAATATGGATTTTATATTTCTTGAAGTAGCTCCTACTGCTCTCATTATAGCTATCCACTTTTTTTGTTCCTGTATAGACATAGCCATGGTGTTTGTAAGTCCAACAGCTGCCACTACTATAATTATTATAGCTCCAATATTTAATATATTTTTCAATACACTTCCTATTTCATTAAATTGTGCTAAACTTGATTGTACTGTATTTGCAAAATACCCCATTTGATTTACTTCATGTCTAATTGAATTAACAGTATTAATATTTGAATTTACTCCATCTAATACTACCATTTGATAATATTCTTTTAAATTATTTAAAGGTATATTTTCTATATGAGATAAAAAGTTCATTCTTATAGAATCCATAGTCATTAAGTCCCCATCAGCTTGTCCCTCTGATGATTTATATACACCTACTATTTTTCCATTATAACTATAACTATTTTTTTCTGTTCCATTTGTTGATAATGTTATTGCTTTTCCTATAACAGAATTATAGTCCTTTATCCCTAATTTATTTAAAAAGCTTTCACTTACCATTATTTCATTAGGATTGCCATCTAATTTTTTTCCTGCTACAACCTTTCCGTTAATTTCATAATTATATCCTGAAGCATTTCCTATAATCGTAGGATTCTCTACAGAGTTTTTAATTCCTTCAATAGATACTTTAGGTACTGAATACATAGTATATGCCCAAAGTCCATCTACTCCTTTTAAAGCTCTAAGCTTTTTTAAATCTCCGTTATCTATATTATTTATATCAGTATTTAATTTAGGATCGTAGGATTCCTTTTTCGCATAGGGTAATCCTAAATTTGCCCCTGACTGCGTCTGCATTTGTATTGCCTGTGCTTCATATTTATTTCCATCATATTTAATAGGAATAATCCTTACTTGATTTTTTTGTACAACATTTAAAAGCAAATTATCTATAGATTTATTAACATTACTTCCTGTACAATTTGTTATAACAAGAAGCATTGCTCCAATTGCTATTGCAATAATAGTTAATGTGCTTCTTAATTTTCTAGCTTTAATATTCTTAGCGGCCATTAAAATTCCATCTGATAGTTTCATCACTATTCCTCCTATCCTCTTATTGATTCTATTGGATCTAAACTTGCTGCTTTCTTCGCTGGGTAATACCCTGCAAAAGCTGAAATTATAACAGCAAATACTATAGTTATTCCTATTAACCAAAGAGGTATAGAACTCATTAAGCTAACGCCTTGTATATTTCTCATATAAATATTTGAAATTATTAAAGCTATCATTTTATAAACACCTAAACTTACTAAAGTTCCTATAATACTTCCTATTAAACCTATAACTGCTGATTCTACAATAAACATTTTCTTTATATCATTACTATTAGCTCCTACAGCTTTCATTATTCCTATATGTTTTTTTCTTTCCATGACTGTCATTGACATAGTATTTATAATTCCTATTGCTGCCACAATGATTACTATAATACCAAGCATAGCTAGCACTGTTCCGATTTTATTAAATGTTGCAGTTATGTTTTTAGCAGTAGATTGATTAGAAGTTGCTACATAACCTAACTGATTTATTTCATTTTGAACTGTGCTAAGATCATTAATATTTTTTACCTTTACAATAACGCTATTATATCCATATCTACTCATAAAATTTGGAGTATTTTGTAAATAGCCAATTATATTTGCTGCATTGCTATCATTCATTACTACAAATCTAGCATTATTCATATACTTACTTATTACCCCTGCAACCTCTAATTTTTCATTGTAAGGTTTCACTGGAATACCATTTATATTTGATACATTTAAAGTAATATCTTTTCCAATAATATCTTTAGGATTTTTTACATTTAAAAGTGGTAATAAATATTCTCCAACTAAAACTTCATTTCCATTATTTTCATTTAACATTTTTCCAGCTATTATAGGATTAAAGTCCTTTTTGTTAGCTAATTTCGCTCCTTGAGAGATATCGTTTTCAAGATAGACACTATAATTTAAATTAACTCCTTCAATAGGATAAACACTATAATAATCTTTTCCATTATATTTTATATCCCCTATATCAGTAGAAATTCTCGTACTAATATTCTCCACATTTTTTAAATTCTTTATTTCAGTTAATGTTTTATTAGTTATTATATTAGCCGCTTCATTAGTTGAACCATATTTTATTGGCTGAACATTTATTATGGTATTATAAGAACTATTGCTGATTGTAGAAATTAGAAATCTATTAAACATAATTCCTAAAGAAACTAAAAGTAATATTAGAATTGTTCCTATTACTATTCCTAAAGAAGTTAAAAAAGTTCTTCCTTTTCTTCTAACTAAATCATGAAAAGAAAAAAAGATAATATCTTTAAATTTCATTCTCTTCACCTTCACCCTTATCTGTTTCTATATTTTTTTCAACAATTTCAGTTTTATTATTATAATAATCTTCTATTAAATTTCCATCTTTTATTTTTATTACCCTTTTAGCTTTATTTGCTTCTTCAATATTATGTGTAACCATTATAATTGTATATCCTTTTTCATTTAGCTTATAAAATTCACTAATAATTTTTTCTCCAGTTTTTGAATCTAAATTTCCTGTAGGTTCATCAGCAAAAATAATTTTAGGATTATTTACTATCGCCCTAGCTATTGATACCCTTTGTCTTTGCCCACCTGACATTTCATTAGGTTTATGTTTTATATATTTTTCAAGTCCTACTTTTTCTAAGGCTTCAGTTGCCCTCTTTTTTCTTTCTTCTTTTTTAATACCAGAAAATATTAATGGCATCATAACATTTTCTAAAGCAGTTTGTGTGTTTTCTAAATTAAATGCCTGAAAAACAAACCCTATTTTTTCATTTCTAAACTTTGCCATTTCTTTATCTTTACTATTTAAAATCTTTACCCCATCAAAAAAAACCTCACCTGTAGTTGGTTTATCAAGTCCTCCTACTATATGCATAAGTGTAGATTTTCCTGAGCCTGATGGTCCTACTATAGCTAAAAACTCTCCATCTTCTACATTAAAAGAAATATCATTTAATGCCACTATCTCCTCTTTTCCCATTTTATATTTCTTAGATAAATTTTTTATTTCAATCATAAGTAACCAATCCTTTTCTCTTTTAGTTTTTATTAATTCCTCCTATTATTTATAATCAACTATTTACCTATTTTTATCAAATTTGGTTAATAAATAATTGGCAAATATAAATTCATCTCTGTAAATTTTTTTCTTTCTTTTCCCAGATAGTTTTTTAATTTAATTAATCAATCTAAATTTTTCTAATTATTTATCAAATAAATAACTTGTAAAAGCAAAAAAGCCTAGCAAGTCATTTGCTAGACTTTAATTTCTATCTATATTCTACTTTTATTTGATAATTATAGTATTACTTCCTCTTTATTTTTCTCTTTAGAATAAAAAAGTAATTAATACACTATAAATCTTATTTTTTTATTTAAATTTAATTACTCAAATATAATATCTTCATTGACTCTTTGATTAATATCTATTCTAGTTTTAATATCTACAGTATTTACTAACCATCCGTTTAAAGTGCAATTTTTAATGAATTCATCAATTCTATTAATACCATTAATCTCTCTTATTGTAACAATAACTCCAAAACGAATTCCAATACCATCCTTAGGATTTAATCGGTTATTTGTTTTTATTTCCATTCCCCAATTTTTATTGTTATATGCTTTTTTTGACATCATTCTTTTTTTAGGTTTTTCTGCAACATATTTTACATTATCCCACTTTCTAAAACGTTCTCTTGCTTCTCCTTCTAACAAATAATTTTGCTCAATATTAATAATTTCTTCTTGATTTTGTTTATCATTATTTATTTCATTCAACTTTCCATCATCCTTAATTCTACCAAAATGAAGATTAAGTTCTGTATTTGTATAATCAACACCTTGTGTTCTATCACATATCGGAAAATAACACATTGTAGCCTTTGCTATGTATGGATATTTATCATCTTTTAACGGAATAGGAAAATTGTAATTATAAGTATTCCATTTTTCACTTATATCAGATATTAAAAACTTAATTTCATCATCTCGAGTTTGTATAATATCAGTTATTTTAATAGGAACAATCCCATGTCCATATAATGCTACTTCTTCTGGATTCGGTTTTTCATTCCACCCTCTAGCTGCATCTATAATCAATGCTTTTGCTATTTCTCTATTTAATCCTAATATATCTATCAAATAAGACATTTTTCGAGCAATCCATGGTGCTGCAAAAGAAGTTCCTGCAACAAAAGCTACTCCTAATGGCTCACAAGCCTTAATATATTGCTCTTCACTTCCACCATAATAACTTATATCTGGCTTAGCAAAAAAAGATAAGGCTAATCCCTTTCTTGCATACTTAGTGGATAATCCACTTTTTGTAACTGCATTCACAACTATACTATTTATAGAGTCTGCTGGTGAACCAATCTTTGAAATATCTATACTAGGTTTGTTAGTTCCTGCAATAATAAAAATCACATCATTTTCATATTGAATTTGATCCAATATTGAAGCTTCTGCAGATACAAAGTTATCATTAATCTCTTGATTACTACCAAGAGAAATATTCCACACTTTAATATCTCTATTTGATGATACAATTTCCTTAATTTGCTTAGTTATAGTAAATGAAGAAAATCGTGATCCAATTGCAACTCCGAAATGTCTAACTTTAAATCTACCGCATCCATCATCTAACCATGGATTTAAATTAGGCCCATCAACAATAATAGAAGATACTGATGTTCCATGTCGATAATCACCTGGAGTTTTTGGTAAATTTTCATCTACCATATCATGATATTCTACCCATTCATTGAAATAAACTCTATTATCAAATAATGTATCTATCACTCCTATTGTAGGCTCAATAGTTGGTGACGGTATATTCATTACATTTTCTTGATATTCTTCAATAAAATCATCTGGTGTTAGTTCTGCTAAGTCTTCCGTTGCCATTGCTACCAAATATGGTGCTCTTTCAAATAAATATTTTAATTGATTTTCATCTAAAAATACTGTTTGATTATCTAATATTCTGCTACTTAAAATATCTATACCTATATTTTTTAATATTTTTTTGACATCAACACGAGTATCATATAGAGTGATAATACTTTGTTTTAGCTGCTTAATTGGTTGTTCTATTTCAAAATCAGCAATGTATGAAGTATCAGCAATTATTTGCTTAAAGCTTGATTTACTGATTGAAAAAGTATCAAATTGAATTTTATTAAATATCTTATTGTCATTAAAAATAGTTTTATTAATACTTCCATTAAAATAAATATTTAATACTTTTTTTACTTCAGAAATACAATTAATACTTTTTTCTAAATCAGAAACCTCTAAAAAATAAGTAATGATATGCCTATTCTTGTCTTCGTTAAACTTTGCTCCAACAATAGCCAAATTAGATTTATCACCTTTAAAAATACCTGAAATCCGATTACTTTTTGCAACTATTTTATTATAATGTACACTAATTAAAACTCCAGAAAAAGGTTTTTTTTCATTCTGCCAAAACTCACTTATTTGTTCTAATTGCAATTTTAATTTATTTAAATGATCAATATCAACTATTTTTTTACTATTCATTGCAGCTCCACCGCCAAGACTATTTTTATCAGCTTGAATAAATCTTTTTCCTTTTAACTCTAGTGTATTATTCATTATCATTTTCCCCCTTATTTAGTTTCCTAGCTACATTACTTTTTGATTCACCTTTCAATTTTTCTATCTCTCTTACAGTAAAGCCTTGCAAATTCAAATTATCTATACTAATTTGATCAATATTCCCAATCAAACTATTATATAACCTTCTTAAATAATCATATTCAGAATTTACATCACTAAAAGCTAATGCGGTTTTAATAATATTTTTTAATTCTCCTGGATAAGGTAATTCATTTGCTGTCTTTAATATCTTTTTAAACAATCTAGTATCTTTTGAAACTTCCTTGAAATTTTTTATAAAAGATGAAAAGTAAAATTCTGCTACTTCTATTAAATCTTCTTTGTCATATCTATTAAAATTAATGACAGCATCAAATCTTCTTATTAATGCTTTATCAAAATTTGAATATAAATTTGTAGTTGCAATAATAACTATTTCTTTATTTAAATCAACCAATCTATCTAGTTCTCTTAAAACGGTAGAAGTAACTCTCCCCATTTCACGTACATCATTGTTATTAACCCTATCCATAGCTATAACATCAATTTCATCAAACAAAATAACAATTTTATCCTGATATGGAAGTCTACTTATTTCAGAAAATATATTTGCAATATTTTTATTTGTTTGACCTAATTTACTATCAATAAGATTTTCAAAATCCACATAATATAATGTTCTATTTAATAAACGTGCTACATGTTTAGCTGCCTCTGTTTTTCCACTACCTGGCACTCCTTCAAATAAAAATTTATTTATTCCTATATTATGGTTAACAGCATTTATAATACCTTTAATGTCATCAGAAATTTCTATTGGCAAATTAAGTGGTTCAGTGCTCCTTGTATCAAGTTGTTTCAAAAATTCACTTTCAAAATCACTTGCTTGAGGTGTATATAAGTTAGATTCAGTAACTAATCCCATGATGTATTCCGCCAACGGAAAATCTCCTATACTATCAAAATATCTAGCTATATTTACTGCTTCATTTCTAAATGCATTTTCATTTTTATCAACATGATATCTTATTAAATTTAATACACTTTGCTTTTTCATAAAATGCACCTCCAATTCTTTCGAATTTAATTTTATCACACCTTGGGACAGAAGTATATATAATCGGGACAAATTTTATAAAATATATCTAAAAATTTCCATTGTTAGGAAAATATTTTCACTAATATTTTTTAACCCAAAAAGAAGTTCTCTTAAATTTTACTTTAAGAAAACTTCTTTTAACTTTTATATTAATATATCTTTTTTATTAAATACCATTATAGCTATTATTGGACAAATTATTATAGTTCCTATCATTAACATTGCTCCTAAATTCGGTGAAAAGTTAATGTTTTGATACATATAGGCAATTTCACCTGAAAAAACATCTATAGGATTTCCATAGTTTAAGAAAACTAAGTGAGAAATCTTTTGTAATGGTCCTATATTCATTGTTAATATTGATATTCCTACTGTAGCAACAACAGATATTGCCATAGTTATCATACTACTTTTTATTACAGTTGATATTAAGAATATAAGTGCACAGCAAGCAATAATAAATAATATTTGTAATCCAAAACTTTGCATAATATAAGTGAACATATCAGAAATTTTTGCTGTTCCTTCTATAGGTGTTATTTGTGGGTAATTATGCTCATAGACAACTTTATATTTTTGTCCTAACATAACAGGCATTTTCCCACCATCAAATCCCTTAATCATTCCAAGACCTAAGAAGTTTAATAATTCAATACCACCAATCATTGTTACTACTGTTATTGTTATTGCTATAAACTTAGATAATATCATTTTTGTTCTTGAAATTGGTTGTACAAGTAAAAATTTAAGAGTTGGAGGAGTAGATTCTCCTGAAACTATGTCACTCATAAATACTGCTATTCCTGCAACTAAAATTATAAAACCTAATGCCATGAATACAAGCCTCATATTATTAAATGGATCAACTTCCCATCCATTTAAAGGCTTTATTCCTGCATTTTCTATCATTGCAATTCTTTCTAGTTCCATTCTAGAATAAGCCTTTTGGTCCTCCGTTAAGTTTTTATCTGCTATTGTTTCTTCATGACTTTTCTTTTGTTCTGCTAATTCTAATTTCCAAGCATCAGGACTATCACCCTTTAACTTTCTTTCCTCTTGAACTTTTTTTCTTTCCTCTAAATCCACTAAACGTTGTTTAGATTCTTCTACCCTCATTTTATTTTGTTCAGTGTCTTTTTCTTTATATTGCTTTTCTGAATATGCAATCTCATCATTAATCCATACTCTTTCATTTTCTATTTGCTCTAATTGGCCAGCTGGTGACATATAATATTTCATACTTTTTTCAGACATGTAGGACATTACATTCATTGCCACTATAGCTACTAGAAACAAGCCAAAAACAAGCCATGTTTTTCCTTTTCTTAATATCTTGATAAATTCATTTTTAATTAAAATTCCAAGCATTATCGTACTCCCCCTTCCACAAGCTCCATATATCTTTGCTCAAGTCCCATTCTATTCTTATAAATTTCTTCAAATTCTATGTTATTTTCAACTAATGTTTTTATAAGTTTTGATGCCTTACCAGTTTCAATAACTACATCTATTCCATCTTCACTTTCACTAACTGAATATACAAAAGGAATTTCTGTAATTTTTTCTACTGCCTCTAACTTTTCTCCTAAAATCATTAATTTAAAGCTTTCCTTCTCTGTTTCCATATTTTGATTTTTAATTTCCTCAACAGCTTGTATAACACCATGATTAACAAAGGCAACTCTATCACAAAGATTTTGAACTTCCACTAAAATATGTGAAGATATAAATACAGATATGCCCTTTTCCCTTACAGCTTTTTTAACTACTTCTCTAAAATCGATAATTCCTGATGGATCTAATCCATTTGTTGGCTCATCTAAAATTAAAAGTTTAGGACTTCCAATAAGTGCTGCCGCTAGCCCTAGTCTTTGCTTCATTCCTAAAGAATATTTTTTTACTTTATCATCTATTCTACCTTCAAGACCAACTAATTTTATAAGTTCATTTACCTCTTCCTTAGATATTCTTCTTATTCTTGCAATTTGCATAAGATTTTCTCTACCTGAAAGAAACTTATAAAGTTCTGGATTTTCAACTACTGCACCAACATTTTTAAGTGCTTTCTCTTTATCCTTTATGCTTTCTCCACAGATTCTTATCTCTCCAGCATCTGCATTTATAAGACCAACAAGCATTCTTATTGTAGTTGTTTTACCAGCTCCATTAGGCCCTAGAAATCCAAATATCTCTCCTTCTTCAACAGTTAAATCTATTCCTTTTATGATTTCTCTTTTTCCAAGTTTCTTACGTAATCCCCTTACCTCTAAAACACTCATAGCTTTCCTCCTGTAAATTTCTATATTTATATATTAACTTCCATTTCTTACAATTTACTTACAGATTTTCTACTTAAATAACAAAGATTTTATTAATTTCTCTCTATCCCCAATTTTTTGTTATTTCCATCATAAAATCTTTTACTTTAAACTGATAAATTTCCTCTAATTCCTTACTTTTTAAAACTTTTTCCTTATCCCCTATTAATTTTAAAGTTCCATTCCCTATTAAAATTACTTTTTCACTGAAATATTGAACTAAATTTAAATCATGAAGTACTGCTATAACTAGCTTTTTATTTTCTTTAGCCCAAATTTTTATGTATGTTAATATTTCAATTTGATATTTTAAATCTAAATGATTAGTTGGTTCATCTAAAAGAATTATTTTAGGATCCTGCACAAAAATTTTAGCTAAATAAACTCTCTGTAGCTCTCCTCCTGAAAGTTCTGTAATATATTTATCTTTATAATTTAAAAGACCAACCTTTTCTATAGCATTAAGCACTAACTCCTTATCCTTTTTATTTAGTGTAGAAAAACTTCCCTCTAAATAGGGATATCTTCCTAAAGAAACAGTATCATAAACGGTATAAGGAAAAAAATTCTCACTATGTTGGTTCATAAAACCAACTTTCTTTGCAAATTCTTTCCCTTTTATTCCTTTAATATTTATTCCATCTATTAAAACTTCACCATCATAATCTAAAAGCTTTCCTAAAGATTTTAAAACAGTACTTTTCCCTGAACCATTAGGTCCCACAATAGCTAAAAATTCTCCCTCTAATCCTTGAAAGGAAATATCTTCAATAATATTTTTTTTATTATATCCTGCTGATAATCTATTAACTTTTAACATTTAAACTCTCTTTCCTTTCTTGAAATATATATAAGCAAAAAATGGTGCTCCTATTAAAGAAGTAATTGCTCCAATTGGAAGTTCTGAAGGACTAATAATAGTTCTAGCTACTAAATCTGCAATAACCATAAAAACTCCACCTAAAACAAAGGAACTTGGAATTATTATGCTATGTTTAGCACCAAAAATTCTTCTAGCAATTTGTGGAATAATTAAATCTACAAATCCTATTACTCCTGAAAGTGCCACTGCTGTCCCTGTTAATACTGCCACTACTCCAAGAAGTATCTTTTTAACCTTAGGAACTTCTATTCCTAGTGAACTAGCAAAATCATCTCCAAAGGTTAAAGCATCCATTTCCTTTAAATATTTAAGTAAAACCCCTAATCCTATAACCATAAAAGGAATTGCTGCTAATAGATAATTCCATCCCTTAAGTGCAAAGCTGCCCATTTGCCAATTTACTATAGATTTTAAATCCTCATTAAATATGGCCATTAATGTTGTAAGCATAGCTGATGCAAATAAAGAAATTACCAACCCCATTAAAATTACTGTATTATTTGATAGATTTCCATCCACTTTACTTGAAAACTTAATTACTAAAAATATAGTAATAATGCTAGATATAAAACCTATTATAGGTAAGGTAAATGTTCCAAGTATAGATATTGTCACTCCAAATATTACATAAATAGCTACTCCTAAAGAGGCTCCTGCAGAGACACCGATAGTATAAGGAGATGCCAGTGGATTCTTTAATATAGATTGGGTAATGGCTCCACTTACAGCTAACATTGCCCCTACAACAAAAGCTAAAAATACTCTCGGCAACCTAATTACCCATATAATCGCCACCTGCTGTTCTGTTATTCCCTCTCTTAGAGGTAAATTAAATAATTTATTTAACATAATAGAAAAAACATCCCATATAGTAATATTGGAACTTCCAAAGGAAGCTCCAATTAATAAAGTTATTATAATCAATGTACAAGAAAATATAATTAAATTTGCTTTTTTATACCCCTTCATAAAACTCTGGGTAAATAGCCTTTCCAATTTCTTTTAATGCCTTTATTGAATATTGACTTGGTCTTGAAGAACTATTTCCATTTATAAGGAATATCTTTTCATCCTTCACAGCATTAATAGTTTTAAAGCTATTTCTTTCTTTAATGGCTTTCACTGGATTTTCTAAATAATCCTCATTTGTTAAAATTACATCTGGATTAAATTGAACTACTGCCTCTTCTGTTGGGGATACCCATTCCTTTTCATCCTTTAATACATTTTCTGCACCTACAATTTCAATCATTGAATTTAAGAAAGTATTATTACCAAAACTAAATAAAGTAGGTTCAGAACCTATTTCAAAATAAACTTTCTTTTTCACTGTTATTTTATCTCCAATATCTTTTATTTTAGCTATTTCAGCTTTCATATTATTAACTAATTCATTTCCCTTTTCTTCAGTACCAGTTAATTTTCCTATAAAAGTAATATCATCATAAATCCCTTCAAAGCCACCGCTAGTAGGTACATAAACCACTGTTATTCCAGCTTCTTTTATAAGTTTAAATGGATCTTCTTCACCAACTTTGTTATGGGTTGAGGCTATTATAATATCTGGATTTAAAGCTATTAATCCTTCTACATCCGGTGCTCTAAAATCAAACTTTGCAACCTCTTTTTTTATACCCTCTACATCCTGTGAATATTTATCTGCAGCTATAATCTTATCTCCAAGACCTAACCCTACTAAAATTTCAGTATTAGATGGAGCTGTAGAAACTATCTTTTCAGCCTTAGTTGGCACTTTAAATTCATTTCCTGCTCTATCCTTCATTAAAGTTTCTGTAACTGCTCCCTCTGTTCCACAGCCTGCTATAGTAGTTAAAAACACTAAAAGTAAAGTAAAGATTGATAATAATTTTTTCACTTTTTTCATAAAAAAGTTCCCCCTTAAAATTAATTAGGGTACTTTGATTAATGAAATCTTTATATTTCATCCCGCTACTTACCCCTCAGAAAGTAGCCTGAACACTAAATTGGCAGGTCTCCCGACTTAATTTCATCCTCCATCTAACCTTCCCATAGTTAAATCACCACAGTGGTATTTTTAGATTTTGTCCATTTCACGGTTACTGGGGTAGTTTAAGTTTCTCACTTAATTCCCTTTTAATTCTTTCAAAACCATTTTAAGTTAATCAATTATCATTTTAGCATTTTATTAATAATAAGGTCAATATTATATAATAATCATAAAAAATTGATAGTTTTTGTGTTTTTTTTTATGAATTGCATTATTATTAATAAATTATGAAAAAATAGATACAATAATATAAAAACTATTTTTATTAGTTGTTTGAACTTTATTTAAATCTATGGTTTACTTTAAAGGCGACTTAAGAAGTTAAATCCTTAAAAGAAAAATTTTACTAAACTAATCAGGGGGCCGAAATGAACAAAAAGAAAAAAATAATAGCTAGCATTATAGCCGCTATCATCGCAATAATAGTAATTGCTGTAATTGTTGTAGCTATATTAATGGACTCAGCTATCAAAAAACCATTTAATACATCTAATTCTATTAACTTCTCAGTTAATAGTGGTGAAGGTTTATCTGGAATAATTGATGATTTATCATCTAAAGGGGTTGTAAAGGATCCACTTTTAACTAAATTATATATCCACATTGATCATCCTAAGGTTAATTTAACACCTGGTGATTATACAGTTAAAGGAGATGTATCCTTTGATCAATTTATCCATGTTTTAAACACTGGAACTGAGATTAAAGTTGTAATACCTGAAGGTTATACAATTGATCAAATAGCTACTAAACTTGCAGGATTTGGTTTATGTACTGAAAGTCAATTTATATCTGCAGTAGAAAACTATCCTTTACCTGCATACATTAAGAAAAGAGATGGTGTAAGATATCAATTAGAAGGTTATCTTTTCCCAACTACTTATAACTTTAAAAAGGGAGAATCTCCTGATGCCATGATACAAAACATGCTTAACATGTTTACTGTTGAGTTAAATCAAGCAATGGCTCAAACTGGAGTGAAAATTTCTCCTAACCAAATAGAAGCTTTAGTTACTAAAGCTTCAGTAGTTCAAGCTGAAGGAAAAACTCCTAAAGATATGGAACTTGTATCATCTGTTATAGATAATAGAATAAAGGCTAATATGCCGTTACAAATGGATGCTACTGTTATATATGCTTTAGGAAAACATATTGATAAAGTATACTATAAAGATTTACAAGTTAATTCACCTTATAACACATATCTTCATAAAGGATTACCTGTAGGTCCTATCTGTAACCCAGGACTTGAAGCTTTAAAAGCTGCCTTAAAACCTGCTAATACAGATTATCTATACTATATCTTAAATGGTAACACTGCTTACTTTACTAATAATTATCAAGACTTTTTAACTAAAAAAAGTGAACTTTTAAGTTAACATCTAAAAAATAATTTTTTAAAGAGGCAATATCAAAATTTGATATTGCCTCTTCTTAATCAAAGTTAAGAAAGGAATTTAATTATGATATTAAAAAAAAATAAAAAAAGAAATAAATATAAAGAAAATATTTTAATAGGTGTTGTCTTAATATCTATCTCATTAATTTTATTCTATTTACAATGCTTTATATTTGATGATTTACAACATACCCTCTCCTTACTTTTTACTAATATTGCTTTTATACCTATGAATATCTTTTTCACAGCCTTCGTAATAGAAAATTTAATAGAAAAAAGAAATACACATCATAAAATGGAAAAACTTTTAATGATAAAAGGTGTATTCTTTTCTGAATTTGGCTCAGAACTTTTAGAGAAATTTGCTAAGCATGATGAAAGCGTAAAAAAAATTTCAGATGAGGCACATATAAATAAAAATTGGAGTTCCCAAGAATTTAAACAATTAAACAAAACTTTAGATAACCATAACTTTGAAGTTAATATAGAAAATTTAGATTTAGAAAAATTATCAATATTAATTAATAAAAAAAATAATTTTCTTCTATCTATTATAACTAACCCTACTTTAATGGAGCATGAAAGTTTTTCTGACATGACTATTGCCTTATTCCACTTGAAAGAAGAATTACAGGATATATACATAAATACTGATTCTATTTGCTGTGATAAAGAGCATATAAAGCAAGATATTAAAGTATTATATCGACTAATGGCTAAGTCCTGGGCTAGTTATATGAAGCATTTAAAAGAAGAATATCCTACACTTTTTGTTAAGGCAATGACTCATAATCCTTTTTATAAAATGCAATTAAAAAGAAATTTTAATATATAAAAATCCATATAGAGTTAAAAAACTCTATATGGATTTTTTCTCTATCTATCCATTTATATATTTTATAAACAATTCTACTAAATTAGGATCAAACTGTGTTCCTGAAACTCTTCTAAGTTCTGCTATGGCATCTTCTTTTTTCATTGCTTTTTTATAAGGTCTAGTATTTACCATTACGTCATAGGAATCACAAATGTTTATTATTCTGGAAATCAACGGAATTTCTTCTCCTTTTAATCCCATCGGATACCCTGTTCCATCCCATTTTTCATGATGGTGAAGCACACTTTCTGCCACTGATTTCAGTTCACTTGATGCCATAACTATTCTATGACCAATTTCTGAATGTGTTTTCATTATTGAATACTCATTGTCTGTTAATTTAGCTGGTTTATCTAATATACTTTCACTAATACCTATTTTCCCAATATCATGAAGCTCTGCTGCTATTATTAATTCATCTACTTTAGCCTCTTCTAACTCCAGTAATTCTCCCATTTTTGCTGCAAAATACATAACTCTTTCTGTATGTTGTCCTGTTTCGATACTTCTTACCCCTAAACCTAGCTTTAAAATATTGAATACAGAACTTTTTACACTTTGTTTTTCTAATATTTTTTTTCTATATAATTTATCTTCTGCAATTTTTAATGTTTCAAAAATATCACTTTCCACATCTTCTTTTATAGCTGCTCCAAGAGAAATACTTTTCTTAAAAGGTTTATATTGACACTTCTTACATTCTATACAACCCTTCACTATACTATTTATCATATCTTCACACTCTTTTATAGTAGCTCTAGGCATTAAAATTACAAATTCATCTCCACCAATTCTAAATATCTCTCCACGATTTCCTACAGATTCTTTTATTATATCAACTACCCCTTTTAATAACTTATCTCCTTCTTGATGACCATAACTATCATTTAAAATCTTTAAGCCATTTACATCTCCCATTATTACACCTAAGGGTAAATTTTCCTTTTTAGAATATTCCTTTTCAAATTCTTCAAAGCAAGTTCTATTTTTTACTCCAGTTAAAATATCTGTGTAACTTAAATATTCTAACCTCTTTTGTATATTTCTTTTTTCTGTAATATCTAAAGCCCTAGTGACAATGCCTTTAAAAGTTTGATTTTCATCAAAAAGTGGAATTTTAAGAACCTCTCTTATTATTTCTTTATTTCCCTTTTCTTTGAATATTATTTCGCTAACAGTTAATTCTTTATCTCTTAAAACTTTTTCATCTAATTCTTTTAATTCTTTTGATTCTTCTATATTTAAATCCTCAACAGTTTTTCCTATTATATTTTCTACCTTTTTATCTTCACAAAACTCTTTAAACTCTTTATTTCCATAAACATATTTCTTATCTTTATCTTTATAAAAAACCATTCCTGGTAAAATATCTATCATTTGATCCGTTAAAATTCTTTGAAATTTTATCTCTTCTTCTTTTTTCTTTAGTTCAGTTGTATCTATTATTAATCCATATATGTATATAACCTCTCCATGAGAGTCCTTAATTGGTACTATAATCGCTTTTTTATATCCTTTATTAGTATACATTTTTCCTGTTACTACTTTATTTCCATTATGTAATGAACTCTTTGAATAAGCTGTAAATAACTCACAGGTTTTCTCATCAAATATATCCTCATTTTTATATCCTATTATTTCATCTATCTTTTTATCATTTAATTCTGCATATAATTCATTTGCATAAATAAATTTCAAATTTCTATCTTTTATCCACATTGGAAAAATCATATTTTCAGCTATTAACTTAAACATATCTTCCATTTTTTCCACCTCATTTTTAATATTTTTATTCTTAAGTTTATCTTTATTATTATAATTAAAAATAATAATTTTTTTTTATTTTTATAATCTTAAACGAAAATTTGTAAATCTAAATTACTCATTTTTGATTTATTGGTAATTTCCTTATAAATATTATATTATTTATTATTTCATATAAAATTAAAAATATTATTTCAATTAATAAAAACCACATATTTTATGAATTTTAAAATTCATAAAATTGTAGTTTCATCATTTTTATTTATCCATTATATAATTTATAAATAACTCTACTAACTTCGGATCAAATTGAGTTCCAGCAACTCTTCTTAACTCCGTAATAGCATCCTCTTTTTTCATAGCCTTCTTATAAACCCTATCATTTACCATTACATCATAGGAGTCACAGATATTTATTATTCTAGATATCAATGGAATTTCCTCTCCCTTAAGTCCCATTGGATATCCTGTTCCATCCCATTTTTCATGATGATGTAAAACACTTTTTGCCACTGACTTTAATTCACTTGAAGCCATAACTATTCTATAACCTATTTCTGAATGTGTTTTCATTATTGCATATTCTTCATCAGTTAATTTTGAAGGTTTTAAAAGTATAGATTCACTAATTCCTATTTTCCCAATATCATGAAGCTCTGCTGCTATTATTAATTCATCAATTAAAGATCTTTCAAGACCTAATTGTTCTCCAATTTTCATAGCCCAGTCCATTACTCTTTCTGTATGTTGTTCTGTTTCAACACTTCTAACACCTAATCCAACTTTTAAAAGATTTAAAATTGAACTTTTCACACTTTGCTTTTGAAGTAACTTTTTTCTATATAATTTATCCTCTGCTTCTTTTAAAATTTTGTAAATGTCACAACTTTCTGTTTCCTTTACTCCAGCACCTAAAGATATACTTATATTAAATAAATCATTTTTATATTTACTACATTTTTTTATAATATCATTTATTATTTTATCACAATGCTTTGAATTAGAATTTGGTACAAGTATTACAAATTCATCTCCACCAATTCTAAATACTTCTCCAATATCTTTACAGGACTCTTCTAATACATTCGCTACTGCCTTTAATAGTTTATCACCCTCTTGATGTCCAAAAGTATCATTTAAAAGCTTTAAACCATTTACATCCCCCATTATTACTCCTAATGGTAGATTCTCTTTTTTAGAATATTCCTTTTCAACCTCTTCAAAATAAGTTCTATTTTTTATACCAGTTAATATATCTGTATAACTTAAATATTCAAGTCTTTTTTGTATATTTTTCTTTTCTGTTATATCTAAAGCTCTCCCTATAATTCCTTTTACTTCTCCATCTTCATCTAAAAGAGGTATTTTTACTATCTCTCTTATACTTTCTATTCCCTTTGAATCCTTAAAAACCACTTCATTTAATATAGTATTCTTGTTTTTTATAATCTCTTCATCCTGTATCATAAAATTCTCTGCATCTTCAACTCCATAAATTTCATTTGCAGTTTTTCCTATTATTACATTAATTCCTTTTTTCTCATAAAAATCTTTAAATTCTTTGTTTACATAAACAAATTTTCCATCTTTATCCTTATAAAATACCATTCCTGGTAAAATATCTATCATTTGATCAGTTAAAATCCGTTGAAATTTTATTTCATCTTCTTTTTCTTTAATTTCATTCATATCTGTTATTAAACCATAAATTGAAAGTACATTTCCCTCCTTATCTTTAATTGGTACTACCGTAGCTTCTTTATATCCCTTATTTGTATACATCTTCCCTGATACTATTTCTCCATTTTCTAGTGCTGCCTTTGAACAAGCTGTAAATATCTCACAGGTAGATGGTTCAAATATATCCTCATTTTTATATCCTATTATTTCGTCTATAGTTCTATCATTTAATTCTGCATATAATTCATTTGCATATATAAAATTTAACTCCTTATCTTTTATCCACATTGGAAAAATCATATTTTCAGCTAAAAGCTTAAACATATCATCCATTTTTTATCCTCCTTGTACCTTTAAAAAGACCTTTTCTCTTTTGTATATTCTTATTATAATTGAAAGCCACTGCTATTAACAATATAAAGCTAATTTTTTCATAAATTTCATCAAAAAATTGCCACTAAAAATAGATTTTTTTTCCATTTTTAGTGGCATTTTTAAATTTATATTTTAAAATTATCAACAGATTTCTTTAAATTACTACTAAGTTTAAATAATTTCCCATAATTATCATCTAGCACAGTTGTTTTTTCTTTAAGCTCAAGACAACTTGAAGATATTTCTTCTGTTGAAACTGCATATTCCTCTGAAATCTCCGCTATATTATTAACTTCTTTTAAAACTTTTTCTTTATTTAACGTTAATCTTTCAATAGCTCCATTTACTTCTATTGTCTTATTAGCTGATTCTCTAGCAGCACTATTAATTTCAAAGAACATTTCCTTAACTGCTAGGACATTCTTTTCCTGACTTTTCACCGCTATATTAGTTTCTTTAGAATCATCAGCTGCATGATTTATTTCTTTTACAATTTGTTCTATTATTGAAGCAATATTTTCTGCTGCTCCACTAGTTTCATCAGCAAGCTTTCTTATTTCATTAGCAACTACTGCAAAGCCTTTTCCAGCTTCCCCTGCTCTAGCTGCTTCTATTGAGGCATTAAGTGCTAATAAATTAGTTTGATTTGTTATTCCTCTAATATATTCATTAATAGCTTCTATCTTTTTTGCACTTTGTAATATTTCTAAAACCCCTTCTTCAACCTTACCTGTTGCATTTAAAGTAGTTTTAGAAGTTTCCATTAAACTATTAATTGTCTCAATACCTTTATCACTTAATTTTAATGTTACCTCTCCGCGCTCTTTAGATATTTCCATATTATTGTTTATATTATCTATTCCCATTGAAATTTCATTAATTTCATTTCTTAAACTATCAACTCTTTTAGAAGACTCATTAGCTGCTTTTGCAAGTTCATCAATAACATCTGATATATCAGTTATACCAATATTATTTTCTGTTCCTATTTCTTTTATTTCCTCTGAACTACGACTTACTGCCTCTCCTATTTTCTTTAATTCTCCTAAAAGTCTTGTTATATTTTCTTGCATTTTATTTAAATCATCACCTAATACCTCTAACTCATTATTAGTTTTTATTTCTAAAACTTCTCTAAAGTCTCCATTAGCGTTTTTATTAACTAACTGAAGTATTTTATTTATTCCCTCTACTAATTTTTTTGAATATAAAACTCCAATTAGCACAACTGATACAATACTTATAATTAAAGTTAATAAAATAGATATTTTAAGATTATTCAAATTTTTATTAGCTTCTTTTTCGCTTTGAGTTAAAATTATTTTCCAGCCTAATTTTTCACTTTCCCCTACATATCCCTGTCTTTTCTCATTATTTTTCTTAAATTTAAGCAATTTGCTTTTTTCATTAAAAATATTATTATTTATAAATTCTATATTTCCTGATATAAGTTCTAAATTGTTGTCTAATATAATTATTTCCCCTGTTTCCCCTATAGTAAAACTAGAAAATAATTTAGAAACTAATTCTAATGAAATATCTGCTGCTAAAACTCCTACTAGTACTTCATTATCATAAATTGCCTCTGATATTGTTATGACTGGCTGTTTAGTTACCATATCTATGTATATATTTGAAACTATCGGATATCCTAAATTATTAACTGCTTTTTTATACCATTCCCTATCTGTTAAATCAGTATTTAACTCAATCCCCTCTAGTGGATAACTATAAACTTTCTTCTCTTCTGTTGCATAGGCATATCTTTGAACATTGTTATCTACTTCCCCAAAATTTTTAAATGTTTCATAAATAAAATTCTGATTTTCATCCTTAAAAGGTTCTTTAAATTCCTTCATTCCTGAAAAATATTCAAATTCTTTTTCGGTTTTATCTATTAAATCCTGTACAGTTTTATCTATTACTTTAATAAAATTTTCTGTTGTATCTTTATATTCTTTATCCCTCATTGAATTAGTATTTAATATTGCTATAGTAGAAATTGCTAAAACAGGAATTAATCCTATCATAAGCATAATTAATATCAATTGTTTTTTTATTCCCTTTTTCATGAAATCCTCCACTTTTTTAAACTTTCCCCAATTTTTTTATCGCATTTTTTTACAAAAACTTTAATTTTTTTTCTTTATTTTTATATAAATGATAGGTTGTTTTTCAAAAAAAATATATAAAATTTAGATTTCTTTTAAAATTATTCTATGTAAAACTTAACATAACATTTATAATTAAGATAATAAGGATTTTACAGGAGGAATATTTATGGCTAAAACCTTTACTAAATTACTTGCTATAGATTTTGAAACACCTAATAGCTTTCATGATTGTGCTTGCTCACTAGGAATAGCTATGGCAGAAAATGGAGAAATAATTTTATCAAAAGAATTTTTAATTAATCCAGAAAGTCATTTTGATGAAACTAATATAGAAATTCATAAAATAACAAAAGAAATGGTTAATGATAAACCAACCTTCCCTGAAATTTGGAAGGAATTAAAAGAATTGATAGATGAAAATACTTTAATCATTGCCCATAATGCAAATTTTGATATTTCTGTTCTAAAAAAATTAATTTTACGTTATAAATTAGATACTAAAGATTTTAACTATTGTTGTAGTCATGATGCTTATAGAAAAAATAGAATTTTAGATAGTTATAAACTAAGCTCTATTGCTAGCGGACTTAATTTAACCTTTGAACATCATAGAGCTGGAGAAGATGCTTTAGTTTGCTTACAAATTTTTATGGATTTATTAGAGAATAAAGATTTAATAAAAGAAAGCTATCTGAAAAAAACTTTAAATTTAGATATACTTTCCTTTGATTTAAAAACTAAAAAGAAGTTCTTTGAAAGAAATTCAACTAATAATTTCTTTAAGAAAAAAACCTTTAAGGCTAGTGATATCAAAGCTACTGTAGATAATTTTGATGAAAATAATCCAGTTTTCGGTAAAACTTTTGTTATTACAGGTGATTTATTACACTTAGAACTTAAAGAGGCCGCTCAACAGGTTGTAAACTTAGGAGGAATCTATAAAGATTCAGTGGTTAAAAGTACTAACTACTTAATCATTGGAACTAATCTTCAAACAAATAGTCCTTCTATTGGTACCACTAAATACAATAAGGCTAAAGAAAAGTTTATAAATGGTGATGATATACAGCTTATTAACGAAGATGAGTTTTTAGATCTTATTGGCTATGAAGAGGAAATTATAGAGGATTCCCATGAAATAGCTGTTACTAAGATTTCTGAACCTACTACCCCAGTTATTAAAGAATCTAAAGATTTTAAAGTAACTACTGAAGAAATAAAAACTTCTAATGCTAATACTGATAAGGAAGACTTTGGTCAATTATCCTTTGATTTATTTGGAACTAATGAAACTCCAAAAAGCAATAATTCAGTAGAAACTGAAAAAAGTACTAATTCAATGGAGAGTAAAGCTATTTTAGAGGAAAACAAAACATCTAATTTATCATTCACTAAATATGTGGCTCCAAAGAATTCTTTCAATAGATTTTCTTCTGCGGATGAAAAATTAGAACTATTAAAGCAATATAAACTTTTGTCTGCTAAAGCTAGTTCTGCTACTAAAGAATTTTTCTACAAAGGTGTGTTCACAGAAAAAGCTATTCCTTGTAATATAATTGGTTATGACTATGAAGATGTATTAGTAATTGAAGTTGACAATAATCTTCACTGTATTAGAGCGGAATATCTAAAACAAATGCAGGACAGTAAATTTAGTAATTTTGCTTCTTTAGTAGAGGCTTAACCTATAATTCAGTTATACATTTTCCAATTTATAGAATAAATATTAAAAGAATAGCCAATTACTGAATATATTTGGGTTCTTTCTCAAGTTAGGTGATAAAAATTAAAAAATAGCCGATCATTGAATGTATTTGACCCTAAGAAATAGAATTTCATTTGGCTTAAAACTTCTTTATTTTTGAAAAAATATTAGAAGTTCGAAGTTCTTAGCCTTTTATGAATTCTTCTATTTCTGTGGCAAATATATTTGGTATGGTAGGCTATTTTTTTGCTTTTTTATAAATTTTTTTCTAAATCATTGAAATCATTTACTGTTTCAGATAAATCTATTTTATAATTGTCTTCAATATATTTAATTATTTCTTTTACCTGATTTATTGCACTTTTAATTTTTTCTTTGGAATTTTCACCTTTTCCAAGCTTATCTGCAAAAAATAATAATAAAATATCATGAACTTCAACATCCTTAATCATATCCTCAACTCTTGCGAAGGGTAAATTTCTTGTTATGTATAATCCATGCATATGATATCCAACTAAAGTTGAAACATTATTTTTAAAATCATCATTTAAAAATTCATATTTATCTAATAAAGAAAAGGCTTCCTTTTTCCCAAATTTATCATGATCATAGGCAACAATTCTTCCTTTTCTAACTTTAGTGGCTCTTTTTTTACCTAGATCATGTAACATTGCAGCCGATACGAAAAATATATACATTTCTATCTAAATGTAGACATTTATACTGTGATACAACTTATATCCTAAGATTTTCGCTCTGTATCTTCCTGCTTCAACGAATCTGATTTTGTAGTGATAAATCACATACTACTTTCATTGCTATAACTCTTCACAGGCTTAAATTCCCCAGTATCGCTAGGTACATATTCAGAATCTAGTTTAAGTTAGA
>JBOGCG010000016.1:0-5269 GCA_051656625.1 Sarcina sp. | reverse complement strand
CCATTTTTTGATATAGAGTAATATTCCTCCTTAAACTGCTCTTCTATTCCTATATTTTTAAAATCCTCTATTTGAAAAATTTTAGTTAAAGAACCTCTCTTGTCAGAAAAATTATTAGCTTTTATAGATAATAATCCTTCTATATCATATTCTTCAATATTAAACATTATAATATCCCCTTAATAATTAGAAAATCTTCTATTATTTTACTTATATAATTTATTGTACTTTCATTTATTTTGGGATATGTTCCAAGCCAAAAACTATTTTCCATTATTAAGTCTGTATTTTTAAGTTCACCAACAACCTTATATTCTATTTCATCTTTCAATAAAGTATAAGCTGGTTGTTTAACTAAATTCCCAGCAAAAAGTAATCTAGTTTGAATTAACTTTTCCTCCATAAATTCGATAAGATCCCTTCTTTTTATTCTTTCATCTTTTATTGTTACTAAAAACCCAAACCAACTTGGATCAGAATTTTTTGTTTTTTTAGGCAATAAAAAATATTTACTAAATTTATCAAAATAGTTATTATAAAGTTCCCAATTAGTTTTTCTAGCGGCAACAAAATCATCTAACTTTTCCAGTTGAGCCACACCAATAGCCCCTTGGATATCCGTAATTTTCAAATTATAACCTAAATGAGAATAAATATATTTATGGTCATATCCATAGGGCATCTCTCCAAATTGTCCTGTAAATCTTTTTTTACAACTATTATCTTTTCCAGAAGGACAAAAACAGTCTCTTCCCCAATCTCTAAAGGAATCTATTAATTTTTTTAAAATAAAATTATTAGTATATACAGCTCCACCCTCTCCCATAGTTATATGATGTGCTGGATAAAAACTAGATGTGCCTATATCTCCTATAGTTCCTGTATACTTCCACTTTCCATCTATATAATATTTAGAACCAAGGCTATCACAATTATCCTCTATTAGCCAAAGATTATTTTTACTACAAAAATCCTTTATAATTTTAATATCAAAAGGATTTCCTAAAGAATGTGCTAACATAATAGCTTTAGTTTTATTAGATAAAGCTTTTTCTAAATCTTCTGTTTTTATGTTATAATTCTCTAAATTTACATCTAAAAATACTGGAATAGCTCCATATTGTACTATAGGATTTACTGTAGTTGGAAAACCAGCTGCTACAGTAATAACCTCGTCACCTTTTTTTATTCTTCTATCTCCAAGTTTCGGAGATGTAAGCGACATAAATGCTAATAAATTTGCTGATGAACCAGAATTAGTAACTGAACAATACTTTACTGATAATTTTTCTGATAAACCTTTTTCAAACTTTTCCACCCATTTTCCAGAGGTTAGCCAAAAATCTAAAATCGCTTCAGTTCCATTTAAAAGCTCCTTTTCATCAAAGCATCTTCCAGCATAATTTATCCTTTTCCCTACTCTCCATTGTTCCTCATCTTTATAGACTTCATCATAATATTCCTTAACTGCCTTTAAAACATTTTCTCTAAGTATTTTTTCTTTGCTTAACAACTCTTCTCAACCCCTCTTCTAAAGAAATTTTACTATTCCAATTAGGTAACTTTTCATAACTATTCCAAGGAATCATTATTTCTCTTTTTCTATATTCTCTTTTTCCCCAATTTATTTTTAATTTATAACCTAAAATATCTTCAAATAACTGAACAACATCTCTTATAGTTAATCTTCTTCCAGTACATAATCCATAAACTTTTAAATCAGCTTCATTAATATTTTTTAATAAATGCTTATAAGCTATCAAAAATCCTTCTACTATATCATCTACATGAGTTAAATCAATATATTGTTCCCCCCAAGACATATCTAATTCTTCTTTTGAAAATGCTGCTTTTTCTATAATATTTATTAATTTACCTCTATTATCATTTTCTCCATAGCTATCAAAAAGCTCTAAAGTTATTGCTTTCATAGAGTAAGCTTTTACGTAATATTCTAATATCTTTGAAAAGCTTTCTTTTGTAGCAGCATATAAACAGCTTGCATTATATTTTTCATTATTAAAATGCTGCCAAGCCGTCCCTGTATTTATAATATTATTCACTGAACTTTTTTTCATTGCTTCTAACAAAAAACAACCAAATTTCACATTACTATCAATTAAATTTTCTATATCCTTACTTTGATGATCTCCTATAAATAAAGATGCTAAATGAAAAATAACTTTAGGATTAGTTTTTTCTAAAAAAGAAATTAATTTTTCTAAGTTATTATCAAAAATGAAAATTTCTATTTCATCTAAAACTTCCTCTAAATTTTTCAAACTACTTTTTTCTCTTATAACTATAGCTACTTTATAACCTTCAAAAACTAATCTTTTCACCAAATTACTTCCAATAAATCCAGTGGCACCAGTTACTATAACTTTATCCATAAATCCTCTCTTTAAATTGCTAAATAACTCTTTATTTCTTCTACTTCCAATAAATAACAATCCTCTTTTTCATAGCGTTTATACCAATCTACAGTAAGTTTCACTGTATCTTCTACAGTTAATTTAGGTTTCCATCCTAATTTAAGTTTTGCCTTTGTTATATCTAATAAAAGTAATTTTGTTTCATGTATATTATTCTTTGTTGTTTGCAAAAGAGATTTTTCTCCATAAAAATCTAATACTCTCTTACTTATCTCCTCTACTGTCACTAAACTATCTATTTCTGGTCCAAAATTCCAACTTCCTGAAAAATTAATATCTTCATGTAATTTCTCTGCTAACATAATATATCCTCTTAATGGTTCTAATACATGTTGCCAAGGTCTTACACTAGTTGGACTTCTCAAAACTATTTTTTCTTTATTTTCTATGGCTCTTATAATATCCGGTAGTATTCTATCCTTAGCCCAATCTCCACCTCCAATAACATTTCCTGCTCTTACAGATGCAATTCCCTTTTTATGCTTATGATAATCCTTTGTATTAAAAAATGAATTCCTGTAAGATTCAATTAATATTTCACAACAGGCCTTTGATGAACTATAAGGGTCATATCCTCCTAAACTATCAGTTTCTCTATATCCAAAAAACTGTTCTTTATTCAAATAACATTTATCTGTAGTCACCAATATAGCTGTAACTTTTTTATTTAACTCTCTTAGACTCTCTAAAAGATTTATAGTTCCATTGACATTTACCTCATAAGTTTCCACAGGATTTTCATAAGATACTTTCACTAATGGTTGCGCTGCTAGGTGAAATATAACATCTGGTTTCTCTTTTTTTACTATATCTTTTAATAAATTGCCATCTCTTATATCATTTCTAAAATCAATAACTTTATTTTCTAATTTACATAATGAAAAATTTTCTTTTTCACTATATGGATTTAGTCCATATCCTACAACTATAGCACCAAGCTCTATTAACATTATTGAAAGCCAACTTCCTTTAAATCCAGTATGTCCTGTTATTAAAACTTTCTTTCCTTGCCAAAAGTTTTTATTTAACATCTTTCCCCCAAAATAATAGATCTATATTAATATAAGAATTTTCAATAAAATTTGTTACAATATTAAAAGTTAAATGCCCTAAAATCTCTTCAATTTTTAAACTTCAATTTTTTTATGTTCGTCTCATTTACTTTCAGCATATTATATATTAAATTACTAAAAAGGAGAGTTCACTATGGGTGCAGTTTTTGACTCAATTTTATATACACTTACTCCAACTACAACATCAACCTTAAATTTTGATGACCCTATTCTTTTTAATTATGATTATGTTTCTGATAACTCTGGAATAATTTCTAAAGATATAACTACTGGAACTTTTACTATAAATAAGGCTGGAAACTATCTCATTAATTGGTGGGTTGTAACGCAAACTGGAAGTAATAGTTCTGCAATTGGTTTTGGAATAAAAGGAATTGCTACTAACTCTGAAAGCTATGATTCATATCAAGCTGCTGTAAATCCTTTAAAAACTGGTGAAATAAACGGAAATTCCATATTGTCATTAAATAATGAACAAGTACCATATAAATTTCAACTAGTTAATATTACAGGTTATTCAGAAAGCACTCAAAATGCCGCTGTAGTAATTCTAGCACAATATACAACAGCACAGGCTGGAATTACTATTTCAGAACTTTCAAGTGGTGAAATTGGACCTTTTGGTCCTACTGGCCCTCAAGGCCCTGCTGGTAATGATGGTCCAGTTGGTCCTACTGGCTCCCAAGGTATTCAAGGCCCAAAAGGTGAACGTGGTTCTGCTGGCCCTCGTGGAGTTGCTGGCCCTCAAGGCCCAAGAGGTCCTCAAGGAGTAAAAGGAGATCAAGGAGTTCAAGGCCCTCCAGGCTCTAGTGGTGCAATTAGTAAAATATCTGCTATTAATGCCACAATCAATATAGTAGGCTCTTCTACTATTAACTATAATGCACCTTTTATTTTTAATGATATTCAAAGCAATATTACAATTGATTCCAATTCTCTTTCTTCTCAATCTGCTATTATCATAAATTCTGACGGAAGTATTAATCTTCTTGAAGCTGGAATTTATGATTTTGAATGGTATGTTTGTATAGAAGGAATTGACCAAGTTCAACAAATTTCCTTTAATATTATTCCTATAATTAATGAAAAACCTAATTATTCTAATATTCTCTGCTCTTGTAACTTCCCTGTAATTATATCAACTCAATTTAATGCACAGGGAACTTTTTCAATAACTACCCCTACTACAGTTCAAATTATTAACGCTAGTACACCACTAAGTAATTCAAACGGTAATATAAATTTAACAAGTACACTTGAAAGTAAAGGAAATTTAAAAATAATTGCTTATACAACTGAGTGTTAATATTTTAGCTATATAAATAAAAGTGGTTATATCATTATATTTTGATATAACCACTTTTATTTTTTAACTGAAAAATTCTTTTCTTCTTTGTTTATTTAAATAATTAGTTGCTCTCATTTTAAATCGTTCAACCTGATTATAATTATAGAAATTAATAAGATCCATTATTAAAAATAATAAATCCATTATTAAATAATTTAAATCATTTAAATTATCTTTATCTTCACAATTTATTTTTTCTAATCCTTCTTTTAAATTACCTAACTCATCATTAAAGTTTAGTAATATTTTTAAAGTATCTTCTTTTTTCTCATAATTTAAATTATTATTAATTAATTCTTCTATAAATTCACTAATTTCTTTATTTAAAACTTTATATCTTTCATAAAAATCTAATATCATTATAAATAATCCTTTCTAAATTAAAACAAGTTATAATATCTATTTACTATTTA
>JBOGCG010000015.1:0-93354 GCA_051656625.1 Sarcina sp. | reverse complement strand
AAAAAAATTGTATCAACTAAAAAATATCTATATCTTTCTTGTTATTTATATTCCCAATTAAAATAAACTTTCATTTTTTTAGGGCTTAGATAACAATTAACTAATAAAATATTTTTTAAATTTTGATACAATTTCTAATAAATTTATTTTTTATTTTAACTATCAAAGTTATTAATTTACATAGAATATTGATAAATCCAATTTATATAATTCATTAATCAAACCCTCAGAAGATTAATGACTAACTATATTGCTAGGTATCCCGACTTTGTTTCTTCCTCTATCTCACCTTCCCATAAAAAATCACAGTGGTTATTAATTGAGACTTTGTCCACATCACGGTTACTGGGGTAGTTAAAGTTTCTCACTTTATTCCCTATTAAGTACTATTGACGGCAATATATCTAATCTTTATCAATTTTACATTTTTTATATAAAAATTTCAACCTAAATATTTTAATCCTCAAATTTTTCCTTTAATTCTTTTTCAACTAAATATATAGGTATTATCACAACTACTATTAAAATTAAAATCATTTCTACTAATCCAATGATATTTTGTAGCCCACTATTCATATCCATAGCAAATAAAGTACTTGTAAGAATTAAAACTGTAGAAAGAAGTCCTAACTGTAACATGATTTCTCCACATCTTCTATTTGCATAATTCCAAGAATCTTTATTTTTCTTTGATCTAACTGTTCTATAACCAATAAATCCATTAATATTTTTTGGTGGCTTAAATTTCATAAAAAATCCTGCTATTAAAAAAACAAAAACTAAAGGTAAATTCATTTCTAAAACTTCCATTTAAATCCCCTCTTTGAATTAAAATAAAATCTATTTATTTCATTTTAATCTTTCTCAATGTCATTTCAATGTCATTTTTTCTATTTCTTTCTAGTAATTGAAATTTTATCTACACAAAAAAAAGCTTTAAAAGAAAATAACTTGTCCATTTCAGAACAATATTATATTTCTTTTAAGCTTTTAAAATATAAATTTAATAAATTTTAATAATCCTCTACGAAGAAAAAGCCTCCAGCATTTTCTCCTGAATGTATAGCAACTGCACATCCTACAGTTGTCTCAATATAATGTAAATTATTGCTTTCTAAGTATTCTCTTAGTATTTCTTCTGCCTCTGTTTTATAATTAATAAATACAATAGGCTCTCCCTCTTTTAGCTTTACTGATTCTAAAGCTTTTATAACTTCTTTTGCGGCCTTTTTAGTTCCTCTAACTTTGCCTACAACATTCATTTCTCCCTCTTCCATATCTAGTATAAGCTTAATTCCTAAAGCTCCAACTATCATGGCTTTCCCTTTAGATAGTCTTCCACCTCTAACTAGGTTATCAAGACTAGCAAATATTAGTGAACTTTTTACTTTAGTTCTATATATCAATATTTCTTCTTCAATTTCCTTAATTGTTTTTCCCTCTTCAGCAAGTCTTGCTGCTTTATAAACAATCATTCCAAGTGCACTAGTTATTCTTAATCCATCAATAACTACGATATCATCCTCATTAAATTCTTCTTTTGCTATTAATGCTGATTGATATGTACCACTCATTTTAGAAGACATGTGAATTGCAACAACCTTATATCCCTCTTTAATGTATTTCCCGTAATGCTCTTCAAATCTCATTGGTGTAATCTGAGCTGTTGTTGGAAGAACATTCTCCCTATTTATTCTTTCCATCATCTCATCTCTTGTAATATCTATTCCCTCTAAATAGCTATCTTCACCAAAATTTATTAAAACAGGCATAACATCTATATCGTATTTCTCTATAATCTCCCTAGGTAAATCACAAGTACTGTCTGTAATTATTTTAATTTTTTTCATTAATTATTTCTCCCCCACACTATTTCATATTAGGAAATCCAATTTGCCTTAAAGCTTCATAAGCTACTATAGAAACAGTATTAGATAGGTTTAAACTTCTATCTGAGGTTTCTATCATAGGTATTCTAACTCCCATTAAAGCATTGTGAACATCCTCTGGAACCCCTGATGATTCTCTACCAAACATGATGAAATCACCTTGTTTGTATTCTGCTTCACTATGAAAATTCTCTGCATGCGTTGATGCTAAAAATATTCTTTCGTTACCATATTTTTTCATAAATTCTTCATAGCTTTCATGCACTTCTAAGTTTAACTGACTCCAGTAATCAAGACCTGATCTTCTAACTTGCTTTTCATCTAAACTAAAACCTAATGGCTTTATTAAATGTAACTTTGAATTTGTTAGTACACAAGTTCTTCCTATGTTCCCTGTATTTTGTGGTATTTCTGGTTGATATAAAACTATATTTAAGTTAACCATAACTCTTCCTCCAGTTTAAAAAATAATATATTTTTCTAAAATTAATTATCTAAATTAAAGTAATAGAACTAAAAATTTAGAATTTTTACTTTTTTTAAATTTATTTTTTAAAAATTTAAATTTTTTAATTCTAATTAATCTATTACTTATCTATAATATTATTTCTAAGAAAAAAAAGCAAGTTGTTTACTATATTTAACTAAGCTTTAAAAATATTAATACCACTATTCTTCATTTAAAATAAACTTCTCAATTACCTTAGCCACACCATTTTTATCATTTGTAGTTGTTGTGTAATTAGCTATTTTTTTAATTGCCTCTGTGCCATTTTCCATAGCAACACCAAGCCCTGCAAACTCAATCATAGAGATATCATTTCCATTATCGCCAATACAAATTACTTCCTCTTGTTTTATATCATAATGTTCAGATAAAAGTTTAACAGCTCTCCCTTTATTTACACCCTTATTATTTACCTCTAAGCAATATTTCCCTGAATAAGTTATTTCAAAATCCCCTTTAATTAATTCTTTTTCTAATTCTCTTAATTTATTAGGACTTTCTGTGAAAATACATTTTCCAAAAAATTCATTACTATTACTAAATACTTCATCCCAATGATTTGATGTTGATTTATAATAAACATTTTTAATTTTAAATTTTTCAGGAACAGATCTATTGAAAAATAAATCATTGGCTATTTTTCTAAGTCTTGAATTTAAATAAATCTTTCCTATACCATGAAAATTAGGTGTTGCTTTATATTTTCTTCCAAGCTCTAAAAGCCTTATACACTGTTCTTTATTCAGAGTCTCTTTAAATAATAAAACCTCCCCATCTTCATCTATAACAATAGCACCATTATTAGCTATTGCAGCTGATTTTATTCCAATTAAATTCGAAAAATACCTTGCACTATTTGTATTTCTGCCAGTACATATAATTATATGTACTCCTTTGTCGTAAGCCTTCTTAAGTGCTGTCTTGTTAATTTCCGAAAGCTTTTTTTGGGAATTTAAAAGTGTCCCATCCATATCTATACAGACCATTTTATAACTCATAAGCTTTCACCTTCTTCTTTATTCTTTTTATATCTATGATTATACATAAAATAAATCTATTTATCTAGAATATTTCAATTTGTTTTCCATAATAAAAAGGTTTTAAAAGAAATTTAATATTCTTTCAAAACCTTTTATATTTATTCAGCTTTATTTCTATAGCTATCCTTTTTAATTAATTTTCTATCTATTTCTTTTCCATTTTCATAGGTAACTAAATAACCAGTAGATGTAGCTGCATAATTTCCACCCTTTGAATTAGTTACTCCCACTAATTTAAAAGTTTTACCTCCAAGAGCTTCTTTATCTCCATATACATTAAAATAAACTGTACTTCCAGTTAAATATCCTTCTATATATATTGGAAAATCATAGGTGTTTTTAAATTTATAATCTAAAACCTCCCAAGCTACTGCTGCATCTTCACTTGGATTTGCATAGGTTACAAGCATACTATGTGGATGCCTTTCAGTTGGTAAAATTCCTGAATTAGAAATTGCTTGATATAATGTAGTTGAAATTTGACAAACTCCGCCACCAATAGTTGGAACTACCTTATTACCTATAAATCCAGCACCATTCATAAACCCTCTAGAAGCTAGTCTCTCCCCAACAACATCATTATAGCTAAATGTTTCACCTGGCATTAATAAAACTCCATTTATATGCCCTGTAGCTATTTTTAAATTAGTTGTTCTTTGCCAATCTCCTGCATTGAAATTAGTTGATGATCCACCAATTTTTCCATTTATATTAGCAAGCATTTTAGAATTAATCTTTGCTTCATCAACTTCTGTAGAAACTTCCTTAACTAGATTAAGTTCATTTATAGTACTATTTAGATTCTCTGAAACTATTTTATTTAAATCATCTTCGTTAACTTTCATTCCATTTTCCTCTGGAACTACTGAAACATTTCCAGAGGAAACACTTATAGTAGCATCTTTATGTTTTTTATTTACTTTTTTCTTTAATTCTTTTTTAAAGTTTTCCACAGATTCTTCATCATAACTTAAACCTAAGCCAACAGTAGCATTAACCCCATTTTTTATTAATTTATTCTTTGAAAAAATATTTTCATTTTTCCCATAGGCTATAGCTTTGTCTACTGTTTCATCTATTCCTAGGATAGGATTTATCTTATTATAATCTACAGTTACTTCATTTTCTCCTACTTTTAAAGTTAATTTTTTTTCTTTTACCTTTTCACCAAACTCTTTTTCTAATAAAGCCTTTGCTTCTTCCTTTGTTTTTCCCCCTAAATCAATTTCATTCACTAATACTTTTGGATAAATTTTATTCTCAAAACTATCAGCTAAACTATTTATTGAATAAATGTATGCTCCTAAAGCACCTAAAATAATTGCTATAATAGCTATTACTAAATACCAATGTAATTTCCTCTTTTCTTTCTTTTCTATTGTAGCCACCTCTTTAGAATCCCCCATATTTTACTCCTTTCCTAATAAAAAAATCCTTTACCAAACTATTTAAGCAATCCCCTAATTTAATACTATTCTTTATTTGTTTTTTCTATGTTATAAATTATATCGATTTATAACATAAGTTTATTTAGATTTCTTTTTCAAAAATAATTTAAATTTTTAAAAACAAAATAAAAAGGTAGTTAAATACTCTAACTACCTAATTTTACCATTTAATAAGGCTATTTTCTACATTTTTTTAATTTTTTATAATTGTAGAAGTTCTTTTTAAGGATACGCCTCCAAATTTATCAAATGCTTCTATAGTTATAGTTATATCTTTTCCCTTTGGTAAGTAAAAATTTGATCCATTAATTACATAACTCTTTGCCCCCTCTGGAACTGTTCCTGCATAATTTGAATTCACAAAAATGTTATAACCCCAAATGTTATTTCCACTTACAGGACACCAACTAGTATATATTTTCCCATTAGAAATATAAGCTTTTAAACAGGATATATTTTGAGGTGGCATAAGGTCCACCAAGGAAATTGGTCCATGATTTAAATCTACTAGATTTCCAATGCCCTCTAAATTACCACTTTGTGTATATTGCCATATTAACCAACTTGTCCACCCAGCTATGTTAGGTGGAATATTTGGATTTCCAGGAATACTTGGATATAATGCTATCCAAAGTGGCATATTTTTAAGTGGATATCCTTTTCCCGAAACTGATAAATTATTATTCTTTTGAATAAAAAAAGTTCCTGTATATAGCATAACTTTTCTTTTTGTAGTTTTGAAAAATCTATTGCTAAAAGCCTCTATCCAATTAACTATCTCTGTTGAAGTTAAAGAACCATCTGTAGGAACTTCAACATCAACTACAGGATAAAGTTCTCCGCAATTTCCCTCTCCAAAGCCCTTATATAGCACATCTCTAAAATTGTCACTTTGACTTATAGCTGTAGTTATATCACTAGAAGGAATAGCATAATGATATCCTCCACAGGGAATACCATATTCCTTACAACTTTTTGCAAACTGTAAAAACTTTCTATCCATCACAAAGTTCCCACTTCCAGATCCTGAAGTTCTTAAATAAATAAAATCTGAATTTTTACTAAGTATTGAAAAATCAACTGATTCTGTATATTCATTAATATCCGGTCCAAATGTATTAGCTGAATTAGCTCCTTGCATAAATCTCACCTATAAATTAATTATTCTATTATTAATTTATAAAATTCCTCCCTCAAAGGTTCCTTTTTTATTTTTTTAAAGAAAGTTCTATTATAAAATCTAAAAGTTCACTATAGGTTAATTTAAATTCCTTTGCACTTTTAGGAACTAAGCTATTCTTTGTCATTCCAGGTAAAGTATTTACTTCTAAAACATAAGGTTTAGATTCTTTTATTATCATGTCTATTCTGGCGTATACTGAGCACTTTAACAACTTATAGGTTTTTATAGAAATTTTTTCTATTAATGCTATAAGTTTTTCATCATAATTTGCAATTTCTTCTGTTGCTCCACCATCATTATATTTAGATTCTTTATCAAAAAATTTACCTTTAGGAATTATTTTTAATATAGGAAATGCTTTTTCCGCAAATACGGGACAAGTTATTTCCTCTCCTTTTATATACTCTTCTATGATAACTTCTTTATCATAAATTAAGGCTAATTCCACTGCATCTTTAACTTTATCTTCACTTTCTACTAAAGTTGTTGCAACAGAAGAACCCCCTCTATTAGGTTTTATAAAAACAGGATAACCTATAGATTTTATTTCTTCATAATTTATATCTTCTAAAGATTTAACCACAATCCATTTTCCAGTATCAATATTATTTGCCTTCAAAATAGCTTTAGTAATATCTTTATCCATGCAAATTACGCTACTTAAACAATCGCAACCTGAATAAGGAATTCCTAAAGAATCTAAAATTGCTTGAACAGAACCATCTTCACCAAAGGTACCATGTAAAGCCAAAAATACAAAGTCTATATCTTTTACTTTTTCTATTACATCCTTTTTGCTATTTATCTCTATAGCTACCACTTCATATTGTTTTTCATCTAAATTATCTATTATATTTTTCCCACTTTGAAGAGATATATCTCGCTCTGATGAAATTCCTCCCATCATTACTCCAACTTTCATCTTAATCCTCCAAAATTCATTAGTTTATACAATATTATATTTAAACCTATCAATAATATTTCCTATAAAAATCAAATTCTTAATAGCTTTATAATTTTTCACAATTAATTTTTTAAAAAAAATAATCTATCATAAAATATAATTACTTTTATGATAGATTAATATTTAAATATTTTTAATTTATAAATCTGAAAATTCTACAGATAAATTAGCTATACTTTGACTAGCATAGTTGTATACTTTAACTTCATCTTCCAAAGTCACTTTAATCTCATTTGGTATTTTAACAATAAATTCGCTACCTTCTCCAAGTTTACTATTAAGTTCTATTTTCCCATTATGAAGCTCTACCAAAGATTTAACCAAAGCTAGTCCTATTCCACTACCTAATTTTTTCTCTTTTCTGTCTTCTACCTGTTTAAATTTTTCAAAAATTTCTTTTTGCATGTTTTCTGGAATACCCACTCCAGAATCTCTTACTTTTATTATTACATAATCATTATCAAATTCTAATAATACCTCTATTTTCCCCTTATTACCTGTATATTTAGCTCCATTAGAAAGTAAATTAAACATTATTCGTTCAATTTTATCTGGATCACATTTAATTATATGCTCTTCATATTCTGTGTCAAAAATTAAAGAAATTTCCTTTTCTTCTAAATAAGGAATTGCAAGCATTGTAATGTTCTCAATTAAAGATACTATATCATAGTTTTTTAAAATCACCTCTGTGAACCCAGCCTCTATTTTATTGTTATCAATTAAATTATTTATAAGTTTAAGCATTATAAGTGCATTTTGTCTCATTACTTTTTCATATTTATCATAATATTTTAAAAATTCCTCTTTATCATCTAAATTTTTTTTATTCCCTAATAACTGCATAGATGAATAAATTATATTTACTGGAGTTCTTAATTCATGGGATAACTCTCCATAAAACTCTCTTTTATGCTCTTCAATTTCTTTTATTTCATTTAGTTCCCCTTTTAATTTTTCCACTTCATTTTCTATATATTCTGAAATAAACAATATAATTGTTATATTTTCTCCATTTATAAAATGCTTTACTTTTAAAATCGCCTTTTTTTCCTCTCCAAATTTATCTAAAAAATTTATTTCTATTGTTTCTTCATCTCTAGAAGCACGTAAAGAATCATTGGCATGTTTTTCTCTATCAGCCTTAGATATTATATCCACCAATTTTTTTCCTATTATTTCATTAACCTCAAAACCTAAGAATTTTTTTATATTTCCACTACTATACTCAATAATAAACTTTTCATTTACCATTAAAATAACTTCCTTTATATTTCCTTCTATAAAGTTTATTTTTTTCTTATTATCTTTCTCTATCCTTTCTCCTTTTTTAAAAAATTTAAAGCTTTGTACTAAAACTCCTATTAAAAGAATTAAAAAAGATAATGAAGACAATATTAATTGAAAAATCGAATTATTTCTTACTAAACTATCAACATTGTAAGTCATAAAATAAATTTCATAAATATTAGAAGTAATAGAAATCATAATACTAAGTAAAACAGTAAAATACATTACTTCTTTAGTTCTACAAGCTACAATAGCTATCATTATTAAGCTAAAACTATCAATTAATAAAGTTATTGGATAAGCTATTGTAAAGTTAGTTCTATCCGCACCTATAGACAAACTGCTACATAAAATTATAATAGTTATAAAAATACAATAAATAGAGGTAAATAAAATTTTATTTTTCAATATTTTTTTATCTTTATTTGTAAAATAGATAATAAGAATTATTAAAAATACTCCTCTAATTAGCATTGTATAATAAAATCTAATATCACTTAGTTCAGTTTCCCCTATAATCGTTACAGCTAATTTTAAAATCATTTCTATAGAAAAATTAAAATAAAATAACGCAGCAATATATAAACTTTCTTGTTTTAACCCCATATATTGTATAAATAATACTATTACAGATATTACTGAAAAAATTAATATAGTTAACCTTATTAGCGCTAAATTTATTGCTGAAGATCCTTTAATTATATAAATATTTTTATTATCAATTAACAATATTAGTCCTAAAAAAATTAATATGCTTATTAAAACTAAATAACTATTTGGAGTATTCAATTTTAATTCTTTTTTTTCTATTTCCATAATAGACCCCATCCAATCTCTACAATAAAATCAAATTTTGTTATTTTTTTACATCTAATATTGATATTATACATTTTTTCTTTCTATTTTTCTACTATTTTTTTAAATTTGTATATTTTTTTTAACTTCTTTTTCGACATCATAGTTCATAAAAATGGCTATATTAAAGGTTTTTTTTTGAAAAACTCATTAAAACCAACTATAAAGAGTTAAAATTTGTATATATAAATACCCTTTCTATTTGAGATTTTTTTCAATTTATTTTATACTAAAAATTGTGCTTATAAACACAATTTCAATTTAGAAAGGATGTGGACAAGCTTTCAAGCTTAATTTAAATGAATAATAAAACAAAAGCTATATTACTTATAATGCTATCAGCTTTCGCCTTTGCTATAATGGCTACCTTTGTAAAGCTTTCTGGTAATTTGCCACCCTTTGAAAAAAGTTTTTTCAGAAATATAGTTAGTCTTGTAGTTGCATTATTTTTAATATTAAAAAACAAAGCTTCCTTTATAGGAAAAAAAGAAAATCGTGGAATTCTTTTATTAAGATCCATTCTTGGAACTATTGGAATTTGGGCAAATTTCTATGCAATAGATAAATTAATTCTACCTAACGCCACAATTTTAAATCAACTTAGCCCATTTTTTGTTATCATATTTTCCTATTTATTTTTAAAAGAAAAAATCAAGCCAATTCATATAATATCTTTATCAGTGGCTTTTGTAGGAGTATTATTTGTAGTTAAACCAAGCACCGGATTTTCTACTGAATTAATTGCTTCTTTAATTGGTATTGCCTCATCAATTTTTGCTGGTGGTGCTTATACCTGTGTTAGATATTTAAGTACAAGAGAAAAATCCTATACTATTGTTTTTATGTTTTCTTTAGTATCTGTAATTGGAACAATACCTTTTATGTTATTTGATTTTATAAAACCTAGTATTTTAGATGTGATTTTACTATTACTTGCTGGCGTATTTGCTTCTATCGCACAATTTGCATTAACAGAAGCTTACAAATATGCACCTGCTAAAGAAATTTCAATCTTCTCTTATAGCCAAGTAATATTTACAACTTTTTTAGGTTTTTTACTGTGGCAAGAAGTACCTGGTTTATTATCAGTGGTTGGCTATTTATTAATAATCCTTGCTTCAGTGGTAATTTTCCTATATAACAATAGAAAAATAGGAACTAAAAATAACCCCTCTTAATTAATTAAAAATAAAAAAAAGCAATAACCCTTTACTAAATATATCTGCAAAAATGTTAAAAGCTTCTAGCTTTTATTATTTTCCCTACTTTAGGGCAGATATATTTAGTGATGATAGGTTATTACCTCATTTTAATATAAATCTTCTAATATTAAATTATTCTTATAAATATAGCTACTTAAATCTTTTCCTACATATCTAAAATGCCAAGGTTCAAAAGCATAACCAGTATCAGATTCTCTGTCCTTTGTATACCTTAAAATAAATCCATATTTATAAGAATTATCTGCTAACCATTTACCTTCTTTTGTATTTTCAAAATATTGCTCTAAAGAATAGTTTACAGTACTTGCTGTAATATCTACTCCTAATCCACTTTGATGTTCACTATGATTAGGTTTAGCCACATACTTATCAGTATGAGTTTTTCCTTTATTCATTAAAGATTGATTGAATAAACTTGCTTGATATTCGCTTGATCTAAATCCAGAACATAAATAGAGCTCTATATTTTCTTTTTGAGCTGCTTTAAACATTTCTTCTAAGGCATCAGCTGCCTCTTTTCTTAAATGACTTCTTTCTGAATCTCTTGAGCAAGTTAACTTTACATTAGGTACCACTAAATCTGTTGGCTTATAGTTCTCATCTAAAGGATTATTTTTATTTACCAATATGGCCAAATCTTCTTTTTCTTTTTCTAAAAGTGTTTTTATTGCCAATTGCTCTTCATCTACCCTATTAGTTTCCTGTTGCTGTTTTTCTCCTAATAAGTCTTCATTAGCTTTCTCATTGTTTTCTTTTTGAGGGTTTATGTTATCTTTTAATCTTTTAAAGCTACTACCTATCACTAAGGTATTATTAATTTTCCCATCATTATAAAAGTCTTTATTGCAGTTAATAAAATTAAAGAAAATTAACAAAATTAAACCCATAACAACTGAACCCTTTAAAATTTTTTTCACCATAATATCCCTCACTATTTAAACAATTTCCCAAAAATATTATACCATGTAATTCCTTTTTTGTAACTATTTTGTTATAATTAATATAAAAAAATTGTATCTAATTCGAAAACTTCTAAATATAATATTAAAAGTAATCTCATCTAATACAATTTTTGCCTTATTATCTACTTTTTATTCTTTAAAATTTCTTTATAATAATTACAATCTTTATTTATAACACAAATATCACATTTAGGTTTCCTTGCTATACAACATCTTCTTCCATGAAATATTAATAAATGATGTGTTAAAGACCATTCTTTTTTAGGTAATTCTTTTTGTAATTGAAATTCTGTATCTAATACATTATCTGAAGAAGCAAGCCCTATTCTATTAGCTACTCTAAAAACATGAGTATCTACGGCTATTGAAGGCACTCCAAAAGCATTAGACAAAACTACATTAGCAGTTTTTCTTCCTGCACCTGCCAGTGAACTTATTCCTTCCATTGTATTTGGAACTTCACCATTGAAATTTTCTTTAAGTTGTTTACACATCATTAAGAGATTCTTAGATTTATTTCTATATAACCCAATAGTTCTTATTCTATTTTCAAGTTCCTCTTGAGTTATTTTAGAAAAGCTTTCTAAATCAGGATAATCAATAAAAAGAGTTTTGGTTATTTCATTTACCTTTACATCAGTGGTTTGAGCTGACATAATGGTAGCTACTAAAAGCTGAAAAGCTGTTTCATAATTTAATTCACATTTTGCATCTGGATATTCAAGTTTTAAACTTTCTAATATCCTCTTAGTTTTTATTTTCATTTCTTCAGCCTCTTTTCTTTTGTTTATTTATAAAAGCCTCTATAGCTTTCAGGTAATAGATTTGCAATACCTTTCATGTAAGTATTCAATACTATTTCCTCATAGGCCACTCTATCTTCCTCTTTTTCTCTTTTAGGAATTTCTATAGGCTTTCCAAATTTCACTGTTACATCTGCATCAACGAACTTTTCGGCTCCCATATCTCCACCTTTATTTATAGGCATAAGATTCTCTGTTCCTGCTAGTGCAAAAGGAATTACCTTAGCCTTAGTCATTCTAGCTATTAAAGTTATACCCTTTTTAGCCTCTATCATCTCCCCAGTTCTACTTCTTGTCCCCTCTGGAAATATAACTATATTATTTCCCTCTTTAGTTTTTGTTATTATACTTTTTAAAGCCTCTTTATCCGCTGAATTTGGCTTTATCTTAATATTTTTAACAAGTCTCATCCCTATGCTTGTCATTGTATCCCCATCTAATTTTTCTCCAGCTATAAAATATGGATCAAAAGCTTTCTCCAATATATAATAAGCTACTAGTCCATCGGCATTACTTAAATGATTTCCTATAAATATTATTGGTCCCTCAGTTCCTATTATTTCATCTAATCCCTCTATTTTTAAGTTGGCATGTTTTTTTATAAGTCCTTTTACTATAGAATCTGATACTGGTTTAAAAATAAAATCTGGAAGTGCCACTATTAACTTCGCTACCCATGGTTTCATTAATTAGGTTCCCCTTTCCTCATTAAAAATCTATTATCTATATTAGTTTTATCATCTAACTTTTTTATTTTCCCTCTTTATTTTACATCATATAAACTAATATTTCTATTGTTAATACAAAAGTTTAACTAAATTTTAAAAGCTGACAAAATAAATTCCTATAAATCAAAAGTTAAAATATATTTTTCTTAAATTTTCTTAATTTTTCTTAAATTTTTTTAAAATTTATCTTATTAATTTTTTCTAATCTTATTTTATAATTTTCTATGTATTCTGAAGGAAATTTAATCTTTGAAATATCTTTCTTTTCAATTAATGCTCTTTTTATTAATGCATTTCTAATAAGTAAGTTTTTTCCTCTCCATCCACAGGATGTAGATTTAAAACTTTCTTTAAAAGTACCATTGGTTAAATTTATTACCTCTTCAGTATCTATATTTCTCATAAATTCTTTAATTTTAAATCCATCTATATTAGAAATAGCTACTAATTCATTATAAGGACATTTTAATTGGCAACTATCACAACCAAAAAGTCTTCCATTCATTAACTTTAAAAATTTATCCTCTACTTCTTTTTTCTGTGTAATATAAGACATACAAATATTACAATTCTTCTTAAATGAATTTATAGATTTTGTAGGACATTCTTTATAGCAAATTTCACACTCTCCGCATTTTTCAAAATTAGCTATATTATTAAAATTCCTTTTTTCAAAAGTAAAAGTAGGTTCTAATTCTAAATTAGTTATTATTTCTCCTAAAAACACATAAGAACCATATTTTTCTGTAATTATCATATTATTTTTACCAATAAACCCTACTCCAGATAAATAGGCAATGTATCTTTCTGGTAAGCTATTACTATCTACAAAGCTTAAAGCTTCAAAACCAAGTTCTTTAATAAATTCACATATTTTATTTAGGTAACTATTAACTACAGTATGGTAATCAGTACCCATTGTATAAATAGAAAATCCATTATTTATTTTTAAATATTCCTCTCCTTGATAATAAGGAAATGCAATAGATATAATAGTCTTTCCATCTTCCATATATATTTTAGGATTAATTCTTTTTTCTATATCTGATTCTTCAAATTCATTTTCAATTTTATTATCTTTTCTAAACTTATAAAATTCTCTAAGTTCCTCAAAAACTCTACATTCTGTAAATCCTAAGCTATCTAACCCTAAGTCATTACAAAATTCCTCTATTTTTCTTTTCATAAAAATTCCTTTATCTAATAAAACATTTTTCTTCTATTATAATCCTAACTATTTAACATAGGCAAAAATATTATTAAATCTTTTAAATTCAAATTTTAAAGACAGAAAAAAACCTTTATTATTTTTCTGTTTTTTTCTGCCTTTTAGTAAAAAAATATTTTTAAATTAAATAATCATATTATTATAAATTTTTTTACCTTTATACTCTTCTATCTCAATAACCTCTGCTTTTTTATGACTCTTATTTACAGCTGGAATTCCTACAGCTGTTGAATTAGGTTCTGTATCTTTTAAAACTACAGAATTTGCTCCTATCTTTGTATTATCTCCAATTAAAATTGGTCCTAAAACCTTTGAACCTGAACCAATAACAACATTATTCCCTATAGTAGGATGCCTTTTCCCCTGATCTTTTCCTGTTCCACCTAATGTCACTTGATGATAAATCACTACATTATCACCAATCTCAGCTGTTTCCCCTATTACAACCCCCATTCCATGGTCTATAAATAAACCTTCTCCTATAGTTGCCCCGGGGTGTATTTCTATTCCAGTTAAAAATCTTGCAAATTGTGATATAAACCTAGCTAGGAAATATCTTTTTTTCCTATATAAAAAATGTGCTGGTCTATAAAGCATTAAAGCGTGTATTCCTGGATAAAGTAACAAAACTTCTAAAGAGCTTCTAGCAGCAGGGTCATTCTTTAGTACACTATTTATATTTTTTCTTAAATGTTTGAACATACCATCACATCCTAGTTTTTTTAATCATATAACCCTAGTGAGAAATATTTTTCTCCTCCATCAGGTGCTATAGCAACTATTTTTTTGCCAGCACCTAATTCCTTTGCAAGTTTTGTAGCAGCAAATATTGCAGCACCTGAAGATACTCCAATAAGTACACCTTCTTCCACTGCATAATCTTTAGCTGTTTTATAAGCATCCTCATCACTTACTTTTATAATATTATCTACCACAGTACTATTATATATATCAGGTACGAAACCTGCTCCTATTCCTTGAATTCCATGTGGCCCTGGTTTTCCCCC
Organism: Sarcina sp.; assembly: GCA_051656625.1. Lineage (GTDB taxonomy): Bacteria > Bacillota > Clostridia > Clostridiales > Clostridiaceae > Sarcina. The sequence continues at coordinate 78,226 of JBOGCG010000015.1, read as the reverse complement.
TGATAATACTGGTGATTTCTCTGGTTCCACAGCAATTACCTTTATATTAGGATTTAACTCCTTTAATCTACTACCAATACCTGATATAGTTCCACCTGTTCCTACTCCAGCTACTAATACATCTATATCTCTTAAATCTTTATATATTTCTTCAGCAGTTGTTTTATAATGTTTTTCTGGATTAGCCTTATTCATAAACTGTTGTGGCATAAAGTAGCCATGTTCATTAGCTAATTCTTCAGCTTTTTCTATAGCTCCTTTAGTTCCTTTGGCTCCCTCAGTAAGAATTAATTCTGCTCCATAGGCCTTAATTGCATCTCTTCTTTCTTTACTCATAGTTTCTGGCATTACTATAATAACCCTATATCCTTTTAATTTTCCAATCATTGCTACTGCTATTCCAGTATTTCCACTAGTTGGCTCTATAATTGTATTTCCTTTTACAAGAACTCCTTCTTCCTCTGCCTTTTCAATCATCCCAAGAGCAGCTCTATCTTTAACACTTCCACCTGGATTAAATTTTTCTAGTTTTACATAAACCTCTGAATCACCTTCATTTAATAAAGAATTTATCTTTAACATTGGTGTGTTTCCTACTAAATCTAATATATTATTATATAACATAAATACTACCTCCTAAAATTTAATAATTATAATTTTTTATATAAAAAAAACGCCTCTAAAATTATATTTAGAGACGACTTAGTCGCGGTTCCACTCTATTTGGATATAAAAATTATACCCCAGCTCAATTTAGGCACTACCATGCCCTATCAATATAACGGTTGATACCGAGATACCCTACTAAAAATTTTGGGCTCCTACTCCAAAGCGCACTTCCCATGAATTAAAGGTGAAAGGTTCTCAGCATCCCTTTCTCTCTGTAACCATCCTTTATGGTACTTTACTTTTTCATTGCATTTAAATAAATATTAAAACTAATTTTCCCACTAATTTGATAGGAATTAGTTTATTTAATTTAATTATATGCTTATTTAAAAAAAATGCAACTGTTTTTTTAGGTATCTTTCTATTTATTTCTTCTTTTAAATTCTGGCATAAATACCTCATCAATAACATCATAAATTATAACAATTCCACTTAATCTTTCTTCATCATCTATTACAGGAACTGCCATCAAATCATATTTTGCTATTATTTCAGCAGCTTTAGATATATGATCATTGCTATTTAAACAAGCTAAACTTTCCTCCATTATATCCTCAAGACGACAATTATTATCCTCTAAAATTAATTTAGAAAAAGTTACAACGCCCTTAAGTCTTCCCTCTTCATCTGTTATATAAATAGTATAAATTACATCTTCATCTGGCTTAGTTTCCTTCAATGCATTAACAGCTTCCCCTACAGTTATTCCACCATAATTAAAGGCCACAAAGTCTTTATTCATTATACTTCCCACTGATTCTTCCTCATAGGACATAAGTTCTCTAATCTCTTCCGCATCATCACTTTCAAGAGTTACTAAAATCTTGTCCCTTTCATCCTCTGAAAGTTCATCAAGCATATCTGCAATTTCATCATTTGGAATATTTTCAAAAAGTTCTGCTGCTTTCAATTCAGATAAATCCTTTATTATACTTTCCTGTACTTTAGAGTCAATTTCCTCTAAAGTTTCTGCAGCTAAATCCTCATCTAGACTCCTAAAAACTTTATTTCTATTACTTGCATCAAGTTCTTCTAGAATATCAGCTAAATCTGCGGGATGTAATGTTTGTAATTTTTTATAAGGTACTGCTATTTGTAAGCTTTCATTAGCAGTTTCCACTGACTCAACATTCTCCCACATTATTATCTTTTCTTCAAATTCTTCTTTAAAAATATTTCCTAAAAATTTCCCTAAAGGCTCAAGACCTCTTTTTCTATATCTTACATATTTTCCTGTTTCTACTGCAATAACTCTATATTCTCCAGAAACCTCTGCAATCCTTATATCTTCAACTTTTACAACTTTCTTTCCATCTATATCTACTATTTTTTTATCTAAAATATGCTTGGTTAATAAATAACTATAATTTGTAGGTAATATTTCACTATTCCCTGCTGTCTTTATTTTAATTTTTCCATTTTCTTTTTGAAAAAAATCTATTTTTTTAAATTCTAAATCAAACATTACACCATCTTTTTTAACTCTATAACCAATTATTTTTAAATAGCTACCTTCAGTACCTACATAAATATCTTTTAATGTTCCTATATTCTCATCAAATTCATCATATATTACATTATTTAAAATAGAACTATAAAGAAAAAAAGTTAATCTCTCCATAATGCTATCACTCCCTTCAACTTATCCATTTTTATTATATAAAAAAAGAACTCTATCAAAATTAAAAGTATAATTATTGCTTCATATTCTAGAGGTATACTTAAGAATCGGCAATAAAATATTTTTAATATTTTCATAGAGCCCCAATTTTAAGGTCGTAAATATACATTATTATTATATAACTTTTTTATCCAATTAACTGTTAATAAAATAATAACAATTAGCTTATTTTGCTATATCCTCTATAGCATAATTTGAAAGTCCAATTAAAATAAGCTCCCCTATAAGAGCATAGGGATAGATATTTAAATTACAAAAAAAAGATAAATTTTCTATAATAAAAATTACTGAAACCAAAGTTATTCCTAATATTCCTGTAAAGTTTGTTCTAATATATTTTTTACTCAATAAAAAAGCTGCTAATAGTCCTGTTATTATTGCTATAAATACCATAGAATAAATACTTTTATTTATGTCTACTCCATAGCCATAATCTAAATAAACCACAAATCTTCCCCTTATCCAAAGCATAAATCCTATAAACAAAATAGCTAAAGCTCCTATGGCATAAAGTAAATGATTAAAGTTAAACTCATTATTTCTTAAAAAAACATAAAAAATTATTATAAGAATAGCAGGAATATAAAACATATCTGAATATGCAATTATCTGACATAATTTAAGCATTACAGGATTGCTTAAAAAACTTATAATTATTATAGTTATATTTTTTATTAATGCCAATATTAAAAGTAAGCTAAATGTTAATTTTATTTTTTTTGGTGCTTTTTTAAAGGTATTAGCTAAAACTAAGCAATAAAAAATAATTATAATAAACAATAAGATATAATAGGATGTTGAATTTATCATAAATAAATCCTCCTAAGAACTAATATTGTTAATTATAATTATTAAGTAAATCTTTATTTTATTCCTAAAACTTTAATAGCTTTTTTTATACATTTTACTTCTAAAGGAAAGTCTGGTCCTTTTTCCCCATCTATATCTGAAACTATATCTTCATTAGTCTCAATTAATAACCTATCTGTTTTAAAATACTCTATTCTAGAATCTTCTAGATGCTCACCCTTTAAAACTCTTATAAAGATAGGTACTATTTCAGGTATATTGAAAGCTTTAAATATTATTACATCTAGAAGTCCATCATCAAATTCAGCTTCCGTTGCTAAATTAAAATTTCCTGCTGTTCTTCCATTAAATACAAGCATTAAATAACTAGGATCATCATAAACCTTATCCTTTGTAGTTACTTTTATTTTTATTTTTCTAACATTATGGAGTTCTTCAATTCCTTTAATATAATAGGCTAATTTCCCTATAGCATTTTTTAAAAAATGTGCCTCTGTTTTTTGAGAAATATCTGTAAATAGTCCTGTTGATAAAACATTTATAAAATATTTATCATTTACTTTTCCAAGGTCTACATCTCTTGCCTTTAATTCTAATATTTGATTTAAACATTCCTCAACATTCGCTGGTAGTCCTAAAAGCTTTGCAAAGTCATTAGCTGTACCCACAGGAAGAATTCCTATTGGAAGGTCTATCTCTTTTTTCTTTATGGCGTTTACTACTGAATCTATAGTTCCGTCCCCACCTGCTAATAATATATATTCATAACTTTGATCAATATCCTCTAATGCCTTTTCTACTGCTTCCCCTTTAGTTATTCTATAGGGTACAATAGTTAGATTCTTTTTTTGATGCATTGTTATAATTTCATCTAGCTTTCCCACTATTGTTTGTTCACCTGAATATGGGTTATAAATAAATTTAACCTTTTTATTCATTATCTATCCACCTTTTAAAATTCTTTAATAATTAATGAAACTTTTCACATTAACGTAATATTTAGAATTATATCATTTATTTTTATCATTGTCGACTTTACACCCCTTTTTCTTACTGTTATAATTTAAATTGTTATTTCCCATGAATTAGTAGGAATTCATAGATTTTGACCCTATACATATTACATAAAAATTAAATTAAATTAGAAAATCAAAAAGCTATGTTAAAAATTAGGAGTGATATTTATATGAGAAAAAGTTGTATCCCTAATATATTTACTTTTATAAACTTAGGTTGTGGAGTATTATCCTTAATCGCTGCATTCAACAAAGAATTCCTATTAGCAGCCTTATTAATAATTTTAGCTGCAATCGTTGATAGATATGATGGGAGAATCGCTAGAGCACTTAATGTTTCAAGTGATTTAGGTAAGGAGTTAGACTCCTTGGCAGATCTTGTTTCCTTTGGAGTATCTCCAGCAATATTAGTATTTTTACTTTATAACTTAAAAGATTTTGGACCATTTGGAATTATTGGCTATATAGTACTTGTATTGTATCCAATTTGCGGCTCTTACAGATTAGCTAGATATAATACAGCTCAATTTGATGGAGTATTTACGGGGGTTCCTATCACTATATGTGGATGTGCCTTAGCAGTTTATGCACTTTTAACACATAAAGTATTCCAAAATCCACTAGTGCCTATAATACTTTTATTAATTTTCTCTTATCTTATGGTAAGTAAATTAAAATTAAAAAAAGTTTAATAATTAAAAGAAAATATAATTTAAAATGATAAATGAGGTTATATCAAAAATAATAAAAAACAAATTCACTTTGTCTTTTATTACTGATATAACCTCATTCTTCTTTATCCTGCTTTTTATTTTCATTATTAACTACATTATTAATGTTCACATTATTTTGCTTAATGGAATTTTGAAAAAGTAATTCATTTTCTATTTCAGTAAGGATAATATCCTTAGTTGCCTGAACTTCTATATAAGCTGCCCTAAGCTTCAAATATTCTATGTAAGTACATTGCGCACAATCTAAAGATTTAAGCAAACAATCAATAAGCTTTCCAAGTTCATTTACCCTTTTCAAAGCATCCTTAACATCACTTTTTTTAGCAAGCGCTATGCTATTAAGCTCTCCAGCACTTCCTATAAGTAGCCTATAAGCATTAACGTACTTAGCTAGTATATCTACTAAATTATTTATCTCTATAAAATAATCCCGAAATAACTCTCTAGTCCCCATAGGCATACCTCCATTTTTTAATCAAAAATTATGAATTACATTATTAATTATGAATTGTTTTTAATTATGAATTTAGAATTAGAAATTGAATTATTAATTGTTAATTTAAAATTAGGAATGTGGAATGTGGAATGTTTATAAAAATTTAGCAAAGCTAAATTTTCATTCCCAATCCCCAATTCCAAATCCCCAATTACAAGCTTTGCTTGTTCAATTCTAAATTACTTATCTTCACATATAAAAACAACTTCAGAACCATCTTTATTCCTTGTTGATAATGTAACTTTTCTTTTCCATAGTTCTTGAATATGTTTTAATGTTCTTTTAGTGTAAACTGTATCTAGTTCTCTTCCATCAAATACATGTTCAAGGTTTAATGAATAATCTTTTCTATTTAATTCTTTAACTCTTATATATGGAATAGAACTTACTCCACAGGTAGATGCAATAGTATCTCTTATTTTTTTCCAGCCATCATCATCTGAAACTTCATCTACCACGATATCAAATCCTTTTTTAGCATATTGGAATAAGTTAAGTTCCTCACAAAGTTCTCTTGTTAAATACTTTCTTATGAACGATTCATCCCTTTCAAGGGCTCTCACTTCAAATATTTTATCTCTTCCATACCTTTTTTCTATATCTTTGAAAATCTTAAATCCTACATAATAAGGATTTAATCCATTTGGAAGAGGTGCTATTACATCATTATGCCTTTTTATAAACTCTAAATAAAGACTATCTGGAAGATCTAAAAGATTCATTATAGTATAATGCCAAAAACTTGCCCAGCCTTCATTCATTATTTTAGTTTCTATTTGAGGAATAAAATAAATGCTTTCTCTTCTAACTATACTTAAAACATTTTTCTCCCACTCCTCTAAATCAGCATAATCAATAATAAATTTAATTAAATCATCATCTGGTTCTAAAGGTATCTTACTTACATCTGGAGGATCAATATCCTTATAAACATCTAAAATACTTCTACTTTCTATTTGTTTATTGTAATCAGCAAGAATTTTTTCTCTCATTTCATTTTGAGATAACTTTTTAACTCCAAAAACTCTAGGCACTTGGAATCTTATAGCATGAGCTGCATCTATTATTCTTTCTACCCTTTCATATCCTATTCCAGGATCATTTACATAGCCTCTAATAATATCTGCATCTAACTTAAACATACTTATAGTTTGATTTGCTCTAGTACCTTCTTTAAAGATTCTATTATTCTTAAAAAAGTCATTATGTCCATAAACATGGGCAATGGTTAATATTTGTAATAAAAGAGTGTTTTCCCTCATTAAATAGGCAAGACTAGGGTCTGAATTTATTACCATTTCATAAGGAAGTCCTGTCATATTTAAATTATATAAAGTTTTATTTTTTTCATAGGCCTTTCCATAACTCCAGTGAGGATACTTTGAAGGCATCCCCACATAAGCTTCGTAGGCAAGCATATCCTTATAGCCAACTATTTCAAATTCTTGAGGATAACAATCAAGACCTACATCTTTAACTATTTTTTCAATTCTCTCATTCCAACCTTCTAAATCATGAATAACATAATCCATGGTTATCCACCCCCTAGTTACTCTCTTCTAATTCTTTAGATAACATAACTTTAAGAGCACTCCATAAATCCTTCTTTTCTTTTACCATTACAGAAACAAAGTTTTTAGCCTTAATTTCCTTATTAAATCTATAATACATAGTTGTTGAATAGGTTGATGGTAAAAGCTCTGCATATCCAAATAAATTAGAGAGATTACAAACCTCATTAACAGCTTTCATAGCCTTTTCATTATCTTCACTCCAGTTATCACCATCAGATCCATAGAAAGTATATATATTCCACATATCAGGGCTATACTTTTCCTTTATTAAATCTAAAGCCGTATTAAGTCCTGATGAAATATAAGTTCCTCCTGATTCTCCTTTATGGAAAAATTCATATTCATTAACTACCTTTGCAACTGTTGTATGTGATATAAATTCAAAGGCTAAATTATTATATTTTTTTCTCAAAAATCTTGATAATACAAAGAAGAAAGATCTTGCTAAATATTTTTTAGTATTATCCATAGAGCCAGAAACGTCCATTATGAAAATCATTACTGCATTACTTTCTTTTCTTGGCTTTGTCTTTACCTTATAATATCTAAGATCATCTTCTCTAAAAGGAAATCTTTCCATTTCGCTATAATCAACTTCAGCATCTAATTCTCTTAAAGCTCTTTTCTTTCCTTGCATCCTTGCCATCTTTGCCATAACAGTTTTTTTCTTAGCAAGTCTTGGCCTTATTCCATAACGTTGATAGCCTCTACGTCTTCCTGCACTATCAACAATTATTTCTGAATATTTTTTTCTGTCTAGGTTAGGAAGATTTAAATCTTCAACAATATAATCAAGAAGCTCCTCAAGAGTTACCTCTGTTTCATAGATATCCGTCCCTTCTTGATTTCCAGCTTGCCCATTTCCACTTTGCCCTTGCCCCTGTTGAGTACTTCCTATTTTCTCACCTTTTTTTTCATTCCCATTTCCATTAGCTACGCCCTTATTATTTGATCCAAAGACAAATTGATATTCTTTAATTCCTCTTATAGGAATTTTAAATTTTTTATTTTTAGTTTCACCTATAATACTTTCCTCGGAGAGAATATCTCCGAGGTTTTCTTTAATAGATTTTTCAACTAATTGTCTATGTCTTCTTTTATCCTCAATGGCTCTTTCATGTTCAACTTGATTATCTAATTGATCCCTGAAAATTGCCATACTATCAATCCTTCCATAGATTGTTTGCAGCGTATTTTAATATTACATCACAACAATGAGGACAGTATCCGTTCTTCTCCATTTGGGCAACCATAGCATTATATTTAGCATCCTGTTCTTTATCTCTAACTCTTGATTTAGTTATTATTCTTGATAAGTCCTTAACTGAAGCTGTTAATTTCTTTTCTATTGCTTCTTTTAATGGTTCATAGGATTTATAATCTATTTTTCCACCATTTCTTACTAAATAGAACATATATGAAGTAACATCAGCTCTAAAACCTTTTGCTGACGCTTCTGAAATTCCTATTTGTTCTTCTATACTTCTCATAAATTCTTCATCAGGATTTAATTCTTCTCCTGTTGAATCATCCTTTATCTTATTTTTGTTTATATAAGCTTCTGCATTATCTAAATAATTATTAAATAAACTTTCTGCTTGTTCTCTAAAGGAGTGAATAAATGCTTTTGTTATTTCCCCCTCTAATACTTTGTTATACTCTTTTCTAATAGTATCTTGAACAAAGCCTAAATATTTTTTCTTATCCTCTTGAGCTATATCTAAATCCTTCACTGATTTTATTATGCTTTCCATCATACTTAATGGATTTATACAATTATGCTCTGAATTAGAAAGAGCATTATCTATAGCTTTTATAATAAATCTAGTGGAAATACCCTTCATACCTTCCATTGGACCTGCTTCTTCTCTAAGTTCAGTTACATCAATCTTTTTAGTTGTTCCTTTTTCTACAACATCTTCACCGTCATATAATCTAAGTTTTGTTACAGGATCAACCTTAACTGATGGTGCAAGTCTTGAAAGAACAGCAAAAAGTGCTGCAATTTCCATTGTATGAGGTGCTATATGAGCTTTGAAATTTGATTTTTTAAGAATTTTTTCATATATTTTCTTTTCTTCACTCATTTCTAAGCAATAAGGCACTTCAATTTTTACTATTCTGTCTAAAATAGCTTCATTTGTATGGTCAGATTTAAATTTATTCCACTCTGCTTCATTAGAGTGAGCTATTATTAAACCATCAAAATAAATCATTGACCCCTTACCTGGAGATGGAATAGATTTTTCTTGAGTTGCTGTAATTATAGTATGAAGATATTCAACATCATTTTTAAATACTTCTATAAATTCAACAAGCCCTCTATTACCTACATTAAATGCTCCATTTAATGAAAAAATTCTTGGGTCATCTTCAGGGTACATATCCATTTTTGATATATCAATTGATCCTGTTAAAATTGAAGTATCTTGGTTATTAGGGTCAACTGGTGGTACTACTCCCACACCTTTTCTTGAACGAATAGAAAAATTAGTTGTAACTACAGGAACATTTTCATATTGCCCTTTATATTCATGTAAAAGTTTGTATTTACATACAGGACATAAATCCCCTTCTATTTGAACTCCTAACGTTTCTTCAAATTTCTCTCTCAAATGTTTAGGTATTAAATGTAAAGGATCTTCATTCATAGGGCATCCCTTTATAGTATAAACTGGAGGTGCTGTTTCAAGAACTTTTTTAACAGCTTCTACAAGTGAAGATTTACCTGCGCCAACTGGTCCTACAAGGTATAAAACCTGTCTTGCTTCTTCACCTTTCATAGAGGCAGAATAAAAATAATTCATAAGTTTCATAAGAACCCTATCTATACCAAAAAAATCATCTTTATAAAAATTATATTTTTTTATTTTTTCATTTCCATAAATTTTCTTAATTCTTGGATTTTCTTCAGGCTTTAGAACTTCAACACCTTCATTCATTATTAAATCATAAATTCTTTTATGAGCTAGTTTCGCGATATCTGGTTCATTCTTAACTATCTCTAAATAATCTAAAAATGTACCTTCAAATTTTTCCTTATTACGCTTTTCTCTATCATTTTGAATAAACTCTTTAAAATCCATAACTACCCCTCCTTTTGTTATAAATGTATTCATATTCTCCCCAAAAGTATGATTAAATTTATTATTTTTTTTGAAAAACACTGTTAATATTTTATTTTTTTCCTTAAATAACTACCATTTCTTTATATTAATTTTATTTGAAAAAAATTTAATCCTATGTTAAAATAAATTTACTTCAAACCATAAGGGAGTAGTTAGCTTGATTTCAAGTTATTAAGTCAACATCATGATTCTTTTAGAATCTGGCTTAATATTAAATAGCGAGACTTATAGGTGCTTTTTATAGTACCTATAAGTCTTTTTTTATTGCTTACTTGTAGATGTAGTAAAAATTTAGGAGGACTTATATTATGAATTTATTATCTATGGTTTTCATAGGAATTGGACTAGCTATGGATGCATTTGTTGTTTGCATAGCTAAAGGAATGAGTTTTAAAAAAATTAATTTTAAAAACTCTGCTATTATGGCATTAGTTTTTGGAGCTTTTCAAGGAATTATGACTTTAATTGGATACTTTGTAGGAGGATCTTTCAGTAGATTTGTTTCTAAATATTCCCCTATTATAGTATTTTTAATTTTCTTCGTTCTTGGTGCAAAAGTAATTTATGAAGTATTTAAAAAAAGTGATGAGGATGAAGATGAAGATGGTTCTATTGATTTTAAATCATTAATGGGCCTTGGTTTTGCAACTAGCATAGATGCATTAGCTATTGGTGTTAGTTTTGCAATGATGAAAGGAATGACTATTTATTCAAATGCTTTAATCATAGCTATTGTAACTTTCCTAATTTCTTTAGCTGGTGGAATACTTGGTACAGTAATGGGAAGCCGAATTAATAATAAAATCGCTGAATTTGCAGGTGGTTCTATTTTAATCATAATGGGATTTATATTTTTAATAAGATAAAAGTCAAAGAGCTAGGATTAATCTTTTAATCCTAGCTCTTTTAGCAATAAATAAGTTTGATTTTTATATTTTTTACTTCTCTTTTATTATGTTTCTATAGCTTAAATAGGTAGCTATAAAATATCCAATGTATATTACTATAAGTAATGCCATCGTCATTATTGAAGGTATTAATATACTACTTTGTCCAAACATTGATATAAATTTATTAGTGAAAATCAATCCTATAATAGAATCAATTATAGCAAGTATAAGTGGTGCTCCAAAATAAATTATTGTTTGAATAAATACAGATTTATTTATCATTTTATTTGTTACACCTATTTTTCTAAGTGATTTATATCTATCAATACTATCACTAGCTTCTGATAATTGTTGAAGCGCAAGTACTGCTGCACTTGTTAAAAGGAATATTACTCCAAGGTAAATTGTTATAAATAATATTACTGTTGTCATTCCTTTATTTTCAGCATATACGGATGTTCTAGTAGTTGTAAATAATATAAAATCATTTTTTCTATTATTTACCTGAGGTCCATATTTAAGCCCTAAATCATTTACAAATTTATTTCCAGCTTCTAATTGATTTTTATAATTTAAATTTAAATAAGAGCAATCAAGTTTTAATCCTGCTACTACATTATTAGGCACAACAATTGTACATATATTAACTGGCATTCCTACAGTTTGATAAGCTCTATTTAATACTTCTTTATTAGCTACTGTAAAATCTTTTCCATTAATATTTAGAGCCTTTCCAGATTTTATAAAGCTATTCAATCCATCAATCAATTTACTATTATCTGATGTTATTAAAGCCTCATTTCCTGATAAGCTAACTGTTGGATTTCCTTCTAATTTCATCATTTGATTATATTCACTTTGAGAAATCACATCTGCTGTTGCTTTCCATTTATTTTCTCCAGTTAATTTAGCAATAGAAATTCCACTATCGTAAGCGTTATATTTAGCCACTTCATAACCTTCCGGAATAGTTACATTAATCTCTTTAAGAGCCTGCTCTACAGTGATATTATTATCTCCAGTGCTCATTAGCTGAATTGTACTATCAAAAGGAGTTGTATTTTTCAAGTTATTTTCCATAACATTTTTAAATCCAAGTCCTGAAGAAAGTGCTACTATTGTTATAAATAACATAAGTGAAATTATAGACATTGAAATAAAGTTAGTATTCATTTTACTACTAATTTGTTTAGTTACAAAAATATTTAACCCTTTTAAATATGTCTTTTTATTTTTTTGTACAATATAAAGTATAAATCCTGCAACTCCAAAGAAGAATAAAAAGGTTCCAATTACTCCAAAGGCTACTGGTATTCCTAATTCAGAGAAACTTGAAAAGTCTGCACCAGTTTTTAATATAATTACATATCCTGCTATTAATGATAGAACACCTAAAATAAAGATGATAAATGAAACTAATGGATTTCTTATCTTTATTTTTTCATTTTTTCTTCCTGCTGTTAAAAGATTTATAAGTTTATATTTATTTATAACAAATATATTAAAGACCATAACTAAAATAAATATAACTCCAAAATAAATAATAGTTTTTATAATCGCTTCTATTGATAATGAGAAAGCATATTGAGATAGACTTAACTCAAATAATTTAGCTGTGAAAACTGATAATCCTTGAGATAAAATTATTCCTAAACCAAGGCCTATTATTAAAGATATTACACCTATTAAAAGTGTCTCCATAACTAAAATTTGAGAAATTTTTCTTTTTCCCATTCCTAGCATCATATAAATACCAAGTTCTTTTTTTCTTCTTTTAATTAAGAAGTTATTAGCATAAATAATAAGTCCGCCAAGGATTACTGAAACAAATACAGAAACCACTGACATAGCATTTTTCACAATAGCTATATAACTTGCTGTACTGGCTGAAATATCCTTCATTGCATGTTGATTACCAATTGAGTTAAATGCATAGAATATACATACTGCAAAGGTTAATGTAAGAAAGTATATTCCGTAATCTTTAAAACTTTTCTTTACATTATTAAGTGCAATTTTAAAGTACATCTGCTCCTTCACCTCCAAGTATGGCAACCACTTCCATAATTTTATTGAAGAAATCTTTTCTACTATCATTTCCTCTAATTAACTCTTTAAATATCTCTCCATCTTTTATAAATAAGATTCTATGAGCATAACTTGCTGTAAAAGCATCATGAGTTACCATAAGAATAGTTGCTTCAAGTTCTTTATTAAGACTTTCAAAGGACTCTAAAAGCATTCTTGCTGATTTAGAGTCTAATGCTCCAGTTGGCTCATCTGCAAGAATTAAAGTTGGATCTGTAACTATAGCTCTTGCTGATGCTACCCTTTGTTTCTGTCCTCCAGACATCTCATAAGGATACTTATTTAAAAGAGTATCTATTCCAAGTTTTTTGGCAACTGCTTTTATTAAATTATCTATTTCTGAAGCTTTTCTTCCTTGAATAGTTAGGGCTAAAGCAATATTTTCATAAGCTGTTAAAGTATCTAAAAGGTTAAAATCTTGAAATATAAATCCAAGTTCATCTCTTCTAAACTTTTCAAGCTTTTTCCCTTTAAGCTTTGTTATATTTGTTCCGTTAATGACAATATCTCCCGCTGTAATATTATCTATTGTTGAAATACAATTAAGTAAAGTTGTTTTACCACTTCCTGATGGCCCCATTATCCCAACGAATTCACCTTTTTCAACTTCAAAACTTATATTATTTAAAGCCTTTGTAACATTGACTTTATTTCCGTAATATTTTTCTATTCTTTGAACTTTTAAAATACTTTCCACTTTTTCTCTCCTCCTAAGTGTTTGTTGTTTTCCTATGACCTTATTATATAACCAAAATCATTTATTAATCTATTTATTTACCTTTCACTTATCTTTCATTTTTGTAAGATAAAAAAATATGTTCTATCAAATATTAATAATTTGATAGAACATATTTTTTGGTTCTTTCTCAAGTTAGGGAAATATCCTAAAAAATAGCCGAATATTGAATATATTTGATAATGGTAGGCTATTTTTATTTTTTATAATAATCTTTGATTCCAATTCCTACAATAGAGAAATTATTAGATAACTTTATATATCCATCTAAATCCTCTTTATTACTTTCATAAACCCCATCTTTTTTCATTTCACTTATCATTTCTTCTACTGCTTCTTTTGTCCATTCTCTAGCTACAGATAAGCTTAAATTCAAGAAATAATAGGTATATTCACCCTCTTTATCTGTAAGTCCATTATTTTTTTTAGATAAGATTTCTATTACATCATCCACTGGTTTTTCAAAAATATCTTTTCCATATAAATAAACTTTAAAGTACTTATCTGCTCTACATTCTATATATTGAACAAGATTTTCCTCATTAAGTTCAATAGAAAGGGAAGAATTGTAATAATAAAGATTTCCCTCAAACTCTAAAGCTTCACCTAGTAATTCTATTACTTTATCCTTACTATCTCCTAAATTAATATCTCCATCCTCTACAATAGAAATCCCTTTATGGGGTTTTACTATTATTTCTTTCATTTCTATTAAATGAATTTTTTCATTTTTATTTATTTCTATTAGCTCTAAAGCTTCTAAATCCATATTAAATCCCCCTCTCAAAGTTTATTTATATTTATAAATATAATAAAACTTTTAAACCCTCATATCATTACCTATATTTTACCATAAATTTTACTATTTTTTTTAAAATTTCTAAATTTTATAATCAATTTTATCCTTTTCAGATATTTCCCTTAATACTTTACAAGGATTCCCCACAGCTACCACATTATTTGGAATATTTTTTGTTACAATACTTCCAGCTCCAATTACAACGTTATCTCCAATTGTAATTCCAGGAAGAATAATAGCCCCTGCACCTATCCAACAATTTTTCCCTATATGAATTGGTTTATTATATTCAGTTCCTAGCTTTCTCACCTCTGGATCTATTGGATGAGCTGCTGTTGCCACTACAACATTTGGTCCAAACATAGTATTATCCCCAACATAAATGTGAGTATCATCTACTAAAGTTAAATTAAAGTTAGCATAAACTTTATTACCAAAATGAACATGTCTTCCAGCCCAATTACTACGGAGTGGTGGTTCTATATAGCATCCTTCACCTATCTCTGCAAACATTTCTTTAAGCATTTTTTCACGTTTTTCAAGTTCTGTTGGCCTAGTAGCATTGAAATCATATAATTTTTCAAGACATTGAACCTGAAATTTTACTAAATCCTCATCACCACAACAATATAATTCTCCACTATGCATTTTATCAAAATTAATCATTAATACCACTCCATTCCTTAACTTTATCTATATTAATAATATCCCATTTAAGAAAAATTTCCTAATAGAAAATAGTCCATCACTAAATATATTCAGCAATGGACTACTTTTTTATTATATTATTTATTTTTTTTATTCATCTAATAAAATATTTTTACAACCTATGTAGGTAGAAATAAAATACCCAACATAAATAATAAAAATAAATATTCCAACAATTAAGGTTGGTAAAATGATGTTTCCTTTAGAATGACTTCCTAAATAAGTATTTATAAATTTTATTCCAAAAATCGAATCTACAATTGCTAAAGACATAGGTGCCATAAAATAAATTAATATTTGCTTAAAAATTCCCTTTTTAATCATAGAGTTTGGAACTCCTATCTTTTTTAAGGAATTATATCTTTCAATACTATCACTAGCCTCTGAAAGTTGTTGAATAGCTAAGACTGCTGTACTACTTAATAGGAGAATTATTCCCATATAAATCCCTATAAATAACATCATAGTAGAAGTAGTATTACTCTGTTCTTTTATTAATTCTTTTGTAACTGCCTCTGCTCCCAAATAAAGTTCATCCGTTTTATTAACATATATTCCTTTCATTGCAATCTCTCTATATATATTTTCTGACTTTTCATAATTAGCATATTTTACATTTCTATAGCCTTCACCTTCCTCTAATAAATTTATTAGAGATTTTGTTGCAACAATAGTAATACCCTCATTAAAATTACTATAACTTTCTTCTATAACTCCATATTTTTTATTTATAATATACTCATTTCCTTTTATATTAGGCTTAAAATTATCTTTAATTGCTTTTCCAATACTTTTTTTATAATCTTCATCAAGAGTTATGAAAAGGAGTTCATTATCCTTTAAATTTACAATATCTTTCCCCTGTAATTTTCTTATATTATTATAATCCTCTATTGAAATAAAATTTATATAAGCTCCATTTTCCTTTTCATTTATATAACCTTCTAAAAAACCTATCATTTCTATAGGCATATAATAAGTTTTAAAATCTGCATAACTATCCTCTTTAGGTAAATTTAACTTCAATGCTTTTATAACTTCATCTATTGATAATCGCTCTGATTCTTCATCTATGATTTTCTGTCCTGTTAAATGCATAGTAGCATCAAATTCCATAGTCCGTTTCAGTTCACTATCTAAAATCATTTTAAATCCTAATCCAGCTGCTAAAGATGAAATAGTTAGAAATAGCATTAAAGAAATCACTGAAATTGCTATAAAATTAGTATTAAATTTATTTTCTAATTGTCTTGCCACAAAAGAATTAATTCCTCTATTATAGCTTTTTTTATTTCTTTTATATAAATTAGATATTAAAGTAGAAAAACCAAAATAAAACATAAATGTTCCAACAAAGCCTAATATAGCAGGAATTATAATATGTTTTTCGAAACTAATTGCTAATCTATCTATATTAGAAACTTTATAATATGCAAAAGCTAACATTAAAACCCCTACACTTAAAATAAAAATAGCTAATTTACTATCTTTTAGTTTTACTTTTTCATTTTTTCTTCCAGCATAAATTAAATCTAATAAATTATATTTAGTAATTACTATTGTGTTAAAAATAATAATAATTAAAAAAATTAAAGAAAAATAACTAATAGTTTTTATTAAAGCTGCTAATGAAAAAACAAAACTATAACTGATAATTTTTGCATTAAATAATTTAGCCACAATTACAGAAATCCCCTGAGATAATATTATCCCCAGTAAAAGTCCTATTGCTAAAGAAAATATTCCTATAATAAAAGTTTCAACTATTAAAATCCCTGATACTTTTCTTTTACTCATTCCAAGAGTTATATAAATACCAAGCTCTTTTTTCCTTTTCTTGATTAAAAAATTATTTGCATAAATTATTAATGAACCTAAAATAAAAGAAATAAAAATAGAAACTACCGAAATCACTATTTCAAAAAGTCTAACTGCCTCCATTTGAAAAGTTGAAAGTTGTCCCATTATACTTTGACTATCAATGGAATTAAAGGCATAAAAAATACAAACTCCTAAAGTTAAAGTCAAAAAATATATTCCATAATCTTTATAACTTTTTTTTACATTATTTAAAGC
Organism: Sarcina sp.; assembly: GCA_051656625.1. GTDB lineage: Bacteria > Bacillota > Clostridia > Clostridiales > Clostridiaceae > Sarcina. The sequence continues at coordinate 60,821 of JBOGCG010000015.1, read as the reverse complement.
AATTTTAAAAAACATCTAGTTATCACCTCCAAGAATAGTGACAACCTCCATTATTCTATTAAAAAACTCTTTTCTTTTATGATTTCCTTTAACCAATTCTTTAAATAACTTCCCATCCTTTATAAATAAAATTCTATCTGCATAGCTTGCTGTAAAGGCATCATGGGTAACCATCAAAATTGTTGAATTCATTTCCTTATTTAAATTTTCAAAGCTCTCTAATAAAAGCCTAGCGGATTTTGAATCTAATGCTCCTGTAGGCTCATCAGCAAGAATTATAGCTGGATTTCCTACAATAGCTCTAGCTGATGCTACTCTTTGTTTTTGTCCTCCTGACATTTCATAGGGATACTTTGATAACACATCCTTTATTGTTAATTTCTCAGCTGCTTCTAAAACTAAACTTTCTATTTCCTTATAATTTCTATTTTGTATAGTCAATGCTAATGCTATATTTTCATAGGCTGTTAAAGTATCTAAAAGGTTAAAATCCTGAAATATAAAACCAAGTTTATTTTTTCTAAAATCCTCTAGCTTTTTTCCCTTTAGCTTAGATAGAGATACCCCTTCAATAACAATATCTCCTGCTGTCACTTTATCTATTGTAGATATACAATTTAAAAGAGTTGTTTTCCCACTTCCTGAGGCCCCCATAATTCCAATGAATTCTCCCCTATCCACTGAAAAACTAATATCATCAATAGCCTTAGTTAAGATTCCTTTACCACCATAATACTTTTCTATTTCCTTAACCACCAAAACATTTTCCATCTAAATTCCTCCCTAAATTAACTTACCTCACATTTATTTTAATCCAAAAATTCCCTTTTTAATATTTTATTAGATTTCATTTTTCTTACATTTTTGAAAGATAACTATATATTTAATCTTAATTTTACACTAAAAATATTAATAATATAAAAATTCATTTTTTTATAATAGGCTATTAATAAAAAAATATTATAATTTTTTTACAAAATAAATTAGGAGGAAAATTTTATGGTTATTATGGAAAAATCAAAATTTCCATTAGGTTTAATAGCTTTTATGTTAGTAATTTTTTTAGGAAATTTCACAAAATCTCTTAATCCAATTTACTTATCAATTTTTGGTGAATCAAAGGAAGGAACTATATCTCATTATGAAACTGTTCAAGTTTCCAGCGGAAAGAATTCTCTTAGAACTCATTTTATTCCTGTTGTAGAGATAGTAGAAAATGGTACAACTTATGAAGTGCCAATAATGTTAAATAGCACTCCTGCTGAGGGGAATTTAATTAGAGAAAAAGTTACTTTAAAATACATAGATAAAAATCCTAATGGAACAATCTATGAAAAACTTCAAAATGTAACTATAGATTCTAGCTATTATAAACTTTATTTCTTTAAAGATTTTCTAAGTGCTTTAGGATTTATATCTCTTATAGCCATATTTTATTTGGCTTTCACAGAACCAAGTAATAAGAAAACTATTCTTTTACTTTTATCTACTTTCCCTATTTCAGTCTGTTGTATTTTATGGTTTATAATTCAATACATACTTTATTCTAAGGGACTAGTAGTTGATAAAAACCCTATTAATCTAGCAACTGCCGCCTTAATAGGAAGTGCTTACTTAGTTTTTGGTAGTAAAGCCTTAGTTCTATTAATAAAAGACTTATTTAGGAAGAAATCTTTAAGAAAAATGAAAGAATAACCTATCACTGAATATATTTAGGTTCTTTCTCAAATTCGGTGATAAAGACTAAAAGAATAGCCGAGCATTGAATATATTTACCCCCAAGAAATAGAAGTTCTTAGCCTTTTATGAATTCTTCTATTTCTGTGGCAAATATATTTGGTAATGGTAGGCTATTCTTTTTAAATTTATATGTTTATATTTTTTTTATAGATGTTTTTATAGATGATTGCTGCATTTATTAGCAGTAATATTGCTGTTATAAAAAATATATATTTTATTCCAAAAAGGGCCGCTACTTGTCCTCCAACAAAGGAACCTAAAAACATCCCTACATATTGAAATGTCATATTAAGTCCTAAGGTTCTTGCAGTGAATTCTGGTTTTGTAGCTCTTTTTATCATTGTATTTATTCCTGGTACTATTCCAGCAGTTGCAAATCCTAAAATTAATCTAAGTGCTGTAAGTTCCCAAACATTACTTACAAAAGCCTGTGGAATATAAATTATAGCTGAAGCTATTACAGCTACTAATATAATTTTTTTTGTTCCTATTTTATCAGATAATTTCCCTAAAACTGGTGATGCTATCATACTTCCAAGGCCTGTAATTGAAAATGCAAGTCCTGAAATTAATGCCACATCTTTTACATTACCCATAAGCGATGTTATATAATTAGTCATCATTGGCTCAATTGAAAATAATGATATTCTAAGTAAAAATCCTGTAGTAAATAAAGCTATTATAATAGATTTATTAGGAAGTAGCTCCCATAATTTTTTAATACTTAAGTTATTTGTCTCAATAGGTGTGAAGTCTTCTTTTACAAATATCAAAGTTAAAAGGAAAACTACCATAAGCACTATTCCTATTATAAAAAATACAGATCTAATTCCAAAAACATCTGATAAAAATCCTCCAAGTAAAGGTCCAATTAAAGACCCTGATACTGATGCTGTTGATAGAACACCAAGAGCCCAACCTACATGTTTTTTATCAGTTTGTGTTGCTATGAGTGTTATACAGGCCGTTGTATATCCAGTTACTGCTCCTTGTACTATTCTTAATATTAATAGTTCATAAATATTTCCTGAGAATCCTATTAAGAAAATAACAATACCCATTCCTAAACAAGCTCTAAGTAAAATAGGTTTTCTTCCATGTCTATCGGACATTTTTGCCCATAATGGTGAAAAAATCCCCGCCACTAGATAGGTTACACCAAAGGCGATTCCTGAGTATATATCTATATGACTTTGATTAGTAACACCAAGTTCCTTTATAAAAATAGGTAAGAAAGGTGCTAATTGACTAAGCCCTATAGCTGTAGCAAAAGCACCAATCCAACATACAATTAAATTTCGTTTCCAAATTTCCATATTATATCCTTTCTTCTTTAGTTCATTTAATCTATCTATCTATTATATACTATTGGAATTTTTTCTTTTTTTCTAAAAATAACTTTTAAAAGTTACTAAGAGAAACTATCTTTAAAATTCTTTTAAAATTTTAATATTCCATTTAAGTTTAAAATAAAAAGATAAAATAGTTTTTAACTATAAATTTTATGCTAAAAAAAGAAAACCCAGTATAAACTGAGTTTTCTTTTTAATTAGTTAAATAGATTTGGCCAGAAAGTTAATAGTACTGTAACTACTCCTAGACCACAAACTACAACATATATAAATAGTAAAATTACTTTTTCCCAAATTTTAAGTTTATGCTTTTCAGGTAATACTTTCCAACCTAAAGCAAGTAAGAATCCAAGAACTATTGGAAGAAGTAATGTATTTAGAACTTCTACTCCAAGAGTTAAAGGTATAAGAGGTATTCCTGATAAAACTATTATTCCACCAATAATTAAAGCTCCACAGTAGAAAGAATAGAATAAAGGTGCTTCTTTCCAACTATTATTTAAACTACAAGGCTTGTCAAATAATTCTCCAAAGCCCCAAGATGCTGCAAGTGAAACTACTATAGCCGCAATTAATGCTGCTCCTGAGATACCTACTGCAAATACTATTCTACCACCTGTTATTCCTAAGAATGGTGTTAAAGCATCACTTATTTGTTGAATTGTATTTAATGATGCATTAGGATTATGCATTCCTATTGTTGCTGCTACTGTTATAACTACAACTACAACTATAAGTTGAGTAATTATTGAACCTACAATTGTATCTATTCTACTAAATTTTAAATCTTTTTCTTTAAGTCCTTTATCAACTACAGCTCCTTGTTGATAGAACACCATCCAAGGCATTATAACTGCACCAACGTTAGCTGCAATTAACATCCAGTAAGCTGCACTATTTAAAGGTTGTGGTCCTACTAAGCTCATTAATACTTGATGATAATTAGGTTTTGCAAATATCATAGCTGGTATAAATACAAGTTCAAAAAGTCCTACTATAATTGCTACTCTTTCAACAGTTTTATATTTTCCTGTAGCACTTAAAAGAATTAATGCTACTACTACAAGAGGTACCATTATCCATTTGGATACTCCAAATAAAAGTCCAACCCCCATCATACCTGAAAATTCAGTGATTAAGGCCCCTATTGTTGAAATGAATAAAGTTATTACTGATAAATATGCCCATCCTTTACCAAAGGTATCTTTTATAAGATCTCCATGACCTTTTCCTGTAACAACCCCTATACGAGTTGTTAATTCCTGTACAAAATAAAGCATAGGAATAAGAATTAAGTTTAGAAGAATTAATTTATATCCCCATTGAGCTCCTGATTGAGCTGCTGTTATTATAGAACCTGCATCTGTATCCGCAAGCATTACTGTAATTCCAGGCCCCATAGCCGCAAGCATCATAAGAAACTTTCGCTTTCGCATTTTCTTAGTTAATTGTTCCTCTGATAGAACTTTACTATTATTCATAATTTTATGCTCCAATCTTTTCTTTTGTTTATCTAAATTATTATTAATCTTTTATGATAATCGTTCTCACTTGTTAGATAATATCATCTAATTAATTTAATGTCAACATCCTATTAATATAAATTTAATATTTCTAATTGGTAATTACCTTACTTTTTTGAATGAAAATGATTTTCTTTATTAGTTTTATAGATGAAAAGCTTTTTATTTACTAATCATTCAATAAAATGAAAACCCTTTATTTTTATGTAATTTAAAATTTTTTTTTAATTTTTATATAATTTTTTCCTCTTATATAATAATTTATTAAAAACTATAACTAAATTCTTCTTAATTGATTTAAATTTCTTTAATATACTTATAAAAAAATATTAGTGATATTTTTCTTTATTGTAATTTTATGCTACTATTTAAATGCAACTGAAAAAGTTGTTTCTGTATATTTTGTAACAAATATAGCCAAGTCTATTTTATAGACTTGGCTATTATTTATTCTATTAAATTAAGTTTTCCTGTCATACTCCCTAAGGGAAATATTAATTCAACTTCAGTTCCTACTTCTATCTCCGATGATAATTTCATTCCAATCCCTAATTTTTCTGAAAGCTTCTTACAAAGATATAGTCCCATTCCTGTTGATTGACCAAATATTCTTCCATTTTCTCCTGTAAATCCTTTATCAAAAACTCTTCTTAAATCTTTTTTATCAATACCAACACCATTATCTTTTATCAATAAATTAATAGATTCTTTTTCCTTTTTTACTGCTATTAAAATTTTACCATTTGTTGTTTTTGAATATTTCACGGAATTACCTATTATCTGATTAACAATAAATTCTACCCATTTTGGGTCACTATAAACTAGAATATCTTCTTCAAAAACATCTAATAGTATTCTTTTATGAATAAAATCTCTAGAGTTTCTTTTAATTACTTTAAATACAGCTTCCTTTAAAGAAAATTCTTTTACTATATAGTCTTTGCTAACATCATTACTTCTTGAATAATAAAGTACCTGTTCAATAAAAAGTTCTACTTTATCTAACTCACTGGTAAATCTACTACCTATTTCTTTATTATTTTCAAGTATAAGCTTCATAGATGCTATTGGAGTCTTAATTTCATGAACCCAGGTTTCAATATATTCCCTGTATTCCTCTTCTTTATTTTTAAATACTTTTACATTTTCATACATAGATTTATTAGCTTCCCTTAAAATTTCATGTACTATCTTTCCTTCTATAAAATTAGGTTTTTCAACCATCTCAGGAAGAAGATATTTTTTATCAAGATTTTCATTTATCTCTGCTAATGTTCCATAATACTTTTTACTTTTTATATATTCAAAAACTATATAAATAATTAAAGGTAAAAACCATATTAAAAAAACTAAAAATATTATTACAATAGGAACCTTTGCTAAAAGCATAACAAAAGTTACTATAATAAAAATCATAATATTTAAAGCCAAATAATAAATTCTATCTTTTATATAACTAACTATATTCACTGCATTATGTACCCTAGGCCTCTCCTAGTTTCAATAGCATCTTTTATCCCTATTGATTCTAATTTCTTTCTAAGCCTTGTTACATTTACAGATAAGGTATTATCATCTACAAAAAAATCTGAATTCCAAAGGTAAGTCATAAGATCTTCCCTTGAAACAATATTACCTTTATTTTTTATTAAATAAGCTAATATTTTCAATTCATTTTTAGTTATTTCTAGACTATTATTATTATTATTTATAGTTCCATTAGCTAGATTTAAAACCATTCCTTTATAATCTAGTAAATCACTATTTTCATTTTCTCTATAAGCTCTTCTTAAAACTGATTCTATTCTAGCTAAAAGAATTTGAGTATTATAAGGTTTAGTAACAAAATCATCTGCCCCTAAATTCATACTCATAAGTTCATCAAGTTCACTATCTCTACTTGTAACAATTATTATTGGTATATTAGAATCTTTTCTAATCTCTCTACAAATATAATAACCATCAAAAACAGGTAAATTTACATCTAGTAATATTAAATCACCATTTAAATTTTTTACTTCTTCTAAAATATTTTCAAAATCCAATGCTGCTACAGCATCATACCCATATTTTCCTAAAAAACTTTGAAGTTCTTCTCTTATTACCTCTGAATCCTCAATAATTATTATTTTTTTCATTTCCATATTTTAAAAGCCTCTACAATTAAATAACTTTATTTAACTACTTAAAGCTCTTAATCCTCCTTTATATAAAAATACTCATTATCATTATAACCTGCTTCTTGCTAATTTTATAATAAATTTTATGAATTAACCAATTTAATAGAACCTAATCCTGTTACTACAATAGTATCCCCTAATTTTAAATCTAAATTAATTTTTTGTTCTTGGTTTCCACTATTTTGTACTGCCATTTCATTAAATATTGGAAGCCCCATAGAGTTATAAATCGCAAGTGAAGTTATTCCTTCTGGTATATTTAATTGGTAGTTTCCAGCCTGCACATTTTCTCCTACAGTATAATTTCCCTGTGCTAATGAATTTACATATTTATGATTATAAGGTGCTAAATTTATTTTATTAAATCCCTTAAAATCTACTACATCACCTTCATTTAATTGGAATTTCAAAGTATCCAGCTCTGTTGGCTTACTTTCATTAATGTTAACATTTAAAATTTCATTTCCCTTAGAATTATTAACAGTAAGTTGCCCTGAACCTTCAAAAGTTCCTTCATAGTAACCTGGAGAAACTTCTTTCCCCACAACATAACTTCCCACTTTTAAAGCCGCTGCTTTAGCAGTATTATTTTCATTTGTTAAATTACCAGTAAGTACTTCCTGATTATTTGCTGAGATAGATACACTTTGTCCAACTGAACTTGAAGTTGAAACAGTATTTTCTGTCTGCTTTGCTTCATTTAAAATCTTATTAGAATTAACATTTTCTAAATGTTTACTATATAATGTGCTTCCTACAACCCCTGCTACAACTAGCACTATAAGAACCCAAAACCAAATTTTCTTATAAAAAGGTTTATTATTACTTAATTTTTCATTAGTATTTTTTTCATCCATTGTTTACTCTCCTTCTTAAAGTAAATTTTTTCTATTATTTCTCATATTATCAAAGTTTTTTTACGGCATTATGGCAAAAAATTCTTATTGCTAAATTTAACCTATAAAAAAAATAACCTACTATCAAAAAAATAGGTTATTTTTGCTTTATTTTCTATTCTTCATTTATAGTTTCTACAACATCCATTTTAGCAGCTCTTCTTGAAGGCATAAATCCTGCAATTATAGCTACAATAAGTGCTACTATAAATCCAAATAGTAAATTACCAACTGTTAAGCTTATTATAAAATCTTTTCCTGTATTCCTAAGCCATATATTTATAAATTCAATTGCTATGGCAGCCACTGCTGAACCTACTATGCCACCTATAGCCCCTAAAATTAAGGATTGAACTAAGAATATAAAACTTATGTTTTTCTTAGTTGCACCGAGAGATCTCATTATTCCTATCCATTTTCTTTTCTCTTGAATAGTCATTGTCATTGTATTAGCAAGCCCTACAGCAGCCACCGCTATTACAATTATCGCTGCGACATCTAGTATTCCATTAACAAAGCCTGTAAATATACTTGCAAAGCCAACAACTTCACCTAAATAAAAAGTAGAATAACCTAAATTACTATTAATATCACTAACTATATTAGGTATAACCTTCTGTGATTCTACTCCTAAAGTTACCATAGAATAATTATCTTTAATATTATTAACTGAAGTTCCTTGATAGTAAGCATTTATTTTATTGGTTTCTCCACTTAAAGTAATTATATTACCTGGGTAATAGCTATTTTGTTCAGTATAAACACCAACTACTGTTCCTGTTAATTTAAGTGGTGCTACAGTAGGTATCCCAGGGACTTCTGGCATAGATACTGTTAAAGTTATCTTTTTGCCAACCACTGAATTAAAATCAGTTACTCCCATGTCTTTTAAATAGCTTTCTTTAACTAAAAATTCATTTGCCGCTCCTGTTAAATTTTTACCAGCTACTATTTTCCCATCTTGACTATAATTAAAGCCTTTTGCATAACCAAGTATTACGGTGCCTCCACCTTTTTTATCAACTGATTCTATAGATGCCTTTGTAATCTTACTAGCTTCATAGGCACTTACAGAAGTAACATTCTTCATATCTTTTAATTTTTCTAATGTACTATTGCCAATATTCTTAGTATTACTTTCTTCTTTTGGATTTAATGGTACATTTGCTGTATAAGGTAACATTACATTACTACTTTGTGATTGTTGCTGAAATTCTGTAGCAAAGTTTGTGTTAGAATTATATTTCTCTGGAAGAACCATAACTTCGTTCATATTTCCAAAGCTCTCTATAAAACTTTCTGCTGTATTACTTATACTAGTTCCTACACCCTGCATAGCAACAAGAAGCATTGTACCTACAGCAATTGCAATTATTGTTAATATACTTCTTAATTTTCTTCTTCTAATATCTCTTGCAGACATAGAAATTCCATCTGAAAACTTCATTTTTAATGCTCCTTTCTATTGTCTCAAAGCATCTATTGGATTTAATTTTGATGCTTTGCTTGCAGGATAAACCCCAGCAAGAACTGATATTACAATTGAAAATACTATAGTGATTAAAACAAGCCACCAAGGTATATATTTCATTAAGGCAACAGCTTTTCCCTGTTTTAGTAAACTTTCATAAACCCCCATAGTAATAAGTCTAAAAATAATCATACTTACTATAGAGCCTATAATTCCACCTACAAGGCCTATTGCTCCAGCTTGAACTATAAACATAGATTTTATCTCTGAATTACTTGCTCCCACTGATTTCATAACTCCTATACTCTTAGTTCTTTCATTTACTGCCATAACCATTGTATTTACAATACCAATAGCTGCAACTATTAAAACTATAATTCCTAAAATTGATAGTACTAAAGTTATGTTACTAAAACTACTATTTATTTGATTAGCAGTTTCTTCATTTGATGTTGCCATATAACCTAATGATTTAATTTGGTTTGTTATAGCAGTAACATCTTTAACATTGTTTGCCTCTACAGAAACAGTATTATATCCATAGGTATTCATAAAGTTACTTGTATATTGTAAAAATCCTGCTATAGCTGCTGCATTCTCTGAATCCATAACTATTTTATTTCCATCAGGCATATATTTACTCATTACTCCAGCCACTTTAAAAGTTTTACTATAAGGCTTAACTGGAGTTCCATTTATATTATCAATAACTATAGTAATATTTTTACCTACTATGTTATTAGCATCAGTAACTCCTAATTGATTTAATAATGCCTCACCAACTAAAACTTCATTTTTATTCTCTTTAGTTAAAGTATTTCCTGCTATTATAGGAGTAAAGTTTGGATTATTTGCATTACTTTTTGCAGAATTTACATCACTATTAAAATAAATATTATCATTTAAATCATATCCATTTATAGGGAAAGTTCCATAATGAGTACCATTATCATATTTCACTTCAACAACAGTAGCCCCAATAGATGCCTTTACCCCTTCCACTCCATTTATTTTAGAAATTTCATTTACTGCATTTTCATTAATTTTTTTAAAATTTTCTTTAAGCCACTTTGGCATTTCAGACATAGCCTCTTTAGGATTGGTAGGCATCACTGCATCTGCTTTCATTGCACTTACAGTTATAAGTTTAGTATTTGAACCACTGTTTATTGTACTTACTAGAAATTGATTAAGCATAAGACCTAAAGAAACCATTAAAAGTATAAGAATAGAACCTATTGTTATTCCTAAAGAGGTAAAAAAGGTTCTTTTTTTTCTTCTACCAAGATCTTTAAAGGCCATTGCCACATTATCTTGAAACCTCATTTTCCCCCTCCTTATTCACTTTATCACTTGTTATATTTCCATCCTTTATTTGAACAACTCTTCTAGCCTTATCTGCTTCTTCTTGGTTATGTGTTACCATAATTATCGTATAACCTTTATCATTTAAGTTATAAAATAAATCCATTATATTTTTTCCTGTTTTAGAGTCTAAATTTCCTGTTGGTTCATCAGCAAAAATTATTTTTGGATCATTAACTATTGCTCTAGCAATTGAAACCCTTTGTCTTTGTCCACCAGACATTTCATTTGGTCTATGCTTTGCAAGATGTGCAAGTTCTACCTTGTCTAAAGCCTCCATTGCTTTTTTCTTTCTTTCTGAACTACCCATTCCAGAAAATATTAAAGGCATCATTACGTTTTCAAGTGCCGTTTGTGTATTTTCTAAATTAAAAGCTTGAAAAACAAAACCTATAGAACTATTTCTAAATTTAGACATTTCCTTATCTTTATATTTTGAAATATCCTTGTCATCAAAAAGAACTTCTCCAGATGTTGGTTTGTCAAGCCCACCTACAATATGCATTAAAGTAGATTTTCCAGAACCAGATGGTCCTACAATTGCTAAAAATTCTCCATCATTTATTGTTAAAGAAACACCATTTAAAGCGGTCACTATCTCCTTCCCCATTTTGTACTCTTTTCTTATGTTTTTTATTTCTATCATAAGTTACTCCCTTTCAAGAAAATTACTTTTTATTTAGTATATTTTCCTTTTTTTTATTATTTAAACTTAAAAGAATTTTCTTTTGCATTGATAATAATTTTTTACATTTTAATCAGAAAAAGATTCTAAATTAAGTTTACAAATTAGTAACATCTTTGTCAATGAACTTATTTCCTCTTTTTCCTATTGGAAATTTTTGTTGAATTGTGTTATATTATAATAAATTAAATTTAAATAACTTAAAAAAAACACAACAATACATTAAACTAAGAAGGTGATTTTCTTGAAAAAATCTGCAAAGGATTTCAATCTAATAATAGATTTACTCCCAATGTTATCAAAAACATTTTTAAGTAAAAGGCTTTATAAAGATTTAGCACCTGCGGAACTAAATCAAACTCATATAAAAGCTTTAATGTTTATTCATTTTAATGACAATATCCAAATGAATGAACTTAGCTCAAAGCTTCATATTGAAAAAGGCTCTTTTACTCCTGTGGCAAATAAATTAATAGATCTTACTTACATAAAAAAAACTCCCTCAACTTTAGATAAAAGAAAAGTTTATCTTTCTTTAACTAAAAAGGGTGAAAATTTAGTTGTACTTCTTAAAGAAAGCTATTTAAAAGCTTTTGAAGATAATTTAAATTTACTTTCTGAAGAGGATCAACTAACACTTATTTCTTCAGCGGAAAACTTAATTACTTTACTTGATAAAATAAACACTATCAATAACTTAAAAGCTTAATAATGATAAAATACTGGTTCTAGCTGATAACTGTGATATTAGCTAGAACCAGTATTTTATTATTTATCTATAAAATTTTTATCCCAATCTTTCGGTGGAACTACTTCCCAGTAAGTTACTATATACTCTGTAATTCCGTCTTTTGCTGCTTTTACACAGATATCTATTATTTGAAATCTGTTAAATAGCACTCTATTTAACCATCTCTCAACATCTGTACTACTTTTTATTTCTACATTATCTTCCCTTATATCTCTAACTCTCATTATAGTTCTATAAAGCCCCGGATTTCTAAACTCTTCAAAAGTAGCTTTTCTTAAAAACTTTTTAAGTCTCTTTTTTCTCTCTTCTTCTTCTCTTTGCTTCTCTTCTAAGATTTCTTTATCTTCATTGTTTTTAAATAATTTTTTTAGCATCAATGTCCTCCAATTCTAAATTAAATTTTTCAGTTCATCTAATAAAGCTGGTCGTTTTTTATTATCCTCTATCAATTGTTTTATAAGCTTTTCAGTTAAATTTTCTCCTACAATTTCACTATAATCCCTTATAACCATACATAGTCTTTTATATTCTTTCCTACAACTAGCCTTTTCAACCAATTCAAATATATATTTTTCATAAAGTTTTTTTACATCATTAAATCTTTTATCTACAATTTTTGTAGCAAATCTCTCTATTTCTGATAAATGACCCTCTATATACTTTATAAGTTCATCATAATCTTTCTCTTCAAAAATTATATTTATATAAACTTTATTCTCATAAATATTTTTATTGTTTTTTAGAACCGCTTTTAATTTTTCATAAAAATCTTCATTTTTTTCTAAGTATATTTTTTTAATATCAAAATAATATTTAATATCATCACTTAATAATAACAATTCAATTCCTAATTTTATTTGCTCTTCTTCCATATTGGCATTTTTATAGGCCTTGTATTTTTCAACTTTCCACTTATAAAGAAGTTCTTTTTTATTCTCTGCTTTTTCTTCTCCAACCTCACAAAGTTCTATTACCTTTTTATAATCTTTATTCTTCTTAGCAACTTTTATAAGCATTTCCCTAAAATCTCTATATTCTATATGCTCTTCAATAAATCTAATTTCATCTTCCTTATTTTCATAGGCCTTAACAAGAGTAAATAACATTGTTATTATTTTATCTTTAGCTCTAAGTTCTACATCACTATCATCTAAATCTCTTAATAGTTTATTAAGTTTATATTTAAGTTCAATTCTCAATTTTTCACTATCTGCAAAGTGCATTGATTGATTTAAAATTTCTAATTGCCACTCAATCCATAGTTTATAAATATCCTTATCTACTTCCTCTGAAAATTTATTAAATATCTTTTCTTTTTCAATATCAGATAAATCATAGGATTCTACAATAATCTCATCAATAGATAAAATAGCTTTATTTATAACATCAAATAAAGTTTTCCCTGGGTCATCCATATAATCAGATAATCTAACTAAGTTCTCTATTATATATAGTATTATATCTAGTGGAATTATTACTTCATCTTCATCATAAAATATATCCATTGCTCTATCTAAAAGTTCTTCGATTTCATTAGCTAATAAATCTATACTTTTATGTTCAATAAAGCCTCCTCTTCCACTATATTTTCTTATAATCACCTCTAACTGTTCCTTTACTTTATTAAGTTCAATGTCTTCACTTATAACAGAATATTTATATATTATTTCATTCTTTATGTATTTATTATTAATAGTGATTTCTTTAATTATATTTACTAGTTCTTCCTTTGTTCTTTCACTTAAAACTTTTTCAAAATCTATAGATTTAATATCTAAATTACTTTTTGCCACTATTTTTTTATCAATAAGACCTCTTAGTTTAAAATAAACTGCAACAGCATGTTCACAAGTAACTGATATATTATTAGAACAATCACAATGTGTATATAAAATTTCTCCCTCATCACTGATTTCTAAATCTACAATAAAACTTTCTTCACTATCTACCCTCATAGCATAGTGATTTCTCCCCTTATAAATCTCTTGAATATTATTTTTTATATAAAGTTCTTCACCTTTTTTAAGTATATTATTATCAACATTGTTGTTAAAATTATCCAAGTTCATAAATTTAAATTCTCCCTTAATTTACTTTTTTAAAATCCACAAAATAATAGTTTCACTAAAATTAAGTTTCCTTTTATTAAAACATATCTAAAAAAAAAATTCAATTCTAAGCTCTAACAAAGTAGATACAGAAAAGAAAAAGAGCCTATTACATAAGCTCTTCCTTTACGGCTGCCATTGTTCTATACAATGCTCTACCTATTTTGCTATAATCTTTATCTTTTAGGTTTGCTAAGGATATTCTTACTGACCATTCTGGTCCTTGGAATCCACTTCCTCCTAAAAGAACTATTGCTGACTCTTCTGCTAATTTATAAAGTATCTTTACAGGAGTATATTCTTTTTCTAGTTTTACTGCAAACTCTTCTCCTAAATGATCTTTTGCCCATCTCAATAGGTCAAATTCAGCATAATAGGCTGCATCTAATTCACTTCTTACAAATTTAAAACCTAATCCTTCATAGAATAATTTTTGACGGTTTCTACAAATACTCATAGTTAATTTCTTATAGCTATTTTCTTTATCTAAAACAGCAAAGGCACAGAAGAATGCCATCTGTATCTGTTGAGGTGTTGATAGTCCTGCTGTATGATTTAAAGCAACTTGTCTACTATCTGCCACTACTCTATCTAAGAAAGGTAACTTCTCAGGCTCAGTGGTCATATGACCATATCTCACTTTTAAAGTATCTTTATGTTCTCTTGGAAGTTCTTCTATTAGCCTATCAAAAACATTATTATCATGAAGAGCTATTGTTCCAAGTCTCCATCCTGTTACACCAAAATATTTAGAGAATGAATAAACACCTAAAGTATTATAAGGAATATCTGCCATTAATGATTTATAATCATCTACAAAGGTTCCATAAACATCATCAGAAATAACCATTAGATTTTTATTATGATTTTCTACAATATCCTTTAAATAATTTCTTCCCTTTTCATTTATCGCTATAGAACTTGGATTCCCTGGATTAACTATAAATACTGCCTTTATAGAATTATCCTTTAGTTTATCAAATTCTGCTTCTGGATATTGCCATAATTCTCCCTCTGCATTTTCTTCCTCTGCCACTATAGGAATTATTTCAAAATTATATCTTGGCAATAGTGGAATTTCTAAATAAGGAGTAAATACAGGTACCATTATAGCTATCTTGTCCCCACTTACTAAAAGTCTATTTGCTTCTAATGAATCGAATATATAACACATAGCTGCTGTTGCACCTTCAACAGCAAATACATTAAAGTTTCCGCCCTTCTCTTTATCATATCTCATTTCTTTTAATAGATAATCACGAACTATATCTTCACAATGAACAAGCATTCTATCAGGTACTGGATAATTATCTCCAATAATTCCATCCACTAACTCAAATAAAAATTCCTCTCCATCAAAGCCCTTTTCTTTAATAGCATAATTAATTATCTCACTTAATAATTCTATAGATTTAAGAGATTTATTTTCTTTCACAAATTTTTTAAATCTAAAATATATTCCTTCTTTTTCAGCCATTCCGCCTAAATCATCTATTGACCAACTTCTTCTTGATTCTTCCATAGCAAAATATCCAAAAGTAAAAAAGGCTTCTCTTGGAGTAACAGCCAACCAGTTTGGATTTCCTCTACCTGCATCTAATATAGAATATTCACTATTCTTTTCTTTCTCCTTAGCCAGTTCTATTAGATTATTTTTAAATTCAAAAGGACTAACCTTGTTATATATCTTTTCTATGTCTTTTTCTCTTAAATTCATTGCTGTATTTCTCCCTTTTGTAAATTCTTTATGTAATCAATTTAAAATTGATAAATTCTTAAAAAAAAAATAAGTTAATTTTATATTTTAAAACAAATTGTTTTTTATTTTTAAATTATAGTAAAAATTATATTATTTTTATTAGAACTATGATATCTAATCTTTTTAACAATCTCTTAATTAAATAACTATATTTTTCGTTTTTTAAAAAACAAAACCTAATTTATTAACACTTAGTTAACAAATTAGGCTTTTTGTTTTTTTTTTTATATTTAAATTAAATTCATGCATATTTTTTTAAAAATGATTTTTTTCCCTCATTTTACAAAATAAATTTCATTTACCCGTTAATATTTTCTATTAATTAAAAATAATTTCTAAAACTTAGCTAATATTAATATACATATATCAAATTATCAAAAATTAGTTAAATACTCGTTATCTAAATTCAAATAAATTAATAATCTCTTCTTCTTTAAGAGAACTTAGTACTGTACCGCTTTGATAATTACCTTCCATTATGTTCCCTATAATCTCTTTCTTGCTTTCCTGCAACTTTATTATTTTTTCTTCTATAGTTCCTTTACTTATTAATTTAATTACCTCAACAACATTTTTTTGCCCCATTCTATGTGCTCTATCTGTTGCTTGGTCTTCTATAGCAGGGTTCCACCAAGGGTCAAAATGTAGTACTGTAGATGCACTAGTTAAGTTAAGTCCTGTACCACCAGCTTTTAAAGAAATTAAGAATATATTTTTCTCTTCATCTTTATTAAAATCATCAACCATTTCAACTCTTAAGTTAGCCTTTGTACTACCATCTAAATAATAATATTCAATTTCCTCTTTATCTAATTCCTTTTTTATTCTATCTAAAACAGAAGTAAATTGAGAGAATAATAATATTTTTTTATTTTCATATATTCTATCCCTTATAATTTCCATAGCTACTTCAAGCTTTCCATTTTCACCTTCATAGCCCTCAATAACTAATGATGGATCTAAACATATTTGTCTAAGCTTTGTTAAATAAGATAAAATAGTTAATTTATCAGTATCACCATTGCTATTTTTTATTTTATTTTTTATATCCTCTGCAAAAGCCTTATAAACTTTCTTTTGCTCTTCACTCATTTCCACAATAAATTTCTTTTCAATTTTTTCTGGAAGTTCCACCATAACATCCTTTTTAAGCCTTCTTAAAATAAATGGTTTTATCATAAGTTTTAATTTATCAATTTCTGAATTTTTTCCTAAAAACTTATCTTGGAATTTACTTTTACTATATAAGTATCCAGGCATTATATATTCAAAAATAGACCATAATTCCATAAGATTATTTTCAATTGGAGTTCCTGTTAATGCAAACTTTACTTTTGCATTAATAGCTTTAACAACTTCACTACTTAAAGAATTACAATTTTTAATATTTTGACCTTCATCTATTATAGAATAATCAAAACTTTTCTTCTCATAAAAATCAAAATCATTTTTTAAAGTTCCATAGGTAGTTAAAATCACATCATAATTCTCGTACTCCTCCATAGCTAAAGCTCTTTCGCATTTATTTCCATGAAGTAAAAGAACTTTTAAAGATGGTCCAAACTTCTCAAATTCAGCTTTCCAGTTATATATAAGTGCTGTTGGTGTTATTATAATAGTTTTTTTACCCTTCTCGCTTAATAAAAAGGCTATAGATTGGATAGTTTTCCCAAGCCCCATTTCATCAGCAAGTATTCCACCAAATCCATAATGACTTAAAGTTTTAAACCATTTAAAACCTTCCTTTTGATAATCCCTTAACTCTCCATTTAAAGCTTTTGGAATTTCATAATCAATTTCTTCAGAACTATTTATTTTTTTAGCTAATTCTGCTAATAAGTTTCTACCAACAATAAAACTATCCTTTTCTATTTCATTAGTTAAATATAAAGCTCTACTTTTATGAATCTTCATAGCTCTATTAAATTTATTATCCACTGATAAATCATCTAATAGTCTAAAAAATTTTTTAACAGCCTCTTCTTCAAGGCTTAAAAAATCACCATTTTTAAGTTTATAAAACTTTTTATGAACCTTTACTGCTTTTACTATATTTTTAATTTCCTCATCCTTCATTGCTCCAATTTCAAAGGAAAAATCTAAATATCCTCCTCCATTATCATTTATCTCAGCATTTATATTTGATGACTTATAAATTTTTTGATTATTGAAACTTTCTGAATAATAAACATTACCTAAGTTTTCTATATCCTCTATTCCTTCTTTTAAAAAGTAATATAAATCTTCCTCACTTCCATTAAATATAAACTTTCCTTCTCCAATAAAAAATTTATATTCTCCTAAGGTATCCTTAGCTTTTTCTTCATTCAATATATCCCTAATTATTATTTCATTTCCTTTATATCCTTCTATATAATCGAAGGCTTTCTCGCCATATATAGCTTTTATTTTTATCCATATACTACTTTTGTTTCTATCTAAATAAAATTCTAAAGACAACTCTTCTCTTACTATAGCATCTAAAAGATTATTATTTATTTTAATTTCCTTAGCACCTGCTTCAAGTTTTGGTACTATATAGTTAAAGACCTCTCCAATAGCACTTTTAGGAAACTCTATAAATTCCTCTTTTCTCAATTCCTTATATAACTTTCCGTATACTGCTTGTTGCTCTCTTCCTATTAAATAGACAATATTTTTATAAATATAAACTTTACCACCTTTGTCTATTCTTTCAGGAAACTCTTCCATTTTATTTTGAATCTTCACCCTATCATTACTCTCTAAAACCTCTAACTCCAAAGGTATATTTCCTTCTTTTACATAATAAAAATCAGTTTCACCTTTTAAATTTATTGAAACTTTCTTATGTACTATAAGTTTAATAAATCTTTCAATAGATGCTGGTACTAACCTAAGATACTTGCCTTTTAAAACCTCATTACCATAATTTCTATAACTTACATTAAGCATTTCATTAATTTCTTTTTGCTCTTTTAAAAACTCAATTAAATCCTCATCTTCTTCTGTAACTTTATGTAATTTTCCATCAAAGGTAAAGTTCTTCCCAAACTCTATAGTTCTTCCTTTTTCTAAAGCTTTTATAAACTCTTCAATATCCTTTAAAACATACATTTTATCAATACCAACTTTAAAAGAAACTTCATAAAACTTACTATAACTCGAACCTATATTAGGAATGTCTAAATATACATCTATCTTTATTAAATTATCTTTTTTATCCTCTGCCTTTAGCTGCTCTAATATTTCTTTTGCTACATCAACAGTTTCAATCCTTGAACCTTCATCTTTATTTGTAAAAACTCTAGTAGTTGTAAGAGTTCCCTCTCGCCAAATAGAAAATTTATTTTCGTAAATAGATTTATTCATTTTCTCTAAGTAAGCAAGCCCTGTAGCCGCTAAATGCTTACAAAAGTATAAATTATCATCCTCTGATTTTTTCTGAAAATCAATACATTCACAACTAGTATAAACTAAACTATTATTATTTAAATCAATTGATATATTAGTTGAATAAACCGATAAATCAGATTCCGAAAAAACTTTTCCGTATATATCCAAAGCATTAAACTTTTCATCTATATTTTCACTTACATTAGAAACTAATTTATTACTAAAACATCTTTTTCCTTTTTTATAACTAGATGAATTCATGTTTTTAGCTAAAATTATCTTAAACTCTTCTATATTCATTCTCTCCACTCCTTAAGCGACCTATCAAGAAATTTATAACTAACGAAAGATTTTTTTTCTTCATACCTAAATAAATAAATAAAAATCCTATATTAATTAATGACCAAAAATCATCTATTCATTCTCTTAATCTAAAAATTCCATAAAATTAATTATATCATATTTTCAACCCTCATTCTAAATTCTTAATTAGACTCTTTCTCAACTATGGTGAAAAGCAAAAAATAGCCTACCATTACCAAATATATTTGCCACAGAAATAGAAGAATTCATAAAAGGCTAAGAATTTCTAATATTTTTTCAAAAAGTTAGCTAAATTTCTATAACTCGCTGCGCTCAAACAATAGAAATTTTTAACGCCAACCTTTTTCAATTTAATTCTATAACATTCCCAATTCCACATTCCCAATTCCACATTCAAAAATCAATTCCCAATTCCCAATTCCACATTCCCAATTCCCCATTCAAAAATCAATTCCCAATTCCTAATTCCCAATTCCTCATTCAAAAATCAATTCCCAATTCCACATTCCCAACTCCCCATTCAAAAAAATCAATTCCCAATTCCTAATTCTAAATTCTAAATTCTTAATTTAATTGCTTAGCCATTGCCAGTTCAACTTCAAAATCCAACCCATTCCCCTTTTTCACCTTAATTGAATAATCCTTAAGTATTGCCACAATAGCCACTGCTCCTACAGTTATTATAAGTGTTATTGCTACAATTGTTGGTATCCCTATAGCTCCCATAGTAACCATAGTTCTTTTATTACTCATATTTTCACAAAAGCCACTACAATCCTCACCTTTAAACTTACTTAAAAGATAAACTTTTTTAGCAAACTTTCCTTTAACAACAATATTTTTTTCTTTTCTTTTTAAAACTTTCCTTAACTCCTTTTTACTTTTCACCACAACCATAAAAACACCTCAAAAATTATTAGCCTTAAAACTAAGACTTCCTCTTAATGATTAATATATTCAAAATTAAAAAATTGGATAAAAAAAAAGCAAGCAAAGCTCACTTTTAAAATTATAACTACCATTCCCAATTCAAAATCCCACATTCCCAATTTCCAATTCAAAATTCCCCATTCAAAAAAAAACAATTCAAAGAAATTTAGCTCTGCGAAATTTCAACCTTTATTCCTAATTCTAAATTCTAAATTCTTAATTTCATTGCAAAGCGAAGCTCTTGCAAATTAATTAAAAAGCATAGCTTTTTCAAATAATTAGAAAAATAAAATTTTTCAGTTTAATTGCGTAGCATACTTTCTGCTAAGGTTTAACAATCAATAAATGTAGTCCCATAAATACAATAAATAACACCCCTAAATATTTATGGCTTTTTATAGACTTATTAAATACTCTTCTTAAAGATGTTAACACTAATAATATTAATAATATTAAAGCAATTAATCCTAATATGTATCCTATTGTAAACTTAAATCCTATATGGAAAGCTATGTACACATGTAAAGAGATTACTATAGTTCCTGCTAAAGCAAAAATAACATGTAAATTTTGAGCTATCTTCCCTATTATAGTTACTAATGTTCTTAAAGCTCTAAATAAATCACCTTCTAAAAATTCTTTGCTTACATTTTCAGAAATTTTCAAATTAATTTTTGTTGTTAGATTTTTAAATCCCCTCGGAGTACTATATTTCAAGAAAAATCTTGCACAAAATAAAATCCCTGCTCCCGCAAAACAATAAGCTCCTGCAACAGCTAAATCTGATCTTAATCCAGCTAATTCTCTATTAGAAAATTCACTTAAAAAATTAACATTTATTGAGTATAAAATAAAACCTAAAGTTATTAGAAGTACTGCCCCTAAAACAACTCCAAATATTCTATGCCTCTTCATTATCGGACTAACTTTTTTCATCCTTTTACCACCTTTTCTTATTTCGTAAAATTGCTATAAATTTATTTAATATATAAATATTTTCTTATATTTAATTTATGTTTTATCTATATTTTTATTTTACTAATTATTAAAAGCTCTTTGTTTTAAAATTAGTAACATTAAATTAAATTTTTTTCATATTAAAAATACTCTCACTAAAAATTAATCAGTAAGAGTATCTTTTTTATTTATTATTGCCAATTATTACAAGAAAAAGTCTTTTTAATTTTATATTAATTTTTCACAAAGTTCTTTACATTTATTTCTTGAAAGTATCATTTCATAAACATCTATGTAGATAAGTCTTTCACTGGTTTTTTCCACTGAATTTAAATATTCATCTAAAATATTTTTAGAATTTTTCAAATCTTTTTCTATTTCATTTTTCATAGATTCAATTTTATTCATTCTATGATACCCAGTCCTTCTAAGTTCTTTATTTAAATATTCAACCCTATTTAAAACATTATTAATATTATTTAATAATTCTCTTGATTTATTTCTAAATTCTCTTAAATCATCACTATCTAAAGCTGTATTATTTATTAAAATTTTATTTTCAATAGCTTTAGCCTTTAATATTAGATTCCTTATTTCTTCTCTAATCCCATCTTTTTTATAAAGTAAAAATGTTTTTTCTAATATTTCATTTGAACAATCATAATAGGATTTAACTAAGACTTTAGTTTCCTTTTCTAAACTATAAGGGAATATAAATTTATTTGCTATAAGAACTATTATTATACCTAATAGTACAAAAAATATTCTATCCCAAGCGAATAATAATATATTCTGAACATTTATAGTTACTACACCTAAGAATAAAATAGTTAACATTGATATTGTATAGGCATACTTTTTAAATGAGATCATAAAGTATGTTGCTATAGCAATTATCACTATTCTAGCTTCAACAGTTGTAAATATATAAGAAAGAGGTAAATATATAGCTACTCCCACCAATGTACCTAAAAGTCTTCCTTTAGCTCTTCCTCTAACAGTATCATTATAGGGTTGTGATACAGATGTTATTGTGAATATCATCCATTTTCCTAACCCTAAATCAAAGTAAGCAACCACAAAGTAAGCTATAGCTACTAAAAGTGCTGTTCTAAAAGCAAAAATAAATCTTACTGAATTTCTATTAAAGTCAGCTATTAATAATCTTTTTATTTCTTTAACTTCTTTAAAGCTCAATTTAAATTCTATGTAATCTTTTTTCTCTATTTCTAAAAGTTTATCAAGTAAGTTATCTATAAGATTTATTGCTTCTATCATTTCATAGACTTTTATATCTTCCATTTTTAATTTATCATAAGTCAAGTTAAGATTTTCTATTTCATTTCTTAACTCCATTAAGTTATTTTTTTTCATTAAAACAGCATTTAATTTTATTAAAACCTGTTCCACAGCATCTAAAAAATCTAAGTATTTTTTATCTTCTTTGCTTTTATGTATAAATTCCTCTATTATGATATCTAATTTTTCCACTGAAGCAATTAAATTTAATTCAACATTCTCAATTTCCTTGAGGAAATAACTATTATTTCTTTTTTCTAGAATATCTCTACTCCAGTATGTAGTTAACTCTTTTATTCTATCTTTATTAATTTCCTGATCCTTTGAAGTTTTAATAAATTCAAAATTGTTAATTAAAACATCTATTATTTCTATTAAATACTTATTTTTTTCACTTTTCGAATTAAATTTCGCCAATATAATTTGAAATAGTACTGCTACAATTCCAACTACAATCAAACCAACTATTCTTAAATAAAGATCCTTACCATTTACATTAGTATATAAAAGTAATGTATATCCAAATAAAAAGGGAAAATAAATAGTTTTATTTAAGGTATAAACAACTAAATATAACATTACAAATACAACTATAAAGTTTATAAATAGCCCAGTATAAATATTTAAATTTACTAAATAGGGTGCCACTCCCATAAATCCTGTTAAAAATGAAATTTTAAGAATAGCCCTAATAGGTGTCCTTGAAAAATCTTTATTAACAATTGCAACTAAAAGAAAAATAGCACTTATGCCAACCATCAAATTATTTTTCCCTAAATGGGTTATAGATATATACACCGCAATAGCTGATATTATAAATATAATAGTATTAGCCATGATGGCTTTTTTATTCATTTTTTCATCTCCTAAAATATCTTTTCTCAATTGAATTAAACGCAAAATATAGTTGCTAAAGCTTTAAGTACCCCAAAACACTTAAAGACCTTAACAACTATAAATGATTTTTTCTTTCAGAAGCTTTTACTTTTGTAAAATCCAGTAAAATTTATCTAAAATCAAATAAATTTTATACTTAAATAAAATTACTATTTGTAGCTGTATTATATACTTAATTACAGTAAAAGTCGATTATAATAAAATCACTCTAATTAGCTTATTAAGAAGTCTCTTTAAAATACTATCTATTTTTACTGTTTAGCTTAAAATTTTGCTTTTTATACAGCATAGCTTTTTAATATTTCTAAATCCCCTTGAACACTGTAATTTCCAATAGTTGCAGGGATAAAATAACTATCTCCTTTTTTTATAACTTCATTGAAATTTTCCCCTACTATTTTCCCTTCACCTTCAACTGCAGTTATAATAGCAAAATTATTATTTTCCTCTAATTTAATTTCTCCTGAAATATTATATTTTATTATTCCAAAATATTCATTTTCACAAAGGAATTGAGCCTTATTAATTTCTTCTGTTCCCTGTAAATTTTCTGCTTTTAAAGATAAATTAATTACATCTAAAGCTTTCTCAACATGAATCTCTCTTGGTCTTCCATAATCATAAACTCTATAGGTAACATCACTATTTTGTTGAATTTCTGCAATAATTACTCCTTCACAGATAGCATGTACAAGCCCACTATTAATTAAGAAACAATCACCTTTTTTAACTTCTATTTTATTTAAATACTTTTCAACTTCATTATTTTTTATGGCAGCTTCGAATTCTTCTCTTGTACAATCCTTTGTACCAACAATTAATGTAGCTCCATCCTTTGCATCAACAACATACCAAGCTTCAGTTTTACCACTATCGCCTTCGTATTTTTCCGCATATTCATCTCCTGGATGAACTTGAACAGATAGTTTTTCCTTTGAATTTATTAATTTAACTAATAAAGGGAACTTTTCTTTACTATTTTGTTTTCCAAGTAAAGCCTCTCCTTCTTTTTCTATAAGTTCCTTGAAACTCATACCTTTAAACTTTCCATTTTCAACTACACCAGTTCCATTATTGTGACAAGCAATATCCCAGCTTTCTCCTATATTCCCTTCTGGTAAGTCATTTCTGAAACTTTCAAAATCACGACCACCCCAAACTTTATCATAATATAAATTTTTAAACTTTATCGGATACATATCTTTTCCCCCAACTTCTATAAAATTAAATATATTTATCAATGATACCTCCCAATCAAGCTGCCAATAATACCCAATTCCCCAGGTACTGCTTGTCCTACTTATCTTGAAAGCCATCAGAAATTAACTAAAAGCAAAACTTTTCCATTTTTAATTCTAAATTCTTAATTCTAAATTCTTAATTACTACAAGAATAACTCATATTTAAAACTAATAAAACTTTAATAATTAATTAAATTAGTGCTTAATTTTAGAAAGTTTTTTAAATCTTTTATCAATTTTAAAAAATTTATAAAAATCTCCCAACTTTTCACTTTTGTTCATAAAAAATTCATTTTATTAATTTTTTATTAATATTATTTTACTAATTTTTTCACTTTATAATTTAAATTAAATAAAAAATAATTAATAGTAAAATTCCTCACTTAGACAAATTTAAAGTAATAAATTACAATTTTTATATAAGCTTTAAAGCTTTTAAATATAATAACTAGGAGGTTATTTTTATGAAAAAAATATTACTTGGTTCATTAGTTGTCGCTACAGCATTAACTACTATTTGTGTGGCAAAAAAGAAGGTTAAAATAGCGAAATAATATATAAATAAAAAGGGCTGTCGCATTAACTAATTTAAATTAGTTAGCGATAGCCCTTCTTTAATATCAAATATAATTGCTTTTAATTACTTACTAATTGTAGGCCATCTTCTTTTTCTTTTAGTATTTCTAAAAAGAAACTACTTTTATTTATTCTATAGGCCATAGTATCTTGACTTACAATTTCCTCTTTTTTTGACAACTCTTCTTTTTTCGATATAGTTAACTTATTTTCTTTTACATCGTTTTTCATAAAGTTTGCTAAAATATCCTCATCTGATAATCTGAAATAACCTTTTCTTTTTTCTAATAATTCATTATTTTTTTTTAATCTCTTCATTGAACGCTCGCCTCTTTTAAATGCAATATTAAACTTAATGTAAAATAAATCATTATCATTATACAATATTTTTTCCTTTAAATCTCTACCTATCAGTAATTTTTCTTTTTATTAATAAAGCTTTTACCTACTTAATTTATTATTTACGGCTTTTAAATAGTAAAAAAAAATTAATAATTTATAATTTTCTTAACAAATTCACTTTTTAACTTTATAATTATTAATTCCAACTACTGCTTTTTGGTGATAATAATTCTTTTATCTAAAAAATCAAATAAAATTTCCACTACTTTAATTATAATTATACTACCTCCATTATTATTAACAATTAAGTTAAAATAAGGTAAAATTTTTCTAATAAATATAGAGTTTAAAATCTATTGTTATTTTAATTATTTAGCTTTACCAATATATTCACTTATGATATCTTCAAATCCTTCTCTTCTATACTTACCTTCTATTCCAAGTTCTCCATTTTCAAATTTATTTTCTAAAATAGTTGCAAGTTCTGATGGATCCATATCTAAGATTCCAACTTCTTCTTTAATTAATTTTAAAGCTCTAACTTTACCTTCAACAATATTTCTATCACCTATATCACTAACAGAAACCATTATTCCTTCAAGGACCATTATTCTATCTTCAATTTCATCTAAAATTTCTTTCTTATCCATAAAAATGTCACTCCTAATTTTCTTCATATGTTTTTAATTATCTTGCCTAAATTATTTTACAACATTATTCTATTTATTTCCACATTTTATATAAATTAATTAGCTTCCATAGCTTTTTTTAAATTTTTCACTATTTTATCTCGTTTTCTTCTTACAGCAGCATAGCTAAGTTCCCTCTCCTTGGCAATCTTAGATAAATTTCCAGTTTTATTAGCATAGGCTTCTAAAATAAACTCCATATCCTTTTTTTCTAAAGTTTTAAGTTTATTTACTAATAGTTCTAAAAAATACCGTTCCTCTAAATCAGAAACTAAATCAAAATTATCAATAAGTATATCTTCTATAGTTTTACCCACTGAAAATTCTTCCTGCAAACTTTTCTCATAATTCTCTTTAGCTTTTTTTCTAATTAGAGCCTTCATATTATTATGAATTGTTCTCATTGCATAGGAACTAAAATCACTCTTTAAATTTATATTATACTTCTCTATAGCCATCAAAAGCCATAAAATACCCATCTGCACCAAATCTTCTATTTCATACCCTCTTATGTAATAGCTAAAAGCTGCCTTATTTATTAATGGTTTATATTTTTCTATAATAATATTTTTTGCATCTTCATCTTGATTCTTTGCTTTCTCAATCAAAGTTTTTATATTATCCCCCATTTTCCCCTCCAAAATAACGAACATATGTTCTCATTTTTTTCTTTAATTATATATAAACAAAAGGTAAATTTCAATATTTTCCCAATTTGTTTACATAAAGTATATATTCGCTATCTTAGATCTTTGACTATCCATTAATAAATTTTTAATTCCAAATTCCAAACTCCCAATTCCCCATTCCCAATTCCACATTCCACATTATCATCTCACATTCCAAACTCCAAATTCCAAACTCCCAATTCCCCATTCCCCATTCCCAATTCCACATTCCACATTCCACATTCCACATTCCACATTATCATCTCACAATCCCTTTTCCCGAATCATCTAAATCCATTAATTCTTTAGGATAAGGTTCTAATATGCTTTGTTTTAAAAGATACTGATTTTGAAATCTTACAGCATAACTTTCTATCAAAGTTAAAATAACTTTTTGTGGTATTTTCCCTTTTCTAAATTCATCTATTTCATTCAAGAAAAACTGCTTTTCATCTTTAGTTAAATTTTCAGAAAAATAACCTAGTATTTTATAAAAAACATTTATATATCCTTTAAATTTACTATTTCCTTTAAAAAGAAGATTTAAGAACATTCCATATTGTTGAAAAATCTCTTTTTTATTAACTGATTTTCCATCACTAACCACTTGTCCCATTTTCTTAGTTATTTTTTGTGAGAAAGTCATAAATAATAATTTATTACTTCCATGAAATTCTACAAGTTTTCCAAAATCTAAGCTTTCTTCTATTA
The DNA here is from genome assembly GCA_051656625.1 of Sarcina sp. Taxonomy (GTDB): domain Bacteria; phylum Bacillota; class Clostridia; order Clostridiales; family Clostridiaceae; genus Sarcina. Next base: position 32,982 of record JBOGCG010000015.1, on the reverse strand, counting down.
CTCTATATTTTGCTAAAGTAAAAATTTTAGTATAAAAATTTTCTCTTATACTATAATTTTTTAATCTTCCATCATCTTCAATAGGCAAATAATTAAAATTATTACAAACAGTTTCTCCAAACATTCCTTTACCTTTACCGCCTGCTGCTCCCTTCTCTAAATTTTTATAAATTTTTACATCTGAAATTCCACAGGATGGTGATTTAGTTTTAAGTACAAATCCTTGAGGCTTTAAATGTTCTAAATCTATACAAACTTCCTCTGCGAATTCTGTAAAATTTTTAGTATAATCTTTGTAGGTTTTAGAATCCAAAACAAATTTTCTCCCTTCATTTTCTACAATTCTTATTGCATTTCTAGGAGTGCCAAGTCCTATAGCTTCTTCAGGACAAATATCTATAAAATCTGCAAATTCTTTTAAGCCTTCTAAGGTTTTACAAGAGCAAGCCTCTCCATTGTATCTACATTTTTCATTATCTAAACACTTACTAACTACCAATAAAGGTTTTTCCCATTTACTCATAAAAAATCCCCGCTTTCATTGATGTTTTCCTTTATTAGTTTGTTAATTTAGTTCTCCTATTATTCAAATAAATTCAAATAAAAAAACAGGGAAATATTTATAAATATTTCCCTGTTTTTTTATTCTATTATTTAAGGAACCCAATTAGTGATGGGTTTATTCTATCAACGAATGGAGCTTTACTATCTTCATCAATAAATGAATACATACCTTTTACACTATTCATATTTACAGCAATTTCAGAAAACTCTTCTATTCCACAAACATTTGTCATAGCTATTTCAAACTTTTCTAAAATTAATTGACCAGCATGTACATGAGTTTTTAATAACTCTCTTACACTATTTTCTTTAACATAAACATATGATTCATCATCAATTAAAACAACCTTTATCATTAGCCTTCATCTCCTTGTTAACTCTTTAGTTACAAATTTATTATATCTTTCATTGTATTATTTTTCAAGATAACCTTTACATAAAATTAAAAATTTATTTTTTTATCACTATTTTTTCTATATTTTTAGGAATATTTCTTAATTTATCTCTTAAAATTATTGGATATATTTCTATTTCATCTAATAATTCTATTTTTATCCATTTATAAACTAATTCTTTATTCCCTTCAACACCTTTATAAATTTTTTCTTTATCTTTAAAATCCTTTGATAACAATTCTACTAAATAATAAGTGCAAATTTCATGATAGTCTTCTTCTTTATAGGAATAAAAATCCTCTGCAAACCATAATAATCGCCTTACTGTTCCCTCTAAATTTAATTCTTCTTTTAATTCTCTTATTACTGTATCCTCAGTTTTTTCACCAAACTCCACTCTACCACCTGGAAGGGACCAGAATTTTTCTTCCATTGATTTATGTATTAATATGTATCCATCCTCTTCTATTACTGCTGCTGAACGAAAATTAAATATAATTCCTTCCGTTCCTTTAAAATTTATCATTTTTTTATTCCTCCAAAATAAATTAAGCTGTATCAAAATATTTTAATACAGCTTCTAAACTTTTCCTTACACTAAATCTCTTGCTATTTCATTATAATTATATTCCATAGCTCTTTTATGAATTATACCATAGGCTTCATCAAAGCTTTTATCATTAGCTTCTAATGCTGCAAGCTGTGCTGACTCAACCACAAGTTCATCCCAAGCTTCTCCATTGGTACACTCTAACTTTTCTATACTTTCTATTATTAGATCTTTATAAATAGACTTTCCTATAAAAGAATTTATCCCTTTATATTTTTCTTCTAATAATAAAACTAGTTTTTCTTTACTTAATATTTTCTTCTGTAACATCCCTAAAATTTCTCCTTACACTATAATCATTTAAAAATTTATTATAGCATAATCTTCTAAATTTTCAGAATATAAAAAGTAGCTTAATTTCTTAAAATATCTAAATAAGAACTATTTATCTCTGCCTCCTTAAATGTTGCCATATTATTCATCATAGCTAATGCTGATTCTATTATACCAAAGGCAATTACTGCACCACTTCCCTCACCTAGTGCCATATTTAAATTTAGTATAGCTGTAAGCCCTAATTCTTCTATAGCTATATTATATCCATTTTCTCTTGAACAATGTGATGGAAAAATATAATCTTTAATCTTTCCATTTAATCTTATAGCTGCAAGGGCTGCTACCACAGTTATAAACCCATCTATCACTATAGGAATTTTATAGTAAGCTGCTCCAATATATGCTCCAACCATTGCTGCAATATCAAAACCTCCTAACTTAGCTAAAATGTCAATAATATCTGAATTATCTATTTTATTTATCTCTAATGCTCTCTTTATCACTTCTTTTTTATGATTAAAAGCTTCTATTGTAAGGCCTGCCCCAAACCCAACTGCCTCATCGGCAGAAACTCCTGTTAAAGCCATAAGTACAGCACTGCTAGTTGAAGTATTTCCAATGCCCATTTCACCTAATCCTATTAAATCATAATTTTCATCCTTACACTCCTTAACTGCTTCAATACCTATTTCTATAGCCTCTATGCATTGCTTTCTAGTCATAGCTGGTCCCTTTGCAATATTTTTTGTTCCCTTTGCTATCTTTTTATTTTTAACATTTTCAATTATGATATCACTATTTATTCCTAAATCATAAACTTTCATATCCGTTCCAGTTGCTTTTGCAAAAACAGCAACTCCAGTTTTTCCCTTTGTAAAGTTTATAGTCTGTGTTAAAGTAACAATTTGTGGTGTAGAAGCCACTCCCTCTTCAACAACTCCATTATCTGCTGAAAATATTATAACTGCTTTCTTATTTATATTATTTTTAACCCTCCCAGTTATAGCCGCTATTTTTACTGCTATATTTTCTAATTCACCTAAGCTCTTAGGTGGCTTGGCCAAATTATCCACTCTCTCTTCTGCTTTAATTTTTATCTCTTTATTAATATCTTCTATTCCATTTATAAAAATATCTAAATTCATTTTCTTTCTCCTAAAATTGTTTTCTATCTTCTATTTTATCACTTTTATTTAATTATTTTTTATCTTACTTAATATTCAATATATTTAGTTAATATAATATATTTGTAAAGTCATTTAATTGGAGTGGTTTAATTGATTATTGAAAATCAAAATGATTTTTTTGATTTTTTAAATGTAGAAGAAGAACTTATTTTAAATCGGATTGATCTCCATCTAAATTCTCCTTTAAAAATTCAAAATCAACATAAAGGTAAAAAAGTACTTAAAATAATTGGAAAGAATAGTTCTATTTTTGGAACTTTAATAGTTAATCAAGATATTAAATTTATCGGTGTTAACTTCATTGGAAATGAACATATAATCATAAACTCTGAAAAATCCCATTTAGAATTTGTAAATTGCAAATTTTATTCTAAAAGTTTTGGAGTTGCTATTAACCTTTTTAAGGATGCTAAAAGTATTCTTTCTATAGATAATTCTCTTTTTATAAATTTTAAAACTGCTATTATTATTAATAACAATTATATATATTCATTAAAATCTTCTAATTTTCAAAATTGTAAAAAAGCAATAACTTTATTTAATGAAAATGCTTTTCTTAATGATAATAATATAATAAACAATTTTAATTTAAGTAGTAATGAAGAGTCATTTATTGAGGCTTCTAAAATTCTCAATCCATCTCTAGCTATAAAGCTAGCTTTTAATTTAACCTTTAATAATAATGGTAGCAGAATAGTTTTCCTTAATGAACAAAGAAAAATTGATACTAAATCTTTCTATGTCTATAACGATAATGAGCTAACTAAAGTAATAAAGGAAAGTCCCATTGCTGCAACTATCTTTTTAGTCTCTAATAATTTTTCAGGGGATATATTTATTGATAAACCATTATCTATAATAGGTACTAACAATACTACTATTACCCCAACTTTAACTAAAGAAAACTCTGCCGCTTTTATAATTAATAGTTCCTTTATTGAAATTAAAAATATTACTATAAAAGACTCTGAAAATTTAAAATTTAGAGATGCTATCAGATTCGAAGAGTTAGGTGGAACTAATTGTAAATTTATTGATTTAACTATAACTAATGTTTTTAGAAGAGGGATTTCTATTTTTGGCATAAATAGTAATGAAACCTTAATAAAAAACTGTAAATTTTCAAATATACTAAAACAGTCAGCCATTGAAAGCATTAATAATGTTTATATTGAAAATAATATTTTTGAAAATTGTACTATAGCTTTAACTATAAAAACCTTTGGTCAAATAACAATTATTAATAATAATTTTAAAAATATTAGAACTTTGCTTTACTGTAAAGAAAAATATTTACGACCTATTTACATTAAAGGAAATAAGCTATCTCTAGTTAAAAACCTCCTTGAAAGTTAATCACAAAAAAGAAAATTTTCCCATAATATATTAATAGATATGAGAGGTCTTATATGATAAAAATACACTCTGGGGAAAACTTCCCACTAAATAATTTTTATACTAAAGAAAAAGAATATATAAATATTGAAAGTAATGCAATTTATTTAAAAAGAGGTCTTTACAATTTATTTTTAAAGGTTATCCCCAGTGTTTTAAATGATGGTGACAGATTTTCTATCTATTTAAATGATAGTTTTTTTAAGACCTACAAAATACCTCTTTTATCTACAAAAGAATTAAATTTTAATTTGTCATTACAATTAGAGAAAAATATTAATAGCTTTAGTATTAAAAATAGTTCTGATGACTTTATTAATTTAGATATATTTCAAGGAGGCATAATTATGGCAAGCCCAAATTTAATATTTGAAATACTTTCAACTAGAAAAGTTATTGTGACTTTAGCAGACCCAACTTTAACTTTTACAAGTACAACTACTTTAACAACTGCCCCTGAGTTAAATGCTGTTCCTGACTCCCCTTATTCAAATGGTGGAAATTCTAGAACCTTTACTTTTGGAATTGATTTACTTTTATCAGAGGTTTATGAATTCACTTTTTCTAATTTAACCAATGGCATTGATAATACTATTTCTACATCCGAAGATTTAATCCCCGCATCCCTTAGCTCTGTAATAGATTCAGTAAGTTATACTGACATAGCCTTTGATATTTCTTTAAAAGATGGTTTTTCTTTTAATGGCTTAAATAATTCAAGTGCTATAATCACTAGATTAGATTCTACACCTAACTTAATTTTCAATAATATAAAAATTAAATTCTTTACAACTGATAAAATGACTTTATTACTTGAAGATAATAGATATGGAAAATTTGTTCCTGGTAATTATGAACTTGCTATTGATTTATTAGGAGCTAGAGCTGCTGATTCTATTATTAAAATTAGTGGACCTGTAGAAGAACATTCCTATAAAAAACTTTTAGTTAGTGATTGTACTGTTGTTGCCACTGGTAACAGAATTATTGAAATAGAGTTTAAAGGTTCCGTAAATAATTTAGATGCCCTTAGTACTACTTTAAACCCTGGCTTTACAGTATTAAACAATTTTTATATTTCTTATTTTAGTAGAGATCCTCAAAATAAAAATAATCCTGGTACCTATTTAGGTTATATCTCTATAACTCAATTTGATTTTAAAGTTAATGATTTAAATAATAGACTATTAATACAATCAAGAATAAATTTACCTGTTCCATATTCAGATAGTGACACTAGTCATCATGATATGATTATAAATAGTATAAAGCTAGGCACTTCTTCTGCTATTTTAACTGATGTATTAAATAGACCTTTAGATTTAACTGTATTACCTTTTAATACCACTGAAAGTCCAATTGAAACCTTTGTTCAGTCTGTTACAGTAGTTAATAATACAATTCTTGATGTAGTTTTTACTCAACCAGTTTGTGCTTTTAACTCTCAAAAAAATGCTTTTGCTAACAAAACAGTTAATTCAATATTTAGATATGATGATGAACTTAATCATATTATCTATACTTTATCAAGTAGTACCCCTGTAACACCTTTAAATAACAGTTTAACTTTCCTTGGAAATGTTGTTACTGATGCTTTTGGTTTACCAGTTAACCAATGGGGTCCTCAAACTGTTACTGTTCCTTCTATTCATCCAACTTTAGTTAGTGCAGTACAAGATAAAACTACTACTGATTTTACTAGAGTTATTTTAACATTTAGTGCCTCTATGGATGTACCATCTACAGCTGACTTAAAAAAATATTTATTAACCTTTGATCAAGATAATGACGATTTAACTAATCCTATATCTATTCCTGATGATTATATAGCTGATGCTATCATTACTCAATCTTTAGATAATGATGCTGTATTTTTTATAGATTTTAAAGATCCATTACCAAGCGGAAATTACTTTATTACCCCACTTGCAGTACCTGTTATAACTGAACCTATAATGGATATGTTCCAAAATACCTTAGTAGATAGTACTACACTTCCATTTGTAGTCATAAACTTTATTTCACCAAAGATTCTTGATGTTTATGTACCAGAGCCAACTGCCTATGGTGTAAATTCTGACTCCATGGTAATTGTATTTGACCAACCAATGTTATCTAAGCTTTCCACTGTAACTAACTCCATTCCTTCAGAAAGTATTTATGCTATAGATAATATTGATAATTATGCTTTAACACCTAAAGATGGTAATAGACTTTGTTTAGATAACAGTTATGGTTCTGCTATAGCTATGTATAGAGATGAGTGGGTTAAGTTAGAATTAAACTCAATGGATTCTATAGGAAAATTCACAACCTGCAATCCATTAATTAATATTGGATATACTTTAGGTCCTAATATTAAGTTTGTAAGAAGTTATTATGCTAATACAACTTTTAAAGGAAATATTTATCCACTTTGTAGTCCTAAAAACCCAACAATTTTTGTTAACCCATTATCTATAAATAAAGATATTATATCCGTTACAGATTCTAATAGTTTAATTCTTAATCACATTGTTGCAGATAGTAGTGATGTAGGTAACCATAAATTTTTCAATTTCTTCACAACTCTTGCAGCTAGTGACTTCACTATTACAGCTACTTCTACTGCTACTGTTGTGGACCTTACAACTTTAACAACAATTTCTATGCCAAGTTATGAAACTATTGATAATTTACTTGGACAAAGTGTTCAACAAATATTATTTAATATGCCTAGTAATGTTTTAGGAAAACTAGATGGAGATTCTGTAATAAAAATAGCTATAGCAACTACAGTTCCTGCTTCTACTGATATGTTTAATAAACCAGTAGTTCCTAGTAGCGTTTCTGTAAATATTAATAGTATAGTTTCTGCAACTATTGTAAATGCAACACTATCAAGTAACTCTGATAATGGTAAAGAATATTATAAATCTATTGGAATTACTATGACTTTCTCAAATAATCTTAATGAAACTCAAACATTAATTCCTAGTCAATTTATTGTTTCCTCTGATAATAGTGCCAGTGCTTATTTTATAACAACTTCTGCAACAATTCCTAGTACTGCACCTAATACAGTAGTTATTAATGCTTTAATTCCTAGATTTGATCCTTGTACTAAATTATATATTTCCCTTGATAATTCTTCTTTACTTGATGCTACTGGACATTTAATTTCAGATTTTTCAACTTTACCTTTAATTAGTAATACAATTTAAATTTTTTCTATTTATTAAAGGTATTCTGTTAAAACTATATTTAATGAATTTTAAATAAAAAAATGCCCCTGTGAACTTTAAATACTTTCACAGGGGTATTTTTCAATTTATCATTAATAAAGTATTTTCTTTATACCTCTTCAAACTGACTATTGTATAACTTTTCATAGAAGCCACCAAGTTTTAATAATTCTTTATGACTTCCTGTTTCTACAATATCTCCTTTATCCATAACTATTATTAGGTCTGCTTCTCTTATAGTTGATAATCTATGAGCTATTATAAAGCTTGTTCTATTTTTCATTAAATTATCCATAGCCTTTTGAATTAAAAGTTCTGTTCTTGTATCTACTGAACTAGTAGCTTCATCAAGAATTAATATCTTAGGATCTTTAAGTATAACTCTAGCTATTGTTAAAAGTTGCTTTTGCCCCTGTGAAATATTATTTGCTTCTTCATTTATCATCATATTATAGCCCTCTGGAAGTGTTTTAACAAAATGATGAACCTGAGCTTCCTTTGCAGCTTTAATAATTTCCTCCTCCGATTTTCCTTCTGTTCCATAACTTATATTATCTTTTATTGTTCCATTAAAAAGCCATGTATCTTGAAGTACCATACCAAAAAGATTCCTTAAAACATTTCTTTCTAATTTATTTATAGGTGTATCATCTATTAATATTTCACCTGAATTAAGATCATAAAATCTCATCAATAATTTAACAATAGTAGTCTTTCCTGCTCCAGTAGGCCCTACAATAGCTATTCTTTGCCCCGCCTTAATATCTATTGAAAAATTATTTATTATTATTTTATCTCTATTATAACCAAAATTCACTGAATCAAATTTTACAGCCCCTTCAATTTCTTTAACTTCAATTAAATCCTTAGAATCTACTTCTTCTTCTTCATCTAAAAATTCAAATACTCTTTCTGCTGCTGCAGCTGTTGATTGCATTAAATTTGCTATTTGAGCTGTTTGTGCTATTGGTTGTGAAAAGTTTCTTACATATTGTATAAAAGAAAGTATATCTCCAACCTCTATAGATTTTCTTATAGCAAGCCATCCACCAAGTATTGATACCATAACATAACCCAAGTTACCTATAAAAGTCATTATCGGCATCATCATACCTGATAAAAATTGAGATTTCCAAGCTGAATTATAAAGTTCTTCATTTAACTGATTAAATTGATTAACAGCTTTTTCTTCACCATTAAAAGCTTTTACTATTACATGTCCTGAATAAATTTCCTCTACCTCTCCATTTACATGACCTAAATATTCCTGTTGCATTTTAAAATATTTTTGAGATTTTTTTACAATGAAAATTATCATAAACATAGATATTGGAACTATTAATACTGCCGCTATAGTCATGGTTACACTTATGGATAACATCATTATTAAAACACCTATAACTGTAGTTATAGCAGTTATTAATTGAGTAATACTTTGATTTAAATTTTGACTTATTGCATCAACATCATTTGTAACCCTTGATAATACTTCACCATGATTTTTCCCATCAAAATATCTAAGAGGTAATTTATTTATTTTTTTACAAATAGCTTCTCTTAAGTTATAAGAAACCTTCTGAGTAACTCCTGACATTATAAATCCCTGTACAAAAGAAAGTAATGTACTAAAAATATAAAGTCCAACTAAAATAAGTAGCATCCTTCCTATATAGTCAAAATCCATTCCAGCTCCAATTCCCATTACCTTCCCTGTTAAGCCCTCAAAAACTTTTGTTGTTGCTTTTCCAAGTATTTTAGGCCCTACTATAGTAAAGGTTACACTACCTATTGCAAATAATATTACTATAAAAATTTTTAATCTATAAGGCTTTAAGTAATCATATAAATTTTTAATTGTTCCTTTAAAATCCTTAGCCTTTTCTCCTCCTTTCATAGCTCCTCCCATAGGGCCATGACCACCCATTGGTCCTTTTTTCACTTTACTCATACCCCTAGTTCCTCCTTTGAAAGTTGTGATAATGCTATTTGTTTATAAACTTCACAATTTTTCATAAGTTCTTTATGGTTACCTTTTCCAACAATTCTACCTTCATCTAACACTATAATTTGATCTGCTGACATTATAGTACTTATTCTTTGAGCTACTATAAGTAAGCTTCTATCTGACATATTTTTAGCTAAATTTTCTCTTAAAGCCCTATCAGTTTTAAAATCTAATGCTGAAAAACTATCATCAAAAATATAAATTTCAGCATTTTTTGCTAAGGCTCTCGCTATAGAAAGTCTCTGCTTTTGCCCACCTGATAAATTACTTCCGCCCTCTGAAACTTCACTTTCAAACCTATCATTTTTAGAATTTATAAATTCTTTTGCCATAGAAATATCTATAACATTTTCTCTTTCTTCCTCATTTAATTTTTCATTTCCATACTTTAAATTACTATCTATTGTTCCTGAAAATAAAATTCCCTTTTGCGGAATATATCCAATTTTATCTCTTAAATCCCTTTGGGTTACTTCCTTTATATTTACACCATCAATTAAAATCTCACCCTCTGTAACATCATAAAATCTAGGAATTAAATTTATAAGTGTGGATTTCCCACTTCCAGTACCTCCAATAAAGGCTGTTACTTCCCCTCTATTAACAGTAAAATTTAAATTAGTTAATACAGATTCCTCTGCATTTGGATATTTAAAATCAACATTTCTAAATTCTATAGATGCCTTTTTACTATCATCGAATTTTTTAGGATTTTTACTATCATTTATTACTTCTTTAACAGATAATACTTCCCCTATTCTTTGTACAGATACAGCTGCTCTTGGTAAGATTATTGAAACCATTGAAATCATTAAAAATGACATTATTATTTGCATAGTATACTGAATAAATGCCATCATATTACCAACCTGCATAGTTCCATCATTAATAGCATGAGCACCATTCCAAACTATAAGAATAGTAATAAGGTTCATAATAAGCATCATAAGAGGCATCATCATTACCATTGTTCTATTTACAAAAAGATTAGTTTTAGTTAAATCAGTATTTGCCTCTTCAAATCTTTTTTCCTCTTTTTTCTCTGTATTAAAAGCTCTAATTACTAAAATTCCTGTTAATATTTCTCTAGTTACTAAATTTATCTTATCCACAAGTTTTTGAAGTGATTTAAACTTAGGCATAGCTAAGGCAAAAATCACTATAACTAGAGATAAAATAGACATAACTGCTACAGCTATTATCCAAGCCATCGATGTATCTGTATTCAAAACTTTTATTACACCACCAATTCCAAGAATAGGTGCATAAAATACTACTCTAAGTAGCATTACCATAAGCATTTGAATTTGTTGTATATCATTAGTACTTCTAGTTATAAGTGATGCAGTTGAAAACTTATCCATTTCTGTATTAGAAAAACCTACAACCTTCTTAAAAATACCTTTTCTTAAATCCATTCCAAGTTTTGCTGCTACTTTAGCTCCTAAATATCCAACTATTACAGTGGCTGCCATACTTACTAAGGCTATTAAAATCATAATAGCTCCCATTTTTAAAATATAAAGATTTTGAATGTTATCTACATTCATTCCTAAATTTTTATATTCTTCTTTTACAAAGCTTGTTCCAGCTTGAACCATCATAGATTCTGGAAAGTTCTTTAATTTTTCATCAAACTGCTCCCTCATTACTGCTAGTTGCTCTTTTGGCATCTTTGAAATCATTTCTTCAACATTTATATTTTCAACATCTATATTTGCTGCTGAAGGGTTATTTCCTCCTAACATCTTCATTAAGTCCTCTGGATTAACCTTTGAAAGTCCTTCCACCATCATTATTGATTTTGAAGCTATCCTGTTAAGTTCTTCTCTTTTTTCTTTTGTTATATCTTTTAACTCATAAATTTTCTCTTCATTTATTTTGGGATATTTTTTAAGATAATCATCTAACTTTTCAGTATCTAACTTACTTTTATCTAAAAGAACATAGCTTTCTTCTAAAATTTTCTTTTCATTTTCAGTTAAAAAAAGCTCCAACCGCTTAAAACTATTCTCACCTATAGCCTTTGGTACTGAATCCTCTACTCCCCCCTGCTGTATTCCAACATTAACAATGTTAGATGTATAGTCTGGTAATGCCAAATCACAAACTGCTTGTCCTGCTAACAAGGCAATAATAAAAATTATTGACAGAATTGATTTTTTTAAATTTTTTAATAAAAATTTCAACTTATTCACCCTCCTTTAAAGTCTATATGATTTTTCTTCTATTAAAGTAAATATTTGTTAACTTTTTAGATACAATAAATTCTATAACTTTTTCCGCTTTTTGTTAATAGATTTTATATAAATTTTATACTTTTTTATAAATTATTTATTTTTAAAGCTTTTCATGTAAAATAATTTTAATTTTATAAAAAGTTGATTTCTATGATATAATTATTTATATTTGGATAAATTTATCTAAATTTAAAATACTGAAGGGAGTGTCAACTATGGCAACAACAATGTTACACACTTGTATAAGAGTAAAAAATCTTGAAGCATCTATTAATTTTTACAAAAATGCTTTAGGACTTGTGGAAACTAGAAGAAAGGATTTCCCTGAACATAGCTTCACTTTAGTTTATCTTTCAGATAAAATTGGTGGATATGAAGTAGAACTTACTTATAACTATGATCAAAAAGAAGGATATGAAATTGGAAATGGATTTAGTCATATAGCTATCGGTATTGAAAATCTTGAAGAAATGAGAGAACATCATATGGCTATGGGATTTGAAGTTACTGCTTTGAAAGGTCTTCCTGGAGAAGCTCCTAAATATTATTTTGTAACTGATCCAGATGGTTATAAAGTAGAAGTAATTAGAACTGTTTAAAATATTAAACTTATAAAGCAAGGGATAATTTTTATTATTTGAAAATTATTCCTTGTTTATTTTTTCTTATTTTATTATAATAGGTACTTGTGATTATAGGTAAAAGTTTTAATCTTTTGGAGGTTTTTTTATGACAAAAAATATAAACTTAATTTCTTATCCATTTTTAAATGAACCCTTTGGTTTTGTTGACCATGAGGTAGCAACTGATTATCTATCTTCTATTTTGGGAAGAATATTATCTATGGAAACGCCACTTTACGAAGAAACTTTTTGGCTTATGGATAAAGTTTTACATTTAAATGGATCACTTCGAGGTAAATTAGCAATACATAATGAAGATATAGAATATGGATTAAATCTTATTGAAACTTTAAAAGAAAAAAACAAAGAAAGAATCAAGGGATTTGTCTACCCTACTGGTACTCCTTTAGCCTGTGAATATCATGTTGCAAGAGGAGAGGCTAAAAAAATTTGTAGACTTCTTTACATATTAAAAAATCAAGGATTTACAGTATCAGATATACTTATTGATTTTACTAACCTAATCACTAATTTACTATTTTTATTTTCTTTAGAAATAAATAGATTATCTAATGTAGAGGAAAAACCTTTTATTTCTAAATCATATTAACAAAGGAGAAATAATTTTGAAAAAAAACAATCTAACAAAAATCATAATTGCAATAATAGTTATTCTTGTAGTTATTGGTGGTATCTTTGCAATTAACAAAATTACCACTGAGAAAAAACTTGCAGGTGAGAAAACAATCTCTATAACTGTGGAAAATCAAACAAATAATCAAATTCTTTTAAAAGATAAGGTCTTCCATACTAATGCAAAAACTTTATCAGAATTTTTAACTGAAAATAAAGAACCACTTCAAGTAGATATGATAAAACAAGCACCTTATGGTGATTTCTTATTAGGATTCTATGGTTTAAAAACTACTAATATGGATAAAGGACCTTGGTGGATGTATTCATTCTCTTCACCATCTGAAAAATTAAATTATAAAGTAGGTGCTGCACCATCAATTGATAAAATAAATCTTGGAAAAACTAATTCTATGACTTTTGTTTTCACAAGTAACATGGGGTAACCTATGAGGCTAACAGCTAGAGATATAACAAGAATAGCCACCTTAGGGGCTATTCTTTACTGTATATATTTTGTATGCTCACCTCTTATGTATATAGAATTAGTTGGTTTTATAATTGTTTTATATGGAGTTTCTTTAGATAGAAAAACTGCCTATTTTGCTGCTTTAGTTTTTTGCGGAATAGTAGTCTTAACCTATGGGATAGCACCTTGGACTATAATGTACATTGTAGTTTTCCCACAGTTTACATTAATCTACAACTTACTTGCTAAAGTGACAAAATCAGAATATGTTTATGCAGGTGTAGGTTTTGTTCTTTCCTTTTTAACAGGAACCATTATCGAACTTCCCTACATATTTATGACTGGAATGGCTGGAAAAGCACTTATTACCTATTTATTATTAGGATTTCAAGTATCACTAGTAAATGCAGCTTGTACATTACTTGCAACCCTTTTCCTACTAAAACCACTTAGAAAGTTACTATTAAAAATATTTAAAGAAAACTAAAAAAATTTAATTGGTTCTTTCTCAAGTTAAAGTATAAAAAATAAAAGAATAGCCGATTACTGAATATATTTAGTAATCGTAGGCTATTCTCTTACTTTATACTAATACTTGACTAAGAACCTTTTAATTTTCATAGAGTTTTATTCTTCTATATTTATGTTAAAAGTTATTTTTTCACCCTCTGATTTCATTTCATATTGGAAATTAGGATGTTTATCTAATATGCTTTTAACTATATAAAGTCCAAGTCCACTTCCACCTGTTTTTCTATTTCTAGACTTCTCTAAACGGTAAAAAGGATTAAAGATATTTTTAAGTTCTTCTTCATTTATATTTTCACCTATATTCTCTATAGATAATTTTATTTTATCTTCTCTTTTTAAAATCACTTTAATTTCAGTATCCTCTTTGGCATACTTTATAGCATTATTTATTATATTATCTATAACTCTCTTTATTAATTTAATATCACCATAGGTTTTTATATTATCTTCAATGGTGCTTTCTATATCTAATTTTCTATTTCCTAAATGATATTTTTGATCTTCCACTGATTTTTTAACCAATAGAGATAAATCAAATTTCTCCATAGAAACTTTAAAGGCTTCACTTTCATATTTATTTAAAGCTAATATTTCCTCAACAAGCCCTCTCATCTCTCCCATGACCTCATAACTTTTCTTTAAATATTTATCTCTCTCTTTAAAAGGTCCTATATTATAAATCATTCCTTCTAATTGACCACTTACTATAGTTATAGGTGATTTAAGTTCATGTGATATTGTAGCTATGAATTCTCTTCGCTTTTTCTCCTCTAGCCTATCCTTCTCAATATCATTTAAAAGCTTCTTATTAGTTGCCTCTAATTCCTTAATACTCTCCTCTAAACTATCACTCATATTATTAAGGCTTCTAGCTAATTCTCCAAGTTCATCCTCTCCCTCAATATTAATTTTTTCTGAGAAATCTAACTTAGACATA
Source organism: Sarcina sp. (assembly GCA_051656625.1). GTDB lineage: Bacteria > Bacillota > Clostridia > Clostridiales > Clostridiaceae > Sarcina. The sequence continues at coordinate 17,893 of JBOGCG010000015.1, read as the reverse complement.
GCCTTGGCTCTTTCATTTATTTCAAGAAGTGGTTTACTAATCATTTTTGAATAAATAAAAAAACTCATCACCGCAATAAATATAGTTATTATAGCAACTAAAGGTAAAAATAATACAAGAACTTCTCCACTTTCCTTTATAGGAGTCATTGGGATTCTTATTTCTATATTTAGATTTTCTTTTAAAGCTGGATAGAATACATTCATTTCTACAATTTTCCCATTTAGCCCAAATTTCTCTTGAACAAGTTCTCCATTTTCCAAAAGAAATTTACTATTAGATAATTCATTAAAAAATCTATCGGTTACAATAAGAATATTACCTTTATTATCTTTAACCATTATTCCAACATTGTTATAGTAAGCTAAAGCATTTAAATTATTATTTAAATTCATTAAATTACTATTAGCTGGATCTTCAATTGCTCCTCTTATTGCTGTTTCTGTTTTAGCTAACTTATAAAAACAATAAGCTTTAGGAAAGGCTATATATAAAAAATTATATATAATTATGGTACTTATAACTACTATAGCTGATGAACCAATAAATATTTTTTTTGTTATTCCAATCTTATTCCACTTGTTTTTCAAGGACATAACCTACTCCTTTTATAGTTTTTATATAATTAGGATCTATTTTTTTTCTTATATTTTTTATATGTGCATCAACTACTCTCATTTCACCAAAATAATCATACCCCCAAACTTTATCCATAAGCATCTCTCTTGTAATTACCCTTGGGTAAAATTCTATTAAATTTTTAAGTATATTGAACTCTTTTAAAGTTAATTCTATTTCTTCTCCATCAAATTCTGCTTTATAAGTATCTTCATTTAAAGTTAATTTTTCAAAAACTAAATTATTTTCTTCAATACTTTCTTTTTCTTCAGTACTCTCCGCTCTTCTAAGTACAGCTTCAACTCTTCTTATTAACACATTAAAAGAAAAAGGTTTTGTAATAAAATCATCACACTGAAGTTCAAAGGCTTTAACTTCATCCTGTTCTTCTCCTAAAGCAGTTAGAAAAATTATTGGTGTTTTACTAATTTTTCTTACCATTTTACATAAAGAATATCCATCCATATTAGGCATCATTACATCCATAATAATTAAATCATATTCTTTTTCTTTAACTTTACTATATCCTAATACTCCATCATTAGCACAATCAACTTCATAATCCTGTGCCTTTAAAAACTCTGAAATAAGCTCCTGTATTTGTATATCATCCTCTACTACTAATATTTTCTTCATAATATCCTCCATCTTTTGTTTATCTCTCTAAATCTATTTTAGTTAAAATCACAATATTAATCCATAGATAAAAACACTATGAAAGATAAAATCCTATCATAGTGTTCAAAATTAAAGATATTTTACATTTTAAAATTTAAAGGGTACTTAGTTTAGATACTGTCTAATGATGAACTTAACTCTTATATCAACTCAACACAACTAACAACTAACAACTAACAACTAAACAATGGAGATGTTAAACTCATCATTAAACCTAATATCTTATTCTCTATTAAATTTTATTTTTTTTATTTAACAAGTTCTTTTGAAGAACCTTACAATACATATAATAATGTCTTTAAATATAATTGAAATGAACCCAATGTGAAATCTAAGTGAAGTTCTAAATTACTTTTCTTTTTCTTTTTGTTTTTCATAATCTCTAATTATAGTTAAAATAAAGGCTCCATATTTTTTAAGTTTTTGCTCTCCAAGCCCTGATACTTTAGATAATTCATCCCAATTTTTAGGATTATTATTTACTATTTCTATTAAAAGATTATCTGTAAATATTATATAGGGTTTTACATTTTCCTTTTTAGATAAATCTTTTCTAAGAATTCTAAATCTTTTAAACAGTTCTTGATCTAAACAAAGATCTGTTCCTTTCTCTTCTAACTTTATAAATACTTTTTCTTTTCCAAGTAAAACCAATTTAGATTTTTCATTAAGTTTCATCATAGAATAAGTATTTTCTTTTCTAGTTATATACTCTTGATTAATTAGTTCCCCTATTATATCTCTTATAAGAGTCCCTGAATACTCTTTCATTATAGCAAAGGTAGATAACTCATAATATTTTCTTTCCTCTATTTTAGGCCCTCTAACCCCTCTTAAAATATCTATTAAAACACTTTCCCCCACTGACTCTTTAGTTCTATATATACAAGAAAGAATTTTTTGAGATTCTACAGTCATATCTCTTAATTCTTCATTCTTAAGACAGTTGCTACAACTATTACAATATTCCTTTTTATTTACTTCTCCAAAATAATTTAAAATAAAATATCTATAGCAACCATCAAACTCACAAAAATCTATGAGCTTTTGAAGTTTTCTAAGTTCAACCTCTCTTCTATTTAATTCCACAGAACTATTTATTAAATATTCTACTGAGGAAATATCCTCTCTATTATAAAGAAGATGGCAATATGCCTTTTCACCATCTCTACCTGCTCTACCTATCTCTTGATAATAACTTTCTATATTCTTTGGAATAGTAAAATGAATAATAAAATTTATATTTGATTTATCTATCCCCATACCAAAAGCATTAGTTGCAATAATAATATTTATATTATCCTTTGCAAATTCCTCTTGATAAAAAGTTCTTTCCTCAATAGACATTTTCCCATGATATTTTCCTACATTATAACCTCTATCCTTCAAATAAAAATATAAATAATCTACTTCTTTTGTAGTTAAACAATATATTATTCCTGCTTTATCCTCTTTATTTTTTATGAAATCAGTTATAAATTCTAGTTTATCCTCTTCTTTATTAATATTTATCTGAAGATTATCCCTATTTGGATTACCTTTATATATAAATGGTTTATTTAAATTTAAAAGTTTAATAGAATCATCCATAACTTGGTTAGTAGCTGTTCCTGTAAAAGCAGTTATTATTGGTCTTTTCCTTAAACTATCTATAAAACTTTTAATATTCATATAACTTTTTCTAAAATCATGTCCCCAAATTGAAACACAATGAGCTTCATCTATGGCAATTTGACTTATATCTATTTTTCCGATTTTTTTCATAAAATCTTTATTATCCAGTCTTTCTGGAGCTAAATATAATATTTTTATTTCTCCAAAATAAGCTCTTTTCAGAATCTCTTCTATTTCATTTATTTTTAATCCACCATGGATATAGTCTGCTGATATTCCTATTTCCTTTAAATCATCCACTTGATCCTTCATAAGTGATACTAAAGGACTAATTACTATAGTTAATCCATCAAAAAGTAGAGCTGGAATCTGATAGCAAATAGATTTTCCACCACCTGTTGGTAAAACACAAAAGCAATCTTTCCCTGCCACAATTTTAGATATTACTTCATATTGTCCTTCTCTAAAAGAATTGTAACCATAAAATTTATTTAAAAGTATAGTTTCTCGATTCAAAACTCCACCACCTTTTCTTCTTAATTTTTAGCAAATCAATTCAATTATAATCTAAATTTTAGAAATAAAAAAGCAAAGTTATTCATTCACTGATTACAAATCAATAAATAACTTTGCTTTCATTTTTATAAAAATAATTTTCTAAGTGGTTTATGTACTACTTTTAAATTATCTCCATTGAATAATAAAATCACTGGAAATATTGCAAATTGAACATATTTTATACAAAGAACCATAAAAGCTATTATTGATACAGTATATACTGCTAAAAATAAATATTCTAAAATTAAAGTTTTTTTATTTTTCTTAACAAATACTCTATCTAAATAAACTTTATTACCTTTAAATACATTTAAAATCACTACATTTTCAGAAAATATCATATTATCATAAAGGAAATCCTTTACGCCTAAAAATAATAGTACTAATTTTAAATACCATTTAATTGTCACCATTTTTTTTCCTAACAAATTATTTTCTGTTCTACTTTTATTATTAAAAGTTTTAAAATTAATATCTTCATTTATGTATTTTGCTATGAACCCAACTACTATACTCATTAAAACTAAAACTAAAAATTGATTAGCTGGCATTAAATATTTAAAGTTAAGAAATTTCAAAAATCCAACTACCATAACTATAGTTAAGGAACATTTTGTTATTGCTAATATGTACTTTAACGAATTAAATTTCCTCTTCATTATAAATTAAACTCCCCTACTGTAAAAAATATGTTATTATTTTGAGAAATACATGTTTATCATTTCTACAAATTCATTCTATATTTTATTTTTACAATTTACAAAGAAGCATAAATATTCTATTATCAACATTATTATTGTTATTTTCAAACATTATTTTAGAAATAAAATTAAATAATTATAATTTTATAATTATTTAATTATTTGCTTGAAATTTTTATAAAAATACAAAAATTATTAAAGACAATTGGTATGACCTATATTCTTCATAATAAATATTCATTTCACTCTTATCACTTTAATATTTTACCCCATATTTTATTTTAAAATTAATATTTACTCTATTAATTATTATACATTTTCTCTTCTTTTGTTTTCAAAATAATAATTAACTGTTTATAATGGAATTTTTGGACTTTTCACTAATATATTGATATACTTATCACTGTACTTAACTCTATAAGTTAAATTACATATGTTAACAAAAGAAAAGGATGGTGGATTTAATGTTTTTAAATCACAGTGTAAAATTCATTGCTGAAAATCAAATGTTCCTTGGAATCTTATTTTTCAGTTTCTTCTGGACAAGCTTGATTAATATAGCTGGTTCAACATTATTAAAAGCAATGGGTAAAACAGAAATGAAATTTTCTTTAATAATTTCTTTAATTTTATCTATAGCATTATCTTTATTTGCAGTATTTGCAACTTATGGTACTTTAGGTTACTTTAGTGCTTGGGATTTCCTTTTCCCTTCAGTAATTGCAATAATTACTCCAATCGTAATAGAGATATATTTCGTTGTATATTCAGCGTTAAAAAAAACAATATAAAAAAAGATGTATTCAAGAAATTTAATTTCTTGAATACATCTTTTTTACCAAGCAGAGTAGTACATTCCACCTGCAAATCCTTTATTTTTAGACTTTACAAAAAGTTGCATTGTTGATGCCATATATGGAGCAATCCATATAAATCCAATTCCAACTGTTATTATCCCTACTATTATCCATCCTAAAAAACTTAACCAAAGTAATACAGAACGCCAAAAATTTCTACGAACTATATTTAATGATGCTTTTAATGCATCTTCAAAGCTTATACTATGATTTTGTGCAATTAAGAATCCTGCTGGAAAAACAAAAAGAAAAACAACGAATACTTCTATAAAGAATAATATTACAAATATAGCTGAAAGTACTAAACTTCCACCTGTAAGTTCAGCAAGTTTTAATAATATAAAACCAACTACAGAAATCATCATAAAATCAACCATAACAATACCTAAAAACCTTAAATATTGTCTCCAATGAACAATACATTCTAAATAAGGAATTCTTCTCTTACTATTCATTAAATTAATATTATACTTTAAAAAACATAATATAAAATAAGGTTGAACTACAAAAACTACTATTACTACTATATCTCTAATAATTTCTAAAGAAAAGGGTTTAAAAATACTAATAGAACTTAATATTCCTAATGCTTTTATATTTAATCCCTGTAATATAATAAAAGGTATAAAGAAAAAAATTATTGATGCACCAATAACATTTAGCCAATTATCTTTTAATATCTCTAAGGAATCTCTTTTCAATTTTAATATTCTCATTGGTTAAAGCCCCTCTTTGTATAATAAATTCATAGTGAATTTTCTTATATTTCTTATTTTCCGTACTTATAAAGTATAAAATTTCATTAAATTATTGTCAAATCAAATTTTCTATAAAAAGTTATTTTTAAATATTTTTTTTGAATAAAATTAACTTTTTTACATAAAATAAATTTATAACAGGGAAGGTCTTCCTCTCTAGTTATCTTTTTTAAAAGGTTTATTAGGTTTATATCAACACTTCCTAACCTAATAAATCTTTTTTTAAATAAAAGCTTCTTCTGAAACAAGATTTAATACATCTTCAAAAAACTCTCTATTATTTTTTTCACCTTTTTCAATTATATTATTTATTTTTCCATCTTTTATATACAAAACTTTATTAGCATTACTTGCTACAATAGGATCATGGGTAACTATAAGTATTGTTATTTTCTCCTCTTTATTAAGCTCTTTAAATAAACTCATAACTGCTTTAGAATTTTTGCTATCTAAATTTCCAGTTGGTTCATCTGCTATTATTACCTTAGGATTTGTTATCAGTGCTCTTGCTATAGCCACTCTCTGCTTTTCTCCCCCTGAGCATTCATTAGGTTTCTTCTCTAATAATTTTTCAATATTTAATCTCTTAGCTATTTCATTTGTTTTTTTATCTATAGTGCTATTGTCCACATTCATTAAAGTCAAAGGTACTGCTATATTCTCTTTGTTTTTTAAAAGTTCTAATAAATTAAAATTTTGAAATACAAAACCAATAGTTTCATATCTTATCTTCGCTAAGGCCTTATCACTCATAACTTTAATACTTTGATTATTAATAAATACATTTCCTTTAGTTGGAGTATCTATAGTAGATATTAAATTAACAAAAGTTGATTTACCAGCTCCTGAAGGTCCCATTACTGCAATAAATTCTCCTTCATTTAAAAGAAAATCTACATTATCTACTGCAAAAAAAACATCCTTCTCTATAATTTTCCCTGAAAATTTATCCATCTTTAAATTAGTTATATACTCTTTACTTATTTTTTCAGCCCTTATTATTTCTTTCATTAAATTCACTCTCCATTACTGTTTTTCAAATTTTTTAATAATATATTTTCATAAACCTTAAAGCTTAAATAACAACCTAAAATCAAAACTAAAATAGTCACCGTAATCATTATTAAAAATAAGCTTAAATTTATTATTTGAAATTTTAAATATCCTGAAAAAACTAAAATTATTTGTATATAAGGAATTAAAAACACTAAAATAAAATAATCAATAATTTCTCCCCTTATTATCTTTTTAATAGTTTCCATCTCATAACCTAAAAGCTTTAAATTTAAAAAATCTTTTTCTCTATTGATAGCTGACATATAAAATTTATAGATAAAAGCTACCATCAACAAAATTAAACTTAAAAGGATTATTAAAACTACTCTAGCAACTAATTCTTTATCAGTAAAATTTCCAAATAAAGAATTAGAAAAAGCTAAATAAATAAAAAGATAACTTAAGATTACCCCTTTACTTTCCTCTAAGGAATTTTTTAAATTTCTAAATTTTATAATATTAATTTTATCCCCTTTAAGCTTATTAAATTTTTTCTCAATTATGCTTGGAATTACAAATGTTGACAGTGAAGTAGCACCAATAAATCCAACTATAAATATTATTGTTCCTATGCCACTATATCCTTCCTTATCAATAGAAAAAATTAATATTACTAAAACTATAGGTGCCAAAGAAAATAATGAAATAATATAAGCTATTTTTTCTATTATATTAAAATGCTTCTTTTTCTTTTTTTTAGTTTTTTTTCCTTGAATAAGTTCACAAATTTCATTTCTATAACTTAAACCAACATTACACATTGTTATAAAAATTATTTCTAGTAAGATTAAAATTATAGCAACTATAGAACCCTCTAAAGAAAAAGCTAAAGGCCCTCCACCTAAAAAAATTAATAACAGAGATAACAAAGGTTTTAAAATTAAAAATCCACCAAAAGCTATTAGTATAGAAATAATACTTAAAATAATATTTTGAAATACAAAACTATCTGCAATCTTTAAAATACTACTTCCTGATATAAGTGCAACTGAAACCTCCTTTGCTCTTCGTTCCATAAAAAAATCATTTATATAACAACCAATAAAAAATACAATAGCTATTATAGTTAAAATAATCATTCCTAGTTCTATAGTTTCAGATGAATTACTATTTTCTATATAAGCTAAATTTAAAACAGTAAAAATTAGCATAAAACTAATCCCCAAAGAAAGTACATAGGTTAATGTATTTTTGCCATCTTTTTTTAAACTTTTTAAAGAAAAACCTCTCATTCCCATTTTTCAATCTCCCTTAAATATTTTTAAATTAATTTTTGTAACTTAAGTAAAACAATTTCAATTAGTAAAGTTTATTTACTAATATTAGTTTATATTCTTTATTGTACTCTTTAATGCCATTTTTTTCCACAATTTTAAAAATAAAAATATTTTTCTCTATATAACAAAATTAAAAAATTTAAAAGACTTTTTTAAAATAATTTTTATGATATAATTATTTTCTAGAAATACAAATTAACTTTTTTAAAATATAAAAAATTAATAATACAAAGATTTAAGGATAAATTTTGGGAGGTCACTGAATGATAAAGCTTATTGTAACAGATATGGATGGAACTTTATTAAACAAAAAGGAAGAGCTTAATGAGGAGTTCCTAAAAGTATTTAAAGAGCTTAATGAAAAAAATATAATTTTTGCGGTAGCTAGCGGAAGACAAAGAAAAAATCTTCAACTTAAATTTGCTGAGATAAAAGATCAATTAATAATGCTTGCTGAGAATGGTAGTTGTGGTTTTCTTGGTGAAAAAACACTATATAAAAATGAATTAGACAAAGAAATTTTACATAAACTTATAGATATCGGCAGAAAAAATTCTCATAACATGATTATTTGCACGGATGAAATGACTTATTTTGAAAACATAAATGAAGAATTCATTGTAGAATTAAAAAAGTACTATGAAAATATCATGTTTGTTAATGACTTAAAAGAGGTTAACGAGTCTATAATTAAATATACTGTATTTGATTCAAAAGGTGCTAAAGAGAATTCATTTAAAATATACGATGGACTTTTAAGAGAAAAGGTTAAAATATCTATTTCCGGTACAAAATGGCTCCATATAGTTAGTAGAAATGGCGGCAAAGAATATGGTGTAGAAAAACTTCAGGAATTATTTAATATTTCTAAGGATGAAACTATGGTCTTTGGTGATAGTAATAATGATTTAGAAATGCTAAGTACTGCTAGTTATTCCTATGCTATGGAAAACGCCAGTGATGAATTAAAAGCAGTGGCTAAATTTATTGCTCCATCTAACGAAAATAATGGAGTGCTTGAAACAATAAAGAAAGAAGTTTTATCTGAAAAGCCTTCATCACCAGAAGCACTAGAAGCTGCTGTAACAGAAGTTATTGAAGAAGACTCTGTTATAGAAGAAACTGAAAAAACTATGGTTAGCAAAGCTTCTATTATTGAAAAAACTGAAGTTAAAGAAGAAACTCCTAAAGTAAAAAAAGGAAAAGCTACTTCAAAAACTAAAAAAGCTACAAAAATAGTAGTTCAAGAAAAACCTAAAGAAAATGTTATTACCGAATTAAGTGAGCAATCAAAGGAAACTTCTCCAATTACTAGTGAGGAAGTTCATCCATTTGATGATAAATCTCTTGAAGAAAAATTATTAGCTATTTTAGGATAATTATTTATATAAAAAGAAGTACTAAGAACTGAATAGACTTAGTACTTCTTTTCTATTTCTCTTTATTCTAGGTTACCACCTAATATTTTACCATCAACCTCATCTATATATACATAGGCTTCCTCTCCACTAGCACTTCTCATAGTTGCTACCCAAGCTGTTTTAGAATATTCTGCTGTTTCAAAATTATTATTTGAATACATAGTATTTGGTACTACTACTCTCTTTTCTATTTCACCGCTATAATCATAACCTTTTAACTCCCTAAAACTATTAATTGTTTTTTCTGCCACTTCTTTATTAATTTTTTCTTTATTTTTTTCTGATAAATTAGGTAAATTATTTATTGTTATTTTATTAAGACTACCATCCCTTTTATTTAAAACCATATTTACAGATTCATATCTAGAATATAATTCTTCATCATATTTCTTTTCCCAAACTATATTGAAATTCTCTTTCCCAAAATCTCTTTTTGTAGTTATTTCATAATCATTAGGACACCCTAAAATATCGTAATATTCATTAGCCTTTCTTATAAGTTCTTCTTCTGTTAACTCATTATCCTTATCAATATTTTTTTCATTTACCACAATAGCTACAACTTCTCCAGTACTTTCATTTAATTGAACATTTCCATTACTAAATATTAAATCATAATTATATTTATTTCCATAAACACTTTTAATATTAGCAGCTTCTATAGGCTCTCCTAAATCTAAATTAAGCTTCTCTACCATAGAAAAGGCTACTGTTTCAAGTTCTTTATCACTTTTACTTTTTTCTACTTCCCCACTTACTTCAGTGTAATAATTAGATTTATTTTCTAAGCCTTTTGACATATTATTATCTTTTTTAATAAAAAAATAAATTGTTCCTATTACTACTATTATAAAAATTACAAAACATATAATATGAAACTTTTTAATTTTAATAACCACCTTAAAACTCCCCTTTTTTTATAAAATCAAATTCAAATATTATATATTATGTAATTTAAAGATAATATATTACTGAAAAACTTTTTAAAAAGATAATTTTACTTTTTAAATTTTTATTAATTTTGTTTTATTCTAATTTTTATATTATACTATTTCCATAGGTATACTTTATTTAAAGCGAGGTGACTGTTGCTTTTTACATAGTAACAATATTATGATAATAAGAAAAAAATTCACTTGTCCACTAGAACTTTCTTTAGATGTAATTAAAGGAAAATGGAAACCAATAATTATTTGGATTTTAAGACATGGTCCTTGTCAATTATCCTATCTTGAGAAAAATATAGAGGGAATAAATCAAAAAATGCTAATTCAACATTTAAAAGAATTAATGGAATATAAAATAGTAGATAAAAAAATCTATGATGGATATCCTTTAAAAGTAGAATATTTCTTAACTGATTGGGGTTATAGATATTTAGATGGGTTAATCATTTTCCAGGAAATAGGAAAAGAGTTCTTAGAGCAACAATAATAGTTGCTCTAAGAACTCTTTTTTATTGATTATTAATCTTATTCGTGTCTATATAATCCAGTAAGACTAGCTTGCTCTAATATATGACCTCTCATAGCTGAGTATAAATCATTTACAAAGAAGTTTTCTTCTAAGTTTAATTCACAGTCTAAAGCATATACTCTTAATTCATATGTATGTGTGCAGTTTGGAGGAGCCATTCCACCATAAGTAGCTGCTTCTTCTCTTGATAAAGCATTTTCTCCCATTATTGCAGCACCCCAGCTGTTTATTCCTTGTAAGAATTCCGCACTTATACTTTCATTTTCTTCAACTTTAGTTTTCTTTAAATTAGCTCCTGCCCAGTGTACCCATGTAAATCCACAAACTGGCATAGCATCGTGGTCATCTAAGATAAAAGCAAAAGTTTTAGTTCCTTCTGGTGCATCTACTATTTCAAAATCTATTGATCTTGATGGCATACCACTTGTAAAGTCTTCACCATGCTTTCCAAATCTATCCTCAAAATGTCCTTCTTTGTTTATTGAATTACTTAATATTTTCATTAAAAATTCCTCCTCATTGGTTTTAATTATATTTAATTTGTTAATTATTTTAGCCTTTAAAAGTTTGCTCTTGGCTCTTACAAATATTATTATATCCTTTATTAAAAATTTTAAAAGTACCGACTTTTTTGTAAGTATGAACTTTCTAATTATTTAGTTCTCTCTAAAATTAAAAAACAAAATTCAAAAGAATATCCCATTACTGAATATATTTAGTTTTTTTCTCAGTTAGCTGATAAAGATTAAAAAAATAGCCGATTACTAAATATATTTACCCCTAAGAAATAGAAGTTCTTATCCTTTTATAAATTCTTCTATTTCTGGGTAAATATATTTGGTAATGATCAGCTATTCTCTTTAAATATATGCTTTTCTTAATACTTATAAAAACAACTTCCACCTATAAATTCTCTTAATAATGAATTTCCTGGAACTAAATCAAAATCTATTTCTTCAAAGAAACTTAAGAAAGCCTTAAGTCTTTTAGCTTCATAATATACTTCACTAGCTTCATTTATTTTCTCAAGCTCTTTTATTGCTAAACTTTTTAAAATTGATAATTCATATACTAAATTAGAGTTAAACATAACATCTGCTTTTTCTTGGAATACAAATATATTTCTTTGCTCTCCTCTTTTAATTGATGGCCACATTTTTAATGTATCTTCGCAGCCATAACCTCTTGAAAGATAATCTCTTACGATTCTTCTTATTTTTCTAACATCTGTTGTTAATATCCTATTATGATTATCTAAATTTAATTGAGTTAATGCAGATATATAAATTTTAAATTTAAATTTTTCTTCTATATCTCTTGTTAACTCATCATTTAATCCATGTATCCCTTCTATTATTAAAACACCATTTTTAGGAAGTTTTAATTTATTATCTATCCACTCTCTCTTTCCAGTTTTAAAATTATAAACTGGTATATTAGCCTCTTCACCATTTAGAATAGCTTTAACATTTTCATTAAATAAATTTATATCTAAAGCTTCTAAACATTCAAAATCTGGTTTTCCCTCTTCATCTAACGGTGTCTTATCTCTATCAATAAAATAATCATCTAAAGAAATCATAAGTGGCATAAGTCCATTTACTCTTAACTGCACTGCAAGTCTTTTTGTAAATGTAGTTTTCCCTGATGATGATGGTCCTGCCACAAGTATTACTTTAGCATCCTTTTTATTTGAAATTTTATCTGCTATTTCAGCAATTTTTTTCTCATGAAGAGCCTCTGCTATTCTTATAAAATCCCCTGCCTCACCATTTAATACCTTTTCATTAAGAGCTGCTGCATCTGAAACTTCTAATATATCAAGCCAATTTTCAGTTTCTTTAAAGATATTAAAAAGTTTTGGACTTTCTACAAACTCTGTTATTTTTGTAGGAGTTTTATAATCTGGATATAGAAGTAAAAATCCATTATTATAGTTTTTAACATCAAAATATTTTAAAACACCTGTATTATATGCCATTGAACCATAAAAATAATCATAACTATCATCTATTTTATATAAACTTATTTTTTCTTTTTTCATTCCCTTTAATAGTCTAACTTTATCATCCATTTTATAACTTTCAAAGATTTTTATGCCCTCTTCTCTAGAAAACTTATGTTTTTCAACCCTATAATTTTTACTAATAATTTCAACCATCTTTTTCTTTATTTCTTTTATATCTTTTTCTGTTAAAGGTTTTTCTTTTATTACTTCTCCATAAATTCCAAAACCAATTGCATGCTCAATTCTTATCTTGGCATCTTTAAAAACCTCTAGTGTAGCCTTTATAAATACAAATTGAAGTGTTCTTAAATAAGTAGGTATAGCTTCTCTTTCATTAATTCTTACAAAGCTTATTTCTCCCTCTTCCTTTATAATAGAATTTAATTCATGATAACTCTTTCCCTGCCTTGCTAATACTATAGGAACTTCATCATTTATATAGTCTTTTTCTAAAAGTTCTCCATAGGTTGTATTTTCTTTTATTTCCACTTCTTTATTTTTTATAAATATTTTCATACTCTATTGGCACCTTCTTTTATTTTTCTTAAATAATTTTTTATATCGCTCTAAAACATCTAAATCCTATTTATAGTATATAAAAATATTGGTAAAAAGGTAATTATTTTTTTCTTTTAGAATAAATTTCACCTTAACTTCAAACTATATACTTAGTAATATTTAAAAGAAATTCTCTGTAATTTATACAGAGTTTATCAAAGGGAGTTGTTTTTATGATAATTCTTTTTATAAGAACTATAATTTTATACTTTTTTTCTGTATTTTTAATTAGATTAATGGGGAAGAGACAGATTGGTGAGCTTCAACCCCACGAACTTGTAATGACTTTTATGATTTCAGACTTAGCATCTATCTCAATGCAAGATATGAGATATCCTTTAATATTAGCTATTTTACCAATGGTTACCTTGCTATTTATGAAGGTTATTTTAACTGAAGTTGAACTTAAAAATATTAAATTCAGAAGATTTATGGATGGAAAACCAGCAGTAATAATAAACAAAGGGCAATTAGTTCCTAAAGTTTTAAAAAATCAAAAATTAAATATTTATGACATATTAGAAGAAGTAAGAGAAAAAGGATTTTTAGATATTAATGAAATCGAATACGCAATACTTGAAAATAATGGAGATATATCAATTTTTCCAAAGGAAGAATTCTCTGCTGTACAAAAAAGAGATTTGAATATAAAGGATAAAGAAAAAATTTTACCTGAGGTTCTTCTATTTGAAGGTAAAATTCAAAAAGAATCTTTAAATAAAATAAAAAAAGATCCTAATTGGCTTAAATTAGAACTTGATAAAATTAATTATACTACTCCAGAATCACTTTATTTAGTTCTTTTAACCTCTAAAGGGAAATTATTTGTTCAGGAAAAGGAACAATAACCAATGAAAAAGACTTTAATTTCAATATTTCTTTTTTTATCTATTTTTAGTTTTGCTATTTACTCACATTTTCATTTAATTCATATTTGCGAAAATATAATTAGTCAATGTACAGAAATTGAAAACAAATTAAATTCTATTGATAAAAACTTAGAAGAAAATTCAGATAGTCCTATTTGGATAGACTTAGATTATATGTCTTTAATTTTAAAGGATTATGTTTTTTCAAATTATAATTTAGTATCTCTTTACATAAATCATGAAAGATTAGATATAGTAATTACAGAAATTTCTAGATTAACAGAATATATTTCTAAAGGAGATTCAAAAGAAAGTCTCTCTACCATTAACTTTATTAAAAGTTATGCTAATGTAATTTTAAGAGAGGAAGAGATATCAATTAGAAATATCTTTTAAATTTTTCATTTAAACCATCTTTTCTTAGCAAATACTAGCTTTTTAAAGTTAATTTAATTATTAATCTATTAAATTATGTTTTTCCTATGGAAATTATATTAAAATTAGTTTATAATGTACTCATAAGGGATACAGTCCCACCGGGAACTTTTAAGTCCCACATAAATAAGTTTTTCAAAATTTGAAAGGTGGTTTTATCGATGGCATTAGTTACTACAAAAGAAATGTTCAAGAAAGCTTATGAAGGCGGATATGCTATAGGAGCTTTCAATATAAATGATATGGAAATTATTCAAGGAATAGTTAATGGAGCAAAAGTTAAAAACTCACCAGTTATACTTCAATGTTCAACTGGAGCTTTAAAATATGCTGGAGCTAAATACTTAAAAGCTATGGTTGATGCAGCTATAGAAGAAACAGGATTAGATATAGCTCTTCACTTAGATCACGGCCCAAGTTTTGAAGCAGTTAAAGAAGTTATAGATGCTGGATTCACTTCAGTAATGTTTGATGGTTCTCACTATGAGTACGAAGAAAATGTAAGATTAACTAAAGAAGTTGTTGATTACGCTCACGCTAGAGGAGTTGTTGTTGAAGCTGAACTAGGAGTTTTAGCTGGAGTTGAGGATGACGTTGTTGCTGATTCTCACATCTACACTGATCCTGAACAAGCTGTAGACTTCGTTAACAGAACAGGAGTTGATTCATTAGCGATTGCTATAGGAACTTCTCATGGTGCTGTTAAATTCCCACCAGATGCTAAACCAGAATTAAAATTTGACATATTAGAAGAAATCCAAGCTAAATTACCTGGATTCCCAATAGTACTTCATGGAGCTTCAGCTGTTGACGCTAACACAGTTGAAACTTGTAACAAATTCGGTGGAAATATAGCTAACGCTAAAGGTATTCCAGTTGAAATGTTAAGAAAAGCTTCATCAATGGCTGTTTGTAAAATAAACATGGATACTGATATCAGATTAGCAATGACTGCTGCAATCAGAAAAACTTTCGGTGAAAAACCAGAAGTATTCGATCCAAGAAACTATTTAGGAGCAGCTAAAGCTGATATTCAAAAATTAGTTGAAAATAAAATCGATACAATATTAGGTTCAGAAAACGGAATGAACTAATTTAAATTAGATTTAATAAGGTGTCTTCGGACACCTTATTTTTTTGTCCTGTTCTGAAATTAATACAGAAAAATATTTTTGTTTTTTTATTATTTAACTTTAAAATTATTATGGAAAGTGATATAATTTAACATATATTGGAATTTAGGAGGTGTTTTTTTGATTACTGAAAAAATCAAAGTAAAAAGATATATTGGTCACCACTGTTGTGAAGGTTATCTTTCAATAAAAAATGAAAAAATTATATTTATCCCAAAGGACTTTGCTTGGGAATCTTTAGCTTTTAACTTAAATATAGAAGAACTTTCACTAATTGAAGTTTACGATATTTTTTCTGTACAATCCTATTCAAAAGAAAACTTAACCTCTAAAGCATTAAGTATTAAAACAAAATTCAATTCTCAATATATCTTAGGTCACGAAAATGTAAATAAACTGCTTAATTTGTTTAAATTAATACTCTTAAAATATGATTATAAAAAAAGAATTAGTTAAAATATAAATAAAGAGAAACAAAAAACAGATTATACTTAACTGTATAATCTATTTTCTTATAATTAAGTTTAATTAAAGAACAGTGATTATTAAATATATTTAATGATCGCTGTTCTTTGGCTTTTCATAATAGTTCAAAAAAAGTAAATTTAATTTTAACAGGCTTTATTAATTAACCTTTAAAAATAATATTTACCCTCAAAATATCTTCTTATCTGTTCTACATCCTTATCTCCTCTTCCAGAAACATTAACTATAATAATATCCTCCTTAGAAGTTCCCCTTACATACTTTATAAGTTCTGCTATTGCATGAGAACTTTCTATAGCTGGAATTATTCCTTCAAGCTTAGTTAATAACTTAAATGCTTCAACAGCTTCATCATCTGTTATCGCATAGTATTTTGCTCTACCAGTTTTATGAAGATAGGAATGCTCTGGTCCCACTCCTGGATAATCAAGACCAGCTGAAATAGAATAAACTTCTTTTACTTCTCCCTTATCATCTACAAGACATAAAGTATTCATTCCATGAACCACAGTTTCTACACCTTTTGTTATTGTTGCAGCATGCTTCTCTGTATCAACACCTTTTCCTGCAGCCTCTGCTCCTATAAGTTCTACTTCTTCATTTTCTATAAATGCTGCAAAGGCTCCTATAGCATTACTTCCTCCACCAACACAGGCAATCACTGCATTTGGAAGTTTTCCTTCTGCCTTTAAAATTTGTTCCTTTGCTTCTTCACTTATTATTTTTTGGAATTCCTTTACCATTGTTGGATATGGATGTGGACCAACTGCTGAACCTAAAACATAAAATGCTGTTTCAGCCTCATCAACATAGGCCATAAGTGCTGCATCCACTGCTTCTTTTAATGTTTTTGTACCTTCATGAACAGAAACAACCTTAGCTCCTAAAAGCTCCATTTTAAAAACATTAAGTTCCTGTCTTTGAACATCTATATCTCCCATATAAATATCACAATCCATCCCCATAAGAGCTGCCACTGTTGCGGTAGCTAGTCCATGTTGTCCTGCCCCTGTTTCAGCTATTACCTTCTTTTTCCCCATCCTCTTAGCTAAAAGCATTTGTCCTAGAACATTATTAATCTTATGAGCACCTGTATGGTTTAAATCTTCTCTTTTTAAATAAACCCTAGCTCCACCTAAATATTCAGTTAATCGCTCTGCATAGTAAAGAGGTGAAGGTCTTCCCACATAGTTATTTAAATAATAGATATATTCATTTTTAAATTCTTCATCATCTTTATATTTTAAAAATGCCTCCTCAACTTCCTTTAATGCATTTTTAATTCCCTCTGGTACATATTGTCCACCAAAATTTCCATAATAACCTTTCATAAAAAATCATCCTCCATTTTTTTAATAAAATAAATTTAAGTTAAAATCTTTGGAAGAAT
>JBOGCG010000014.1:0-84779 GCA_051656625.1 Sarcina sp. | reverse complement strand
GTACTCTTGTATCTTCATGCCTTATACCATTAACAATCCTAAATGGTATATTTAAATTATCCGTTATTCTATTTATAATTTTAAAGTAAAAATCAAATATATTTCCACTCCATGTTCCATCAGAAGATATTGCTCTATAATCCCATCTAACTTCTTCTGACATCTTTTCTCTGTAATCTAAAAAATACTTTGGGAATTCATCTGTTATACTTCTATCTTCACCAAACATTAGAAGTCCTGCTGCTGTTATTCCTTCTTTTCCTGTTTTTCTATTTTTATCATAAGCACCTAATTTATATAAAAACATTTTATCATCAAAGGATACCCATGGATGATTTGGTTTTACTGCTCTTAATCTATTCCTAAAACTATCAATAGTATCTTGATTCAAATCTTCCATAGAAAATCCATCTAAAATAAGACTATCTTGTGATTCTTCTAATTGATCTGCCATCATTCTTCTTATCTCTTCTTTTGAACATTTATAATCACCAGAATGATTTCTTCTATAAGTTCCTGAATGTTTACTATCATTAAAAGGATTTTCTCCTATGTATACCGGTCTTTCTTTTCTTTCAGCTTTGGGAATATTGATTAATATAATCTTTTTATTATCCACTTCCTTAATACTAATTAAGGAATTATTCAATATATTAGCACTAACCTTTTTAGAATTGTTTAAGTTATCCCATAAGTCCTTTAAAATTTCATCTGTATTTTCTACACCTACAGGAAAAAACACTCCTTTTTTTTCTTTTATCCCCAATATGATAATTCCACCATTTGTATTTGCAAAAGCTGAATAAGTTTCCCATAAATCCTTTGGTAGTCCTCCTTTAGCTTCTTTACATTCGATTTCTTCATTCTCTACTATTGAATATATATCTATCTCCAAATTTATACACCTCTTTTCCTTAAACTAAATTGCTATATTTAATTATAGCCTTTAAACTTTCAAGTTAAAATAACTAATATATTATTTTTCTATAGTCCATTTAATTTTTATAGTTCCACTTCTACTTATTGTAATAATCTCTATAATCTCTTTTAACATCCTATTATTCCACTGCTCTACGGGTAATTTAATTATATTATCTATTGATTTTTTAAACTCACCTATATTGTCCATCTTTAAATTCCCTATTTTTTCTTCTATAAATTTTTTATTGACTATAAATCTATTTAAGACTTTTCCTATACTTTCATTTTGTAATTGAAATTGTTCTATTTTAATTACTTTATTTGCATATAAAGATAATAAGTTATTTGATAATTGTATTTGTTTTTCTATTTTCTTTTCTATAGCTTCAAGTTCCTTTTTTAAAGTTAATTCAATATTCCCTCTGTTACTAACTTCTAAATTACTGAAATTATTTTCTACTAATTCATTAAGTATATCCTTAACAGCTTCTATTAAAATTTCTTCCTCTATAAAATTTGATTGATGTCCTACTTTCAAACCAATTTTTTCGTATTCAATACAATTATAAAAAGGCTTCCTATTAGCTTTTCTTCTTATTGTCATAGAAGCTCCACAACTACATTTTAATAAATTACTAAATAAACTAATGTTAGATGCTCTTGAAGTTCCTTTTAAACTATATCTAATATTTTTAGATTTTTTTGAATTTTGAATAAAAATATCATTAGCTTTAATAAAAGTTTCTTTATCTACAATTGCTTCGTGATTATGGTAATGTTTAATCCATTCTATAGAGGATGCTTGTTCTCTTTTTGCTATTGTCACATCTATACTTGTAGACTTCCCCTGAACTAAGGTTCCTAAATAAACCTCATTTCTGATTATGTTTTTAATAGTATTTCCTCTCCATAATCCACCTTTTTTAGTTTTAACATTTTCTTCTGATAAAATATTAGCTATCTTATTTGTACCATTTCCTAATATATATAACCTAAATATTCTTTTTACTATCTGTGCTTCTTCCTCATTTATAACAAAATTCTTTAAATCTTTGTTATAAACATAACCATAAGCTGGAATACAATTAAATAGTTTTCCAACCTCCTTAAAATGTTGTTGCACTTCTTTTATTCTTTTTGAAGTTCTCTTACTTTCCTCTTCCGCAAGCCATGCCATTAATCCAAACCTTGAATTATCAATATCACTATCCAATCCATCTTCTAAAAAAACTATTCTCACTCCATTTTCTCTTAATATTTTTATTGCTGATAATGTTTCTATTTGATTTCTCCCAAATCTACTATATGACTTACAAATTAAAATATCATAATCTTTACCTTTAGCATCTTCTAACATTCTAAGCCACTGTATCCTCTTACTTTTTTTAGTTCCACTAATTCCTTCATCTGTGTATGTATTATAAATAATATAATTATTTTCTTTTATCCATTTATCTAATATTTCATCTTGATTTTCAATTGAAGTATGTTGTAAATCTGTAGATGTCCTTATAAACTTAGCAACTTTCTTCAAAATTTAATCACTCCCTTATTATAAAAAAATAACCTTGCTATACAACAAGGCTACAAATATTATTTAATGCAGTATCTAATTCTTCAGTTCCAAATTTATTTATAAAAGTATATGTTTTTTTTCCTCTTCTAACTACTTTAATTATAGTTTTTTCATCTTCGTATATTTTTTTAAATTTATTTTTTTCTAAATCTTTTATTATATCATTATAATCCTCTTCAGTTAAGTACTCTAAAATGTCTTTATCTATTTGCATTTATTGCTCCCAGAACAAGTATTATCAATATTACTTATATTCTATGAAGAATCCTTATATGATTATATTATTTATAAACCTATTTAAAACATATTGAAGTTTCTTTATTCTCTGGTTCAGTAAAAATATTTTCTGCCTTTATATTACTAAGCTCACTTCTTATTTTATCTTCATAATCCTTATTGGTAACAACGTATATATTCTCACTTGGAATAAGCGGAGTTATTCTTTCCACAGTGTTAACCAAAAAACTTTTGCCATTTACTATTTTCAAGAACTGCTTAGGTTCCTGACTTCTTGAAAGAGGATACAACCTTGTGCCTTTTCCACCAGCTAAAATTAATGAATATAGCACCCGTCCTTCAACTCCACAAATTACTTATAGTTTATTCTATGATAGAAAATTAACTATGTGCAATAATAATTGTCAATTTAAAAACTCCCCAAAATAAAAAAAAGTAAGCAAAGCTTACCCTTTTTATCTATCCATAATTCTAAATTCTAAATTCTTAATTCCAAATTTCTAATTTAATTCCAAATTCCAAATTCCAAATTCCAAATTCCAAATTCCAAATTCCCAATTAGAAGCAAAGCTTCGCCCTAATATCTATTTCTAATTACTAAAAACTTCTCTTTTGCTCCAACATGATAATCTATTGAATGCTCAAAAGCTTGTCCATTATCTAAATAAACAGTGGATTCATTTACTAAAAGCGCTGAACCTTCTTTCACTTGAAGCACATTAGAAAGTTTAGTATCTGCAATTTCCGCTCTAACTTCATTTGTAGATTGTTGAATTTTATGATTTAAATCCTCTTCCACATATCTATATATAGATGATTTAATTATTTTTTCACTTAAACCCTTTACGTATTTTTCTAAGAAATAACTATATTCTAAAACGTAAGGTTCTCCATCTACAACTCTTAATCTTTCAACATAATAAATTATATCGTACTCTTTACAGTATAATTTTTTAGCTAACTCTTCATCTGCTGCAATTATTTTAAAATCTAACATTTCACTTCTTATAGTAGAGTTCTTAAGATATTTAGTTAATCCAAAAGTTTTAGTATCTCCTGAATAAGCTTTTCTTCTAACATCTTTTTTAACGTAGTTTCCACTACCTTGAATTCTATATAACCATCCATTATCAATAAGCTTTTCTAAAGCTTTTCTTATAGTCATTCTACTAACTTCATATTGATCACAAAGTTGCATTTCTGTAGGAAGTTTATCCCCCTCTTTATAAGTACCTTTATGTATTTTTCTTTCAATATCAGATGCTATTTTTAGTGCCTTTGACATTTCCCCTCATTCCCCCTCTTATTTTACAACCATCTTTAAACTAATAACAATGTCGAAAAGTTAAAATGACTAATCACTTAACTTTTCAACAAAATTTATTTATCAATTTAAATATAAATTTACTTTTTATTAGTTTATTTTACAAAACATTACAATTATATTTTATATTCATTCCCACAATTTGTCTATTATTTTTTTACAAATTTAAGATTTTTGTTTATAATTTATTTCATTATCTTTTTAGCAATATCTAATTTATCCTTAAATGGAGCGTATCTTAATGATATATCAAGCCAAGTTTTTCTCTCAACAACTGCTCTCTCATTAGAAAAAGTAAGAAAACTATATTTTCCATGATATTTTCCTATTCCACTATTTCCAACACCACCAAAAGGTAAATAACTAGTAGATACATGCATTAAAGTATCATTTATTACTGCTCCACCTGAAGTTGTCTCTTTAATTACTTTTTTAATACTTTCTCTTTTTTCACTGAAATAATATAAAGCTAATGGTTTTTCTCTGCTATTAATTTCTTTAATTACTAAATCTAAATCCTCAAATTCTAATACTGGAATTATAGGTCCAAATATTTCGCCTTCCATAACTTTATCATCCCAGGTTACATTATTAAGTACAGTAGGCTCTATATATAATTTCTCTAAATCACAATCCCCACCATACTCTAATTTTTCCTTAGTTATATAGGACATTAATCTATTAAATTCTCTTTCTGTAACTATTTTTCCATAGTCTAAAGATTCTTTAGGATTCTCACCATATTGTTTTTTTATCTCATTTTTCAACGCTTCTATAAATTTAGCTTTTATATCCTTATGAACATATAAATAATCTGGTGCTACACAGGTTTGACCACAGTTTATTAATTTTCCCCAAACTATTCTTCTTGCTGCAAGGTCAACTTTTGCCTCTTTATCAACTATACAAGGACTTTTCCCTCCTAGTTCTAAAGTTACAGGGGTTAAATAATTTGATGCTGCTTTCATTATAATTTTCCCAACCGTTATACTTCCAGTAAAGAAAATATAATCAAATCTCATATTTAAAAGTTCTTCTACAACTTCTTTTCCCCTTGTTGGATCTATATAGGCTACATATTCTGTATCAAAGGCTTCTTCTATTATTTTCTTTATTATATTTGAAGTAGCCATTACATATTCTGAAGGCTTAATTATAGCAGTATTACCCGCTGCAATAGCTCCTACTAAAGGTGCAAAATTCAATTGAAAAGGATAATTAAAAGGTCCTATAATAAGTGCTGTTCCGTAGGGTTCATATTTCACATAACTCTTTGCTGGAAACATAATTATTGGACTTTTAACTTTTTTATTCTTAGACCACTTTCTTAAATTTTTAATTGCAACATTTATTTCTTCATAAACTAAAGATACTTCTGTTGTATAACTTTCAAACTCTGATTTTCCTAAATCTTCTCTTATAGCTTCTAATGCCTCTTTTTCATATTTTTTCATTACATTTTTCAATTTTCTTAGGGCATCTAATCTATACTCTATATCAAGAGTTTTTCCAGTTTTAAAAAAGGCTTTTTGACCTTCATAAATTTCTATATTACTCATATTTGACCTCTCTTTTAATATTTTTTCTATACTCGTACTATATCTATTATAATACTAAAATTTGCCCTAAAAAATATTTCACCAAATTTTATTGTTTATAAGTTTATCTACTATCTCTTCTTTTGGAATTAAAATATGCTGAATTCCTGAAGAATAAGGTGCTATTTCATATAATTGAAAAACTATAACTATGCCCTTTTCATTTATATAAAAATCCTGTTTCTCTGAAATAGTTTTAAATTTATTTTCACCATCTAAAAAATATATATCTGGATTTTCTTTTATTTTTTCATTGACCTTATTATTAATAAATTCTATGTAATTAAATTCCTTTTTAAAAAGATTATTTAAGGTTAGATATTTTCCATTTGATATATTAATATTATAAGGAACTAAGGTAGTAATTCCATGAGCTCCTCCTGTAAATTGATAATCTAAAGTATAAAGGCTTAAGATATTATTTTGATTATAGGGAACTTCATAAAGTGAATCTAACTCATAAAGATTTCCTGAACCTGTTTTATCTGCTTTTTCCTGTTCTGCCAATGACATTAAATCTACTAATGTTTCATCTAATCTATTATTTATTTTTTTAGTTAGATTTTCACCTACTATACTGTTTGGTATTTTTACTATAGGTAATCTAGCTGATACTTTTATATATTGATTTTCTTTGTTAATTATCTTATCATATATTTCTACGGTATTTTCTTTTCCTATAGCTATAGTACTAATAATAGAAAAAGAAAATAATACTGATAAAAAAATTAAGGTTAATTTTTTAAACATAAAATCTTCCTCTCTCTCTAAATTACTTATATTTATTATTTCTTTCACCTCTATTATTATGTACTCCCTTGTAAAATAGTATTTTGAAATCTATCCACAATTTTCTTTTTTAAATTTTTTCCACAAAATATAATTTATTTTCTTATTTTTTCCACAGAAATAAAATAAAAAAAAGAGCTTCAAATCAAAATATTCAATCACTGAATTATTTTAATTTAAGCCCTAAATAATATTTTTAATTTTTTAAATCAATTTCTTCTCCAACGTTATTTACTATAAATTTATATTTTTTTCCTATTTCTCCACTGGCTAACTCTATAGTTTGATTCATCTTTTTAAAATCTAAAGACTTTCCAGTAATAGCTAAAGTAATTTCATTATTTTCTGGAATCATTTTATTTTTTTCTAAATAAATTAATATTTCAGAAAGAGATTTATCCACAGTTTTATTTTTAATTCTTAAATCCTCAACTAATTTTTTTCCTTTTTCAGTTGGTGAGTAAATAGAAACCACTCTATTAAAATTATTTACCTCTAATTTTATTTCTGAAGTTCCTTTAATTAAAACTGTAGTAGATTTAAAACTATAAATATAATTTCCTATTACTAATAAAATTATTATTATTGGAGTTAATATTGCAATTTTATTATAATACTTTTTTATTCCCTTATACTCTTTTCCTACTGATTCATCCCCAACCTGCCACTCACTATTATCAACAATTCTTAAAAATTCTCCTTGATTAGTTAAGACTAGAACCTTAGTATTTAAAAGTCTGCTACCTACTAACTTAAAAGCAATCCCCTTAATTAAATTACTCTCACTATTATTAACAACTGGTACTAAAGATAATTCATCTAATTCTCTAAATTCTATTCTTAAATATTTTACTAATTCATAAAATTTTTCATCTGAGAATAATATTATGTAAGCCATAATGTAGCTTTTCCATTTTGTTAAAAACTCTTCTTTCACCTTAGTTTCAAAGCCAATATCTCTTATGGGTAAACTTTTTTTCCTTTTCACATAGGATATTAACCCTTCTCGCTCTGAAACATATTTTGCAATATTTAAAATCAAATTTTTCTTTTCAATACTTGGTAAATCCCCATATAAATCAGAGGCTTTAATTCCATAATTTTTAATCTCTCTTCTAAATAATTTACTTTGGCTTATCATTAGTTCTTTGTTTAATTGTTGTGGTTTTATTTTTCTCATCGAAAAAATATATCTATCTTTTTGAAATAAAGAATTAACCAAAACAAGCCCCCCTTGCCTATTTATTTTAGCCAAAATTTCACTTTAATAGTTTAATATGTATAATTATAACACAGCTATTTCTTCTTACTAAATAGAATTTATATTAATATTTTATGCTAAAATATATATAACAAAAAATTTAATTTTACTTGGAGGGTACTATAATGCGAATAGGAATGGGTTATGATGTTCATAAATTAGTTAAAGATAGAGATTTAATAATAGGTGGAGTTAAAATTGATTTTGAAAAGGGTCTTCTTGGACATTCAGATGCAGATGTATTATTACATGCTATAAGTGATTCACTTTTAGGTGCTGCTGCTCTTGGAGATATTGGAAAGCATTTTCCAGATACTGACCCTAAATTTAAAGGTGCAGATAGCTTAATGTTATTAAAAGAGGTTGGTAGATTATTAGCTGAAAAAGGTTATAAAATAGGAAATATTGATGCTACAATAATAGCTCAAAAACCAAAAATGCTACCTCATATAGAAAAAATGAGAGAAAATATAGCAAAGGCTTTAAATATAACAACTGACCAAATAAATGTTAAAGCTACCACTGAAGAAGGACTTGGCTTTACAGGTTCTCTAGAGGGAATCTCAGCACAAAGTATAGCTCTTATACTTTAAAAAATAATAGCCTCTCACTAAATATATTCAGTAAGAGGCTACTATTATAAAATTAAAATAATTTTTTCAAATTAACTATTTACTTTCTTTTTATTAGAAACACTTTTCTTTCCTATAGTTATAAATATTATTGCACAAACTCCCATTAAGTAAGGATAAAATAAATATTTCATTATATCAAAAGGTGTTATTGCTGCTAATGATGCTGCTGTTAAAAGCTGAGCTCCATAGGGAATTAATCCTTGGAAAACACAGGAGAACATATCTAATATTCCAGCTATTCTACTTGGCTCTAATTGATATTCATCTGCTATATTCTTTGCTATTGGACCTACTGTCAAAATAGCTATTGTATTATTAGCAGTAGCCATATCTGCAATACTTACTAGGGCACCTACTCCAAATTCAGCTCCTCTTTTAGTTTTAATTCTCTTTGTTATATTATATAAAATAAAATCTATTCCACCATTAACTCTTACTAGTTCTACTATTCCACCTATTATAAGAGAAATTATTAAAGTTTCACTCATTCCTGAAATCCCATTAGAAATTGAAGAGAATAAAGTTGTTAAAGTTAATGCTCCAGTTAAAAATCCTACTGTTGTTGCTAAAACTATTCCACCTGTTAATACAAGCACTACATTTATTCCCATTAATGCTGCTATTAATATAGCTATATATGGAATTATTTTTATTATATTATATTCATAGGCTGTAGCTGATATAGCTGTACCACTTCCTAAGAAAATATAAAGTAATATAGCAACTATTGCTGCTGGAAGAACAACTTTAAAATTAGTTTTAAATTTAGCATTCATTTCGCAACCTTGTGTTTTTGTAGCTGCTATTGTTGTATCTGAAATCATTGATAAATTATCCCCAAACATAGCTCCACCAACCACTGCACCAACAATTAAACCTACTTCTATAGAAGTTTTTTCTGCTATTCCTAAGGCAATTGGTACTATGGCTGCTATTGTTCCCATAGATGTTCCTAAAGAAATTGCTATAAAGGCTGATATTACAAAAACCCCAGCAATTAAAATATTATTAGGAAGTATAGTAAGCCCTAAATTAACTGTAGATTCCACAGCTCCGATTTCCTTTGCAACTCCAGCAAAAGAACCTGCTAATATAAAGATAAAACACATTAATATAATATTGCTATTTCCTGCACCTTTACAGAAACTATTTACACTATTTTCAAAATTCTTTTTTCCACCAATAAATATTGCTACTATTGCTGCTATTAAACCAGGCACTAAAACTGATACTGCATAGAAATCTTCTAATAGAACTGAAAATCCTAAATATATAACTACAAATAATATCAGTGGCACTAGTCCTATAAATCTCCCCTTATTTTCTTTCATTTCAAATTCCCCCTAACTAAAACACTTTTTTACCCATAAAAAAAAGCTCCTGTTTATAGACAGAAGCTTACTAAATACAATACTTAATAATTTATTTCTTCTTATCTATCAGTTAATAATAACTGCTGGAATTAGCACCTTCCTATTTTTAGGTATAATATACCTAATAAAATATTGGTTGCCGGGTTTCATAGGGCCAGTCCCTCCACCACTCTTGATAAGATAACTAAAGTGATTTATTTAATTTTAAGGTTAGTTTATCATCATTCTTTTCCTTATTCAACATATTTTTTATTACTTTATTATTAATATAGTTAAATAATTATTAATCAAGTAAATATTTTAAGGTTTTTTCTAATAAAATTCCTTCTTTGCTATCATAGTCATAACCATTACTAATTTCTATAGCTTTTGATATATAATTACTGGCAAATTCAGCTCCATCTTCTAAGGAATATCCTTTCATTAATTTTGCTGTTAATACTGCTGCAAAGGCATCCCCAGTGCCTGGATAATAACTATTTATTCTTTTTACTGAAATTCTTTTTATTAAATTTTCTTTTTTATTATATGTAACAGTATCTAAATATTCATCTCCCTTAATACTAGGAACACTAGTTACAACTATCCCCTTAGGTCCTAATTCACTTAATTCTTTTATCAAAAACTCTATATCCTTAGCATTATTTATTGCATCAAAATTTTTATTTAATAAAAGAGCTACCTCTGTTAAATTTGGAGTTATTACTTCCGCTATTTCCACTAACTCTCTCATGGTTTTTACCATAGTATTATCTAAAGAACTATAAAGTTTCCCCTCATCCCCCATCACTGGATCTACCACAAGAATTGTATTTTCTTTTTTAAAATCTTCAACAATAGATTTTATTAACTCTCCCTGTTTTGAACTTCCTAAATAACCTGTATATATAGCATTAAATTCTAATTTTAAATTTTTCCAATGTTTTTTTGTACCCTCTAAAAAATTAGTTAAGTCTAAAAATTCTGGAGTTCCAAAGCCCCCTGTATGGGTTGATAAAACTGCTGTTGGCATAGGACAAACTTCTATTCCCATCACTGAAATTATAGGAATTATAGTAGTTAATGATGCCTTTCCATAACAGGATAAATCATGTATTGCCATTACTCTTTTCATTTCTTTACCCCTCTCTAATTAAAAATTCACATTTTTTCTAATTATATAATATAACAATTTTAAATAAATTTAAAATCTATTTTAGAATTTCTAGGAATTACTGATGTGGAAACAATCTTTGTAAAAGGATTACCTTTAACCCTTGAAAAAGCTGAGGAAATAAAAGATAAAGATTTAACTAAAAATTTTTAATAAATAAAAAAAGCAGTATTTAATTACTGCTTTTTTTGGTACACCATCAGGGATTCGAACCCTGGGCACCCTGATTAAGAGTCAGGTGCTCTAACCAACTGAGCTAATGGTGCTCATTATTTTATTTTTTTAAATTTAATTATATCTTTACCAATTTTTCACAATACTACACCCATTATATTCTTTTTATGGATAAATTTTCTGAAAAACTTTAAAAAAATTCATATATGGTTTATTTCTAAATCACATATATGATAATGGAGCGGGTACTGGGAATCGAACCCAGGTATCCAGCTTGGAAGGCTGGTGTTCTACCATTGAACTACACCCGCATAGTGTAATATCAATTAACTTTAATTAAATTTTAAATGGAGCGGGTACTGGGAATCGAACCCAGGTATCCAGCTTGGAAGGCTGGTGTTCTACCATTGAACTACACCCGCATGGTGTAATATTAATTACTTTAATTAAATTTTAATGGAGCGGGTACTGGGAATCGAACCCAGGTATCCAGCTTGGAAGGCTGGTGTTCTACCATTGAACTACACCCGCATGGTGTAATATTAATTAACTTTAATTAAATTTTAAATGGAGCGGGTACTGGGAATCGAACCCAGGTATCCAGCTTGGAAGGCTGGTGTTCTACCATTGAACTACACCCGCAAGTGGCTGGGATAGCAAGATTCGAACTTGCGCGTGACGCAGTCAAAGTGCGTTGCCTTACCGCTTGGCGATATCCCAATTTATGGTGTACCTTTAGGGATTCGAACCCCAGACCCACGCCTTAGAAGGGCGTTGCTCTATCCAGCTGAGCTAAAGATACACATTGCTGTTTGTTCTTGGGTTAACTCCCAATCACATCATCTATTATATTTAACAGCATTTATTTTGTCAATAGTTTTCTCTTAAAAAATTAACATAAATTTTATATTACTTCTGTTAATCCATTAATTAATATCTTCTTAAAGCTCTCAGCTGCTTTTTTATCATTTATAACATTATTACATAAATTAAGCCACTCTTCATGATTTAAACTATCTTTATTAAAAGAAATTTCTTTTTTCCCTATAGTTTCATTAGCCTCTAAAACAAACTCTCCAAGTTCTTTTGCATCGTTAAAAACTTTAAAATATAAAAAAGAATTTTCATTGCCTGCCCAGTCTTTATTAAAGGCTATTTCTAAATCTTTTAATCCGCTCATTATTTCTTCATCATCTAAGTCCCATAGTTCTCTTAAATGATTTGTTTCATTTATTATTTTTTGATTTTCTTCTTCTGTTAACCTACTCCAAATGGATAATAAAACCTGCTCTATTGTTATTATTGGTATCATTCTACCTGATTTATCTCTACTTTCAACCCAATTATAATATGCTTCTGGTAAGAAACAATATTTAATATAACCTAAAAGTTTTTTAGCATTTGGCATTGCTATCCACTTATTTTCAATTCCTGAATTCCTTGTGAATATAATGTAATGCAAAAATTTAGTTTCTTCGGTAATGGCTGCCTCTACAAACATTTTAGAATTTACTTCATTATCATTAATTAAATCAGTCCAGTATTTCAAAGAATTTATATGACTTCGCATTTTTACTCCCTTTCTTATTTATCACTGCTATTATTTCCATTATATTACATTTATTCTTTTTCCTCAATAATCTTAGTGAAAATATCAAAATTATTTTTTTATTTTTTTTAATTTGCTTTATTTTTTCTTTAAACTTATTTTTTTAAAGAAATTTACTTATTATTGATTAACTTCTACTTTAATGATATTTTATATCTATAAACTAGTTATTATAATTAATTCAATTTAATGTAAACTTTAATTTTGAATTCTTGAAAGGAGTAATCTTTTTTGTTTTATTGTGAAATTTGTGGTGAACAAGCTGACCTACATCATATAGTATATAGAAAACAATGTAATGTTGATTTTAAATTTAATCATAAGTATCTTTGTCATAAGCATCATAGGGGTCCTGAAGGTCCTCATAGAAATAAGGTTGTGGATATAGAGTTTAAGCTTAAACTACAAAATGAACTTTATGACATTTTAGATAGAGACTTTTATTCATTGAAAGAATTAACTGATATTCTTGAATTATCAGTTAGTGCTAGTAAAAAAATCAAAAACTCTTTAAAATTGTTTAAAGAAGGCTATTCAAAAAATGATGTTATTCTATTTTTATTAGGTGGAAAAACTTATTCTGAAGAAGGTCTTGAAGATATGATTTTAGAAAAAGCTATAATTTTAAATCCTTAAAATAAATTATAGTATTTTAATTATTGACAGTGATTATTTAAAGTTCTATAATAGGTATCAATAAATTAATTTTAATACGTTGATGAGAAGAGTAAGCTTTGATAAATCTTCCAGAGAGAAATACATTTGCTGAGAGTATTTTAAGATGGAATTAGCCGAAAACTACCTCTGAGTGACTCTAATAAAGTCCCTATAAACTGGGTTAAAGTTTTTAAAGTGGTGTAATTTTCTTTACACAATTTGGGTGGAACCACGGGAATATTACTCTCGTCCCTTTTCTTCTAGGAAAAGGAACGGGAGTTTTTTTATATTTAAAATTAGTTCTGTATTCCTAGGAATCAAATTGTAAATTTAAATATATAAGAAATTTGGAAGGAGAATTTTTATGATTAAAATTGCTTTAAAAGACGGATCAATTAAAGAAGTTAATGCTGGTAGCTCAATCTTAGATGTTGCTAATGAAATTAGTGCAGGATTAGCTAGAAATGCAATGTGCGGAAAAGTTAATGGGGAGGTTAAAGATTTAAGATTCCCTTTAAATGCTGATTGTGAACTTGAAATCTGTACTTTCGATTCAGAAGAAGGAAAAGATGCTTTTAGACATACTGCTTCTCACGTTTTAGCAGCAGCTGTTAAAAGATTATTTCCAGAAGTAAAATTAGCAATCGGACCTGCTATAGAAGATGGATTCTACTATGATTTCGATAAAGATGGTTCTTTCTCAACTGAAGAACTTAAAAAAATAGAAGATGAAATGAGAAAAATAATAAAAGAAAACCCTGAAATAAAATATTTCTCTTTATCAAAGGATGAAGCCGAAGAACTTATGAAGGATGAACCTTATAAAATAGAATTAATTGAAGCTTTAGGAGATGACGAAGTTATATCATTCTACCAAATAGGTGATTTCGTAGACCTTTGTGCTGGACCTCATATAATGTCACTTAAAAACATGAAAGCTATTAAACTTTTAAATGCTACTGGTGCTTACTGGAAAGGTAGCGAAAAGAATAAAATGCTTTCAAGAGTTTATGGAACTGCATTCCTTAAAAAAGCTGATTTAGATGCTCACTTAGAAGCTATAGAAGAAGCTAAAAAAAGAGATCATAACAAATTAGGTAGAGAGTTAAAGTTATTCACTACTGATGAAAAAGTAGGTCAAGGACTTCCTTTAATAATGCCTAAAGGTGCTAGAGTAATTCAAACTCTTCAAAGATGGATTGAAGATGAAGAAGAAAGAAGAGGTTATGTTTTAACTAAAACTCCTCTAATGGCTAAAAGTGACCTTTACAAAGTTTCAGGACACTGGGATCACTACAAAGATGGTATGTTCGTTTTAGGTGATGAAGAAAAGGATGAAGAAGTATTTGCTTTAAGACCAATGACTTGTCCTTTCCAATACCAAATATATAATGCAGAACAACACAGCTATAGAGATCTTCCAATAAGATACGGTGAAACTTCTACTCTATTCAGAAATGAATCATCAGGAGAAATGCACGGTCTTATAAGAGTTAGACAATTCACTTTAGCTGATGGACACATAGTTTGTACTCCAGAACAACTAGAAACTGAATTTAAAGAAACTCTTGATTTAATAAAATATGTTATGGAAACTCTAGGAATCTCAGATGATATTTCTTACAGATTCTCAAAATGGGATCCAAAAAACAAAGAAAAATATATAGATAATCCTGAAGCTTGGGAAAAAACTCAAGATATCATGAGAGAAATCTTAGTTCACTTAAATGTTGACTTTAAAGAAGCTGATGATGAAGCTGCATTCTACGGACCAAAACTTGATATCCAATTCAAGAACGTTCATGGAAAAGAAGATACAATCATCACTGTTCAAATAGACTTCGCTCTAGCTGAAAGATTTGATATGAGCTACATCGATAAAGATGGAGTAAAGAAAAGACCTTATATCATCCACAGAAGTTCAATCGGATGTTATGAAAGAACTCTTGCTATGCTTATAGAAAAATATGCTGGTGCTCTTCCAACTTGGATATCTCCAGTTCAAGCTAAAGTTCTTCCATTATCAGATAAATATGCTGATTATGCAGATGAAGTTGCTAGAACTTTAAGAAACAGAGGAGTTAGAGTTGAAGCTGACCATAGAGCTGAAAAAATAGGATACAAAATAAGAGAAGCTAGACTTGAAAGAACTCCTTACATTTTAGTTGTTGGAGAACAAGAAGCTGCTAATAAAACTGTATCAGTTAGAAGTAGAAAAAATGATGATGAAGGTGCTATAGCTCTTGATTCATTCGTTGAAAGATTAACTTCTGAAATAGCAAATAGAGAAAGATAATATTTAAATACTAGGACATATCATTTAATTATGGTATGTCCTTTTTTGTTAATTTAAAACTAAAAAGAACCTTTAAAGCTTTCTTTACTAAACTTTAAAGGTTCTTTCTTTTTATATAATTCTATATTTATTATCTCTGATATACAATTATATATTGATTATTTCTAATATAGGCTTCTATTTGTCTATAAATCACTTCATTTTTTCTTATATCTCTTAATTTATTATTTAAATCTTTTGCCCTAGTAATATTTTTACCTTCACCAGCATCATTATAGCCTAATACATAGAGCTTAATTAATCTTTCTATCTTATTTATAGTTTCTCTTCCTTCTTCTATTTCTCCTTCATAGTACTGATAAAGACCTTTTATATTATTTTCTTTTATTAACTCTTTTTCTTTCTCATCATAACTTAAAGTTATTTCATCTTGTCCAACTAAAACTCCCAAATTAGAAAAAGCAAAAAATCCGCCTTCATCTGTTAATTTCACTTTTTCAACAAAACCATATTCCCAATCTTTAGTTAAAAAGTTTTTCGAAAGTTCTATAGACTCGCCTTTTTTTAATTTTTTTCCCGCTAAAAGCCCTTCAATGTTCCAATAATATGAAGATCCATTTAATTGTAAAATCTCTATATCATTTTCCTTTTCTTTAATTTCAAAAGTAGCAATGCCTTCATCATAAGGCTCTTCACTTTCTTCCTTTTCCTCTTTTATTTCTGGTTTAGGAATTCCATTTTCTATTAACCCTTCATATACTGCTAATCCAAATTCACTTTCAGTTATAAAATAATTATTATATTTTTCCCCCTCTTTAAGCTCCGAAGTTTTTTTAATTTTAATTTTTTCTCCCACTAAACAATTTCTTATTAAATCTTCATTTAATCCTGAATTTATAGCTAAATTATAGGGTATTGCTAAAGAAAGAAGATATTCCCCTTCATCTATATTATTAAAATAAAATTCTCCTTTTTCATCCACATAGGCAAAGGATTTTAAATCATTTCCATAACTATAACTTCTGCCATTTTCATATAATCCACTAGAGGATTCAGTTAGTAATATTAAAGTACCTTTCATAGGGATATCATTAATTTTAAAAGTTCCCTTTAAACTACCTTTATATTTTTCATCTAAATTATTATTTAAATAGACTTCTTTTTTTCTTTCTAATAGTTTTTCCTTATTATTACTAGCCTCACTATTTCCATATATATCCTCATTAGAAAATAATATTCCAGCATTACTTAAATCTATTTTCACATAATTAATATCATTTTTATTATATTTTAATTGTTTTGCTTTTCTTTTATCAATTGCAAAGTAATCAAATAAATATTCTTTAGCGGCTTTTTCATTTCCCTTTAAAATTTCTATTGTTCCTTTATAGTAGTCCACAGCCAAAGGAATTTTATAATCTTCTGCTACATTATCTAAAGATTTATTAGCATTTTCATAGTCATTATTTTTAATATAGGTTATTCCCTCTACTAACACTCCTAAATTCTTTATCTCTTCATCCTTAGAATTTTTTAAGATTTCAATAGTATTCCAAAGTTTATCTTCTTGTCCCTCTAACCAATAAAGCTCTATTAAATTAAAAATATTTTTTATATAATATTTTCCCGAGCCTTTTCCCCTTATAGCATCTTCATAATTTTTTATTGCTTTTTCTACTGGGTTTTCTGCACTATAAAATTTTATATCTTTTCCCGCTGTGCCATAGGAGGCTACAATTAAATTTTGATTTTGGTTTTGATTATAATAATTATTCCCCATAATGTAATAAGCTAAATCTTCAAAGGGTGATACTTTAGGAATTTTAACATAAAGATTTAAAAGCCCTTGAGTAAAATAAGTAACTGGAATATTTTTCGAAGTAACTCTCCACTGACTATTAAAAATCAAATAGGATAAAGCTATTATAGAATTAGGTATTACTACAAAAATTACAGCTAAAACTATTAATATTGTTTTAATTTTTACTTTTATTTTCTTCTTTAAGTATTTCCCTCTTAGTAAGCTCATTCTCTTCTCCCCCAACTTCAATTTTATAATAAGTTAAATCTTTCACCCTATTTACTGTATCAACTATTGGAGTTGCAACAATAATTACTAAAAGTACCATAGCTATTCCAGTGGAAATTTCCACTTCATAATTTAGCATTTTTCTTATTTTATATTTAGGTTTTTCCTTTTCTTTCTTGTATTCATTTTTTATTTTATTTTTAAATTCTGAAGAAATCTTTAAATCATTTAAATCTTTAGGCATATAAATCCTCCCTGTTCAAAATCTTTTTAAGTCCTTCTCGTCCTCTTCTTAATAATGTCTTTATGGTATTTTCATTTTTTTCTAAAATTTCTCCTATTTCTTTTATAGAAATTTCTTCATAATAAAACATATAAATTACTTCTCTATATTTATTATCAAGATTACTTAATCCCTCTAAAATTATATTTTTATCCACAATTTTTAAAAGTTCCTCTGTGAAATCCTCATCCTCTAGAATTTCATTGTTTTTATCATTGAAATCAACATAGGTAATATTATCTTTTATTTTATTTTTTAAAAATTTATTGCAATTATTTATAGCTATTTTATATATCCAAGTTTTAAGAGAACTTTTCCCCTTAAAGTTCCCTATATATTTAAATATTGCTATTAAGGTTTCCTGTGTTAAATCCTCTGCAACTTCCACACTAGAGGTTCTTAAATAACAAAGTCTTAATATATCATTACCGTATAAATCTATAAGTTTATCAAAGGCTTTATCATCTGATTTCATCAAACCTTCAATTAATTCTTTTTCATTCAAATAAAACACTCCCCCTCCTCTTTTCATTTTATTAGAGTTCAATAATTTCTTAAAGGTTTCAAATTTTAACTTTTTTTGTATAAAAAAAGAAAAACTTCACTAAAAACCTTAGTAAAGTTTTTCTCTAACTATTTATCTAATAATCTTATCCAATTTTTATAAAGAGAAACTCCATCTTTATGCCAATTAAAATTAATTCCTTTATCTAAATTATTATCTACAAAATAATTTTTTGGCATATCAATTTCAAAACCTTTATTTATATCTCTTAAATACTCAGCTTCTAATGTATTTTTATCATATTCTATATGACCTAAAATATAATAATCATTGTGATTTCCCTTTATTAAATGTTCTTCACCCTCTTCTGTAACAGCAAGAACAGTTATATCCTTTGAATTATTAATATCTACTTTATTTAGTGTTGTATGTCTTGACTGTGGTGCTTTAAATCCACTATCTATTCCATCTAAAATTTTATCTCTTTTTAATATTTCATTAGAAAATACTCCAAAAATTTTATTTTCAGTTAAAAGCTTTTTTATAGAATAAAAATGATTTAACGCAACCTGTGCCCCCCAACAAATATGAAGAGAATTTTTTATATTCTTTTTACTATAATCAAGAACTTCCCTTAATTCCTCTATATAATCAACAGCTTCAAAGTCTATTTTTTCAAGAGGTGCTCCTGTTATAATAATTCCATCTAATTTATCTTTTATTTCTCCAAAACTTAGATAATTTTCCTTTATATATTCATAGGAAATATTTTTAGGTTTATAGCTATCAAGCTTTATACACTCTACTCTTAAATCTTCCCCAGTTTCACAAAGTAATCTTAATATTTGAGTTTCAGTTTCACATTTCGTTGGCATTAAATTTAAAAGCCCTATAGTTTTAATTTCTTTCTTAAAATTTTCTCTAATTCTAATATCAAATTCTTTCTTTAAAGGATTTAATCCCTCTAAATTTTTAGATGTATAGATAGTCATAATTACTCTCCTAACACTCTAAAGGCTTGCTCAAAATCATTTATTATATCTTCTACATCTTCTATACCAACAGAAACTCTTATTAAATCTGGTAAAACTCCTGAAGCAATTTGCTCTTCTTCAGTTAATTGACTATGAGTAGTACTTGCTGGATGTATAAGTGAAGTTCTAGCATCTCCTAAGTGAACAACTAAGGCAACTAAATTTAATGCTTTAGTAAATTTCTTAGCTGCTTCTACTCCTCCTTTTATTCCAAAAGTTAAAAGCCCTGATGCTCCCCCTCTTAATGTTTCTTTTGCTCTTTGATAATGTTCATTGCTCTCTAAAAAAGGATAATTAACCCAAGCAACATTTTCACTTTTTTCTAGATACCTTCCAAGAGCTAAGGCATTTTCACTATGTTTTTTAATTCTTAAATGTAAAGTTTCAAGTCCTAAATTAGTTAAAAATCCATTAAAAGGACTTAATGTACAGCCAAAGTCTCTAAGCAAAGTTACTCTTAATTTAGTTATATATGCTGCATTTCCAAAGTTTTCAACATACTTTATTCCATGATAACTAGGATCTGGTTCTACTAATTGCTTAAATTTACTTGATACTTCCCAATCAAAATTTCCGCCATCTACTATAATCCCACCTAGAGCTGTAGCATGACCATCTGAATACTTTGATGTAGAATGAATCACTACATTTGCACCTAAGTCTATTGGATTACAAAGACACGGACTAGCAACTGTATTATCAACTATAAATGGTATTTTATTATTTTTTGATATTCTAGCAAACTTTTCAAAATCTAAAACATTTAATCCTGGATTCCCAATAGTTTCGCCATAAATAGCTTTAGTATTTTCGTCAACTAATTTGCTTATTTCTTCATCACTGGATTCAGGATTAAAAAATCTTGTTTCAATTCCCCAATTCTTTAATGTGGTTGCGAAAAGATTATAGGTCCCTCCATATAATGTAACTGATGAAATTATATTATCTCCAGCGTTACAAAGGTTTAAAATAGCTAAAAGTATAGCTGATTGTCCTGAAGAAACTGATACTGCTCCTACTCCATGCTCTAAATCAGTGAACTTTTTCTCTAAAGCTTCTAATGTAGGATTACTTATTCTTGTATAAAGATGTCCCGCTTCCTTTAAGTCAAAAAGATTAGCCACAGTTTCTGGATCATCATATTTGTAAGTTGTACTTTGAAATATTGGTAATACTCTTGGCTCACCTGATTTTGGTGAATAGCCTCCTTGAACACAAATTGTTCCTTCTTTAATATTTTTACTCATAAAAATAGCCCCCTTTTATTTTTAGGTGGCCTATTATACAAGTTGCAACATAAATGCTAGATAAAAAATCCCAAAATAAAAAGCCATCAAATCTAAGAGATTGAAATAGCTTTAAATAGGAAACAATCTCTTTTATCTACCAAAGGAAAAACTTCCTTTGCAGGATTTAGCACAATTCTAACTTACGAAATTAGCTGTTGCTAGGTTTCACAGGGCCAGTCCCTCCACCTTTCTTGATAAAAGACCTTTATTTAATTCTTTAATTTAATATTATTATAGCACCATAAAAGGAAATTGCAACCATTAATTTCCATTTTATTTTTATTTTTTTATTTTCAAACTTTAAATAACCCTTTTCTCAGTAATAATAGCATCCATTTTTATATCAAATTCATCTGTGGGAGTACTATCTACAACTTGATATTCATAACATAAAGCTACCTTTTCAACATTCTTATATTTACTAAAGAATTTATCATAGAATCCACCACCATAACCAAGTCTATTTTTATTTTCATCAAAGGCAAGACCTGGAACTATTGCTATATCTATTTCTTTACTAATATTTTTTGAATCCATAGTTGGCTCTAAAATTCCAAAAGCACCACTTTCACTTAAATCTG
This sequence comes from Sarcina sp., assembly GCA_051656625.1. Taxonomy (GTDB): domain Bacteria; phylum Bacillota; class Clostridia; order Clostridiales; family Clostridiaceae; genus Sarcina. The sequence continues at coordinate 63,455 of JBOGCG010000014.1, read as the reverse complement.
CAAAACTTTTTATCTCTAAAGCTTCCATAGCTTTAAGTACTGGTATTACTTTAGGAACAGCTACTGTTTTCCCTTCAGCTAAAATTAACTCTATTAATTCAATGGTATTAACTTCATCGCTCATATTCACATATATAAAAATATTTTTAGCTTTTTTAAACTGATCTAGCCCTAATAAATTTTCTTTTATTTTTTTATCCCAATCTTTTTTATCATCTTCTTTTATAGTTTTTCTTTTTGCTAATATACTTTCTCTTAATTCTTTTTTACTCATAAATTCTAAAAACCCTCCCTTTAATCTAAATACTAATTTAAAATTTTTATTTTACCCTATTAAAAATTCACAATCTTCATCCTTTTCTAAAAGTATATATTAGCACTAAAGGAAAATCAATTATATTGATTTTCCTTTAGTAATTTTTTATTATTTTATTTCTATTACTTCATCACTTTTTATAACTTCATATAATTTTTGTATAGGCATTGGTTTATAAAAGAAATATCCTTGCATATAATCACAGGAAAGATTTTTTAGTACTCTTGCCTGTCTATATTCTTCTATTCCTTCTGCCACCACTGAAAATCCTAGAATCTTACAGACATCTATAATATATTTTATTAAGCTTATATTCTTTCCTCCACCTTGAACGAAAGTTTTATCTATTTTTATAGTATTAATTTTAAACTCTTTTAAATATTTTATACAACTATAACCTGTTCCAAAATCATCAATCGCTATAGAAATTCCTAGTTCACTTAATCTATCGAAAGTATTAGTTACATAGGTTGAATTAAATATTCCAATACTTTCTGTTAACTCTATTTCTATATTTTTAGCTAAGATTTCCTCTTCAATTAATATTTTTTCTACTTTATCCACAAAATTTTTCTGCATAAATTGAATAGCAGAAACATTAATTGCTACAGTTAAATCTTTTTGTAAAGTATTATTAAGTTTTTTAATATCTCTTACAGCATTTCTAAAAATCCATTCACCAAAGGTAATTATATATCCTGTATCTTCGGCTACTTTTATAAAATCTAAAGGACTTATATATCCCTTTTCTTTATCAAACCATCTAACTAATGCTTCAACTCCATCTATTTCATTTGTTTTCACATTAACTTTAGGTTGATAATGAATTTGTATATCTCCATCTTCTAATGCCTTTTGAATCATTCCTATAGTTATTTCATTTTTATAGCAAGGACTATAAATTTCATAACTATTTTTTCTCTTTTCCTTTACAGTAACCATAGCAAGATATGCATTATTTATCAGTTCAACTGTATTTTTTTCATTTTCTGATTTTAAACATATCCCCAAACTTGCTGAAACAAAATTCCCCTTTTCATGAACTGTTATAGCATTTATTTTTTCTATAAGTTTTTCTGCATAGATTGTTATTTCTTCTAACTCACTAGTTTTTTGAATTAAAACTGCAAATTCATCTCCACCAATTCTTGCAACCATATTTTTATTTTTATTATATTCAAGAATGGTTTTTGAAACTTCTCTAAGTATTTCATCACCTTTAACATATCCAAAATTATTATTATAATAAGAAAAACCATCTAAATTAATATAAACAAGAGCTAAAATATTTTCTTTTTCAATTTCATTGTCTCCCTCTTTTATAAAGGTTTCTCTATTTAATAAAGCAGTCAAACTATCATATTTAGCATAATAATTTACGATTTCTTTATATTCATTAACCGAACTTATCATGTTATCAATATTATTTTCTATATAATCTATGCTATCTAAGTTTAATTGCCTAACTATTTCACTTGGATTTTCAGGTTCATTTAAAATCTTTTTAATTCTATTTTCTAAAGTCTCTATCTTCACAAAGAATTTTTTATTTACCATTTTAAAAAATATTAAACCATAGATAAAAATTAAAACACCATAGGCAAACATAAATAACAAAATAAACTTTATTATAGTTCTACTATTTATTCCAGTACTATTTACTTTAATACCTATATACCCTTCATCTAAAAGACAATTTTTTATTAATATACTATTAATATAATTTTCGTTATTAGGTATTACTTTTTTTATTGTTAAAGAAGAAAACTTTTTTATTTCTTCTTTATAATCATTTAAATAGGAAAAATCATAATATAAATTATCTGCAGTAAATTCATTATTCTTACTTAAAGAATATAACTCTTTTCCTATTATATAAACGATATCATTGTACTCTTTAGTAATAGTTCCTATTAAATCTCCCTTTAATAAAAAAATTCCGATTTCTTCTTTTTTTCTATTTATTAATTTACTTTTTATTTCTTCATTTATTTCTAACCCATCATGTATTAAATTTAAACTCTCATTTTTTATTTCATAAATAAAATATTTTTCATTTTTTTCTTTATAACTCTCATCTTTAAAGAAAATTTCATTATTAAGATTTTCTAATCCTAATACTTGGCTTTCAATTTCATTTAAAATTGTTTCTTCTAAATATGAATACTTTTCATTTACTATTTTATTGAGTCTTTCATCCACATAATAATTGCTTATAAAATAATATAATCCAATTACAGTGGTAAAAAATGATATTCCTAAAATAAGCATTTTTCGCTTTATATCTAATCTCATACCCTTTACCTAATCCCCCAAAAGTATTCTTCCTATATTTTACATAATACCACATTTATTGTTGTTTTTTATCATTTTATTTACTTTTTTTCATTTTATTAACATTTTAAATTTTTATATTAGATTATATATTTCTTCTAAACCCTTTGTTTATTTGTATAGATAAATAACTGTTCATTTTTCTTAAATTATTTTATGAATTTTTCTTTAACATTTCTTACTCTTAGTTCTTTTAATTTTAATAATTTTCTTTAATAACATTAAAAAAAGCCCTATCAACATTGAAAACATTAAACATTACCCTAAAAGTTTAATATCCCAAATTTGATAAGGCCTATAATTAAAAAATTAATTCATTGCTGTTAATCTTTCTAAATCTGCAATTATTGTTTTAATTAAATCTAATTTTCCACTGGCATAATCTTTCTCATTAAGCCAATCTAAACCCATTTCTAAACATCTCTCTGTTTCTTTATATTCTTTTAATAATTTTACTAATAATTCTTCTTTCATTATCTTCAACCCCTAATATAAATTTTTATTTTAATTTAAATAATATTTTATTCAACTGTTACTGACTTAGCTAAATTTCTAGGTTTATCAACATCTAAACCTTTTGTTTTTGCCACATGATAAGATAATAATTGAAGTGGCACAACAGATAATACTGGTGTTAATAGTTCTATAGTCTTTGGAATATAAATTAATTTTTCCATCATAGTTTCATGAAGACCTTCCCTTTTAGTACTAACTCCTAAAATTGAGCCTCCTCTTGTAACTACCTCTTGAACATTACTTACCATTTTATCAAGTAAACTCTCTTGAGTCATAAGTGCTACAACTTTTATTCCCTTTTCTATTAAAGCTATAGGACCATGTTTTAATTCCCCTGCTGCATAGGCATCTGAGTGAATATATGATATTTCTTTTAATTTTAATGAACCTTCAAGAGCTACTGCATAATCAAGTCCTCTACCTAAGAAATACATATCTTTTTCTTTTGATACTTCCACTGCAAATTCTTTTACAGTTTCTTCTGTTTTTAAAACTTCTTCAACTTTTTCTGGAAGAGTTAACATTTCTGCTTTAATTTCTTCAATCTCTTCCTTAGCTAAACTGCCTTTTAATTCTGCAAAATATAAAGCTATAATATACATTGCTATTAATTGAGTTACATAAGCCTTAGTTGATGCTACTGCTATCTCTGGTCCTGCTAAAGTATATAAAACATCATCAGCTTCTCTTGAAACTGAACTTCCTACAACGTTTGTCACTGCAAGAACTCTAGCTCCTTTTTTCTTACCATCTCTTAAAACTGCTAAAGTATCAGCTGTTTCTCCTGATTGACTTACAACCATTAATAAAGTTTTTTCTGTTATTATTGGATTTCTATATCTAAACTCTGAAGCCACTTCCACTTCTACTGGAATTCTACATAGTTTTTCTATTGCATATTTTCCTATAAGTCCAGCATGATAAGCTGTTCCACAGGCAATAATATAAATTCTATCTACATTTTCTAAATCTTCTTTTGTTAACTCTATTTTATCTAAAGTTACTTCTTTACCTAAAGCAACTCTTCCTGCCATTGTATCTCTAATAGCCTTTGGTTGCTCATTTATTTCTTTTAACATAAAGTCTTCAAAACCTGATTTTTCTGCTGCTTCTGCATCCCAAGTTACTTTATATATTTCTTTGTTAATTTCTTTTTTATCCTCTGTTAAGACAGTTATTCCTTCTTTTGTTAATACAACAAATTCATTATCCTCTAATAAATAAATATCTCTTGTATAGTTTAATACTGCTGGAATATCAGAAGCTATAAAGTATTCTTTATTTCCAACACCTACAATTAAAGGACTATCTTTTCTTACTGCAACCAATTTATCTGGCTCATTGTTACTTACTACACCAATAGCATAAGCACCCTCTAATTTTTTAGTTGCTTTAATTACTGCATCTAATAAATCTCCGTCATAAAAATAATCTATTAGATTAGGAATTACTTCTGTGTCTGTTTCTGATTTAAAATTGTATCCTTCAGCTGTTAACCATTTTCTAAGTTCTAGGTAGTTCTCTATTATTCCGTTGTGTACTACACTAATACTTTGGTCTCCATTACTATGAGGATGTGAATTTCTATCAGATGGTTCTCCATGAGTTGCCCATCTAGTATGTCCTATTCCGATAGTTCCTACTATTGGGCTTTTTTCTAGCTTAGCTTCTAAATTCTTAAGTCTACCTTTACATTTATCAACTTTGATTTTAGAGTTTTCTAAAATTGCAACTCCTGCTGAGTCATAACCTCTATACTCAAGTTTTGATAAACCATTTATAAGAACCTCACTAGCTTCTCTTTCTCCTAAATATCCTACAATTCCGCACATATTCAATTCTTCCTTTCGACTACTATATTCACTTTTGTAAAACACAAAATCAACTTTGTACTAAAAATCACTTTTTAGTTTTAATTAATTTTTCACGATAGTGTTATTACCGTAGGGCATCCGCCGAAAATTTCGATACTCCCTATCCTCGTCAACTCAATATGAGTTCTGGCGCTTTATTAAAATTAAAAGTATTCCTTCTAACTTCAAAATCTATTCTATACCATATACTATTCTAATTTCAAGTTTTTTGTTCAAATTTTCTCATTTTTTTAAAATATTTTTATTTTCCTCTTATTTTCTCCCGTTTTCTCTGTATTAATATCTAAACATCTAATTCACTAGTTATCTAGACCAATTTTTATAACAATTAACCTAAATTACTACCAATAAAATTTATTTCTAAAAATTTTTAATGAGATTTTAGAATAATTACACTATAACTCTTCTTTGATTCATCCTATAATTTACATTAAACTCACTATAACTTTAAGGGAGGCATTTATGAAAATTTTCAAAGAATTATCAAAGAAAAATTTTTTCTGGTGGGTTCAAGTTTTATTCACATCAGCTATTACCTATTATTTAACTTATATTGTACTTTTTAAAGACTTCTCAAAATTTCATGAAAATATCATTGAACCTTTTTTAATTTTTGATTTTCCTAGTATCCTAAAAATACTTTTTTTTATAATTTTATTTTTTATAGCTAATGTACTGATGAAGTCTTTTTTAGATGATTTATTAAATTAAAGCTATGATTAAAGACATTGTTAAAGATGAAATTGAACATGTTGAAGAGTTAACAAAAATTCTAACAACACTTGATATAGATTGCTATGGTCCTATAGAGTAACTTTAATTTATCAACTTAATAATAAATAATAGTCCAGAATAAATATATTTATAATGTATTTATTCTGGACTATTACTTTTTTTAAAATTTAATTTATAAATTTAAAATATTATTTTTAATCAAAATAAACTTTAAAGTTTTCATCTTCCTTTGCTTTAAAACAAAGCTTTATTTGTTCTAAGTTGTTTCTTCCTTCAGATAATTTCGGTAATTCTTCTAAAGGAAAAAAACCACTTTCTTCAGTTTCTATATTTTTCTTAAATTCTCCACTTATTAATTCTCCTAATACAAAAATTTTATAAATACTATAAGGACTTATGGGTTTATTATTTTTATTTCTGTCTTCTATAGCAATTATTCTTTTAGGATTAATCTTTACTCCAGCCTCTTCATAGGCTTCTTTCATTGCATTTTCTTTTACTGATAATCCAACATCAGCCCATCCACCGGGTAATGACCAACAACCATCTAAAGCTTCTTTTACTAATAAAATTTTATTATCTTTAAATATAGCTGATCTTACATCTACTTTAGGTGTTTGATATCCTACTTCATTACAAAATAATTCTTTAACTTTTTTATGCTCTATTTCTGTATACGCTGAAAGAATCTCAGCTGATAAATCCCTAATTTGTTCAAATCTCTCTAAATCATATTTATCTTTAGAATAAGTAATACCTGCCTGTGCTATACTTTGTAATTTGCTTGCCCAATCTAACCATTTTTCTTCCATAATTCTATTCCTCTTTTCAAATTCATTTAATTTAATTATACCAATATTTCCATAAATTAATTAAATAAAAAAGCTATATTAAATAGCAAAAATAATTTGTTAACTATTCCATCATTAGGTTTAGATAATTATTATTCCTTTAATTTAATATAGCTTTCTATTTTATATTTAAATTATAATCTTTTAATTTTTACTTAACTTTTTCAAGTATCATATTTGCTAAGTTATGAGCCATTTTATCTATCTCTTCTTGGTTTTCACCCTCTAGCATTACTCTTACTAATGGTTCTGTACCTGAAGGTCTTATTAATACTCTTCCTTTTCCATGAAGTGCGGCTTCTATTCTTTTTATTTCAGCTATTATTTCTTCATCTTTTTCATGAATATCTTTCATTTCATTTGGAACTTTAGCATTTACAAGTACCTGTGGTAACTCTACCATTACTTTTGCAAGCTCACTTAATTTTTTTCCTGTATCTTTTAATATTTCTGTTATTTGAAGTGCTGTAACAACACCATCACCAGTAGTATTTCTATTTAATAAGATAATATGACCTGATTGTTCTCCACCTAATGTATAATTATCTTTAACCATCTCTTCAAGAACATATCTATCTCCAACCTTAGTTGTTACTACATTAATCCCTTCTCTTTCACAGGCAAGCATTAATCCAAGGTTACTCATTACTGTTACAACTAAAGTATTATCTTTTAATGTATCTTTATCTTTTAAATATTTAGCTGTTAGCATTAATAGAAAATCTCCATTAACCAGTTCTCCGTTTTCATCTACTGCTAAACATCTATCTGAATCTCCATCAAATGCAAATCCTGCATCACAACCATTTTCTTTAACAAATTTCATTAAATCTTCTGGATGAGTTGATCCACATTTTTCATTTATGTTTGTTCCATCTGGTCTATCATGTATTGCTACAACCTCTGCTCCAAGTTCTCTAAAGGCTTTTTCTCCAACTTCGTAAGCTGCTCCATTTGCACAATCTAAAGCTATTTTTAAACCCTCAAATCTATGACTAACTGCCTCTTTTGCAAATTTAACATAATCAGCTCCAGCATTTTTTTCTTTTTTTGCTCTTCCTAAATCTGTTCCTGTTGGTGAAGGTACTCCTTCAAAGTTATTTTCTATAGTTTCTTGGATTTTATCCTCTAAACTATCTCTTAATTTATATCCCTGTGAGTTAAAGAATTTTATTCCATTATATTCAACTGGATTATGTGATGCTGAAATCATAACTCCTGCATCTGCTCCATATTCTCTTATTAAATGAGCTACTGCTGGTGTTGGTATTACACCTAAAACTACAGCTTCAGCTCCAACTGATAATATACCAGCTACTAATGAAGCTTCTAACATATCTCCTGATAATCTAGTATCTTTAGCTACTAATATTTTAGGTTTATGAGCTTTTTCTCCTGTTAATACATAAGCTCCAGCTCTTCCTAATTTATAGGCTAATTCAGCCGTTAATTCAGTATTTGCTATACCTCTTACTCCATCTGTTCCAAATAATCTTCCCACTTTAGCACCTCTTAATCTATTTTTATTCTAATTATTTTTTCTTTTTACTTTTATATTATAACTTTCAAAGCAAAAAAGTTTTTTAAAAATCAAAAAATCTCCATTTTTCCAGAAAAATATCATTGTTTTTTTAATTTTAAGCCTTATTATATTTAAAATTTTGCATTTTAAATATAAACCATCTAAATTTCTTTGTCAATTATAACCTATATCGTTATTTTTCTTTAATTCCCAATTATTAACAAATAATTAATTTTTTTTTTGCTTTTTATTAGGATATTTATAAAATATAAACATATAAATTTCTAATAAAGCAAAAAATATCCTAAACTTTAATACTCCATGTAAATAAAGTTTAACTTTATAGTAGACATACATTTTATAGACCTTTAAAATAGAAGTAAGAGTGTAATTCGAAAGGGGATTTTTACAATGAAAAAGACAGATGAATCTATTTACATAGATAATGAATTTGGGGCAATGCTTCTTGCTCAGGAAAAAGAAAATGTTGAAAAGAGAAGATCTATCATAGTTTCCATTAAAGATTTAGCTGAGAATGCAACAAATTGGAAAGAAGCTAATAGAAAATTCTACGAACTATGTGAAGAATTTAAAGAAATTTATTGTTCTGACGCTGAAGAACTTACTCAACTTAATAAAGAGCTAAGTGAAGCTAAACATTTATTCTATGACAAAAGAAATGCCTTCTTTGAAAAATCACAAGAAAACTTTAAAGAAAATGCAGCTAAGAAAAAAGAGATTTTAGAAAAATTATCTAATATTTCTTATACTGCTATTACTTTAAAAGATACTGATGAAACAATAAAAGAATTAACAAAAGAATTCTTTAATATTGGTTTTTCTGGTAAAGAAGAGAATGATATTCTTTTCGAAAAGTTCAATGATTTAAGAAGTAATTTAAGAACTGAAAGAAAAGCTACTTTTAAAGAACTTGAAGGTGAATTCGTAAATAAAAGGGCTAGAAAAAAGGAAATAATACAATCATTAACTGCTCTAATTAATAATGAAAACTGGAAAGAAGCTACTGTAAAGTTCAATGAACTTTGTGAAGAGTTTAAATCAATTGGTTTCTCTGGTAAAGAAGAAAATGATGAAATATCTGCCACTTATGCTGCTGCTAAAAATAACTTCTTTGCTGAAAGACAAAAGTATTTTGACGCTGTAAAGGCTTCAAATGAAGTTAATATAATAAAAAGAAAAGAACTTATTGAAAAATTAAAAGAATTATACGTAAATGAAAGTTGGAAAGAAGCTTCTGTAAAAGTTAAAGAATTAAGTGACGAATTTTTTAAAGCTGGATTCTGTGGAAAAGATGCTAATGAAAACTTAATAAATGAATTTAAAGAAGTTAGAGATAAATTCTATAGTTTAAGACAAGAATATTTTGATAAAGTAAATGCTTCTAGAAATGAAAAACAACTTGAATTCTTAAACTCATTATTAAAAAACAAAGAAGAGTTTGTAAGTAAATTAAGAGGTTTCGTAAAGAAAGATGATGAAAGATTAGATGACTTTAAAGGTAGATTATTTAATGTTAGACCTGGTGATAAAGCTGAAGATATAATTGAAAATTATCAAAATATAATTGAAGATATAAAAACTAGAATTTCTAATAATAAAACAAAAATAAAAACAGTTCAAGATGAAATTTTTGAAGTAAATAAACAAATAAAAGAAATTAAAGAAAAATAATATAGATAAAAAAGTAGGCTTTATATGCCTACTTTTTTTCAATTAATTTATCTAAAATTAAGTTATATCCTTCTGACCCATAAGTTAAAGCTTTATTTACTCTACTAATGGTTGCTGTAGAAGCTCCTGTGCCCTCAGCAATTTCTATGTAAGTCTTTTTTTCTCTTAGCATTTTTGCTACCTGTAATCTTTGTCCTAAAGCTTTTATTTCACTTATAGTTGAAATATCCTCAAAAAACCTATAGCATTCTTCTATAGTTTCTAATTTAAGAATAGCTTTAAAAAGATAATCTAATTCTTCACTTTTTAATCTTGAGTTATATCCTTCCATTTTAGCACCTGCCATTAATTCAAAAAATTTAAATTCATCACTTTATTATAATAAAGGATTTTCCCTGTAAAGTGAATAACTTTTATGAAATTTAAAAGAAAGACTGCATCAAAAAACATATGATACAGTCCAAGCTTTTTAATTAGTGTTTTTTATAACGTATGTGTAATAATTCATGAGCTTTTGCACCACCTGGCTCACCCATAAAGTTATCATACATTTTTAATAAGGCTTTATTTTGATGTGATTTTCTCTTTGGTAATAATTTAGCATCTTGGTTATATAAAACAGAAGCTCTAATTTTTCTTATATCCATTTCGCCTCTATCTTTAGAGCTAACATGAGGTTGTCCTCCACCATTAACACATCCACCTGTACAAGCCATTACCTCAATGAAATGATATCCTTCATCAATTTTTCCTGACTTCATAAATTCAAATAAAGCTGCTGAACCGTTAACTACAGCAATTTTGTAATTTACTCCACCAATTTCAACATTAGCCTCTTTTATTCCAGCAATACCTCTTATATCTACATAATCAACATCCTCAAGACTAACACCTTCTACAAAGTCTTTAGCTGTTCTAAGAGCTGCTTCCATAACTCCACCAGTTGCTCCAAAGATTGCTCCTGCTCCTGTGTACTCACCCATTGCTGGATCTGCTTCACTATCTGGTAAGTTAACGAAATCTATTTTTCTAGCTTTTATTAATTGAGCTAATTCTCTAGTTGTTAATACAGCATCAATTTCTCTAATTCCTTCAAATTCCATACCATCTCTAGCTGCTTCGTATTTTTTAGCTATACAAGGCATTATAGTTACTGTATAAACATTTTCTGGCTTTAATCCTGCTATTTGTGGATAATAAGTCTTACTTGCTGCACCAAATTCCTGTTGTGGTGACTTAGCTGTTGATAAATGATCTAATAAATCTGGATAGTAATTTTCAGCAAGTCTTATCCAACCTGGACAACAAGAAGTAAACATTGGGAAAGGTCCCCCCTCTTTTACTCTGTGTAAGAACTCAGTTGTTTCTTCCATAATTGTCATATCAGCACCAAAGTTTATATCAAAGACTTTATCAAATCCTAATTCTCTGAATGCAGTATATAATTTCCCTGTTGTATCAACACCATATCCCATGTTAAATAATTCACCCATAGATGTTCTAACAGCTGGTGCCATTGCAACTATTACATGTTTTTCTGGATCATTTAATGCTTCTTGAACTCTCTCAATATGAGATTTTTCTTGAAGTGCATTAACTGGACATGCTATTAAACATTGACCACATAATAGGCATCCTTGATCATCAAAGCAGATACCATCTTTCGGTCCTACAACTCTATTTCCATTTTCATCTCTTGAGAATTTAATAGATTGAGTTGTTGTTCTTGTTCTACATGCAGCAACACATCTTCCACAAGTAACACATTTTGATCTATCTATCATTAAGCTTTCACTTCTATCATCGATTAATTCTGTCTTATCAGTTGGTAAAAATGGTGTATGAGCTCTTGCTCTTGTCTTTATGACAAGTTTTAAAAACTCACAGTTTTCTTTTCTTTTACATGTTCCACATTTGAATTCATGTCTATCTAAAAGATTTGCAATAGTTTCCTTAGTTTCGTTAGCAACTCTTTCAGTATTAGTTCTTACTACCATTCCATCTTTTGCTTTTATTGCACAGGATCTAGCTAGTCTTTCTTGTCCTTCTATTTCAACTAAACATACTCCACATTGACCTACATTATTACAATCCTCTAAAAAACAAAGTGTTGGTATATCAATTCCATTTTCTCTAGCAAGTTTAAGAATCGAAGGCATTCCTTCAAATTCAATCTCTTTTCCATCAATAGTAATTTTACTCATGATTTCCCTCCAAATACATATTTATCCCCTAGTGATTTATCTTAAAATACACTTCTATATTATCATATTTTTCGTATTTTAACAGAATAAAAGTTAATCTATATTATTCATTTTTAACTTATAACTAAAAAGAGCTTGTAAATTATTATTTTTTTAACAATCTTTCAGTTAAATTTCTAAATGTTAAAGTAATTAATTATTAAAAATAAAATACTACTTGTATATTTTCACTTCTTCTTCCCCATTTAAAACTCTTAAAGTTCCCTCTGCTAAAGCTAACATTTCATCCTCTCCTGGATAAACAGTTACTGGTGCAATCCAATCTGCCATTTCTTTTAATTGTTTTACAATTACTTTACTATAAGCAATTCCACCAGTTAAAATAATAGAATCAACTTTTCCATGTAAAGTAACAGCTCTTTCTCCAATAGCTTTTGCTACTTGATAAACAAAGGCATTTTGAAGAAGAACATAATCTTTTTCACCTACTGCCGATTTATCTTCTACAATTCTTGCATCATTGGTATTTAAATATGCAACATATCCACCTTTACCAACTATCTTTCCGTAAATTTCTTTTTCTGTAAGTGTTCCATTGAAGCAAAGTTTAACTAAATCTCCAACTGGTACACCACCTGATCTCTCTGGAGATAATGGTCCTTCCCCATCTAAAGCATTATTTACATCAATAACTTTTCCATTTTTATGAGCACCAACTGATACACCACCACCCATATGAACTACTATTAAATTTACTTCTTCATAGCTTTTTCCATTTTCAGCTGCATATCTTTTAGCAACTGCTTTTTGATTTAAAGCATGGAACTTACTTTTTCTTGGTAATTCTGGTATCCCTGAAATTCTAGCTATTTCTTCAAGTTCATCTACAACTACAGGATCCACTATGTAAGAGCTTTTCCCAATTGCATTTGCTATATCACTTGCTAATATTCCCCCTAAATTTGATGCATGTTCTCCTTGAACACCAATCTTTAAATCTTCAATCATAGCTTCATTTACTTCATAAGTTCCCCCAGCCATTGGCTTAAGCATTCCGCCTCTACCTACTACAGCAGTTAAATTATTTATATCAAAATTCTTTCTTTTAAGAATATCTAAAATTATCTCTTTTCTAAAACCTAATTGTTCTGAAACAGTTTTATATTTTTGTATTTCACTTGTTTCATGTCTTAAAGTTTCTGTTAGTAATTCCTTTTTATTTTCAAATACTGATATCTTTGTAGATGTTGAACCTGGATTAATAATTAATAATTTATGTGACATTTTACATCCCCCTAATTTAAATAAAATTTAAGTCACAACCTTTGATGTCTATTTAAAATAAAAATTATTTAATTTCTCCCGCTACTAATGCTGCAAGAGCTATAGAATTAACTTTTACTTCAAAACTATCTGCTCTTGAAGTAAGTATTACTGGTGCTGAAGTTCCAACTAATAATCCACCATTTCTAGTCTTTGCTAACATAGTTAAAGTTTTATACATTACATTAGCAGTTTCGATATTTGGTAACAATAATACATCTGCTTTTCCAGCTACTTGTCCATGAACTCCTTTATGCTCCGCTGCTTCCTCTGATATAGCATTATCTAAAGCAAAAGGTCCATCAACTATACATCCTTTGATTTGTCCTCTATCACTCATCTTAGCTAAAATTGCTGCATCTACAGTTGATTGCATATCTTGATTTACTACCTCTACAGCACAAACTGCTGCAATTTTAGGTATATCAACACCACAGGCTTTAGCAACTTTAACACTATTATTTACCATTTGAACTTTAGCTTTTAAATCTGGATAGGTATTAAATGCTGCATCAGTTAAAAATAATAATCTATCATAATTATCTATATCAAAAACAGCTACATGAGACATAAGACTTCCAGTTCTAAGTCCTACTTCTTTATTCAATACACTTCTTAAAAATGTTGCTGTATCAACAAGACCTTTCATAACCATATCTGCATTTCCAAATGATACAAGCCTAACAGCCTCTAAAGCTGCCTTCTTTACATTACTTTCATCCACAATTTCTACTTTACTTAAATCAAATCCTATATTTTTAGCAATAATTTCAATTTCTTTTCTATCACCAACTAATATAGCATCTACAATTCCTCTATCCATAGCTGCTTTAAGTGCTTTTAACACTGGTTCATCTTGAGCCACCGCTACAGAAACCTTCTTCTTTTTAATAGTTTTTAACTTCTCAAATAATTCATTAAAATTTTTACTCATAATACACCTCTTAATTCTTAATTTTCCTAAATATAGAAAATATCCCCTCTTATATATTATCAAATTTTACCAATAAACAACAAGTTTTCAGAATATTCTATACAAATAAATTTTAAAACAAAAAAGAAACCCAGCAAGCCAGGTTCCAAATTCCAAATTCCAAATTCCAAATTAAAATTCTAATTGCAAAGCAAAGCTCTTGCAAATTAATTAAGAAAGCACAGCTTTCTAATTTAATTAGTAAAACAAAGTTTTACAATTTAATTGCGAAGCCATTACTCAACCGGTGCATACTTCATCATTATTTTTTCCGCAACCTTTATTCCATCTACCGCAGCAGATATAATTCCCCCAGCAAATCCAGCACCTTCTCCAGCAGGATATAATCCCTCTAAAGTTTCACTTTCTAGATTTTCAGTTCTTTTCATAGTAACTGGAGCTGAAGTTCTTGTTTCAATTCCAGTCATTACAGCATCTTTTGCTCCATAACCCTTAATCTTTTTATCAAAGCTTTTTAATCCTTCTTTTAAAGATTCTATAACAAAGTCAGGTAAGCATTTTCTTAAATCACTAAAAACATAATTAGGTGCTACTGATGGTGTTACTCTTCCAAGTTTAGTTGAAACTCTGTCTTCTAAGAAATCTCCAACTAATTGTACTGGTAATTTATAATTTCCACCAGTTAAATTATAAGCTAATTCCTCATACTTTCTTTGGAAATACATTCCTGCTAATGGATGTTCTAATCCAAAGTCCTCCGGAGAAACTGTTACTACCATAGCAGCATTAGCATTCTCTTTATCTCTAGCATGATAACTCATTCCATTTACACATAATCTACCATTTTCTGAAGCAGCTCCAACAACCACTCCACCAGGACACATACAGAACGAATATATTCCTCTATTTTTTTCTTTATCCTGATAAGTTAACATATACTCAGCTGCTTTTAATCTTGGATGACTACAAGCTTCTCCATATTGATTTTCATTTATCATTGATTGTAGATGTTCTATTCTAACTCCCATTGCAAAAGCTTTAGGTATCATCATAACAGAATTTTTATAAAGCATTTCATAGGTATCTCTTGAACTATGTCCAATAGCTAAAATTAAATCATCACAAGGAATTTCTTCTCCATTAACTACTATAGCTTTTAATTTTCCATCTTCAGTTTTAATATCTTCAAGTTTTGAATTAAAGCTTACTTCTCCACCTAAAGACTTAATTTCTTCTCTTATATTTTTAACTACATTTTTTAAGATATCAGTTCCCACATGAGGTTTACCTTTATAAATTATATCTTCAGGAGCTCCATGTTCAACTAATGATTCTAAAATAAAATCACATCTTCTATCTTTTATTCTTGTTGTTAATTTACCATCTGAAAAAGTACCTGCTCCACCTTCTCCAAATTGAACATTAGAATTTTCATTTAAAATTCCTTTTTCCCAGAACTTCTCTACAGTTATAGTTCTGTTATCAACATCTTCTCCTCTTTCTATCACTAAAGGTTTATATCCTTTTTTAGCTAGAAATAAGGCTGCAAATAAACCAGCTGGTCCCATTCCAACTACAACTGGTCTATTGCTTAGCTTTTCTTTACCAAGTTCAAAATCTGTTTCATATCTACTTTTATCAATTCTTACATCATTATCTTTTAACTTCTCTACTAAAGCCTCTTCATTGTTTAAATCTAATTCCACAGCATAATTAAGCTTTATATTATTTTTCTTTCTAGCATCTAAGGATTCTTTTATAATTTTATATTTAGGTAATTTATCCTCTTTTAATCTAAGCTTTTTAGCTAGTTTCTTTTTTATTAAACTTATATCATCATCTAAGCTAAGTCCTATATTATTAACTCTAATAGTCATTTTGCCTCCAATTTTCATCTTACTTTTTGTTATTTTTTTATCCATTTGTTTTATTGGCTGTTATAGTTATTTGTTTCGGATTAACTGAAACTATTGATATTCCATTCCCAGCATTAACATTTAATTTTACTGTAGATTTACTATCTATATCACTAACGTTTATTGGAGGAATTAAACCTGCTAAATTTATTGAATTTATTGAACTACTAGTTCCTTTAAGAACAACCTGTGCAGATGTAGTTGATAATTCATACTTATAACCTGATTTTTCTCCAGTTATATCTATAGGTACAGTAAAAGTTTTCTCTACTTCATTAGCATTTTGATTATTGTTGTTACTACTATTACTATTACTATTGTTGTTATTGTTGTTATTGTTGTTAGTATTATTAGCATTGTTATTACTGTTACTATTGTTATTATTATTTTGAGAGTTCTGATTATCATTAGGATTCTCTTGATTATTTTCATTGGCTATTTGAATACTTACCATCACTGAATTTTTTCCACTAGGAACAGTAATTCCAGCTGGTAATTCTAAATTTGCCGTAACAGTGCTATTTCCTGATACTGTAGCTAAATTTACTGCTGTTGTATTTATAGCAGAAATTTTAGCTAAAGCTTCATTACTTCCTACTATCTCTATACTCTTCACATCAGGAGTTATAGATTTAACATTTATTCCATTAGGAGCTGTTCCCGTAGTTACAACATTTATAGGAACTAACTTTCCATTCTCTGTATTAATATTGGCTGTTACAGTTGCTGGATAAATATCTACATCTGTTAATTTTTGTCCATTACTATTTAATGCAACTAAATTTGCAGTAATTGAACTATCTCTATTTACATTTTGAATTGATCCTTCAGCTACTACTTTATCAACTGAATCTACCGCTGATTGTGCACCCTCTATTGTTACAACCTCTGGGCTTAATGCTATATTTTTAACATAAACTCCTTGGCTAGTTTGAACATCTATATTAGATTGAACAGTCATTTGCTTCTTAACAAATGCTTCTAATTTTAAATTTACTTTTATAAATTGATTGCTTACTGAAACTCCTTGCGGACTACTTACAACCTGTGCTGTAACCCAGTTATTTCCTACTGTTAATTGATTATTTGCTAAAAGTAACTCTACCTTATAATCCTTGGCAGTAGAATTATAAATACTCTCATTTTGTCCTGTTATATTAACATTAACAGTTAACTTTTCATTCGGTACTAAAGCTAAACCATTTTTAGCTAAAATGTCTGTATTTAATATTTGAACTGGAACATTTTTTATAGTTTTTTGCCCTATAGGATTAGCACTTGCATTGATATATACCCACAATCCAAAAGAAAGTAAAAGACAAAGTCCTTGAACTAAGATTTTTTTCTTTTTGACTTGTTTATCCATGTTTTCACCCTTCCTTTAAGGGAGATAGTGTTTTTATCTCTTCTATTTTTAAGTATTCTTAAAATAATATTTTTTAATTTTTCTTTATCGTAATTTCTTGTAAGTCTTCCTTTTACAGCTAAAGAAATAGCTCCTGTTTCTTCAGATACTACTATTACTAATGCATCTGATACTTCTGAAACTCCTAATGCTGCTCTATGTCTAGTACCTAAAAGTTTACTTATATTATTTTCTGCAGTTAGGGGTAACACACACCCTGCTGCTACAATTCTATCATTTCTTATTATCATTGCCCCATCATGAAGTGGAGTATTTTTTACAAATATATTTTCAACCAAAGCATCACTTACAACAGCATCTATCTTAGTTCCAGTTTTAATTATATCTCCAAGACCAACCTTCTGCTCTATTGCTATTAATGCTCCTGTTTTTTCTTTAGCCATATTCCCTACTGCTTCAACTATTTCAGTAACTAAATTTTCTAAAGATTCATCATTATCCTGTATATGTAAATCATTGAAACTACTACTTCCAATATGCTCTAAGGCTTTTCTTATTTCTGGTTGGAATATGATTACTATAGATAGTAATCCTATTGTTAATGTTTTTGTTAGTATAAAATACAACATTTGAAGATGTAAAATAGAACTTATTGGTATTAAAACAAGCACTAAAAATATTCCCTTCAATAATTGTACTGTTCTGGTTTTTTCTATTAAAGAATATCCCTTGTAAAAAATAAAGGCTACTACTAATATATCTATTATTGATGCAATAGATATATTTTTTACCGTATTATATATTAACCAAGTGATTTCATTCATTTTTTCACCTCTTCTCGCACTCTTATTCAATTATACACCAAAAGAGATTATTAAAAAATATTTTATTTGACATAAGTTTTTGTAATCTTATAGTCTTTTTCCTCATATAATTTACCAATGAATAATTGCTACTAGGAGGTAATATTTATGAAAATCTCTAAAATAAAATCTTTTTTTTCTAATCAATTTTCTATAACTTTTATTATCTTAATACTGCTATTATTAATTTTAATAATACGACAAAATATTGTTTCATCTGATTTTAAAGAGTTAATAAATTTCAGCAATGAAATAAAAGAGCTAAATAGCTATGATATAAAAAACAATAAATTATCAACTGAAGATTTTACAAAAACTCTTAATAACAGTATTCCTAATTTAAAAACAGTTGAAACTAATCTTAACAAACTAGAAGTTTCTGATAAATATACAAATCATAAAAGAGTTTTGCTTACAGCTTTAGAAAAAAATATTTTTATTCAAGAAGAACTTAAATCACTACTTGAAAATCCAAGCAAGGAAAACCTCTCAGTAAAAACTAAAGCTATTATAAGTGAAAAAAACCAATTAGTTTCTTTATACAAGCAATGTTCTGAACTTAGCTTATCTGCTTCTATTAATGATGAAGATAACTCTATAATTTATTTATCACTAAATTATATTAATGAGCTTTTAAAACTAAATAGAGATAGTGACATATTAAATAATCAGTTAGCTACTTATCTTACAGAGGTTGAAAATTTATTTAATGAATTCTCTGCTATTAATGAAGATATTTTCCCTATAATAGATTTAATGAAAAGTGAAGGTAGATCCTTAACCCCTCTTTTAGATGATATAAATAAAAAGATAGAAATCTTTAAAAATCTAGAAGATAAACTTTATTCACTTTCTGTTCCTATAGAATGTATGGATTCTTTTAACTCTCTAAAAGAAGTATTTGTAAAATATAATCTTTTTATAAATAACAGTCGAAATTATTTATTAAAAGAATTAAATAGTGGAGCTGATGCTAATCTTCTAACAGACTGTATTAACGAATTTAATGAATTAAATCAATTAATTGAAAATTTCAAAAGCACTTTAGCTACCCTTAGTATTAACTAGTCCCTCTTTATATATTTTTTCTTAGGTATTAAAAGATTTTTTTTGGTTAAAATACTCTAGGAACGAATTATATTAAGGAGGTTTCTATGAAAAGAAAATATTTTTTAAGTATTCTCTTAACCTTCAGCTTAATAATTATCACCACTTTATTTTGTTATACCTTAACAACTAGATTAACTCTATTAAAAGGAGAAAATAATGAAAACAATGAAAGCAATATAAATAAAACTAATACAGCTTTATTAGCTGCCTCTGGCTCTAATAAAGAATCAAAAGAACTCTATCTTGAAAATGAAGATTCTGTTCAAGTGTTCAAATCTAATGATAAATCAATAATGTTATCTCAAAGTGACATTGATTTATTAGCACAAATAGTTCATGCTGAAAGTAAGGGTGAACCTTACACAGGAAAGGTGGCTGTGGCCTCAGTGGTACTAAACAGAGTAGTAACCCCTGGCTTTCCAGATACAGTTGAAGGTGTAATAAAACAAAAAAATGCCTTCTCCTGTGTTGTTAATGGTAGAATAAATGTTGTCCCCAACGGTGATAGTTATAATGCTGTTAAGGATGCTATAAGAGGAATAGATCCAACTAATCAAGCATTATATTTTTATAATCCTAAAATTGCAACCTGCAAATGGATGAAAAATATATCAAAGAAAAATGTAAAAACCATAGGTCAACATGTATTTTTTAAAGTTTAATCCAAATTAATATTCATTAATAAAATTCATTTTTATTTTTTACTTACTTGAATATTCTTTCGGAATCATAAAAATAAGAGATTCTTTTAAAATTTTAAAAGAATCTCTTTTCTTTATCTAAATAAATTATTCATTGGCTTTTTTCTTTAACTTTTCAAGATAAGAAGTTGCACTTAAAGTAGCAATATTTCCTTCTCCTGCTGATTTTATATATTGATATGGTTTCCCAACACAATCACCAGCAGCAAAACATCCCTCTATACTTGTTTGCATTAATCTATCCACAGCAATGTGATTATCTTCTATCTTTAGTCCTGGAACTAATTGTCCTGGAGATATACTATCTTTTAATATAAAAACACCATCTGTTTCTAATTCTCTATCTTTAAAAATTAACTTATTAACTTTCATTTGCCCTACTATTTCTAAAGGTTTATCTTCAACTACTTCTATATTAGAGTTTAGTTCAAAAGGTCCTTTATACATAGGTACATAATAAACTAGTGATGCAAGTTCACTAACAAAGTTAGCTTCCTCTTCTGATTCTTTATTATAGCCTATTATAGTAACAACTTTTCCTTTATATAATGGTGCATCACAGGTAGCGCAATATCCAACCCCTCTTCCAAGGAATTCTTCTTCCCCTTTTAGTGGTTTAGTATATTCCATTCCTGTTGCCAAAATAACTGAACTCGCTTCATAAGTTTTATCATTTACCATTAAAGCAAAGTATTCTCCCATAGCATAAATATTATTAACTCTCTCTTCAGTTATTTCTATTCCCATGCTATCTATATGCTCTTGAAATTTTTCTTTTATATCTTGACCATTCATGCCAAAGAAACCAAGATAGTTATTTATTTTGGGAGCTTTAACTATTTTATTACTTAAGTTTTTATTCCCAAATATAATAAATTTCTTATTTCTTATTTTTGCATTTAAAGCAGCAGACAATCCTGCTGGGCCACTACCAACAATAGCTATATCATATCTTTCGCTCAATTTAATCTTGCTCCTTTATTAGATATATTTTTCTAAAGTAGCTTTTATATCAGCTTTTGGTCTGAAACCAACTAATGTATCAACAACTTCTCCGTTTTTGAATACTTTTAATGTTGGAATACTTGCTATTTGATATTTAGTAGCTGTTTCTGGGTTTTGATCTACATCTACTTTACCAAAAGTTACATTAGTCATTTCTCCTGCTAATTCTTCTATAATTGGAGCTATCATTTTACATGGTCCACACCAAGTAGCCCAAAAGTCTACTAATACAACTCCATTATTATTTAAAACCTCTTGTTCAAAACTTTTATCTTCTATATGCTTTACCATAAAAATACTCCTCCTGTATACCCCTCATGGGTATCTTTTATTAATTTAATTATATTACAGTATTTAAAATCAGTCAACAAAAGTAGCCTTTGCAAAAGATAGTAGATTTCTATTCGAAGTTTCCTTTTACTGTTTGTTTTCCATTTTCCATTAAGACTTTGCCTTTAGCTATGACCCATTCTATTTCTAACTTTTCTTCATCTATTAATAGTAAATCAGCGTCTTTCCCAGGACTTATTTCTCCCTTATCTTTTAAATGAAGTATTCTAGCAACATTTGATGTTACAACTTTTATAGCATCTTCAAAAGGAACTCCTATACTTATAGCATATTTCACTTCCCTAAATAAGGTACCAACAGAACAAACTTCTAAGCCAATTAATTCCTTTTTCTCATTAAACACTGGCATACTTCCATTTCCGTCTGATGAAAATGTAATTTGTTCTATAGGAACAGCATTATCTAATAAAAATTTAATTCCAACTCCAGCTCTATATTCATCTTCATCAAGACAATCTATATTAGCTGAAGTAGTTAAATCAATATTTCCACCTATTCTAGTATATTTAAGCCCATCTTTCAAAAGAGAACCTGTTCTATTTATATGAGTTGGTAATAATTGCTCTACTGGTATTTCAGATTCCTCTGCTAATTTAAATAAATAATTTAATTTATCTTTCCCATCACCTAAATGAATATTAACAATACCAGCTTTTCCTGATAATAATCCACCAACTCTCGCCTCAGCAACAACTGATAAAAATTCATCAAAGGTTGGCTGACTTCCTCTATGATCACATAGAGCAAGCTCTCCTACGCCTATTATTTTTTGAACTAACATAATATCTTTTTTCACAGTTCCTGTTAATGTCTTTAAAACTGGTACATCATAGGATGCTGTATAACAAAAAGCTGTTATTCCCTGTTCTTCTAATGAATAAACTTCTGGAAGTAAACTTATTATGTTTCTTGTTACTCCATCTGTTCCTGTTACCCCAACAATAGTTGTAACTCCACCATTGATTATATCGCTAAGTTTTATATTAGGAGTTCTAGTGTTAAATCCACCTTCACCACCACCTCCAGTTATATGAACATGAGAATCTATAAACCCAGGGGTAAGAATTTTTCCCTCTCCATTTATAACTTCTACATTTATAAAACTTTCTGAAATTTTCACTTCATCATAAATCCCTTCAATTTTATCAGCTGCTACTACTACATCTTTAACACCTACATATTTAGGACAATAAACCTTAACAGATTTTATCACTTTTATCATAGGTACATACCTCCTATTCTAAAATGCTTTTTATATTATCGTTATTATAAATCGAACCGCTAAAATTATTTTTTAATTTTCTGGCATATTCTTTACTTTGAGCAATATTTTTATCTTTATTTAATATTGCTAGTTTATAAAGTACCTCTTCTAAGTACTCACCTTCTTTATATTTCTTCTCAAAACTTTCATAATACTTTATTGAATTATCGTAGTCTTCTAACTTTTCATAGCTAACAGCTAACATATAAGCTAGATGTCTTTCTAAATAACTATCTTTTGCATATTTATAGCCCTTTTGAAACTCTTTATTAGCATTCCCAAACTTCCCTATTTTAAATTCATTTAATCCTTTATCGTAAAAATATTTTACTCCTTTTCCTTCTAATAATTCCTTTGCACTTTCATAATTTTCTTGATTTTCTACAGATATTGTCTCTCTATTTTTTTCAAGTTCATTATAAATAGCTTCATAATCCTCTAATAACAATACTTCTTTCAATGGTTTTACTTTTACTTCTTCCTGTTCTTTTTTCCCCTCTTCTTTTTGTTCTTGCTCTTTTGGTTTTTCTCCCTCAGCTATGGCTCCATTATCTATTTTCTTTTTATTTGGTTCGTTATTACTTAAAAAGAAAACTCCACCTATGGTTACAATACCTATCATCAATGCTCCAACAGCTATTAATTTTTTATTTTTATTCCCTTTATAATTACTAGATTTCTTTTGCCCTAAATCACTTAATTCTTTTATATATCCAATTGCGACTTTGTTACTTTTATCTATAGAAATAACTTTCTCTATAGCTTGATTTGCTTTCTCTAAATAATTAAGTTTAATGTAACAATAGGCTAAGGCATTATAAACATTTAGTGCATTAAAATCACTTTCTTTTGCTTTCTCTAAAAAGTCTATTCCCTCTTGTAAATTAAACTTTTTTATCTCTATTAAAGCATTATTATAAAGCCTTTCTCTATTTTCATCCTCTTCTATATTCTCCAAATATGATTTTGCTATAACGTCATTATTTATATTAGAATTCACTTTCCAACTTGCTACTGCACCATTTAAATTTCCTTTTAAATATAAAATCATTCCCTTTAAGTTAAGTGCTGCTTTATTATTAATATCTAAAGCCACAGCTTCCTCACAAAACTCTAAAGCCTTATTTAAATTTGCACTTTGAAATTTATCCATTGCCTTATTATAATTCTTCATAGATTCATTCATTTCAAAACCCCCTAAATTAATTTAAAATTTCATTTTTTCTCTTTTAATTCTTTCATTTAATTGTCTTACAAATAATGAAGTTATAAGAACCCCTAATGCTATTCCTATTGCTGTTTGAATAGCCTCTGTACTGTACTGATTTAATTCTTCAGTTCTTCCTAAAATAAAACTGTTTATTGTATAATATAAACTTCCTCCAGGTGCCAGTGGTATAATACCAGGAAATAAAAATACTGTGGAAGGTGTTTTCATTTTTCTTGCTAATATTTCTGAATAAAATGTAATACAAACTGTTGCTATTCCATTAGATAAAATTAAATTCAATCCTAAATTTCTACAAAGAACATAAATGCACATTGTAAAAAAACCACCTAAGGTAACTGTAGGTAACTTTTCTTTTTTTATGTTAAATAATAATGCAAAGCCTAAAGTTCCAATAGTACTAGATATTATCTGAACTAAATCTGTCATATTATCCCTCCTAAAGTTGCCACAGCAATAGCAAATCCACAGGCTATTGCTAAGGTAATTAATACTACATCTAAAAGTCTCAAAATACCTGCAAGTAAATCTCCTGATAGCATATCTCTCATAGAATTAACAAAATGTATTCCAGGTATTAAGATCATAATATCTCCTATTATTATCTTATCAAAATTGGTTCCTACTCCTATTTTTACTAATATAATAGCTGAAATCCCCATTAAAATTGAAGATACTGCTGTAAAAATAATTTGATTCATAAATAAGTCACCAATATAAGTATTTATATAACATATCATTATGGCTATAATCGTTGTAGCTATTACATCATTTATATTTCCTCCAAAAAATATACAAAATCCAGCAGTTGATAGTGCATATCCTAAGAGATTTTTCTTCTTTGAAAAGAAATTTTTACTTTTAAACTCTTCTAATTTTTCCTCTATCTCTTTTTCTGAAGGTCTTTTTTCGCATATGTATCTGGATAATCCATTTAAAGCTTCTAATTTTTCAAGGTCTGTACTAGAAGAATAAATTCTTCTACTCTGTGAAAAAGTATTATTCTCTTCATCCCTTATAGTTACAACCATTAAAGATTTCACTGCAAAAACATCTATTTTTTTCACATTATCTAAAGTACATATTCTAGCTAAAGTATCTTCAACTCTACTAATTTCCGCATTGCATTTTAACATTTCTTCCCCTATATCCAATGCAAAAGTCAAAGTTTTATTTATGTCTATCAAACTTTGTCCACTAACTTTCATCTTTTTCCCCTTTTTTATTTCTTGAAATCTATAAATATTATAACAATTTATTTCATAAATTTTCCTTTTTGCAGACAATATTTTTATTAATATTTAGTGAATTTATCCAAAATAAAAAAGAGCTTTATAAAATCCTAAATAAATTATTATTTTTCTTTTAGTTAAATCCTTCAAAATAATAATTATATTTAAAATTAAATATAACTCTTCTTATAAATTTATTTGTCTAATATTGCTGATTTCCCTATAGCTAACACTTCTCTAGAATAATAGCTAGGAATCAAATACCATGGTGTTTTCGCACTATAACTAGTAACATTTTTAAAGCCTACTCTCTTACTTAAAAAATTACTTCTAAACATATGAAAACCATTAGTAAATATCTTTATCTTTATTTCCTCAATATCTTTTAAACTATCATTGGCTATAACTTCCTTTGAGAATTTAAAATTTTCAAAGGTGCTTGTTGATTTATCCTCCATTAAAATTGCTTTTTCATCTATTCCATGATTAATTAAATATCTTTTCATAGCCTCTGCTTCAGATATTTTTTCATCACTTCCTTTACCTCCAGAAACAACTATCTTTTCTCCATTTTTATTATCTCTTATGTACTCTATTGCTGAATCTAACCTATGTTTTAAGGTTGCACTAATTTGATCTCCATTCAAAAGGCCTGCTCCTAAAACTACTATATAATCACTTTTTTCTTTATTTTCTTTCATTGCAAAAGTTCCCATAACCCCTCCAAATAAAATTACCATAGACAATGCTATAGAAAGCAATACTTTTATTATTTTATTAATCTTTATAAATATTTTATTCTTCTCAAGTCTTTTTGTAGCAATTCCATAACCTAAGAAAAAAATAGCTAAAGCTAGAAAAAAGAAATTAAAACTATAACCTGGTGTAACTACCATTGTTCCTATAAAATAAATAAAAAACCCTGCTCCTAATAGTATCCAAAATCCCCCCCCAAATTTTTTCACATTGATTCCCCCTATATTTTTTTATAATTCTATTTAACCATCTTTTTACAATTATAGATTTACAAAAAAGTTAATAAAGAAATTTTTCTTAAAATTTTATAAAAAAAAGAAACCCAGTATTCTGGATTTCTTTCTAAAAATCTATATATTCTATTCTTGTTCCATTATTATTTTCTTAGCTGTTAATATTGAACTAGCACTCATTGAGAACTCATCTAAACCATATTCAACTAATGTTGGGATAGCTGCTTCATCTCCAGCCATTTCTCCACACATTCCAACCCACTTACCATGTTTATGAGCACCATCTATAGTCATTTTTATTAATCTTAAAACTGCTGGGTGCATTGGGTTATAAAGGTATGATACCTTTTCACTCATTCTGTCTGCTGCTAATGTATATTGAATTAAGTCATTTGTTCCAATTGAGAAGAAATCTACATGTTTAGCTAACTCATCAGCGTAAACTGCTGCTGCTGGGATTTCAACCATGATTCCCCATTGAGTAGTATCTGAATAAGTCATTCCTTCTGCTTTTAATTCAGCTTTACATTCTTCAACAACTTCTTTAGCTTGATTGAATTCTTCAAGTCCTGAAATCATTGGGAACATTACTGCTAATTTACCGTAAACTGAAGCTCTTAATAAAGCTCTTAATTGAACCTTAAAGATTTCTTTTCTATCAAGACATAATCTTATAGCTCTATATCCTAAGAATGGATTCATTTCTTTTGGTAATGGTAAGTATGGAAGAGTTTTATCTCCACCGATATCTAAAGTTCTTATTACAACTTGTCTACCATTAGCTTTTTCTAAAACTGTTTTATAAGCATTATATTGCTCTTCTTCAGTTGGAGCTGATTCTCTATCCATATATAAGAATTCTGTTCTGAATAAACCAACACCATCTCCACCATTTTCTAAAACTTGGTCTACATCTTCTGGTTTACCAATGTTTCCACAAACTTCTATTCTCTTACCTGATTTAGTAGTTGTTTTTACATCTATTAATTTCTTTAACTCTTCTTGCTCTGCAGCAAATTTTTCTTTTTTAGCTTTAAAGTCATTTATAACTTCTTCTGATGGGTTAACTATAGCTATTCCTTCAATACCATCAACTATAACTAAATCTCCATCTTTAACTGTTTCTGTAATATTTCCAAGTCCAACTATTGCTGGAATTTCTAGAGTTCTAGCCATTATAGCTGAGTGAGAAGTTCTTCCTCCAATATTAGTTAAGAAAGCAACTACTTTACTTCTATCTAATTGTGCTGTATCTGATGGAGTTAAATCATGAGCTACAACTATTGTGTTTTCTGGAGCATTCTCAAATGGGTTAACAGCTTTTCCTGCTAAATTAGCTATTATTCTGTTTGAAACGTCTTTAATGTCAGCTGCTCTTTCTCTCATATAGTCGTTATCCATTGATTCAAAAATAGCAACGAAAGTATTTTTTGTATTTTCAACTGCTTTCATAGCATTTAAGTTTTCATTTTCAACTGCTAAAGTCATAGCTCCAGCGAATTCTGGATCATCTAGTAATGTTAAGTGAGCTTCGAAAACCTCTGCCTCTTCTTTCCCCATTTCTTTAGCTGCTTTTTCTTTTATAACTGATAATTGCTCTTTTGAAGCCTCTAAAGCTTTATTTAACTTAGCTTTTTCCCCTTCAATATCTTCAATTCTTTCATCACTTATTATTATTTCTTCATGTTTTTGAAGTAATACTGTCCCTATTGAATATCCTTTTGATGCTGCTATACCTTTTAACATATGTATGGCCTCCTTAAAAATCAACTTTTAATTTTAATCTTAATCAATAATTTCATCTATCTAATATTTTCTAATAATATTCAAGAATTATATTTTTTTAATTCTATTATATATCATAAAGCAACTTCTATGCCATTTACAAAAGTAAAATTTATCCATTTGATTATTGCTTTTTAATTTTATGATAATATTGATAATTTTATGTTATTTTTCAAGATTAATTTTAATTTTTTTCACCATTTATTATTATATAATGATTTTTATTTTTAAAAAATTAAGATTGTAAATTGTTATTAAATAATTCACAACTTATATTAAGTTTTTCAATTTGATTAAAAGCAAAAAAATTGATAAAATTTATCATATAATTTATTTTTTTGATATTTTTTATCAATATATTCCTCAATTAATATTTTTAGAAATAAAAAGTTGATATTTTTTATCAACTATTACAAAGAAAGGTGGTAAGAAATGTATTATCAAGATTTAAAAATAATATCTACCGCTGGTCTACATACTAGATATTCAGCAATGATTGTTAGTAAGGCATCAGAAATTTCATATAAATACAAAGTTAATTTATATATTAGAAAAAAAGGTTACACTGATTGGCTTGAAATAAGTATGCTTGGAGTTTTAGCCTTAAAAATAGGACAAAATGAAACTTTATCCATCGGCACAAAAGATAATGGAATGATTGGAAAGTTAGCAATTAAAATTTTAATTGAATATATAGAAAACAATATAAATTCCACTACTTCAAAAATGGAAGCCATTGACGATTTTATTGAAGAAAATAATTTAGCCAACGAACAACTTTTTGATGTTCTTCCCATTGGAGTTATCGCTATAGATTTAAATTCTAGTGTCACCAAAATTAATAAATATGCTTTAAAAATTTTAAACTTACCTGAAAAAGAAGTTTTAGGTAATGAAATACAAAATGTAATTCCTAATACAGAACTTCCAGATTTATTAAAAACTCAAATCAAAGAAATTGGAAAAATTCTCTACATAGGTAATAGAACTACTATTGTTAGCAGAAGTCCTATTTATCATAATGGAGATTTAATAGGTGCTACAGCAGTTATTCAAGATATTTCTCAATTAGTAGGAATGAAAGAACTTAATGAAAAATTCACTAGAATTCTTGAAAACTCCAGTGACCTTATTTGTTTTATAGATGAATATGGAAAAATAAATTATTTAAATCCTGCCTATGAAAAATATTTTAAAAAATCCTGTAAAAATAATATAGGAAAAGATATTTTCACAGTATCTCCTAATGGTTATAGAGCTAAGGCTTTCAAAAACAAAAAGCCACTTAAAGATATTATTCATACTAAAGACGGAATTGAAATAATAACAAAAATTGATCCTATTTTTGTAGATGATACTTTTAAAGGAGTTATATCCACCTCCAAACCAGTAAATGAACTGAAGGAACTTGTTACTAAACTTGAAAAATCTGAGGAAGAATTACAATATTATAAAGAAGAATTTTTCAAAAATATTTCTTCACTATCTTCCTTTTCTAATATAATTGGCTATAAAAGTGGACTTAAAGATGTAATATATATCTGTGAAAAAGCTTCCCAAAGTACTTCTACTGTTTTAGTTCGTGGTGAAAGCGGAACTGGAAAAGAACTAATTGCAAAAGCAATTCATAATAATAGTGATAGAAAAGATATGGCTTTTGTAAAAGTAAATTGTGCTGCTATACCTGAAAATCTTTTAGAAAGTGAACTTTTTGGTTATGAAAAAGGAGCCTTTACTGGTGCTATTAAATCAAAACCAGGAAAATTTTCAATTGCAAATGGAGGAACTATATTTTTAGATGAAATAGGTGATATGCCAGTTTCTATGCAGGTTAAACTATTAAGAGCCCTTCAAGAAAGAGAAATAGAAGCTGTAGGCTCATTAAAAAGTGAAAAAATAGATGTTCGAGTAATTGCTGCTACTAATAGAAATTTAGAGGAAATGATTTCAAAAAATGATTTTAGAGAAGATCTTTACTATAGATTAAATGTTCTTTCTATTTCACTTCCTCCACTTCGCCATAGAAAAGAGGATTTAAATTTATTAATAGAACATTTTATAACTAAAATAAATTTTAAATTAAATAAAAATATTAAAACTATGGATAAGAAAGCTATCTCTTTATTACAAAATTATGATTGGCCAGGTAACATACGAGAACTAGAAAATATAATTGAAAGAGCTATTAACCTATGTCCTAGAGATACTATAAGAGTGTCTGATTTACCTAATTATCTAACTCAAGATAGTAGTTCACTAGACTCCTTTGAAATTGATGAAAATAATATTCTTTCCTTTGAAGAATATGAGAAAAAAATCATCGAAGCTGCTATGAAAAAATACAAAAGTTATAATAAAGCAGGAAAAGCTTTAGGTTTAACTCATAGAACCGTCTCTCTAAAATGTGAAAAATACGGAATAAAAAAACAATAAAAAAAAGATTCTATGGCTTAATTACCATAGAATCTCTTTTGTTTTTATAGATCATCCACTAATGCTGTTGCTTTTGCGTAAGCTGTTGATCTTGCTTCAAAGAAATCTGTTTTTACTTGGTTTGCATCTGCATATATATCAACCCAAGGTGCTGGATTTTCATCATAACCTTCATATAAAGGCTCAAGACCAATTGCTTTTAATCTTAAGTTACCAACATATTTAATGTAGTTTTCTATTAATTTTCTATTAATTCCCTCTACATTATTTCCTATTACATAGTGTCCCCACTCTATTTCATTTTCAACTCCAGTTTTAATCATCTCTCTTAATTCTTCTTCAAATTCTTTAGTGAAGATTTCTGGATTTTCTGTTTTTAATTCAGTTATTATACTTCTAAATAACCATAGATGAGTATTTTCATCTCTATTTATATATCTTATTTCTTGAGCTGAGCCAGGCATTTTACCATTTCTTTCTAAGTTATAGAAGAACATAAATCCTGAGTAGAAATACACCCCTTCTAATATATAGTTAGCCATAACTGATCTTATAAAATTATGCATTGTTGATTCTTCTAAAAATCTATTATATAAATTACCAATAAATTTATTTCTTTCTAGTAGTATCTCATCATTTTTCCACTGGAATAAGATTTCATTTCTTTGCTCTGGTGAACAAATACTATCTAACATATAACTATAACTTTGTGAGTGAACTGCTTCTTGGAAAGCTTGAATAGTTAAACATAAATTAACCTCTGAAGCTGTTACATAACTATTTATATTCCCAAGATTAGCTGTTTGTATTGAATCTAAAAATATTAAGAAAGATAAAATTTTATCATAGGCATTTTTTTCTGCAACTGATAACTTTTTATAATCCTTTAAATCTTGAGATAAATTAACCTCTTCTGGAATCCAGAAGTTATTCATCGCCTGTCTGTACCAATCAGAAACCCAAGTATATTTCATATTATTAAAATCATTTAAATTTGTTGTATTTCCATTTACCATTCTTTTTTTTGAAGTTTCAGTATCTCCAAATTCATTAAATAAGGGTTTTTTAATTATTTCCATTTTCCCAGATCCTTTCTTCTTAAGCTGAACAACTTTCACAATCTTCCACTGATAAAGATTTACTTCTTACGTAGTAAATACTCTTCACACCACTTTTACAAGCTGTAATATAAAGATTCATTATTTGTCTCATTGTAAAATCTGTAGTGATATAAAGGTTGAATGATTGTCCTTGGTCTATATGTCTTTGTCTTATTCCATTAGCTCTTACTGATAATTGTTGATCTGCATTATAAGCTGAAATATAATACCAGAATGTTTCCATTGAAAGATTTGGTGCTGTCTTAGGTGTAATACTACCCTTTTTCTCTTCAAGCCAGAATTTAGCCATTACTGGATCTACGCCTTCAGATGTACCAGCTATTGTAGCTGTTGAACCATTAGGAGCAACTGCAAATAGATAACCATTTCTCATTCCATTTTCTTTTACTTCTGCTTTTAACTTTTCCCATCTTTCAGATTTATAATCTCTTAATTCAAAGTAATCTCCATTATCCCAATCTGAACCCTCAAATAATTGATATTTACTTTTTTCTTTTGCAATTTTCATACTAGCTTTTATAGCATAATAATTTATATCCTCATAAACTTTATCTACAAACTCTAAATGATTTTCTGAATTCCATTGGATTTTATTATTAACTAACATATGATGATAACCTGAAGTTCCAAGACCTACCGCTCTATATGTTTTATTAGTTATTTCTGCAAAAGGAACTGAATAATAATTTAAATCTATAACATTATCCATAGCTCTTATTTGAGTTTCAACTATTTCTTCAAGTTCTTCTTTAGAGTTAACATCTACATTTCCAAGAACTATTGATGATAAATTACAAACAACAAAATCTCCTGGTTTAGTTTTTTCCACAACTATTAAATCTCCATTAACATCGTGAATCTCTGTTTTCTCAATCTCCATAGCACTCATATTTTGCATAATTTCAGTACAAAGATTTGAAGAATAAATCATCCCTTTATGTTTATTAGGATTCATTGCATTTACTGTATCTCTATAGAAAGCAAATGGTGTTCCTGTTTCAGCAGCACTTTTTATAATTAATTTAACTATATCTTTTACTGCCATTGTTCTTTTTTCTATTCTTTCATCATTTACACAGTCAAAATATCTTTTTTCCCACTCTTCTCCATAAAAATCCTCTAATGAATATCCTTTTATTTCTCTAATCTCATGAGGACACATCATATACCAATTCGCATTTATATCTTCTTCTGCAAGTTTCCAGAATAAATTAGGGTATGAAAGTCCTGGGAATATATCATGAGCTTTCTTTCTATCGTCACCATTATTAGTTCTTAATTGTAAAAATTCTGGTAAATCTTTATGCCAAGCATCAAGCCAAATTGCAACTGATCCATTTCTAACACCTAATTGGTCAACTGCTACCGCTGTATCATTAAATAACTTTATCCAAGGAATTACTCCACCAGATGCTCCTTTAAATCCTCTTATGCTTGAACCTAAAGCTCTAACTTTACCAATATAAATTCCCATTCCGCCACCAAACTTTGAAATTTTAGAAAAATTGTCTAATGACTTATATATTCCATTTAAGCTATCATCTACAGTATCTATAAAACAAGAACTTAATTGATAAAAAGGCTTTCTTGCATTAGACATTGTTGGTGTTGCCATTGTTGCTTTTATAGTACTTAAAGCTTTATAAAATCTCTTTACCCATGATACTCTTATTTCTTTTTTCTCTGGAATTGCTAAATGCATTGCTATTCCCATAAACATTTGTTGTGGTAATTCTAATATTTCTCTTGTATAATCTTGAACTAAATACCTTTTAGTTAGTAAATCTATACCACTATATGTAAAAAGAAAATCTCGCTCTGGTTTTATTTCTTTTTCTAACTCTTCTATCTCTTCTTTACTGTAATTTTCAAGAATATATTTCCCGTATAAGCCTCTATTTGTAAGGTCTGTTATGAAATTATAATAATTACTATAAGGATCTTCCTCTTCCCCTAGCCCTCTATTCTTTTTAACAAGTTCTCTTAATCTTTTAGTATAAAGGTTCGCTGCTATTTCTTGCCATTTTGGTTCTGTTTGAGTTGTTAATTCTAAAGAACATTGAATTAAACAATCTCTTACATGTTTCTCATCATTTTCATCTCTTATTATATTTTTTAAAGCTTCTTTTAAAGCTTCCTCTCTGTACAGTTCTCTATCTTTTAAAAGGCTTATTGCCTCCTTACATAATCTATCTATTAAATTCATAACCTGTCCCCTCTCCACAATATATAGTATATATTGTTTTATTATTCCGCTTCTCGATACAATATGTTGCATCCATACTTTTCAATTATAAAGACTTCATCTTAGATTGTAAAACTATTTTTTTTTAATTTTTTTCGATTAACTTCACTAAAACTACCCTTTTTAAGTTTTTTCATTAATTTAAAAGCAAATGATATTTTAAACAAAAATTTAAGCATTAAT
The DNA here is from genome assembly GCA_051656625.1 of Sarcina sp. Taxonomy (GTDB): domain Bacteria; phylum Bacillota; class Clostridia; order Clostridiales; family Clostridiaceae; genus Sarcina. The sequence continues at coordinate 29,362 of JBOGCG010000014.1, read as the reverse complement.
ATCTAAAGCAAGAATATTAATGCTCTTTTTTTATTTATTTAAAATTTCTTTCCAGTTTTCTTCTTTAAATCCTATTAAAACTTTATCATCTAAAACTAACAATGGTCTTTTCACAAGCATTCCGTTAGTTGATAAAATTTCTAAAAGTTCTTCCTCTGGAGCTGTTTTCACCTTATCTTTTAAATTTAATTCTCTATACATAATACCACTTGTATTAAAAAGTCTATTTATTGGTAACCCACTTTTTTTATAAAATTCTCTTAATTCCTCTTTAGTTGGATTTTCTTCAACAATATGTCTTGATGTAAAATCTATATTATTTTCTTCAAGCCATTTTTTTGCTTTCTTACAAGTAGTACATTTTGGATATTCTAAAAAAGTTATTGCCATTTTCAATTCCTCCTATTCCGATATAAATTATTATATAATATTAATTTTCCCCATTCAACTAAAAATAAATTTATTATTTATATTTTCAATTTATTATTTATTTTTTTAATAATAAAATTATGTATTTTTTATGAACTAACTAGCTATATATACTATTATTATGAAAACTAAAGTATGTTCAAGCTAAAGATGTAATTAGCTTTCTAAAGGTAAAATTTCATCAAAGTTTAAAGTTAATTTAATAGGACAAATAACTTATAATTGTATTGTTAAATTAGCAGGTTGCCTGCATAAAATTGGGAGATTTTATTATGAACCTTATTAAAAATCAAAAAGCATTTTTAATTGATGCCGTAGTTATTATTATAGGCTGCTTAATTGCATCCTTAGGTGTTAATCTTTTTTTAGTACATGCTAGATTACTTAGTGGTGGTGCTACTGGTATTGGACTTATATTTGAATATACTATGGGTATTAATTCAGGTATAGTTGTGTTTATTGTAAACATACCATTATTCATACTAAGTTACTTTAAACTAAACAAAAAATTCACACTATATTCTGCTATCGGTGCAATATCTTTATCTCTATTCCTTATAATTACATCTAACTTAAGACATTTAATACAACTTAATGATATTTTATTATATTGTATCTATGGTGGTGTTCTTTGCGGAATTGGTTACGGATTAGTTTTTTCTCGAAGTGGTTCCACTGGTGGAACAGACATAATTGCCATGGCCATAAAGAAAAAATATTCTAACTTTAACATAGGAAGTCTTGGCTTAATATTAAATTTAGTTATAGTTGCAGTTGGTTCAGTTATTTTTGGATTACCAGTTGCTCTTTATACTATGATTTCTATGACTGCACAAAGCTTACTTATCAATAAAGTTACTACTGGTCTTGGTTCTAAACAAATGCTTCTTATTCTTACCGAAAAAGAACCAGAAGTTGTAGATTACATAATTACAAATCTTAATAGAGGTGTTACATCTTTACTTGCTGAGGGTGAATTTACTCACTGTAAGAGAAAGATGCTTTATTGTGTTGTTACAACAAGACAAATGATATTATTAAAAAATAAAATTCTTGAAATAGACCCAAAAGCCTTTATAAATATCACTGAAGTTTCAGAGGTTAGAGGAAGGGGCTTTAAAGGATTAATATAAATTAAAGGATATATTCAGTAAAAACAAATTTCTAAATTTAAGCTTTACTGAATATATCCTTTATCTTTTTTATTATTTATTTTTTAAATAATTCTCTCTTCCTAATTCATATAAATTATTTCCCCTAGAATCTATAACTACTATAGCAGGAAAATCTTCTACATAAAGTTTTCTTATAGCTTCTGTACCTAAATCCTCATAGGCAACAACTTCTGCTTTTTTAATAGTTTTGCTAATAAGAGCTGCTGCTCCACCTATCGCACCAAGATAAATAGCTTTATTTTTAATTATATTATCTATAATTTCCTTACTTCTATTTCCTTTACCTATGCTTCCTTTTAAACCTAAATCCATAAGCTTTCCAGCATAACTATCCATTCTATAACTTGTTGTAGGTCCTGCTGAACCTATAGCCTCTCCTTCTTTTGCAGGAGATGGTCCAACATAGTAAATAAGTTGCCCTTTAACATCTATAGGTAACTTTTCTCCTCTTTCAAGAGTCTCTACTAATCTTTTATGTGCTGCATCTCTTCCTGTATAAAGTTCACCTGTTAAAAGCACTCTATCTCCAACTTTTAAATTTTCTATATCCACTTCATTCAAAGGTAAAGTTAATTTTATCTCCATTTTTATCACCCCTTATATTATTATTTCTTTATGTCTTGTTGAATGACAATTAATATTTACTGCCACTGGAAGTCCTGCTATATGTGTTGGAAAGACCTCTACATTTACAGCTAAAGCAGTGGTTTTCCCTCCAAATCCCTGTGGTCCTATTCCTAATTTATTTATTTTTTCTAAAAGTTCATTTTCAAGATTCTCATAAAAAAGATCTTCATTTCTTACTGTAACATCTCTTGTTAAAGCTTTTTTAGCTAAATAAGCCACTCTATCAAAGGTTCCTCCTATACCTACTCCTACAACTATAGGAGGACAAGGATTCCCACCTGCATTTACAACTGCATCTATAATAAATTCTTTAACTCCCTCTATACCATCAGAAGGTTTAAGCATTTTTAAAGCACTCATATTTTCTGAACCAAATCCCTTTGGAGCAAATAATATTTTCACTTTATCTCCAGAAACTATTTTATAGTTAATAATAGCTGGTGTATTATCATTGGTATTAACTCTTCTAATGGGATCTTTCACTACAGACTTTCTTAAATAGCCATCTTCATAGCCTCTTCTTACTCCATTATTTATACTCTCCTCTAAACTTCCACCAACTAAATGAACCTCTTGCCCTACTTCTATAAAAATACAAGCCATTCCAGTATCTTGACATAAAGGTTTCTTTTCAGTTTCAGCAATTTTATAATTTTCTTCAATTTTTTCTAAAATATCTTTAGCAACAGGATAATCCTCTTCCTTCTTTGCAAAGCTTATAGTCTCTTTAATGTCTTTTGGTAAATAATAATTTGCCTCTATAGCAAGTTCTCTTATTTTATTTTCAATTACTTTTACATCTATCTCTCTCATAAAACCCTCCACATTAAAATTTTTACTTTATCTAAATTATATATTAAAGCCCTTTTATTGTTAATTTATTTAATATCATATTTTATAAAAATTATTAATATAAATTTTATAAATCAATAAAAGGAGCTATTAAAAAATGAAAAATAAAATTAATTTACATAAATTAAGTAACATAGTGATTTGGATTTTAACATTAATCCTTTTAGTCTTAATAATTTATACAATTGTACTTTCTTTAAAAGTTAAAAAAATTAAATCTCTTCCCCATAATTCTATTAATGTTTCACCACCTATAGAAAAATCTTTTAAGCCTACTTTTAATAAAAAAATTAATTATTTAGGTAGTGATCTTTCAATGTTTTAAAATAAAAGCTACTCTTAATTAACTATAAATTTTATTTTTATAGTTAGATAAGAATAGCTTTTAAAAATTTTTAATTAAAGAAAAAACTTTTTCCTGAGCTAGCTTTTGTTTCATCCAAATATTTATCTAATCCAATTTTAATTGCATTTACTAATTTTTCTTGATACTGCTCATCTACTAATAATTTACTTTCTTCTTCATTTGATAAAAAACCACATTCCACTAAGATAGATGCTCCTTTATTATTATTTCTTAATACTCTAATTTCAGTTCCTGCATCCTTTGGTAATCTATTATTTTCTTTGTCTAAATTCTCTTTTAATGAACTTTGTACTTTATTTGCTAAATTTTTGCTTAACTCACTTTTAGGAGCATGCCATACCTGCGCTCCTTTATATTTGCTTTGTGGGAATGTATTTTGATGAATGCTTATGAAAATTTCACAATTACTATCTTTTTTCATTTTTACTCTATTTGCTAAATCTTCTCGTTTCTTTTCTTTTATTGAACTAGCTTTAGAATATAATCCACAATCATCTTCTCTAGTCATATGTACTGTATATCCTGCATCCTCTAGAATTTTTTTAAGTTTTAAACTTATAGATAAATTAACATCTTTCTCTAAAATTCCACTTTTAGAACTAGAACCTCCATCTATACCACCATGTCCAGGATCTATTAATATAATTTTAGATTGCTCCTCTGCTGAAGCATAATTAATAAAAAAACAACTAAATAACATTGCTAAAAGAAATATTGGTACTATTTTTTTTATTTTTTTCATTTAATCACCTCAACTTTTAAACCTTATAATTTCTAAAACAATTGAAGAATACTTTCAAAATCTGTTTATATTTTAACCAAAATTAAAAATATTATTATTCCATTCCAAAATTCATTGAAGTCTTTATAAAGTCTGTTTAAGGTAAAAAATTATATTTTGATTTATAAAAAAAGAAAACTCAGACTAAACTGAGTTTTCTTAATTTTATTTAGTATTTTGAATTACGCTATCTGCAATGTTTGTTGCATGATCTCCAATTCTTTCAAAGTTAGATAATAAATCTACAAATATCGCACCTTCATAAGCACCACATTTACCTTCATGTAGTCTTCTTATATGATTATCCCTATATTCTTTTTGATTCATATCTATTTGTTGCTCTATTGAATAAACTGTTTCAGCTTTTTTATTATCTTTACTTTCATAAGCTTCTATAGATCTTTTTAAGGCTTCTAATGTATTTCCATAAACCGTTTCAAGTTCTTGAATAGCATCCTTTGAATATTTTATTTTCTTAAATGATTTTTGTAGAGCTAGTTCAGCTATATTTTCAGCATGATCTCCTATTCTCTCAATATCAGTTATTACATGGAATGTTGCTGTTACAATATTTTTCTCTTTATCTGATAAATCACATTTAGATAATTTAACTAAATATGAAGTTATTGATTCTTCTAAAACATTTATTATCTTTTCATTCTCATAAACTTTTTGAACAAGTTTATCATCATCTTTATTAAATGCTTCCATACTTAATTCTAAGTTTTGTTTAGCTTTATTAGCCATTCTTATAGTTTCTTTCATAACTTGTCCTGCTGCTATTACAGGTGTCTCTAATATTTTATCATCTATATATTTAGGTCCAACCTTTTCAATTTCATCTTCACCTGGTATTAATTTATTTACTAAATTAATCAATACTTTAATGAATGGGAACATTACAACGGTTGCTACTATATTAAATATAGTATGTGAGTTTGCAATTTGTCTTGAAACATCTCCAGGACTTACCTTCATTACAAAACTAACCATAATTCCTATAAATGGTATGAATATTATTGTTCCAATTACGTTAAATAATAAATGTACTATAGCTGCTTTTTTAGCTGTTTTATTAGCACCAACACAAGCAAGTAATGCTGTTACACAAGTACCAATATTACAACCAAATAATATTGGAAGAGCTGCTCTAATATCTATAGCTCCTGCTGTTGCAAGTGATATTAATATACCAGTTGTAGCACTTGAACTTTGAAGCACTGCTGTCATTCCAAGACCTACAAAAATTCCAATGAACCAATTATTTCCTATAGCAACTATCATCTCTTTAAAGATTGGTGAGCTAGCTAAAGGTTTCATAGCTCCACTCATTGTTGCCATACCTAAGAATAAAATACCAAATCCTAAGATTATTCCACCAATTTCTCTTCTCTTCTTAGCTTTAGCTGATAAAACAATTAAAGCTCCTACTGCAATAAATAAAGGTGCATAATCAGTTAATTTAAACGCTACTAGTTGAGCTGTTATAGTTGTCCCTATATTAGCTCCCATAATTACTCCAGCTGCTTGAGCTAAATTCATAAGACCTGCATTAACAAATCCAACTACCATTACTGTAGTAGCACTTGAACTTTGTACTACTGCAGTAACTACAGCTCCAACTGTTACTGCCATTAGTGGATTGCTAGTTACTTTTTCAAGTATTTTCTTTAATTTATCCCCAGCTGAATTTTCTAGGCCATCTCCCATTAGTTTCATTCCATATAAGAATAATCCTAATCCCCCTAAAAGTTCAATAACTGTAAAAATTCCATCTTTCAATGTGCGTCTCTCCTCCACATATCTAAAATTCTAATTTATTCCCTGATATAAGTTTATAATATTAGATTTTCTTTGTTAAGTACTTACGAAGTTTCTTAACCTAAACTTAATATTGGAACCATTTTTTAGAAATTTTCTTCCAAAACATCAGTGTTGAGACTAATCTCATTAAACTAAAAAAAAGCCTTAAATATACAGATTCTTCACAGATTTTTCATTTTAATTGATGTAAACCTTTTTTACATAATAACTACTTTTCCAAAATTAACTTAAATTAAACTTGATTTTTTATATTTAATAGGAAAAATAAAAGAATTATATTGAAAGTTAAAAATGAAAAAAGAAGAAGAAAATTAAAATTTTCTTCTTCTTTCTCTAAAAATATAAATACAAAAATTATATAATATTTACTTTCTTTAAAATATTATAAGTAACTATTAATAGGAAGCAATAAATTACTCCTGTAAATCCTGCAATCTGTAACCCAATAAAAAAACATGCAAGAGAAACTACAGGATGTATCTCTAAGGAATTCGACATTATTCTCGGCTCTATAATTTGTCTTAGTATACAAACTATTATATACAAAACTATTATAGCTACTCCTAAAAAATTATTTCCACCTAAGAAATGTATTATTGATAAAGGAATATATAATATGGACATTCCTATTATAGGTACAAGGTCTAATGCTCCAGCTATAATTCCTAAAATCAAAGCATCATTTATTCCTAATATAAAGAAACCTACTACACTAAAAAACATAGAGAATCCTATAATAAGTGCATAGGATAGTATGTAATTTACTAATGTTTTTCTTACATGACCTAAAATTTCAATAAACTTTCCTCTTTGTGTCTGTGGTATATTATCTAATAATGGTGATTTCACATCATCTTTTACTAAATAACTCACAAAGAAATATGTAGAGACAACATTACAAATTACTCCTAAAGCTACATCTGGTAAATAACTAATAAATGCTATTATTTCTTCAACTATAGATGTTCCTGAATTAAAGAATGTTTTAAATACATATTCTAATGTACTAAATAAATTAGATTTTATAGAATTAAATAACTTTACATTTATATTTATATGTAATTTACTGCTTAATATTTGTTGTAATTGTGCTATATCTTTATTTACATCAAAGCTATGTATTGAAAATAAATCTTTAAAATTTCCTGAAAAACTAAAAACATCACTTACTATAAATGCTATTAGTACAGCTATTATTACAACTATTATCAAATAAAATAATATAGATATTAATAAGGCTGCTGTCCAAGTTTTGAACTTTAATTTTTTAATCAATAACTCTGTTGGATATTTAAGTATACAAGCAAATATAGCTGCTAGTAAAAATGGAATTGTAAATTTTAATGTGTTTATAAAAAATAAAAATCCTATAGTATAGAGAAGAAAAAATATTACTAAAACTTTCCCTCTCTTCTTTAAATAATCCATGATATCTCCCTTTTATCCTTTGTTTACTTTATTATCATTCTATAAATTCCTATAACAATAAAACTTATAGCCATTATATTTAACAAATAATATATTCCCTTACTCATTACATTAGATATAGTCTTATTATCATGAGATATTTTTTTCACACCCTTTGATGCTAATAAATTTAATATTATTAACCAACTTATTGTACATAAAAACATTGATGTTAATGCTATATAATAAAAAAGTGGGCTAATATTAAACCAATAACTCATTACTGTACTACTCAAAGCTAACCAAACTGAAATATTCATAGGATTTACTATAGTTATTAAATAACCATTTAAAAAACCTAGCGAATTATCATTTCCTAGTTTCACTTTATTTGAAAATTTATTAAAAGCACCTAAAACGATTCCTGAAATAATGAAAAATATCCCTTCGTAAGTTCTACTAACTTTAAATATTCTTGAAAAACCAAAATGAATCATGAATATACAAGTATAGTCAGCTGCTATGGAACCTAAGGATATTTGGAATCCAGACCAAAATCCATTATTTAAAGAACGTTTTACAGCTTCCATTCCTGCTGGTCCTAATCCAAAAGCTAAAGTTACAGCTGTTACTGCCCCAAACAAACTTGCTTTTAAGAGAAACATTAGTAAACACCCTCTTTTTCTTTAGTTAAAATATTTTGATAAAAAAAAGAGAGGAAAAATCCTCTCTTTCTGAAAAAACAATATTATCTCTTTGAGAATTGTGGAGATCTTCTTGCTTTCTTTAAGCCGTATTTCTTTCTTTCAACCATTCTTGGGTCTCTTGTTAAGAATCCAGCTCTCTTTAATTCAGGCTTTAAAGTTTCGTCAGCTTTTAATAGAGCTCTTGATATTCCGTGTCTGATAGCTCCAGCTTGACCTGTGAATCCACCACCATGAACGTTAACTAAAACGTCGTATTTATCTTTAGTTTCAGTTAAAACTAATGGTTGGTTAACTATAACTCTTAAAGTTTCTAAACCAAAGTAGTTTTCGATTTCTCTTTTATTTATTACAACTTTACCTTCTCCAGGTACTAGTCTTACTCTTGCAACTGATTTTTTTCTTCTTCCAGTTCCCATATATTGAACTTTTGCCATTTGAAATTCCTCCTCCCGAGTCTATATTAGTATCTTAATTCTAAAACTTCTGGGTTTTGAGCTGCGAATCCGTGCTCTTCACCTTTAACAGTTTTTAATTTCTTTAACATTTTTCTTCCTAAAACACCAGTTGGTAACATTCTTCTTACTGCTTCTTCGAATGCATATTCAGGTTTTTTATCTAAAACAACTCTATATGGAGTTTCTTTTAATCCGCCTGGATATAAGCTGTGCTTTCTCATGAATTTTTGGTCTAACTTATTACCAGTTAATACCACTTTTTCTGTGTTGATTACAATTACGAAATCTCCACAGTCAACATTTGGTGTAAATGTTGGCTTGTTTTTTCCTCTTAATATTGAAGCAACTTGGCTAGCAACTCTTCCTAATGGTTTACCAGCAGCGTCAACAACATACCATTTTCTTTCAACGTCTTGTGCTTTCGCGATGTATGATTTCATTGTTTTCCCTCCCTAGAAATTTTTCAAAAGTTTCATTATAAACAATCGTTCTTATATGTGAAGATTAGCTTATTCAGCAATCTTATTCACGATCTTCTCTTACAAACAAATACAATTATAATACACGCTTACGGGCGTGTCAACTTTTTTTTTTATTTTTAGTAAAAAACTTTTTCAAGGCATAGTCCTTGAGATTCTACAGACTTTCCTGCTTTTTTTCTATCTTTAGATTTTATTATTTTTTCAATTTCTACAGGTTCTATTCTTCCAAGACCAACTTGTATTAATGTACCTACTATTATTCTTACCATATTATATAAAAATCCATCAGCAGAAATAAAAACTTTTATTTTATCTCCCTCTATTTCAATATGTAAATCAGTAACAGTTCTAACTGTTGTTTTAACAGAACTTCCTAAAGTCCTAAAAGCTTCAAAGTCATGTTTACCAATAAAGTACTTACAAGCCTCTCTCATAGATTCTATATCTAATCTACCTCTAAAGTGCATTACATAATTTCTCTCTAAGGCTGATGGCTCATATCTATTTAAAATAGTATAACAATAAGTTTTACCTTTAGAGCAATATCTAGCATGAAAATCCTCTGTAACCTCTTCTGAATCTATTATTACAACATCCCCTGGCAACTTAGTATTTATAGCATCCTTAAATTTTATAGATGGTATTCTTGAGTTAGTCTTAAAATTAGCTATAAAGGCCTTTGCATGGACTCCAGAATCTGTTCTACTACTTCCTATAACATCTATCTCTTCACCTGTTATCTTACTTATAGCTCTTTCTAAGGTACCTTGAATAGTTCTTTCTTTAACTTGTCTTTGCCATCCACAAAATTTAGTTCCATCATATTCTATTACTAATTTTATATTCCTCATCTTTATCTCCTCTATTTTTCAAACTTCTAACTTCTAAAAAAATCAGAGCTGTTTTATTGAAGTTTTTATTTTCTTCAATAAACAGCTCTTAATTAAAATTAAATAAATCTAATACCTACAGTCACTGCTATTAATAAAATTAAAACCATATAAGCAACTGTATCTTTTCCTGTATATTTTAACTGCTTCATTCTAGTTCTGCCAGTACCACCTCTGTAGCATCTAGCTTCCATAGCCATAGCAAGTTCATCTGCTCTTCTAAAAGAACTTATAAATAAAGGTACTAATAAAGGTACTAAACTTTTCGCCTTTTGAATTAGATTACCTGACTCAAAATCTGCCCCTCTTGCTTTTTGTGCCTTCATTATTTTATCTGTTTCATCTATTAATGTTGGTATAAATCTTAATGCTATAGTCATCATCATAGCTAACTCATGAGCTGGGAATCCTATTTTTTTTAATGGTCCCAAAAGATTTTCTATTCCATCAGTAAGTTCTATAGGTGATGTTGTTAATGTTAAAAGTGAAGTTCCCATTATTAAGAATACTAATCTTAATATCATAAAGACAGCGGTTCTTATCCCCTGACTATATATATGTAAAAACTTCCATTCCCAAAGAAGTGTACCACCCTTAATCATAAATACATTAAATATTGCTGTAATAATTATTAATATAAATATTGGTTTCAATCCATTATATAAATATTTTACAGGAACTTTTGATAATAATACTGCTGCTCCTAAAAATAAAATTATAAAAATATATCCATAAAATTTATTTATAACAAATAAGTCTATAACAAATAATAAAGTTATTAATATCTTTGTTCTTGGGTCTAACTTATGGACATAGGATTTCCCGGGTATATATTGCCCTATGGTAATATCCTTAATCATTACTGTTCCTCCCTATTTTCCATTCTTTAAAAGCTTTAATAATTCTTGTTTTGCCGCTTCTATAGTAAATATATCATCTGATATATTAAATCCTTTTTTTCTAAGTTCTCTAATTAAATAAGTAACTTGAGGAACTGCTAGACCAATGCTTTCTAAAGTATCTATTTCTTTAAAAACTTCTGCAACTGTTCCATCTAAAGCTATTTGAGCATTATTCATTACAATTACTCTATTAGCAATCTTCGCAACATCTTCCATACTATGACTTACAAGTATTACTGTCATTTTATACTCATCATGTAATTTCTTTATTTGCTCTAAAATTTCATCTCTTCCATGTGGATCAAGTCCTGCTGTTGGCTCGTCAAGAATCAATACTTTAGGTTCCATAGCTATAACTCCAGCTATTGCAACCCTTCTTTTTTGTCCTCCACTTAATTCAAAGGGAGAAAGGTCTTTATATTCTTCATAATCAAGACCAACCATTTTCATAGCACGCTTAACTCTAATTGTGATTTCCTCATTTGATAGACCTAAATTTCTTGGTCCGTATTCTATATCTTTCTCAATAGTTTCTTCAAACAATTGATATTCTGGATATTGAAATACTAATCCAACTTTTTTTCTTATATCACTTAATTTAGTAGCTTTAGCATTTAAATCAACATTATCTATTATTATATTCCCTGAAGTTGCTTTTAATAATCCATTTAAATGTTGGATTAATGTAGATTTTCCTGAACCTGTATGGCCTATTAAAGCAACAAAATCTCCATCCTCTATTTCAAAACTAACATTATTTAAAGCTACCTTTTCAAAAGGACTTTTTGGCATATATATGTGTGTTAAATTTTCTACTTTAATTGACATAACGCATTCACCATCTCATCTATATTTAATATATCTGTTGAAATATTTATTCCCTCTTGTTGTAACTCATAGGCAAGTTCAGTAACTTGAGGAACATCAAGGCCTATAGCTTTCATTTCTTCAACCTTTGAAAATACTTCTCTAGGAGTTCCTGTAAGCTTAACTTTTCCTTGATCCATAACAATAACTCTATCAGCTTGAGCTGCTTCATCCATGTAATGAGTTATAAGTATTATAGTAATTCCTAGATTTTTATTTACATCTTTCATTGTTTCTAAAACTTCTTTTCTTCCTGATGGATCAAGCATTGCTGTAGGTTCATCAAAAACGATGCACTTAGGCATCATAGCTAGAATACCAGCTATAGCAATTCTTTGTTTCTGTCCACCTGATAAAAGATGTGGTGCATGTTCTCTATATTCATACATATCAACTTTTTTTAGACTTTCTTCAACTCTTTTTTTTATTTCTTCTGGAGGTACTCCTAGATTTTCTGGTCCAAAAGCAACATCCTCCTGTACTATTGTAGCAACAAGTTGATTATCAGGATTTTGAAAAACCATTCCTGCACTACTTCTTACATCCCATAAGTTATTTTCATCTCTTGTATCTAATCCTGCCACATAAATAACTCCTTCAGTAGGTAACAATAAGGCATTCATATGTTTTGCCATTGTTGACTTTCCAGAACCATTATGTCCAAGTATAACTAAGAATTCGCCTTCTTCAACATCTATAGAAACTGAATCTAAAGCTGTTTTACTTTGTTTTTCCTCTTCATTTATGTATTTGAAAGTCAAATTTTTAGATTCTATAATATTTTTTTTCAATTTCTTCACCTCCGAGTTACACTTTCTTAACTGCTTAAAAATTATCTTCTTATAAAATAATACTATTAGTAATTTTATTTTGTAAAGAGACAACTTTAAAGTTTACATAATAAAAAATTATAAAAAATGGGGATTAAGTATAAACTTAATCCCCTGTATATTATACTAATTCAAGTATAACTACTTCTGCTGCGTCGCCCCTTCTAGGACCAACTTTATACATTCTAGTATATCCACCGTTTCTTTCAGCGTACTTTGGAGCTATGTTGTCAAATAAATCTTTAACTACATCCTCTTCAGTTACGAATGATAAAACTTGTCTTCTAGCGTGTAAATCTCCTCTTTTTGCAAGAGTGATCATTTTCTCTGCAAGACTTCTAGTTTCTTTAGCTCTTGTTACAGTTGTTTCTATCTTCCCATGCTTTAAAAAGCTAGTAACTAGATTTCTTAACATAGCTCTTCTTTGATCAGTAGGACGACCTAACTTACGATATCCTGCCATGGCTATACCTCCTAACTACTCTTCGTTTATTTTTAGGTTTAAACCTAATTCTATTAATTTCTTTTCTACTTCTTCTAAAGATTTCTTACCAAGATTTCTTACTTTCATCATGTCATCCATACTTTTAGCTGCTAATTCTTGAACAGTATTGATACCTGCTCTTTTTAAACAGTTATATGATCTAACAGATAAGTCTAATTCTTCAATAGTCATCTCTAAAGCTTTTTCCTTCTTATCTTCTTCTTTTTCAATCATGATTTCAACATCATTTGTGTTATCAGTTAATGTCATGAATAATTTAAAGTGTTCGATAAGAATTTTAGCTGATAAAGAAATCGCTTCTTCTATTTTTATTGTCCCATTAGTCCATACTTCTAAAGTTAATCTATCATAATCTGTGATTTGACCAACTCTTGTATTTTCTATTGTGAAATTAACTCTCTTAACTGGAGTATAAATAGAATCTATTGCTATTGCTGATAGTGGAAGATCTTCAGTTTTGTTCTTGTTTTGAGTAACATAACCTCTTCCTCTATTAACTGTTATTTCCATGTATAACTTACCGTCTTCATCTAATGTAGCGATATGTAAATCTTTATTTACAACTTCTACATCACCATCTGTAGTTATATCTACTCCAGTTACCTTTCCAGGTCCTTTTGCATCTATATAAATAGTTTTTGGGCCTTCACCTTCCATAGTTAAAGCTAAAGCTTTAAGGTTTAATATTATTTCAGTAACATCTTCCTTAACTCCAGCGATAGTTGAGAATTCGTGAAGAACTGTATCTATTTTAACAGAAGTTGGTGCTACCCCTGGTAAAGAAGAAAGTAATATTCTTCTTAATGCATTCCCAAGTGTAGTTCCATATCCTCTTTCAAGTGGTTCTATAGCAAATTTACCATAAGTTCCATCTTCATTTGACTCTATACATTGAATAACTGGCTTTTCGATTTCTAACATTAGCAAACCCTCCTTAATATTAAAATGGCAACCTTATTTTGAGGGCAACTGATCCATCTTAAATTAATTTTTAAATTAATTACTATTTGCTGTATAACTCAACGATTAGAGTTTCATTAACTGGTACGTCAATATCTTCTCTGCTTGGTTCAGCAACAACTTTTCCTTCAAAGTTTTCTAAGTTAGCTGATAACCATTGAGGTAAAGCTTTTGGATTTTCTACGAAAGTTTTAAACTTCTCGCTTCCTCTACTTTTTTCTCTTACTGATATTACATCATTAACAGTTACTTTGTATGATGCGATATCAACTTTTTTACCATTTACTAAGAAATGTCCGTGGTTAACTAATTGTCTAGCTTCAACTCTTGATGAACCGAATCCTAGTCTGAATACCACGTTATCTAATCTCATTTCTAAAAGTCTTAATAGATTTTCACCAGTAACACCTTTAATTTTTTCTGCTCTTTCATAAGTGTTTCTGAATTGAGTTTCTAAAACACCATATATTCTTTTAGCTTTTTGCTTCTCTCTTAATTGCATACCGTAATCTGATATTTTCTTTCTATTAGCACCGTGTTGTCCTGGTGCGTAACTTCTTTTTACGAATGCACATTTGTCTGTGTAGCATCTATCCCCTTTAAGGAATAATTTCATACCTTCTCTTCTGCAAAGTTTGCAGGTTGCGCCAGTATATCTTGCCATAAATTACACCTCCCGTTACTATACTCTTCTTCTTTTTGGTGGTCTACATCCGTTATGAGGAATTGGAGTTACATCTTTAATTAAAGTAACTTCTAATCCAGCTGCTTGTAAGCTTCTTATAGCTGCTTCTCTTCCAGCACCTGGTCCTTTTACGTAAACCTCAACACTTTTTAAACCGTGTTCCATAGCCGCTTTAGCTGCAGTTTCTGCTGCCATTTGAGCTGCAAATGGAGTACTCTTTCTTGAACCTTTGAATCCAAGGCCGCCAGCACTTGCCCATGCTAATGCGTTTCCTCTTTCATCAGTTAAAGTAACTATTGAGTTATTGAATGTTGATTGGATGTGTGCAGCACCGTGCTCAACATTTTTTCTATCTTTTCTTCTTCTAGTCTTTTTAACTTTTTGAGCTGCCATTGTCTTCCCTCCTTAACTATTTCTTCTTGTTAGCGATTGTCTTCTTAGGACCTTTTCTAGTTCTAGCATTAGTTTTAGTTTTTTGTCCTCTTACTGGAAGACCTCTTCTATGTCTAATTCCTCTGTAAGAACCAATTTCAACTAATCTCTTAATGTTAAGAGCAATCTCTCTTCTTAAATCACCTTCAACTGTGAAGTTTCCGTTGATGTAAGTTCTGATTTCGTTAACTTGATCTTCTGAAAGATCTTTAACTCTGATGTCACCGCTTATTCCAGTAACTTCAAGAATTTGTTTTGCTGTTGGTAATCCTATACCGTATATATAAGTTAGACCTATTTCAACTCTTTTTTCTCTTGGTAGGTCAACACCTGCTATTCTTGCCATTAATCTTTACACCTCCTGGTATTGAAATGCCGAAGTTAATAATGAATTAACTTCAAAATTTTTAATTTTTTAAATATAATAATATATATTAAATTTTAGGATAGTGTAAAAACACTTCAGCCGCTCCTAAAATTTACTAGCTTTTTTTAATAGAACGCCTATATAATCATATTTTAGTTTCATGGAAAAGTCAATAAAAATTGACTCCCAATTCAACTAAAAATTATTAAGGTTAATTAAATTTTAGCCTTGTTTTTGCTTGTGCTTAGGATTTTCACAGATTACCATTACTCTTCCTTTTCTTTTTATAACCTTGCACTTTTCGCAAATAGGCTTAACTGATGGTCTTACTTTCATCGGTAACCCTCCTTATTTTGCTCTCCAAGTAATTCTACCCTTTGAAAGATCGTATGGTGAAAGTTCTATTGTAACTTTATCACCAGGTAGAATTCTTATGAAGTTCATTCTTAACTTTCCAGAAATATGAGCCATTATTTCTTGCCCACTTTCTAATTTTACTTTAAATGTTGCATTAGGTAATGATTCTAAAACCGTACCTTGCATTTCTATTACATCATCTTTTGACATAAGGTAATCAAACCTCCTTGGTGCCATTTAGCTTTATAAATCTTTTTATTATTAGATCTGCATTTCTGCAGTTTGATTGAATAGAAGCATAAACTTCCTCATCAATCACATTAGTTAATGTTAAATGTTTTAACTTTTTCTTTTTTGGCAATAACATAGTTTTGCTTGATCCATTTACTAAAAGCAATAAATTATCGCTTATTTTTTCAAGAACAACATAAAAGCTTCCTTTATCTCTTCCAGTACTAGATACAACTAATCTGCCAATTAAGTCATTATTTTGCAAACTGTTCACCTCAACGATTACCTTAGCCATAAATTACATACTTCAAAATTAGTAAAATATGAATTTATAACTAAGCAACAGATATGATTATTTTACTAGTGTCAAAACTTCTGGTCCATCTGGTAAGATTATTACAGTATTTTCGTAATGGGCAGAAAGTGAACCATCTGCTGTTAGAACTGTCCAATCATCACTGGCTGTTTTAACATGATATTTACCGATGTTTACCATTGGTTCTATAGCAAGTGCCATTCCTGTCACAAGCTTAGGACCTCTACCTGGTCTACCGAAGTTAGGCACATCAGGACTTTCATGGACTTTTCTTCCAATTCCATGTCCGACAAAGTCTCTTACAACTGAAAATCCATTATCTTCAACATATTGTTGTATTGCATGAGATACATCTGTTAATTTATTACCAACTTTAGCATATTCTAAACCTTTGAAGAAACATTCTTCTGTTACTTCAATAAGTTTTAGAGCTTCTTCAGAAACATTTCCTACAGGAAAAGTTCTTGCAGCATCTCCATGGAATCCGTTAAGACATGCACCACAATCAAGAGAAACAATATCTCCTTCTTTTAGAGTATATCCTCCAGGTATACCATGAACCACTTGATCATTAACAGATATACACACTGAACCAGGAAAACCATACAATCCTTTAAAGGATGGTGTAGCTCCTTGTTTAACTATAAACTCTTCAGCTATTCTATCTAATTCTGCAGTAGTAATACCTGGTCTTATATTCTGTTTAAGCAGGTTAAGTGTTTCACCAACAATTCTCCCTGCTTTTCTCATAAGGTCGATTTCTATTTCATTCTTAATAGTAATCATTATCTATCGCTCCCTAAGATTTCACAGATACTTTCAAAGACCTCATTAATTGCTTTTGTTCCATCTACTACGGAAAGTTGTTCTCTATTTTTATAAAAATCTATTAATGGTTGTGTTTGCTTTTGATATACATCAAGTCTTTCTGAAACAGTTGCTTCAGTATCGTCTTTTCTTTGTATTACATCGCTACCACAAACATCACATTTGCCTTCAGTGCTTGGTGGATTGAACTTAATATGATAGCTCGCTCCACATGAAGGACAGACTCTTCTGCCAGTCATTCTTTCAAGTATGAAACTCATTGGAACATCTATTAGAAGAGCAGTATCTAAACTTTCACTTCTATTATGAAGGAATTCCTCTAACGCTTCTGCTTGATGAACAGTTCTCGGAAAACCATCTAATAAATATCCTTCTCTACAATCATCATGTGTTAATCTATCTTTAACCATATTAATTGTTACTTCATCAGGAACTAATTGCCCATTGTCGATAAACTTCTTAGCTTCTATCCCTAATGGTGTATTTTCAGAAATATTCTTTCTGAAAATATCTCCTGTTGATATATGTGGAATTGAATATCTATTACTTATTGATTTTGCCTGTGTTCCCTTACCTGCACCAGGAGGACCCAATAATACTATTTTCACGGGCATCATCTCCATTATATTCTATTATTTAAGAAATCCTTTATAGTGTCTCATTGTTAATTGAGTCTCAAGTTGTCTCATTATTTCTAATGATACAGAAACTAAGATTAATAATGAAGTACCACCAAATTGTACTCCTTTAAAAGGAGTGTAGTTATTTACTATTACTGGTAATACAGCCAGTATTGCAGCAAATATTCCACCTATGAAAGAAACCCTATTTAAAAGTTTTTCTAGATAGATGGCAGTTTCTTGACCTGGTCTTATACCTGGTATAAATCCTGCGGATTTATGCATATTTTCAGCCATTTCATCTGGCTTGAAAGTAATTTGAGTATAGAACCATGTAAAGAATATAGTTAATACCGCATAACAAATTGGATATAATACACCAGAATCATTAAATGGACTCCAGCCATTACTTGTTATCCACTGTGATACAGCGTTATTAGGGAAAAATTGAGCTATAGCTCCAGGAAAACTCATAACTGACATAGCAAATATAATTGCTATTACTGTTGTTCCGATAATACTTAAAGGAATGTGAGTATTTTGACCCTTGTAAACCTTAGTCCCAACTGACTTACCAGCATAATGTACTGGTACTCTTCTTTCCGCTAATGATAAGTAGATTACAGCAGCTAATAATGCTAATGCAGCAACTACGAATAATACTACTTCAACTATATTAATACTACCATTTGACATAAAGCTACCAATTTGCATAGCTGTCATTGGTAATGATGATATTATGTTTGCGAAGATAATAAGTGAAACACCATTACCTACACCTTTAACTGTTATCTGATCACCTAACCACATTAGGAAAGTGGATCCTACTACTAATGATATAATTATCAATATTATTGTCAAAGCATTAGGTGTTTTAATAGCACCATATCTTGCAATTAATAAGTAACTTCCATAAGCAGTAATAAATCCAATAACTATTGAAAGATATCTAGTGATATTTTGTATCTTCTTTCTACCTTCCTCACCCTCTTTAGATAATTGCTCTAATTGAGGTATCGCTATTGTTAACAGTTGCATAATAATTGATGCATTAATATATGGAACAACCCCTAAGGCAAAGATACTAAATCTACTTAAGGATCCTCCAGATATCATGTTATAAAATCCAAATAATCCATCTGACTGGGTTAAAGATTTCAAACTTTGTGTGTCAATTCCAGGAACAGGAATATAGCTTCCCATCCTGAAAATAACTATTAAGAATACAGTCCATAATATTTTCTTTTTAAGGTCAGAAACTTTCCAGGCATTACTTAGGGTTGATAGCATACTACTTCACCTCTACTTTTCCTCCAGCCGCAACTAACTTATCAGCCGCTTGCTTTGAGAACTTGCAACCTTTAACTACTAATTTCTTATCTATAGTTCCGTTACCTAATATCTTAACTCCATCTAAAACTTTAGATATTACTCTTCTTTCAAGTAATAATTCTGGAGTAACTTCTGTTCCATCTTCAAAGATGTTTAATCTATCTAAGTTGATAGTAACAAAATGCTTAGTGAATGGGTTAGTAAATCCTCTCTTAGGAAGTCTTCTGAATAAAGGCATTTGGCCCCCTTCGAATCCTGGTCTTACTCCGCCACCTGATCTAGCGTTTTGTCCCTTTTCCCCTTTACCGGCATTTCTTCCTAATCCTGAACCTGTACCTCTACCGATTCTTTTCTTAGAATGTCTGCTACCAGCAACTGGTTTTAACTCATGAAGTTTCATATCTATTACACCTCCTCTTTATTATACTTCTTCTACTTTTAATAAATAGCTTATTTTAGCTATCATACCTTTTATTTGAGGAGTTTCCTCTTTTTCTACTGTTTTACCTATTTTCTTAAGTCCAAGGGCATGCGCAGTAGCTATATGGTCTTTTTTTCTACCAATTAAGCTTTTAACTAAAGTTACTTTTAACATCGCTATACCTCCTAACCTAAAATTTCCTCAACAGATTTACCTCTTAATTTAGCTATTTCTTCAGCTGTTCTTAAGTTAGTTAATCCATTGATTGTTGCTTTAACCATGTTTCTTGGGTTATTTGAACCTAATGACTTAGCTCTAACGTTCTTAAGTCCTGCAAGTTCAATTACAGCTCTAGCTGGACCACCAGCTATAACTCCTGTACCCTCTTTAGCTGGCATTATTAAAACATTACCAGTTCCAAATTTTCCGTTTATTTGATGAGGTACTGTGCCATCTACGATAGCAACACTTGCTAAGTTTTTCTTAGCATCCTCAATTCCTTTTCTGATTGCTTCTGGGATTTCTATTGACTTACCAGTTCCAACGCCTATATGTCCGTTCTCGTCACCAACAACTACTAATGCGCTGAATCTAAAGTTTCTACCACCCTTAACAACCTTAGTAACTCTGCTTATATTAACAACTTTTTCTTTAAGCTCTAATGTACTAGGATCGATTCTCATTGCGTACTTTCCCTCCTTATTTATTAGAATTTTAAGCCTGCTTCTCTTGCTGAAGTAGCTAAAGCTTCTATTCTTCCGTGATATATGTATCCGCCTCTGTCGAATACAACGTCAGTAATTCCTTTTTCAATAGCTTTCTTAGCAATCATTTCACCTACTAATTTAGCAGCTTCTTTATTGCTTCCAGCTTTGTCAAACCCTTTTTCTAAGCTTGATGCAGCTACTAATGTAACAGCATTAACATCATCAATGATTTGAGCATATATATTTTTTTCACTTCTATATACTGCAAGTCTTGGTCTTGATGGAGTTCCAGAGATTTTTTTACGAACTCTTAAATGACGCTTAACTCTAGCTTCTTTTCTATCTGCCTTTTTAAACATAGGGTTCACTCCTTTCTATTTATTACTTACCAGTTTTACCTTCTTTTCTTCTAATCACTTCGCCAGCATACTTGATACCTTTACCTTTGTATGGTTCTGGTTTTCTCCATGATCTAATGTTAGCAGCAACAGCTCCAACTTTTTGTTTATCTATACCTTCAACGATAACTTTAGTTGTTCCATCTAATTTAAATGAAACTCCTTCAACCGCTTCAACTTCTACTGGATGTGAAAATCCTAAGTTCATAACAAGTTTATTTCCTTGTAATTGAGCTCTGTAACCAACACCATTTAATTCTAAAGTCTTAGCAAACCCTTGAGTTACACCAATTATCATGTTGTTTATTAAAGCTCTTGTTAAACCATGTAAAGCTCTGTGAGTTTTATGGTCACTTGGTCTAGTAACAACTACTTCGTTGTTTTCAACAGCTATGTTTATGTCTGCATTCATAGCTTCCTTAAGCTCGCCTTTAGCACCTTTTACTATAACAACGTTCTCTGGTGTTACAGTAACAGTTACGCCAGCAGGTATAGCTATAGGTAATCTACCTACTCTTGACATAATCGCACCTCCTGTAATTTTTTTTGATCCGTTAAATCTAATTTATTTGAAAATAATTTCAATGCTTCAATCTATTTATATAAATTTAGTAATTATATTCTGATTACCAAACGTAGCAGATAACTTCTCCGCCTAATCCTAATTTTCTAGCTTCTCTATCAACTAATAATCCTTTAGAAGTTGAAATTAAAGCAATACCTAATCCGTTTAATACCTTAGGTACTTCATCTCTTTTACAATAAACTCTTAATCCTGGCTTAGAGATTCTCTTTAATCCAGTGATTACTCTGTTGTTTGTTGTATCATATTTTAAAGTTAATCTTAACATAGGAACTACACCATCGTTGTACTCCTCTATTCCTTTAAGGTAACCTTCTTGTAATAATATATTAACGATTGCCTTCTTAACTGTTGAAGAAGGAACCTCTACTACTTCGTGTCTTACAGAGTTTGCGTTTCTGATACGTGTTAGCAAATCTGCGATAGGATCTGTCATAACCATTATATTGTGCCTCCTTTCATTCTTTAAATATTACCAACTTGCTTTCTTACAACCAGGAATTTCACCTTTGTAAGCTAATTCTCTAAAGCAAATACGGCAAATTCCGAATTTCTTTAATACAGAGTGTGGTCTTCCACATAATCTGCATCTAGTATAAGCTCTAGTTTTGTATTTTGGTTCTTTGTTCCATTTTTCGATCATTGCCTTACGAGCCATAATATACCCTCCTTATTATTGAGCAAATGGCATTCCAAGGAATCTTAATAATTCTCTTGCTTCTTCGTCAGTATTAGCTGTTGTTACGAAGATAATATCCATTCCTCTTACTTTATCTATTTTATCATATTCAATTTCTGGGAATATTAATTGTTCTTTAATTCCTAATGAGTAGTTTCCTCTTCCATCGAAAGCTTTGCTTGAAACTCCTCTAAAATCTCTAACTCTTGGTAAAGCTATACCCATAAGCTTATCAGCGAATTCGTACATTTTTACCTTTCTTAAAGTTACTTTACATCCTAAAGGCATGTTTTCTCTTATTTTAAAGTTAGCAACTGATTTTTTTGCTCTTGTTAAGATTGGCTTTTGACCAGCTATTAATGTTAAATCTGCAACTGCTGATTCTAATATTTTAGCGTTGTCTTTAGCTTCTCCTACACCCATATTTATAATAATTTTCTCAAGCTTAGGAACTTCCATTACGTTCTTATATCCGAACTTATCCATCATCGCTTGAACAACTTCTTTTTCATATATGTCTTGAAGTCTTGGCATCATATAAAGTACCTCCTTTCAAATTTTATAGTGTTTCTCCACACTTTTTGCATACTCTTACTTTAGCGCCATCTTCTAATAGCTTATGGCTTATTCTTGTAGCTTTTTTACACTTACCGCAGTAAAGCATAACTTTAGCGCTTTTTATAGCAGCTTCTCTTTCTACAATTCCACCTTGCATGTTTTCTCTATTAGGTTTTTGATGTTTCTTAACTACGTTAACGTCTTTAACAACTACTGTTCCTTTTTTAGGGTTAACTTTAAGAACTTCACTTACTTTTCCTTTATCTTTTCCAGATATAACTACAACTTTGTCGTTTTTTCTAACATGTACCTTCATCTTAGCCACCTCCTAATCCTTGAATTATAGAACTTCTGGTGCTAATGATAAGATCTTGTTAAATTCTTTATCTCTTAGCTCCCTAGCAACTGGTCCGAATATACGAGTTCCTCTTGGTTGCTTATCATCTTTTATTATTACTGCAGCGTTTTCATCAAACTTGATGTATGATCCGTCATTTCTTCTTAATCCTCTAACTGATCTAACTATAACTGCTTTTACAACGTCACCTTTTTTAACAACTCCACCTGGTGTTGCACTTTTAACACTAGCAACGATTATATCTCCAACATTTCCAAATTTTCTCTTTGATCCGCCTAATACTCTAATGCACATAATTTCTTTAGCTCCTGAGTTATCAGCGACTTTTAAACGAGTTTGTTGTTGTATCATGAAATTAACCTCCTTTCAGACTTCAAAGACTACTTAGCCTTCTCTGTAATCTCAACTAGTCTCCATCTCTTATCCTTTGATAATGGTCTAGTTTCCATTATTAAAACTTTATCGCCCATTTTAGCTTCATTGTTTTCGTCATGAGCTTTAAATTTAGTTGTTCTATTAACAGTCTTACCGTATAATGGATGTCTTACCTTTGTTTCAACAGCAACAACGATAGTTTTATCCATTTTATCAGAAACAACTTTACCTACTCTTTTTCTTCTTAAATTTCTTTCCACAGGTGTTACCTCCTTTCAGGATTACTGCTCAACCTTTAACTCTTCTTCTCTTATGATAGTCTTGATTTGAGCTATTGATTTCTTAACTTCTTTGATTCTCATTGGGTTCTCTAGTTGACCTGTCGCCAATTGGAATCTTAAATTGAATAATTCAGCTTTAAGATCGTTTAATTTAACTCTTAAATCTTGAGGATTGCTTGTTCTTAATTCTTTTAATTCTCTAGCTTTCATTATTCTTCACCACCCATTTCCTCAAAATCTTTTCTTGTAACAAACTTAGTTCTTACAGGAAGTTTGTGTGAAGCAAGTCTCATAGCTTCTCTAGCTACTTCTTCAGCTACACCTGATAATTCAAATAATACTCTACCTGGTTTAACTACTGCTACCCAGTACTCAACAGAACCTTTACCTTTACCCATTCTTGTTTCAGCTGGTGTTGCAGTAACAGGTTTATCAGGGAATATTTTTATCCAAAGCTTACCGCCTCTTCTTATATATCTGTTTATTGCTATTCTGGCAGATTCAATTTGATTACTTCTAATCCATCCACAACTAGTTGCTTGTATTCCGAAATCTCCGTAAGCTAAGAAGTTTCCTCTAGTTGCTTTACCTTTCATTCTACCACGTTGTACCTTACGGTGTTTTACTCTTTTAGGCATTAACATGACCTGATTCCTCCTTTCTTATGCTTCCTATGCGTTAGCTTCTTCTTTCACTACTTTTTTAGTTGGAAGAACTTCTCCATTGTAAACCCAAACTTTAACTCCGATTTTTCCATAAGTTGTATCCGCTTCAGCGAATCCATATTGGATATCTGCTCTTAAAGTTTGTAGTGGAATAGTTCCTTCATGATATTGCTCAGTTCTTGCTATTTCAGCTCCACCTAATCTTCCTGAACATGCAGTCTTAACACCTTGTGCTCCTGACTTCATAGCTCTTTGGATTGATTGTTTCATAGCTCTTCTGAAAGATATTCTCTTTTCTAATTGTAAAGCGATATTTTCAGCTACTAATTGTGCATCTGCATCAGCATTTTTAACTTCAACAATGTTTATTAAAACATTCTTTTGAGCTACCATTGCAACTAATTTTTTCTTTAATGCTTCTATACCTGATCCACCTTTTCCTATAACAACTCCAGGTTTAGCAGTATATATATTTAACTTAAGTCTTTTAGCTGCTCTTTCGATTTCTATTTTAGAAATTCCAGCAGTATAAAGCTCTTTCTTAACAAATTTTCTTATTAATTGGTCTTCAACTAGGTTATCAGCAAAATTCTTTTTATCTGCATACCATTTTGCATCCCATCCTTTGATGACACCAACTCTTAGTCCATGAGGATTTACTTTTTGACCCACTCTGTTTCCCTCCTTACTATTAAGCTCTTTCTTTAACTACAAGAGTTATATGGCTTGTTTTTTTGTTTATTCTGAACGCTCTTCCTTGAGCATGTGGTCTAAATCTCTTTAGTGTTGGACCTTGACCTACGAATGCTTCTGAAACAAATAACTTTGCAGCGTCTAATTCGTTGTTGTTTTCAGCGTTTGCAACTGCTGATTTTAAAACTTTTTCAATAACTCCAGCTGCGTCTTTTGGAGTATATTTTAATATAGCAGCAGCTTCATTAACATTTTTTCCTCTTATTAAATCAAGAACAACTCCTACTTTCATTGGAGACATTCTTACATACTTAGCTATAGCTCTAGCTTCCATGATAAAGTTCCTCCTTTCCAGGCTAATTATCTTCTCTTTGATGATTTTTCTGTATCAACATGACCTTTATAAGTTCTAGTTAATACGAACTCACCTAATTTGTGTCCAACCATATCTTCACTTATATATACAGGAACATGTTTTCTTCCATCGTGTACTGCGATTGTGTGTCCTATCATTTGTGGGAATATAGTTGAGCTTCTTGACCAAGTTTTGATAACTTTCTTATCTTCTGTTTGGTTCATTTCTTCTATTTTCTTTAAAAGACCTGCGTGTACGAAAGGTCCCTTTTTAATTGATCTACTCACTGGAATTGCCTCCCTTCATAACCTTTAATGTTATTTACTTCTTAAGCGACTAAGCTCTGAAGAGAAATAACTATTCTCTCCAAATTACTTTTCGTTTCTTCTCTTGATGATAAATCTGTTTGAATATTTTTTAGCATTTCTAGTTTTGTATCCAAGTGCTGGTTTACCCCAAGGAGTAACTGGACTTGGTCTACCAACAGGAGATTTACCTTCTCCACCACCGTGAGGGTGATCGTTAGGGTTCATTACTGATCCTCTTACTGTAGGTCTCCATCCCATATGTCTTTTTCTTCCAGCTTTACCGATATTAACTATTTCATGAGTTGTGTTTGAAACTGTACCAACAGTTGCTCTACACTCTATTCTAACATATCTCATTTCACCTGATGGTAATCTTAATGTTGCATAGTTACCTTCTTTAGCCATTAATTGAGCTGATGTTCCAGCTGATCTTACTAATTGACCACCTTTTCCAGCTTGTAATTCTATGTTGTGTACGAAAGTACCAACTGGCATATTTTTTAATGGTAATGCATTACCTGGTTTGATATCAGCATCTACACCTGATACTACTGTATCTCCAACTTTGATTCCAACTGGAGCTAGTATGTATCTCTTATCTCCATCTGCATAAACAACTAATGCTATATATGCTGATCTGTTTGGATCATACTCAACTGTAGCAACCTTTGCAGGTACTCCATCTTTATTTCTTTTAAAATCTATTATTCTGTATTTTCTCTTAGCTCCGCCGCCACGATGTCTTACAGTTATTTTACCTTGAGCATTTCTTCCTGCTTTCTTTTTTAATGAAACAAGAAGTGATTTCTCAGGAACATTTGTAGTTATTTCTTCAAATGTCGCAACTGTCATTTGTCTTCTTGATGGCGTAATTGGGTTAAACTTTTTAACTGCCATTTGAAATTTCCCTCCTTATTAATCCTTCTCTGGCTTTCAGCCACTACCGGTTAATATTATTGCATTCCTTCAAAGAATTCAATAGTGCTTCCTTCAGCTAATGTTATGATAGCTTTTTTGTAGTCAGCTCTTTTTCCGATGTGAACGCCAACTCTTTTAGTTTTTCCTTCAAGTCTGATTGTTTTAACGTCAGCAACTTTTACATTGAAAACTTCTTCAACAGCTCTCTTGATTTGAACTTTGTTAGCAGAAACGTGAACTCTGAAAGTATATTTTCCTTCAGACATAGCTGCCATGCTCTTCTCAGTGATAACTGGTTTGCTGATTATATCATAGCTTGTAAGTTTCATTATGCGTACACCTCCTCGATTTTTTCTACAGCTTCCTTAGTTATTATTAACTTTTCAAACTTAAGTAAGTCATAAACATTTATGTTGTTTAATGGACATACTTCAACACCTGGAACGTTTCTCATTGATTTGTAAACATTCTCGTTTGATTCAGTTGTAACAACTAAAGCTTTTTTAGCTTCTAAAGCATTTAATACTTTGATAGCTTCTTTTGTTTTAGGAGCTTCGAATTCTAAGCTTTCTAAAACTAACATGTTATTGTCTGCAACCTTGCTTGATAAAGCTGATTTCATAGCAACAGCTCTCATGCTTTTAGGTATTGACATTCTGTAATCTCTTGGTTTTGGTGCAAATACGATACCACCCTTAATCCATTGTGGTGCTCTTATTGAACCTTGTCTTGCTCTACCAGTTCCTTTTTGTCTCCAAGGCTTAATTCCGCCTCCTCTAACTTCAGATCTAGTCTTAGTTGATTGAGTTCCTTGTCTCTTATTAGCTAATTGAGCAACAACTACTTGATGTAAAACTGCTTCGTTTATTTCAGCAGCGAATACTATTTCATTTAATTGGATATCTCCAACTTTTTGTCCTTCTTTATTTAATAATCCTATTGTAGGCATTTTATTTCCTCCTTTCTAGAAAAATTATGCTTTAACACTGTTTTTGATAACAACTGTACTTCTATTAGCTCCTGGAATTCCACCTTTAATTAAGATGATATTCTTGTCAGCCATAACCTTAACTACTTCAAGGTTTAATACTGTTACATTATCTGAACCCATGTGTCCTGGCATTCTTTTGTTTTTGAAAGTTCTTGATGGATCTGATGCAGCACCCATTGAACCTGGAGCTCTGTGGAATTTAGAACCATGAGTCATAGGTCCTCTACTTTGATTCCATCTTTTGATAACGCCTTGGAAGCCTTTTCCTTTTGAAACTCCTGAAACGTCAACTTTTTCTCCGATTTCGAAAACATCAACCTTTACTTCGTCACCAACATTGTAGCTTGATGTATCTTCTAATCTGAATTCTTTAAGAGTTCTTCTAGCTGATACTCCTGCTTTAGCAAAATGACCTTTTCTTGGTTTGTTTACTAATTTCTCTCTGATTTCACCGTATCCTAATTGTATTGCTTCGTAACCGTCATTTTCAACAGTTTTCTTTTGAACAACAACACATGGACCAGCTTCTACTACTGTTACAGGAACAACTTTTCCGTTTTGATCGAATATTTGAGTCATCCCGATTTTTTTACCTATTATAGCTTTTTTCATGTGGTTACACCTCCTAAACTTATTAGCGGATTGTTTTACAATCATAATAGTTTTTTTATTATTACTTAATATCAATTAAAACTAAAAACTATAGTTTAATTTCGATATCAACGCCAGCTGGTAAATTTAATCTCATTAAAGCATCAACAGTTTTAGGTGATGGATTAACGATATCAATTAATCTCTTATGAGTTCTGATTTCGAACTGCTCTCTTGAATCTTTATATTTGTGCACAGCTCTTAAGATTGTTATAACATCTTTTTCTGTTGGAAGAGGTATTGGACCTGCAACCTTAGCACCTGTTGATTTAGCAGTTTCTACGATTTT
Organism: Sarcina sp.; assembly: GCA_051656625.1. Lineage (GTDB taxonomy): Bacteria > Bacillota > Clostridia > Clostridiales > Clostridiaceae > Sarcina. Next base: position 904 of record JBOGCG010000014.1, on the reverse strand, counting down.
TTCAGCTGATTGATCTAATATTGTGTGATCAAATGCTTTTAATCTTATTCTTATTTTTTGTTTTGACATGTGGTTTCCCTCCTTTTCATGTACGTTTTACTTCTTAACGCACAACAGTTTCATTCTGTAAACTGTCCCTGGTGTTTCATGATACGATAGAAACAGTAAGAATGTCTGTCGCTGGATTCTAGATCCTCGCTAGCTCATCAAGAATATCCCGGAAGTTCGGCAACCTCTTGAATCAACGCTTCTTGCTTTGCAACTTCTTAATTATACTATGTATATTTTCATTTTTCAAGCTTTTTAATAAGCTTTTTTTTCGAAAATATTTTTTTAATTATTTTCTTCAAAACATCCTATTTAATATAATATACTATTTAAAAAAATTTGCAAGAAAATATTATTACCATCGAAAAAAATTTACAAAAAAGAGATGAATGATTACTCATCCATCTCTTTTAAAGGCCTTTTTGTGAACAACTTAAAATTTCCTAATTTTTGTTCTTTGCGCTCAAACTCAAACTAAAAAATTAAAAGCTTCATTGTATATACTTTGAACTTTTCTTTATTTAGATACTTTTAAATTATTTTGCGCTAAACAATTTTAAAATATCCATAAAGCAACACCCGAGTTCTTTGGGCTATCAATTTATTTAAAGGAAATTAATCCTTATAAATAACAATTTTAAAGTTTAGGTGAGAAAAATCTCACCTAAACAAAAGATTCTAAAAGTTATTGTTCTAATTTAGAATTAAGCTTCTACTTTAGTAACAACACCTGATCCTACAGTTCTTCCACCTTCTCTGATCGCGAATCTTAATCCTTCATCCATAGCTACTGGGTGAATTAATTCAACCTCCATGTCGATGTGATCTCCTGGCATTACCATTTCCATTCCATCAG
>JBOGCG010000013.1:0-16965 GCA_051656625.1 Sarcina sp. | reverse complement strand
TCCTTAGTGGAATTAAACCAACTAATAGAGTAATTAAATTCTATAAATCCAGCTAAAGATGCTTTAAAATTAGTTTCCCAAATATTATTCATAGGCCAAGAGTATAATTTATAATCTTTAGAATTTGTATAATCCTTATGGAATAACTTTTTAGCATTTTCATACATCAAAGCTGAAGTATATATAAGTGATGTATCTGGCATAGCTATACTAATTCCATAATTACCTTCTTTTAATCCTATACCATTTTGCACTAAATTATAGTCACAATTGGTTCCTAAAAGTTGTTCTTTTTTGATTTGCATAGTACAACCAGTTTTCTCCGCAAATAAATCCATCTTTTTATCATTTAAAGCAAAAGGTAAAGCTACAAATATGCTTTCTGGGTCCCAAACACTATCCTTATTCATAATTACTGATACATCTACTTTATTGATTTTGTTATAAACCTTTAATACCAATTTTAATAAACTAGTTCCCTTCAACTCTAAATCAAAATTTATCTTTCCATAAACCTCTCCAATTTCAGTTACTTCAACTGCATTAATAGTTGGATAAAATACTTTATGATTTTTTCCTCTCATATTACGACCAACAGCTCGAATAGAATATTGAGAATTAGTGCTTTGGTTTTCTGCCTTTGTTAATTCATAAATAGGCATGAAGGCACCTACCTCTGATGAACTATCAAATAATTCAACTCCATTTATTTTGTCAAACCATCCAATAATCCCCTTTTCTCTATTCCAAGATATTTTAACATTATTATTTTCATAGACATTTCCATATTTAATCATTTCTCTACTATTTTCATATAAATAAATATCCTCTATCCCATCTACTGCCTTTGATTCATTTTTTATTTTTATATAATTTATAGGATTTTCATTACTTTCTATCCAAAACACACGCTCTTCCTTAGGCTCTAACTCTAAAATAGCGTTAATATAAGTCCCTCTAGGATGTGGTTCTTTTTGAATTTCGTAGCTATTTCCATATTGATCTACTAGAATATCTTTAAGATTAGAATTCTCCCAATAATCTAATGATAATTTAACAGATTCTTTTACCCTTCTATTATGAGGGTTAATAATTTTAAATTTAGGTTCTCTATTAGGCTTTAAGCTACTCATTCCCTTTTCTTCTAAAACCCTATTATAATTTCTTATAGCCATTTCATGGGCTCTTATTGCATATCCTGATTTTTTATAATCTAATAAATTAACAAAACTATTCCAAGGATTAGTAACAGATGATGAATGTCCCCAGGTATGTTCTGCATAGGTCAGTAACATTTCTTCACATTGTTCTACTAAATTGTCATTACTATATTTAGATTTTTCATCTATTAATTTTGTTACCTTTAATAATCTTTGAGCTTCCTTATATATCTTTAATACCTGAGGGGTACTTCCAACTCCAAAGGACCACCAATCTGGCCAATCTCCACTATAAGTTTCTATTGGAACCTCACTAGCTTTTAATTTATCAAAGAAATTTTCTAAACTAGAAACTTTTACAGTTACCTCTTCTCCAAAGTTTTCATTCCACCAGTTAGCAAATTCCATTACCTCTATATTAGGCGAACCATTATCTGTAGGTAATCCATGTACAGTTATAGGTACAAAATTATATTCATAATTCTGGTCCTCTAAGGATTTTAAAAATCTAAACATTCTTATCTTTCCATATTCTTTTACTTTATCCCTTGTAAAACTACCTGCTAATTCATCTTGGTTAATATATGAACCAGTGGCGGTATTAACTATTCCAAATTCATTTCCGAAATGATAATGTTCTCCATTCCAAACTAATAATTTATTTCCTTTTGCAGTATTCCAATAAAATGCTTTCTGCTTTCTAAATAAAGGATACATTCCATGATGACTATGAACACAGGAAAATAAATTTCTTATTCCAGACTCATAAAGTCCATCCCCATAACCCCAGGAATAACCATTAATATCTGCTGTCATCGCTGACTTAATATCTACTCCTATACTTTTACCAAAGTCTACTGCTTTCTTTGTTTGATTTTTTAGTAAATCATAGTCAACAAGCTCTGTAAAATTTAAATAATTCCCTGTAATTTCTATACTTTTATTCTGTACTGCTTCTTTAAAACGTTTTCTCCAACTTTCATCAACCCCTCTTAAAAAACATTGAACTCCCCAAAAACTTTCACAGACCCAAGTAAATTCATCTTCTTTTCCTTTACTTCTTAAATCCTCAGCTATTTCAATAGCTTGTTTAATAAAATTAACATGATAATGTTCTATAGTTTCTTGACTCTCTGTATATCCTATATCTGTATGAGTATGATGAATTAATAAAACTTCCCATTTTCTTTTTAAATTATTTTCACCCATAAAAAAACCTCTCATCTATTACTTATATTTTTAAAATTAATATCAATCTTTTCTTGATTTAATTATAAAAAACAATCTTAATTTTCCATATAATATATTAAGAAGAAAAATTTGACTTATTCTGAAATAAAAATTAAAATCATTATAATAAAGCTAAGGAGATTTTTATGGATATTAATAAATTTTACCTATTTAATTTAATTTCAGATATAACAGTAAAAGAAAAATTTGGTCCTTTTATCATAGTAATTGAACCTGGTAGTCTTTGTAGATTTGATAGTAAATCACCCACTAATAGATTACATAGTCATAATCATTATGAGCTTTGTTTTGTTATTGATGGAATTGGTGAATATAGACATGATAATAAAATATATAACTTAAAAAAGGGTGATATCTTTATATCAACCCCTAAATCTATTCATGAGATTTCTCTAAAAAAAGTTAACAATTTTCCCCACTCATCCACTCTTAATTTAATTTTTTTTAGAATTTATATTGAACAACTAAATTCTATTGAAGATACTTTACTTTCAACCCATGAAGAGAAGATAATTTCTTCTTTTTTAAATAATCATAAGATTTTAATATCCAATTGTGATTATATGTTTTCCTATATGGACTTTTTATTAGTTCACTTACAGAAATATAGTATTAATAATTATGGTATATACAATATGGTGAAAGCTATGACCCTTGAAGCCTTATTTGAATTATCTATTGAAAAAAAATCTACTATTGTTAATAGTCCTAATTATCCTGATATTTTCAATAAATTGCTTATTTATATTGAAAGTAATTTAGATAAATCTTTAACTGTAGAAAACTTAGCTGAATTCTCCTTTACCTCCCAACGTAATATTCATTATATGTTTAATAAATATCTAAAGAAAACACCAAAGGAATATATAAATCATAGAAAAATCAATCAAGCTAAGCTATATCTTAAAATGAATTATAAGGTAAAAGAAGTATCCTTACTTATTGGTATAGATGATTTAGGACAATTTAGTCGCTTATTCAAAAAGCACTGTGGTATTTCCCCTAAAACTTTTCAAAAATCAAAATGTTAATAATATTAATTTATAATTTACTCTTTTAAGTGCCTCCAGTAATTTACAATGAAACTTCTATCTTCTATAATTAATTTACGTAGATTATAGAGGGGGACTTATTTTTGAAAAAAATATTTACAAAATTAAAAAATGATTTTCTTAAAAGACCTATTTTCTTTACCATTTCATTAAGTTTTCTTATAAGCTTTTTTTTCTGTACTATTTATATGCTATCTCTTTTTGCTAGTTCTCATTTTCGCTATTCCGTTAATGACTTTATTATTCCTAGCCTTATATACACTATTCTTATTTTACCTATAGTACTAACCATTGAAAATTTAATATTCCTTATCATTAATCCTAAATTTATTAAAAATAATAATTATCATAAAAAAATTGAAATTTTCACATTGTTTTTAGGAGTACTTTTATCAAGTCTTTTTATATCAGTTAGTTCAATTACAACTTCCGATTGGAATATTCAATTAACTAATTATGAACTTCATTCCCCAGTATTTTCAAAAACTAATTTAACATTAGTTGTTATTATTACAGTTTCTTTAGTTGGATATTTTTACTGTAGATTTAAAGATTTAAATGAACAACCACCTTTAGCTACAGTACTAGCTATAGCTAGTATGTATTTGGGGGTATTAGTCTCTATACTATGGATTATTCAAATCTGGGGTGAATATTTTTTATTAGCTATTTTACCTATTAATTACATAATTATTATTTTAAAAACCATAAGACATTTAGTTTATGAAAAAGCTACTGATATTAACTCAGATTCAATTAATGAAAATAATAGCCTTTCTAAAATTGATAGAATATTAAATAATTCCTCTAACTGGCCTTGGCTTGGAATTATTGTAATGTTACCTCTTTTAGGAATACTTATAGTAGTTTTACTTCTTTTCGGACAAAAACCTGACAGTATTATTAGAGCTTGGACTGAAACCGCTGATTGGAACCTTTCTAAGAAGATTCCACCTCAAAATATTTATCATGATAATCACTATCTATGTACAGTTGCAGCAGGTGGTCATAAAGATGTGGTTAAACCTATAAGAGAAGGAAAACGTCATGGTCATAAAGTATTAGTAAATAGACAGTTATGCGTTGCTAATGCCTTTGAACAAATTATAGAAGAAAAAACTCCAAAGTTCCATAAATTTATAAGAACTATCTATGACAAATATGGTTATCCTATAGCCACTAAAATAAAATCTCCCTATACCGCTGATATTATTTACTTTTTAATGAAACCTTTAGAATGGACTTTTCTAACTGTTATTTATTTAGTTGATGTAAAGCCTGAAAATAGAATAGCTATTCAATATCCACATAGCAAACCGCCTAAACAATAATTAAAGCTGATTTATAAAGTATTTCTACTTTTATAAATCAGCTAATGTTTTATTTATCTTCTTTTTTATCAAAATACCCTATAAAAAATAATGTTGCAATAATACTAATTATTATATAATAGCTCATTAAAACTCCTAATTTTATGAAAATATAACTAACATAACTCCTGATATAATTATAGTTCCTATCATTACCATTATCACTGATAAAACTTTTTGATATGGACGCTTTCCAAACTCTTGATGTTTCTCCACTTCACTTAAAGTTTTTCCCTCCATAAAAGCATTAAGTTCCTTATAACTTTGAATATTAAAGCTCTTTTTTTGCTTTTCAACTAAAAAAGAATAATATAAAGCTATTATAGCTATAAAGATAAATATAGCTAAACCAAAATAGCCCATAAATTTTCCTAGAGGTACTGCTAAAAAAGGAAGTGCAATTAATAATCCTACAAATATATTGCTATCCCTTTTAAATTTTTTAATTTCTTCACTGTTGATATTTTCTTTCATCTTTTCAAGGTCCCCTTTGATTAAAATGTCAAGAGAAACATTAAAAAAAGAACTCAATAACAATAGACTTTTTACATCTGGATAATTTTTATTATTCTCCCAATTGGAAATAGTTTGCCTTGATACAAATATCTCTTCAGCCAATTGTTCCTGTGAGATTTTCATTTCCCCTCTATATTTTTTTATTTGTTTACCAACCTCCATATAATGTCCCCCTTGCATTTTCATTCTATAATCTGAATATTTTTTCTGCTATCAAAAGTCCTTGATATTGGTTATTTTCCACTGTCAAAACTCTTTGACATCCTTTAAAACCGCCATTTCCCAAGTAAAAATAAAAATAGCCTATCACTAATATATTTGAGTTCTTTCTCAAGTTAGGTGATAAAAATAAAAAAATAGCCGATTACTGAATATATTTGACCCTAAGAAATAGAATTTCATTTAGCTTAGAACTTCTTTGTTTTTGAAAAAAATTAGCGTTAAAAATTTCTATTGTTTGAGCCTAGCGAGTTATAGAAATTTAGCTATTTTTTTGAAAGAACATTAGAAGTTCTTAGCCTTTTATGAATTCTTCTATTTCTGTGGCAAATATATTTGGTAATGGTAGGCTATTCTTTTACTTAAGCTATTTATTTTTTAAAGCTTTCTAATATTTCTGAAATCACATAGCAATTAGTTTCTGCTCTATAATTATCTCCAATAACATTAAGCTTTTCTTTTACAGTAGTTATTTCGTAATTTTCTAAATTTTTAAAGTTTACCATTGCAAGCTTTGAAGCATTTATATATTCTAAATCTCCACAATCCATAGATAATTTTCTAGCTGCTGCTCTTAAAAACTTTAAATCTACTTTAGGATTATAAACAGCTATTATATCATCACCTATGAATTTAATTATCCCATCCATAATTTCTGTTATAGATTCTGCATATTTAAGATCCTCATCCTTTATAGGACTATATTCTTTTACAGACATAGGTAAATCAATTTCTGGATTTACTAAACTTATAAACTCATTAACCTTTTTATTATCTCTATATCTAAATATTGAAAGTTCTATAATTTTATCACTATCTGGATTCTTTCCTGTTCCCTCAAAAGATAAAATTACAAAATCCTTTATTTCTCTTATTTTAGAAGTTAAATCTATATCATTTTTATAATAAACAAATCCATTAGAAGTATAATCTCCAATTTCATCTTCATCTTTTTCTATAAATCTTCCTTCATCCTCATCTTCTTCTATTTCTATCTCTTCAACCTTTTCTACTTTGTAACTATTTAATATTTCTTCATATTTTTCTTTCTCATATTTCTTCTCTTTTTCATAATAATCCTGACCTTGTTGTCTTAAATTATTCTGAACCAACACTTTCTTTCCAGATATAGGGAACCTTCCTGTAGCTATACTAATAATGTCCCATATCCAACCTATTCCAAAAAGTCCACCTGTAAAAAGATAAAGCACCCCTGAAACTGGTTTTTTAGCTAAAAATCTATGAATACCAAGAACTCCAAATAAAATACACACTGCAAGAAAAAATGCTCTTTTAAATTTAGTTCCATCTGACTCAACTTCTCTATAGTAATCTTTTCTTTCATAGTCTGAAATTGTAATTCTTCCCCCATCAACAGTATACTTTCCTGTAGCAATAGTCACTATATCACAAAGCCAACCTATACCAAAAAGTCCCCCTGTAAATAAATATAGGATTCCTGTACCAATTTTATTTGATAAAAATCTATGAGCTCCTACTATTCCAAAGAAAATACATACTATCAATAAAACAAATCTATTTTTTATCATTTTATTTCTCCATTAAAAAGATAAATCCTTTTCACCTTAGATTTATTCTTCTCTAATAGATTCCCCCTTCCCCCTTAAAAATTATCCTATCTATATTTTATAACAGTTAACCCTTTAAGTTCTGTTAATTTATTGTAAAAAAAAAGATTACTTTAAGATTATGCATAAATAGAAAATATATACTGCACCAGCTCGCAATAAACATTTTACTTTTAGCAAGTCTTAAAATAATCTTCTTACATAATATAACCTACAAATACCCCATCCATAAGCTATATTAATTATTTAAAAGTAGAAGTCATCAGTATTTAAACGGTTCGGATTTCCCTGGGAGACTTCATTCCCTACTCTACATTAATTTACAAAAAAAAGACATTCAATAAGTATATAAGCACTTATTTTAGGAAAGATTGTTACTTTCTATATTTGCTTCTTTTATCTTTAGCAACATAAAGACAATTGAAAAAAACATAGTTTAGCTTTTCACAAAATAAAAAGCTAATGATTCCTACAAATATATTGTAGAAGTCATTAGCTTTCTAAGCGGTTTAAGCTATCTAAGTAGCCATGGGAGAACCTCTTTCCCATAGCTTTATTATATATAGTTTTTAATTAAATAACAAATTAACTATTTTATTAATTTATTAACATTATTTCTTTTTTATCTATTATTTTACATGCTTTTTAAATATTTTTATAAATAATTAAAGATTTATATATTTATAATTACAAATCATTATAATTTTTTATAATTATTCACTAATTTACGTATAAAATTTCTTCGCTCTTTAAATAATTTCCTTCTACCTTTATTTTAATTTCTCCACTATTCCCTATAGTTTTTATCCAAAAAGCAGTACTTCCAGTGATTAAAGGTAACATTTTAGGACCTATAAGTTCTCCTGCTCCCTTTACTTCAACCTTTATAACCTCATTAGAAAATCTTAATTTATTCCCCAAATTATCTAAAAGATTCACTTCAATTCTTGTACAATCATAACTGTCAGCAGTAGAAATTAAATTTTTACAATCTGCTTTTATTGTTATTTTATCCATTGATTTTCTCTCAGAAACAGTTTTTTCTATCACCAGTTTATCATTTAAGTATCCTTCTACTTTAATAGAATTTTCTTTATCTCCCCAGCCACCTACTGCTACTCCAATTATTCCGAAAATTTCATCAACATTACAATCATGTTTTTCAATTATTTTCTTTGCATAATCCATATCCTCTTTAGAAAGATTAAAGAATTCTCCCAATTCAATTTTTTCAAAGATAAATTTTCTGAACTTTTCTTCATCTTCCTTTAAATTAAAATCAACGGCCTTAGATAATAAATGAGTTATCTTTATTGGTTTATGTTTTAAATTTTTATATAATCTTGAATTTTCCCCTGAAAAACTATCTATATATTCATCATTTCTATAAAGCTTTATATAATCACAATTAGTAAAAATATCAAAAGGAACAATGCCCCCTTTATCTCTTTCTCCCCTAGCCATGTTAGATATTACCTCTAGTACTACTTCATCCTTTGAATCTTTTTGTGACCTATAGCCTTCTCCTGCATACTTCAAGTTCCTAAATATATCACAGACACCATGATGACAAATTTTATCTCCTGAACCAAAGGCAGAATGAGTATTATAATCAAAGGCACACCAACTAATAGTTCCTGCTAAATCTTCTCGTCCTAAAGCTTCATCTATTACTTTTAAATGTCTATGAGCTTGATTTACTATCTTTTCTTCATGGTCAAAACTTTTCGTTGGATAGATATGTCCATTATTTTCTGTAACTAAATAAGGTACAGCTTTACTATGTCCTACAACCTCTTCTCTAGTTCTTAAAACTATTTCTCCCCCCTCATAAATAAAATCATTGAAGCTATAAACATCCTCTAATAATTCACTTCCTAAAATATACCTTACCCCAGCTGTCTGCCTACTATCATCTAAATCTCTTGCTATTTCATTAGTAGCTTTATAAAAATCATGATTATCTTCTGATTCATTAATTCTAACTCCCCACAAAATTATCGAAGGATGATTAAAATCTCTTACTATCATTTCTCTAACTGAATTCTTTGCTTTCTCCTGCCAAAGCTTATCCCCTATATGCTGCCATCCTGGAATTTCTTCAAAAACTAAAAGTCCTAATTCGTCACAGCAATTTAAAAAATGTTTTGATTGAGGATAATGAGAACATCTTACTAAATTTACTGCTAAATCATTTTTTAAAATTTCAGCATCTCTTTCCTGAACTCTCTTTGGCATTGCATAACCTACATAGGGATAGGACTGATGTCTATTAAGCCCAACTATCTTTATTTGCTCTCCATTTAAAAAGAATCCATTTCCCTTAAATTTTGCCTCTCTAAATCCAACTCTTTCATTTATTTCATCAATTTTTTCATTTTTATCAAAAAGCTCTACTATTACTCCATATAAGTATGGATTTTCTGTTCCCCAAAGTTTTATATCCTTTAAATTTCTTAAAGATATTTTTTTTATATTTTCTCCAAGCTCCAAACTAAAGCTTTCTTCTTTCATAGAAATAATTTCACTATTATAGTCTAACAAAGAAATTTTTAAATTCACTTTTTTTAAATTAGAATTTTTTATTTTTAATTCTCCTTCTAAAACCTTTTCATCCTTTAGACAATCAACTGTCTTGAAAAAAGCTTTATCAATATAATTCTCCTCTACTACTCGTAAAGATACCTCTCTATATATTCCTCCAAAAGTTAAATAATCTACTACATTTCCATAGGGTGGAATATCCCTTCTTTCCCTTGAATCAACTTTTACAACTATTTTATTTTTTTCTCCATAATTCACATAATCAGTTAATTCCACTTCAAAGAAAGTATATCCCCCTTCATGGCTTCCAACTAGAGTTCCATTGCAATAAATATCTGCTGCTATCATTACCCCTTCAAAATCTAAAAAAATCTTTTTACCCCTTTGCTCCCTAGTTATCTCTATATTTTTTATATAGGTAGATATAAAAGCATACTCCTCTTCATTAAAACAATTCAATGGTAATATCTTATTACTATGAGGTAATTCTATCTTTTCAAATTCATCATAATTAAAATCATTACTTAAATATTCCTCTTTAAAATCATTTCTATAAAACCACTCTCTATTAATAAATTTAATATTTCTCATAAATTCTCAAACTCCCCTACTCACTAATTAAATTTAATATTTTTTTATTTACAACAATACTCTAATAACCCTTTAAAGTCATTCCAACTACAATATTCTCCACCCATAGATTCTAAATGATTAGTATGGAATTGACAGTCAATAAATACCACCCCTTCTTTCTCTAATTTTTTAGCTAAATATATTAGAGCTATTTTTGAACCACTAGGAATCTTAGAAAACATACTTTCACCAAAAAAGCATTTTCCAAGTCTTACTCCATAAATACCACCCACTAAATTTCCATCCTTAGTTACTTCTACACTTTCAGCAAAACCTTTATTAAACAGATTTATATAAGCTTCCTTTATCTCCTTAGTAATCCAAGTTCCTTCTCTATTTTCTCTAAGTTCTTTACAACTACTTATTACCCCTTCAAAGTCTTCATTATAGGTAACAGTAAAATCCTTCTTATTTAATAGTCGTCTCATAGACTTGGAAATTTTAATTTTTTCTGGTTTTATTATAAATCTATTTTTAGGACACCACCAAAGTATAGGTTCATCCTCACTATACCAAGGGAAAATTCCATTTTCATAGGCTAAAATTAATCTTTCTAAAGATAAATCCCCTTCAACTGCTAATAATCCATCCTCCTCTGCCAGTTCTGGTGCTGGAAAAACTATTCTTTCATCTAATCTGTATATCGGCATATTATTTATATGTTCCTTTCTAAAAATAAATATTTTTTTATCAATATAAATATTTATTTATTAAAGCTATTCTTATAGATATTATAAATTTCTTCAAAAGATATCTTTTCTGGATGATTTTTTAATTTAGCTTCATTTGAAACCATAGCCTCAGCATAGGATTTCATCTCTTCCTCTGTTATATCTATATTAACTGTCACTAATTTATCAATCATTAAATTAAATTCTTCTGAATTATTAAAGCCTAATAATTTATAAACTTTTTCTACCTTAGTTTTATCTTTAAAAACTTTTAAATACTCTTTATATAAACAACAATTAGCATATCCATGGGCTACATTTTTAAAATAGGTAAGATGGTATCCCATTCCATGTGGAAGAGATGTTCCTACCTGTGCAATTATAACTCCAGCCATAGTTGAAGCTAACATTAAATTTTCTCTATCTTCGTAACTAAGCTTTCCTTCTAATAGTCCATTCTTAGCCTTTCCCCATATCTCTAAAGCTTTTTCTGCCAACCCATCAGTAATTGCATTTGCATTACTATTTAAATATCCTTCAACAATATGAGATAAGGCATCTACTGCTGTACTTCTTGTTCCGTTAATGCCCATCTCCATAGTGTAAGTTGGATCTACTAATGCAACCTTTGGAAATATTTCTTGACCTAAATTTCTCTTAGTTTTCTCTTTATGATCAGTTAATATTGCATATTGTGTAGTTTCTGTTCCTGTTCCTGAGGTTGTAGGTACTGCAATTATATCAATTCCCTCTAATTTTTTATCTGTAAATAAATTTTCTGCTGTCACATCCTTATTTTTTATCATAACAGCTATAGCTTTAGCAGCATCTATTGGTGAACCTCCACCTATTCCTATTATAAAATCGATATTTTCTTTTTTACCTTTGTCAGCAGCTTTAACAACGGTTTCCACTGATGGATTTTCCTCAACTTCATCAAATATTACAAAATCTATATTAACTTTTTTTAAAACATCTACTACATCATCTAATGAACCATTAACCTTTGAAGAGTGTTTTCCTGTTATTATTAAAGCCTTCTTTCCAAAGCTTTTAAAAACTTCTTCACTTTCTGAAACAATCCCATTCTTCATTAAAACTTTAGTTGGCATAAAATATTTATTAAACATAAACTTCTCCTTTTATATACTCTTTTTTATTTTCTCTTTTCTAATTATCTTACCATACTCTCTCTCTTTTAATAATGCTAATTTCTATAAAAATTACTAAAGTAAAAAAATAACACTGACAGTGCTAGAAAGTTATTTAACCTTTCTATATTCCATCAGTGTTATTTATCTATATTATTTTAAAACTGTATTTTTACTTGCTTTAAAGCTTTTATATCCAATTAATACTACCCAAACATAAGCCAATGTTTTTGGAATCATTAACATTCCAATAATTCTTATAGTTGTTCCCCAAAGAACAACTGGAATGTAAAAACCAAAGGAAAGTATTACTGCAATAGCCATCTTTTTATAATCTTGATCATTATTTTTTATAGCTTCCTTATACATTAAATAAATTAATAAAATTCCCATTAAAGCAAAAGGAATATTTCTATAAACTCCCCAAGAAATTGGAGCATTATAATTCAACCAATCATTTTGAGGGAAGAAACATAGGGCTACACGAACAATAGCTAAAAAATAAATTATTAAAGTATAACTTTTAGTCTCTTCCTTACTTTTATTAAAACGCATTTGCCATATATGATAAAGTATTACATAGAATACAGTCATGGTTATAGATGTTATAAATTTTCCCACTCCTAATGCTCTAGCATTAGCTTCTAATCCAATTGTTAATAACCCATAGGCTCTAGGAACTAAATGAAAAGAATCTCCTAAACCTAATAATAAAGACATATATCCAAAAGCCTTTGTATACTTATCTTTTCCCTTTAAAATCATTTGAATTCCTAATGTTATTACCAAAGTAAGATAAATAACATCAAATATTGTTTCCATTATTGCTTGCATAATTTTACCCCTTAAAATTTATTTTGAACATTGTTCATTTAGGTGAATTTTTTTGGGACTGCATTAACTTTAAAAATATTGTAGTACTGAGTTATCTAATTTCAAGTATTACTTTATTTTTTAAATTTACACATTCCCAATTTTCTATTCTAAAATTTTTCTTATTACATAATCAAAAAATCTATAATCATCCTCTGGCTTTTTAAGCATCATTAAAAATTCTTCTACAATAAATTCAACAAATCTTCGCTTTTCAAATTTATTGAAAGCTCTTTCATTAAATTCTTTTTCATGATTATTTAAAATTTTTAAAAAGAATTCAATTAATTTGCCCTTAAATTCTAATTCTTTTTTCTTTCCAGCGGACTTGTCTTTTCCTGATAAAGTACTTAAATCCCTTAAAAAACTACTTTTAAAATTTTCAAGTTCATTATATATATGAAAATACAGTCTTTCTATTTCTTCATAAAAATCATTTTCTTTTTCTTCTTTAAAATTCACTAAGCAATTTATCCAAAATTCTTCTAAAATAACAAAAATAATATCCATTTTTGTTGGATAATAATTGTAAATAGACCCTAAAGCTATTTCACACTCATTAGCTATTTTTCTCATACTAATAGAAGAAATCCCCTCTTCTTTTGCTATTTTCTTAGCTACTTCTAAAATTAAACTTTCTGCATTTTCTAATTGTTTAGACATTATCCCACCTCATTTGAACACTGTTCATTATTATAATATTCTAAATGCTTTTAATTGTCAACCAAAAAATGGACATATATCAAATCAATGTAATTAAATTACTTTTAATTTTTTAAATATTAAGTTTTTAATTAATATTATAGCTATAGATACAAATGCCATTAATACAAATATTTTTATCTCCACTATTCCTAAAATGGCTAACTCTAATTTTTCTCTTTCTAACATAGTAGCCATAAAAAAACCTATAGCTGTTGTAGTAGCCAAAAATATTCTTTTTTTATTAAATGGTCTACAGGCTCTTATAACTGCTAATATACTAGTAAATCCAACTACATAATAAAGAATGGTTCCCATAGCATCCTTTGAAAGATTTAATGTCGGGGCTAAGAAATATAAAATCATACTATTTATCACTATTGCTAAAGCATAAGGAAAGGCATTTTTTAATACTGAATTTAAAAAAGTCCCCTCTACTTTATCATTATTAGGGTCAAAGGATATAAAAAATGAAGTATAGCCTTCTATAACCATATCTATTAATGTTATTTGTATAGGTATAAAAGGAAATGCCGTAAATGTAATAATATTTAATATAGCTAACATAATTGAGTATAATGTTTTAATAAAAAATATTCTAGCCACATTAGTTATATTATTTACAACTCTTCTTCCTTCCATTAAAACATCTTTTAATACAGAAAAATCAGAGTTTAATAAAACAAATTGAGAGATTTGTTTTACTACCTCACTAGCCTCAGGTAAAGTTATACTACAATCTGCCTCTCTTAAAGCTATCACATCATTAACTCCATCCCCTGTCATTGCTACGGTATGTCCTTTTTTCTGAAGTCCTTTAACAATTAAACTTTTCTGTTTTGGCGAAACTCTAGCAAAAATACTATATTCTTCTACCAAACTTTCAATTTCATTATCATCCTTTATTGTTGATAAATCAATATATTTTTTATAACTTTCTAAGCCTGCTTCCTTTGCTATTTTTGCCACTGTTAAAGGATTATCTCCTGAAATTACTTTTACATCTACTCCTTCATTTTTGAAAAACTTTAAAATCTCTTTTGCATTTTTTCTTAAAGGATCTGATAATTCTAATATTCCAACAACCTCTAAATTTGATAATTCCTTTTCTATAACTTCATTTGAATAGGCAATAAGTAAAATTCTTTTTCCGCTTTTTTGTGCTTCTATCTGCTCCTTTGGCATTATAAAATTACTTTTTTCAATTATTTTTTCTGGTGCTCCTATAACTATAGTACCTTTATTCTCAAAAGCCATAGCACTCCATTTTCTTTCTGATGAAAATGATACCTTATTACTAATTTTTAATTTTGACTCTCCTTTAAAATAATTTTTTAAGGCTAAAAAGGTTCCATTATTGTCTCCCATCTCATTAACAAAACTATTTAAAAACTCTGTTAAATTAATCTCTTCTATTTTTTCTTTAATTATTTCAAAATTAGTAACTTTCATTTTCCCTTCTGTAATAGTTCCTGTTTTATCTAAACATAAAACATCTACATGTGCTAAAGTTTCCACGCTATATAAATCCTGTACTAAAACCTTTTTCTTTGATAGTTTTATTACTCCAGCTGCTAAGGATAAAGTTATTAGTAGCATAAGACCTTTAGGTAACATTCCTAAAAGAGCTGCTGATGTAGATATCACTGAATTTTCTAAAGTATTATTTCTTCCTAAAAAAGCTTCAGCAAAAAGTAAAATCCCCACTGGAATTATAATAAAGCTAGTAAATTTAGTAACTTTTCTCATTGATAATAGAAGTTCTGAATTTACCTCCTTATGTTTTTTACCTTCATTAGCTAAAAAAGAAGCAAAATTCTCATCTCCCACTTTTAAAACTTTACTATAGCAATGACCACTAACTACGTAGCTTCCTGAAAAAAGCCTATCTCCTTTATTTTTTATTATACTGTCAGATTCTCCTGTTAGTAGAGACTCGTTAACTTCTATACTTCCTTCCATTACTATAGAATCAGAACATATTTGGCTGCCCATTTTTAAATCTATAATATCATCTTTTACAATTTCCTCAACATTAATTTCTACCTTTCTTCCATTTCGCAAAACTTCTGCCTTGGCAACGGTTAAAAGTGATAATTCATCAACTAAATTCCTAGCATGAATTTCTTGATATATTCCTATAATCACATTAAGTGCTACAATAAATATAAATGATAAATTACTATAAGCACCTACCATTGTTAATGCTATAGCTATTAACAAATTGTAAAAATTAAACAGTGTAAATAAATTATCCTTTATTATGTCCTTATTACTTCGTCTATTAGTATTCTTTGATACATTTGCTAGCCCACCATTAACTCTTTCTAAAACTTCATTATCACTTAATCCTAAAATTTCATTTCTTAGTTCCAAAGTTTTACCCCTTCCAAAATTCTAATTTTTAATCAAATTACTTATTTTTATCAAATGTAATTTTATGGAAATATTTTATTCAAATCATTATATTCCTTTTTTTCTCTTAATTCAAGAACTTTTAATAGATATTCTTTTTTAATTATTACCAAAAGAAAGCTTCGCTATTACTAAAAATAGTTCTTTCATTGTTATTTTCTTTTTAACTTTGGAATAGACTAATATGAATTAGTGTTTATTATTTAAGGGGGACAAATGAAAATTTTAAAAAAATTAATTCTTATTACTTTTTCTTTTCTATTTTCTATTTCAATTCTTAGTTGTGGTACTCCTTCTAAAGCTCCAGAGACAGTTTCTGATGAATTCATCAATAAACTATTTACTGGCGATTTTTCAAATGAAGATTTTCTTAATTCATTAAAGGGATATTGTCATAAAGATTCTAGTGCTGCTACTGACTTAGATTCTATAGTTACTCAGTGGAATGATTCTATAAAATCTGTAGAGGATGAAGGTATTGCTGTAGATGAACTAAGGGCACTTGTAATAACTTGCCTAAAAAATACTAAAGTAACTCAAACTTCAGTTGATACTAGCGATAAAAATTTACCTAAAATAACCTATGATATTGCTAGAAAGGAACCTGACTCAGCTTTCTTTGAAAAAATTTCAAAGGAATTATTATCAACAGTTTTAAAAGACCTTAATCCTTTAGAAATGTCTAATGAAGAATTAGAAAAAAAGGTTGAAACAGCTTTTAAAGATTACTTAAAAGATCCACAAAAAATTGTTGATAGCTTCCAAGCTAAAAACTATCAATTTACTGTTACAATGAAAAAAGAGGGCAACAACTGGAAG
>JBOGCG010000012.1:0-30385 GCA_051656625.1 Sarcina sp. | reverse complement strand
TAAATTAACTATTTCTACAAATACTGTTGCTCCATTATTTAATTGTAATGCATACCCTTTAAATAGTGAATTAAATTGTGAATGTAATGCTGAAGGAGAGTTTATAGAAATAATAACTACTGATGGAGGACCTAGTTTTGAGATGCAAGCTAACTCCACATATACTTTTAACTTTTTAATTTATGGAGGTAATAATAATGCTTAATAATCTTATTTTATATACTAAAAATGGTGAAATAAAATATTTTATAAATCAATGTGATCGAGAACTTTTAGGAAATGTTTATAATAAAGATTTATTTTTTGAAGTAGTATCTTGGGATATATTTAATTATTTATCACAGTTATCTTTAAAGAATGAATTAATACTTAAAAAAGGTGCAACAGAAATAACAAAGGGTACTGTGGAGGTAATACCTTTAAAAATACCACCTAAAACACCTACGAAGGAAGAAATTTTGGCTGATGGTATTATGGATAATACTTTATTAGCCAATGAGTTAAGTAAACAAACTCATGGATTATCTATGAATTTAGCAGAAAATAATTCATTATGCGAAAATTTAAAGCAACAAGTTTCAGTATTATCAACAGCATTATTTGAAATGACAATGAAAAAATAGGAGGAATTTAAAATGAGTTTTCAAACAATAAAAGAATTTTATCAATTAGGATTATGGAATAAAGAACAAATAGTAGAACTTATGAAAGCTGGAGTAATAACTATAAAGCAATATGAAGAAATAGTTGGAATTCCTAATTAATTAGAATGTAAAGAGATAAAAATGGCTGTATCAATTTGATGCAGCCATTTTTTTATTGGAAAATATAATTTTTTTGATTATTAAAAAAAAATAAAAAATTAAAAAGCTAAGAAAAATTACTATTAATATTACTAAAGGATAAGTTAGTTTTATCTTCTACTGTCCAAGTTTTAGGAACATATAGCTCTATTCCAGAGAAAGATGAGTCTATATTAATTATTCCCCTTCCGTTTAGAAGTGTTGTTTTATCAAAGTATAATTTAACTCCTCCGAAAGTACATTTCACATTAGCCTGTTGAAAATCTTCTGTTTTAACATATTTAATGTCAGAGCTGAAGAAAGCATTTGAGTTTATATTTTCTTCATCTTCTAGCATTATTGATTTATTTAAATTTAAGTTTCTTTCTTTTTTATTAAAAAGAATAATATTTCTTTTAAATATTGAGGAATATTTTTGAAAGTAAATTTCAAAATATTTTTTTAGAACGCTAATTTATTAATTTAAAAAAATATATCTTAAATTTACTAATAATTGATAAAAAAAATTAAAAAAAAGAAATTATAAATAAAAAAAGATTTTTAATAATGATAGATGGGGTAATAATGTAAACAAATTTTAATTAATTTAACCAAAATGAAATTTTAAAAAAAAGATTTGTTTTCCAATTAGTGCTATATTTAAGGGTGAAATTTTACATTTATAAACAAAGGAGAAAAAAATGAATAGAAATAAGATGATAGGTTTATTTGTTTTAGCAGCGGCATCATCAGTTGGAATAACAACTATGAATCTTGGAAGTCATGCTAATAGTAAAAATATAACCTTATTAACTCAACAGGTACAAACAGGAAATCAAACAACAACTAATAATGAAACTAATAATAACAATGGAGCTAATAATACTTTAACAAAAGCTCAAGTTCAAAACTTGAAAAATAAAACTGTTACTGTAAATGGAATGAAGTTTAAAGGATTAGAAACAGTTAAAATTGCACCTAGAATTAATGAAAATGCATTTGCAGCAACCCCTGGATTTAATCCAGATGGATTTGCATCCTCTGTTAATGAGCAACTATATAACTACGAATTAAATCCAGCAAATGATAAGGCAGCTATGACAGAAGCAACTCAGTTACATGATGGAAATCCCATCGATACCTGTGTTTATTTTCAAAGCTCAGCCCTTAGAGCAATAGGACAAGGTGTACCTTATAATGTAGGATATACTTCAGATTTAGCGAATTGGTTAGCTAATAATGGATGGACAAGACACACTGATTTTCAATATTTACAAAAAGGAGACATCTGTTTTGCTAGTACATACCATACATTCTTATTTATGGGATGGGAAAATAAAGCAAAAGGAATTGCTTATGTAATGGGGGATGAAAGTTTTATGTTCCCATATTACAGCAGTAGAAACTTAAGTGGACAAAGTCCTGTAACCTATGGAAACAATTCCTATTATCAAGCTACTTCTTATTGGACTTATGGAAATGGATATCAAGGTGCCGTTTCAGGGATTAATCCAGTTCACCAAGGTGGTTATAATGCAATAGGAACAACAGAAGTTAATACTAATTTAAATATTAGAGCAGGAGCTTCAACTAATAATGCTATTTTAGGTAGAATTCCAAATGGAACTACAATACCTGTAATCAGCCAAAATGGAGCTTGGTTTAAAATATATTATAATGGAATTACTGGTTGGATAGATGGAAATTATACTAATGGATTAGATGAAAGTTTAGGTAGTGGATCTGCTACAACTAATATGCCTATAGGCTCAAATTTAAAAGTTACATCTCCTATAGGATTATGGTTAACAACTGAGGCAAATGGAGGAAATGGAATTTTAGTTTTACCAGATAATACTCCAGTTAAAGCAATAGCTTATAAAGATGGATGGTATAAGGTAGATTATGAAGGAACTACTGGTTGGATAGATGCTGCTTATACAAGTGCTAATGGTAGTAATATTTTAAATCAAGGAAATACTAAAACTACACCAGTAAAAAGTTCAGTAGGAAATACACAAAGTAATTCTAATAATACAGAAGGAAAAATAACTATTAATACAAATGGTTCTCCTTTATTAATAGGAACTACAGGGAATCCAAATACAACTGCAAGTACTGGAGTTGGAGTACCTAATGGAACAACTTTAACTTATAGTAATGTTAGTGCGAATGGATGGTACTTAGTAAATTATAATGGAACAAAAGGTTGGGTTTCAGGTCAATATGTTACTGTAAATAGTAGTCCAGCTAAAAGTTCATCAATAAAAAAACAAAGTCAAAATACAAATAATAATTTAGGAACAGCTACTATTAATTCTCAAATAGGTTTATGGCTTAATGAAGGACCATCAATGGGGCATGGCATAGAGGTAATCCCTTATAATGCAGAGGTAAAAGTTCTTGGAGAAAGTGGAAACTGGACTAAAGTTGAGTATAATGGACAAGTTGGCTGGTGCTATACCGAATATATAACTGTTAGTAATAATAGTACAGCTCAAAAGAAAAATTCATCAAATAGTAGTTCTAACAATAGTGGAACTAAAAATACAGGTGGAACTTTAACAATAAGTACAAATGGTTCTCCTTTATTAATAGGAACTACAGGAAATCCAAATACAACTGCAAGTACTGGAGTTGGAGTGCCTAATGGAACAACTTTAACTTATAGTAACGTTAGTGCAGATGGTTGGTATTTAGTAGATTATAATGGAACTACAGGATGGATATCAGGAAATTATGTTAATGTAAATAGCAAAAGTTCAGCAAAACAACCAGCAACAACAAAAAAACAAGGAACAAATAAGGTTGTTAAAAGTAGTAGCAATTTAGGAACTGCTACAGTAAATTCACAGATAGGATTGTGGCTTAATGAAAATCCTGCAATGGGAAGTGGTATAGAAGTAATGCCTTATAATGCAGAGATAAAAGTTCTTGGAGAAAGTGGAAACTGGACTAAAGTTGAGTATAATGGACAAGTTGGTTGGTGTTATAGTGAATATATTTCAGTAAATCAATCAAATAATTCTAATAATGGTTCCACTCAATCAAATAATCAAAGTGGAGCTTTAACTATTAATACCAATGGAGAACCTTTATTAATAGGAACTACAGGAAATCCTAATACAACTTCAAGTACTGGAGTTGGAATTCCTAATGGGACAGAAGTAAATTATAGTGAAGTTAGTTCAAGTGGATGGTATCTAGTAAATTATAATGGTACTAAAGGCTGGGTTGATGGAGCTTATGTAACAAAATAATTAATTTGTTTTTATTAAAAGTTTGATTTAGTTTTTGAAATTAAATCAAACTTTTTTATTTTAATTAGTTTCTTCAGTACCTTAATAATTATCTTTAAAAAACTATAGATTAAAGCAGGAAAAACTAATATAATTAATGTAAAAATAAGCCAAAAAATATTGTGGGTGAGATGGTTATGAGGATATTTAATTTTTTGATATTTTTGTGGGATTTAATTGGTGAAATAAAAGATATGATAAAAACTTTATTTGATAAAGAAGAAAAACTTTTAAGTAAATTAGTACTTATTACAGTAGGATTTATTTTTATTTATTTAAGTTATAAGTTATTTATTAAATTAGATAATTTGTTAAGTTAAAATAATTTTCAAATTATACTTGAGTATTACGCTAGGGAATAGAGTATATTTAATATAGGAGGAAACTTTAGAAATCTTTGAAAAATTTATCAATTCTAAAGTTAAGTAAAAAATTATGGATAAAAATTTAAATAGTACAGTAGATAGCATATACGGAGTTGTAGCTGATAAACATAAAGCAGATCATAGAGATATGGGAGCTATGAAAGAAGTTTATAAAGAAATGTATAAAAAACTTGAAACTGCAAAAGAAAATAATGCTTCAATGGAAGAAGTTTTAGCAATACATAAAGAAATTTTCTTAAAAAGTGCTTCAGTAAATAGTGAAGAAGAATTAAACCAAGGTCAAAAAATGGGACTAGCTGGTCACATGAATTCAGTTAAAGATAAATCTGTTGAAGAGTTATTAGAAATGGATATGAAAATTTTAGCTAAGTTTATAGCATAATAAAATAATTTTAGAGTTATATTAAATTGAAATAATAATTTAATATAACTCTTATTTTTTTGGATTTTTTTTAAAAAAACTGTTATTATATTATATTGTTGAGTAAATACATCTGAATAATTAAATTAACAAAGGAGGAAGTATGATTTTAAATGATATAAAGGAGTTTTTTAATGTTTTTGGTGCTCCTGTTTTTTTACCTATAGTAATTTTTATTATATGTAAAGCACTAAGGATGGATAGCAAAAAGGCTTTTCTTTCAGGATTATATGCAGGAGTTGGTTTAGAGGGTTTCATGCTATTAATAGGAGCTTTTACTCCTATAATAATGCCGGTAATAAAACAGATGGTAAATTCAACAGGAATAAATTTACCTGTTTTAGATTTAGGGTGGCAAACTAGTGCTATTATAGCTTATTCAAGTAAAATAGGACTTATATTTTTTGTTTTTGCAATAATAATTCAACTTGTTCTTTTTGCAAGCAAATTTACTAATATATTTTTACCTTCAGATTTATGGCTTAATTATACTTATATGATTTGGGGATCAATGTTATATATTGCTACTAAAAATATATGGTTATCCATGTTACTTATGATAGTTATTCTTTTATATAATATTTTAAATATAGAAGTTATATCAAAAAGTTGGTCTAAATATTACAATTATCCCAATTGTACTATTATATCCATGCACAATACGGAGGTAACAATACCCCTGTATATTTTAGATCCTTTATTTAATAAGTTAGGGCTTAATAAAATAAAATTTAATCCAGAAAAACTAAAAGAAAAGCTAGGTGTTTTTGGTGAAGTTGGTTCAATTGGATTGATTCTTGGAATTATCATAGGGATATTAGGAAATATAAAAAGATTAGATACAATGGCTGCTTGGGGACAAATTATGAAGTTAGGTATTGTATTAGCAGCACTTATGATGATTTTTCCAAAGGTTGCAGAGATATTTGGTAAGGCTTTTTCTCCTATGGCAGAGGTTGTTAATAGAAGGTTAGATAAGGATAAAGAAAAGGGGAGAGATTGGTATATTGGTGTTGATGATGCCACTGGATATGGTGAACCAGCAACTTTAATAACAGGAACACTTTTAATTCCTATAATGGTATTTATGGCATTAATTCTTCCAGGAAATAAGACATTACCTATGGTTGATTTAGTAGCTTTACCATTTATGGTAGAAGCCTTAATTGCTATGACTAGAGGAAATATATTAAAGGTAATAATTGTAGCTACAATTTGGTATTCTATAGGATTATATTTTTGTTCAGCTATAGCTCCAATATATACGGCGGCAGCAGTGGCAGCAGGGGTTGCATTACCAGTAGGAACTGTTATGATAACAAGTTTTAACATGATGGCACAACCAATTGCAGGTCTTATATTTTTAGGGTTTTTAACTAAAAATCCTATAATTATTGCTGGAATAATTATTTTATATTTTATTCTTTTATTTGTTGTAAAGAAAAATAAAGAGAGAATACATAATTATATAGAAAAGCAAGCAGAGAAAAATATTATTTAGCCCAAAAAGAAATACTCTCTAAAAATATAAAAATATTTTTAGAGAGTATTTCTTTTTAAATTATTATTAACTCCATTGAGATAAAATATCTGAATCAATATGATTTGTTGAAAAGTTTTTAGGTCCAAATTCTGCTGATGGAGATATTGACCATTGAGTTCCTGTGGTACTTAAATAGGTGGCAGTTTTATTGATGAAAATACCGTAAGGGTCTTCAGGAATATTAGAGGTTTTCTCGCTTTTAGCAAAAGCACTGGCAAAGGTAGTATCTACATTGACCCAACCCCCAAGAGATTTTATATATATTTGATTCCACATATGACTTCCCCAAGTGGTGCCACCATATCCTTTACCAGATATTAATCTTACAGGTATTTTTTCAGCTACCATCATGGCATAATAAAGTTCTGCAAATCCAGCACAGACAGATTTTTTATTTTCAAAAGTATTGATAGCACTAATTTCACCAGCTGGCAAAGAGCTACCATTAGAAATAGCTATATCTTCTTTTTGATCATAGCTAATATTGTAGGCAATCCATTGATAAAGAATTTCTGCTTTTTCAAGATTGGTTGTACAATTTTTAGTAAGCTCAGTAGCTTTAGCATCTATTGTATTATTAGATTTAATTGCTGCATTTAAAGAGGTACCATCAACATAAGTATTAGATTGAATAAAAGTTGATGTTGGAGCCGTTGCTTTTGTTGAATATATAGTAAAAGAACTTGGAACTTGAGGTTCTATTAATATATTATTTTGTAAAGATGGTAATTTATTTAAAAAATTATAAGATTTATGTTTATTAAAGAGAAAGCATATAATAATTATTATTATAAAAGCTAATCCAAATTTAAATAGGTTTTTCAAAAAAATTCCTCCTTTAAAGTATTTTATTTCAAATTTAATCATAACTCTAAACTTTTACTTTAAGTATAATTAATTAGTAGAAATAAAGGAAATAATTATCTAGATATTTATATTTTAAACTAAAATAATTATCAAAAAAACTTGACTGTTACGGTAGGGAATAGATTAAAATAAAATTAAATGTGGAATTTCTTTGTTAGAATATTAGAATAATAAAAGGAAGTGTTTATAATGAATAAAAAAACAATGATTGGAACAGCACTTTTAGTTGTACTTGTGGGTGGAATCTTTACCTATAGTGCAGTAAACTCAACAAGAGATGCTTGGGCGCAACGAGTTGTTCATATAGAAAAAGTAGATCATGCTAATCCTAACAATCCAAATCATAATGAAAAAAATTATCTTCAAATTCAAGATTTGGAAGGAAGTAAATAGTTTTATTTATAATAAAAGATTTAAATAAAAATTTGTGATAAAATATCTGTACTAGAAAATTATTCTTAGTTATAAGATGAAAAGGAGAATTTTTATGACAGATATTAGAGTTGCTAGAAAATTACCTGAGGACTTTGAAGGTTCTATAGCAGAAGGAATGAACGGAATTTTTTCTAAGGATTTAACTTTAATTTTAAAGATGGAAGATTTAGAAAGAGAAGATATAAAAGTCTTTGAAGATGGTGTGGTTGTTATAGATTTATTACAACTTGATAGCTTTAAAGATAAAGTAGGAAATATTTATGCTTTATCAGTATTAATAGATGGATTTATTGATAATAGTGAAGTTATGTTAGATTTAGAGGTTGATAATTTAGAAGAAATTATTATTTCTGGATTTAGAGAAAGTGAAGAGATGAAAGTTATTTTTGCTTTAGTAGATGAAGAGGACTTTGTTTTAGCAGTTAAAGAATTTAATTTAACTACAGAATTAAGTAATTTATTAATTGAAAAGGCACATGAAAAATCAATGGAAAAAATGGTTAATTCAGCAGAAAGTAATGAATATATTGTGGAAGCTTTTCAAAAATTATTTGAAAATGAACCAGAGAAAAATTTAGAGTTATATTCTATTGGAAGAAGTATAACTAAATAATTTAAAAAAATTGAGCTGCCTTCGGCAGCTCTTTTATTTCCTATTAAAATTACTTCATTAACACTAAACCTTTGCTTCTAGCACAAGTACATTCTTTAGCTTCAGTTGTATGAAGACATTGATATTTAACTTTTTTTGGTGCTTGAACCTCTACAGTTTTTTTTTCTTCTTTTTTATTTTCCATAATAACGACTCCTTAAATTTTAAAAGTTAATTAATATTATATATCTACTAATAGTTATTATCAACAATGTTAATTATATAACTAACTAACTTTTTGAGATACAATGAATATATAGTTTTAAAGAAATGGAGAAATTTTATGGATAAAAAAGAAAAAAGAATATGTCCAGTTTGTGGAGAAGAAATGGAAGAATATGAATATGCTTATGATCATAATGAATCAGGAAAAAAATATTATAAGTGCTATGAATGTGGACATAAAGAAAATACTTTAAATTAAAATTGGAAAGAAAATTTTTAATTTTTTTATATTTATAGTAAAATTAAAGACATTAGGAATTTTAATTTAGGATGAAATGGAGCTATATTAAAAATGGTAATAAATCATTTTTAAGATTTTAATATAGCCCTAGGAGATGACAAATGACAATAAGGGAAATTAAAAAAGATGCAAAATTTATAACAAAAACCACTGTTAAAAATCCAATTTTTGCTTTTTGGTATTTATATTTTTCACCAGCAATAGTATCTATGGCAGCTTTAATGATTTTAACAGTTGCGGTTCAAAATGGAGGAATATTAGTAAATCTAGGATTTTTATTTCCTCTTGTAATGGGATATTTTTCTTTATGGTATGGAAAGTACATAATAAACTCAATAGGAGGTAATAGTAATATACCTAAGAGCAGACCTACTGCTCATCATTTTTGGGAGTACTTCCCTTATATAGGGTTAATATCAATACTTCTATTGTTAAATTTATTTTTACCTAATAGTTATTTATGGATTTTTGATTTAATAAGTCTTATATTACAAATTTTATTTTTACCAATATGCTACACTATCGTTATTTTAAATAGAGAGGGTGCAGGAAAAATTGGCTTAAAGTTAGGAAGTAAATATTTCCTAAGAACTTTAGCATTACAAATAAGATTTATACCATTATTTATATTAATAGGAATTACTTTTGGAATATTATCATTTTGGAAGTATAGTTACATTGAAACAACCTATTGTTTATATACTTTAGATTTATTAAAAAAAGAAAATATAAAGTAATTGAAGAAAGGTGATTTATTGAAATCTTTTATAGATTTTAATAGATTACCTTCTTTTTTATTAATAATAATTTATTATTAATTTCATAAATAGGTATTAAAATAGAGATATAAGATTATTTTTAAGTAATAGAATAAATTAGTTTAGGGGGATTTTATGAAAAAAATTTTAACTGTTTTTTCAGCTATGATTAGTGTTTTTCTTTTTGTTGGTTGTATAGGAAATAATAAAACTGAAAGAAAAGAAGAAATAAATTTAAGTGCAGCATCTTCCTTATATAAACCCTTAGAGGAAATAAAAAAAGTTTATGAAGAGAAAAATAAAAATATTTCTTTAAATATTAATTATGGTTCCTCTGGAACTTTACAAAAACAGATAGAACAGGGGGCAGAGGTAGATTTATTTATTTCTGCTAGTAAAAGAAATACTGATGAATTAATTAGTAAAAAAATTATAAATGAATATTCAGTATCTAAATTATTATCTAATGGATTAGTTTTAGCTAGAAATAAGGATTCTAAGGAGATAAATTCTATAGAAGATTTAAAAAAAGTAGAAGGAATTATAGGGCTTGTTGAAAATGGAGTTCCTTTAGGAGAATATTCTAAAAAAGCTTTAGAAGATAATGGAATTCTGGAGGAAATATCTAAAAAGGCAATCTACGCTAAAGATGCTATAAGTTTATTAAATTATTTAGAACTTGGTGAAGTGGATTATGGAATAATATTTACTAATCAGCTTAAAGAAGCTAAAAATTTAATAGGAATAGAGGAAATAAAAAAAGAGAGTTATGGAGAAATAGCCTACACAATGGCCATACTAAATAAAAAAGAAGAAGTTCAAAAAATAAAAGAATTTTTAAGTGGTGAGGAAGGCAAAACTATATTTAAGAATTATGGTTTTGAAATTCTGAAATAATGATTATAGAAGCTTTAATTATTTCATTAAAGGTTTCGGTAGTTTCAACTATTTTAGTTTCAGTTATTGGAATAGCTTTAGCTAGGTTGTTTTTAAGAAAGAAAAATTTTTTTACAAAAATAATTGAAGGATTAATAATGTTACCTTTATTTTTACCACCTTCATTAATTGGTTATGGGATAATAATTTTACTTGGAAAGAAAAGTATTATAGGTTCATTTCTTTATGAAAGTTTAGGGTTTTCTTTTATTTTCACTATTTATGGAGCTATAATTGCTACTTTTATAGTATCTTTTCCTATAATTTATGAAACAACAAAGGGAGCCTTATTATCAATAGATAAAAGCTATGAAGAAACAGCTATGGACCTCGGGGCAAATAGAAGGCAGGCATTTTTTAAAATTATATTACCTATGAGCTATAAACAAATTTTAAGTGGGGTAATATTAAGTTTTGCTAGGGCTTTTGGTGAATTTGGAGCTACAATGATGGTTGCAGGGAATATAGTTGGAAAAACCCAAACAATTCCTATAGCACTATATTATTCAGTGGAATATGGTGAGAGTACAAAAGCTACTATGATTGCCTGTTTAATTTTAGTGATAAGTATTACATTAATTTATTTTTATAATAAATTTATAAAATAAAAAAATTTATTCTGGATATGCTATTAATTATTTATGTAATTAGATAGTATAATTATATTAGGAATATTATAATTTAAGGAAACAAGAGAGGAGAATCTTATAATGTCAACAAGTGTATCAATTAAGGAAAGAACAAATGTAAAAGTTAAAGAACCAAAAAGATATAAAGTGGTTATGTACAATGATGATTTCACTCCAATGGATTTTGTAGTTGAAATATTGACAATGATTTTTAGAAAATCAGAAGAAGAAGCTTTTCAAATTATGATGGCAGTTCATAAGGCGGGGAAAGCAATTGTTGGAAATTATTCTTATGATATAGCGAAAACTAAGACAGAGCAATCTGTTACTATAGCAAGAGAAGAAGGTTATCCGTTTAAAGTTAAAGTAGAAGAAGCATAGGAGGGATTAATATGAAAATTTCTGAAATAGTAGCTTTAATTTTCATTAAGGCAGCATCTTTTGCAAAAGAAAGAAAACATGAATATGTTACACCAGAACATATTCTTCACGAAATGAGTTTTAATGAAAATTTTAAAGAAGCTTTTGAAAAATGTTTAGGAGATGTAGAGCAATTAAGAAAAGATTTAGAAGATTACTTAGATGATAACTTAGAGGGCTATGAAAGTGGAGAGCCTGAAATGAGCTACGCATCTAGTGAACTTTTATCCTATGCCGCAATTAAAGCAAATTCTGCAGGAAAAGACGAAATAGAACTTTCCCATATTCTTGATGGAATATTGAATTTAGAAGATAGTTATGCACTTTATTATATTTTATCTCAAGATATAGAAAAAGTTGACTTATTAGCTGCTATAGGTGACATTGAATTAACTAATTCAATTATAGAAGAGGATTTAGATAGTTTAATGGATGATAATTATGATGAAGAAGTTAGTAATAGACCTAAAAAAGCAGCTTGGGAAGAGTTTGTTACTTGTTTAAATGATAAAGCCTACGAGTATGCACCCTTAATAGGAAGAGAAAAAGAATTAGAAAGAACCATGCAAATTCTTTGTAGAAGATATAAAAATAATCCTATTCATATAGGTGAAGCTGGAGTCGGAAAAACTGCTATAACAATGGGACTTGCAACACTTATAAATGAAGATAGAGTTCCAGAAAGATTAAAGGGAGCAAAAATATTCTCTTTAGATTTAGGAGATTTATTAGCAGGAACACAATATAGAGGGGATTTTGAAAAAAGATTTAAAGCTATAATGGAGGGTGTTTCTTTAGAGGAAAAACCTGTAATTTATATAGATGAGATTCATAATATCGTAGGAGCTGGAGCTATAAATGGAGGTTCCTTTGATGCATCTAATATGCTTAAACCCTATTTAGCAGAAGGAAAAGTAAGATTTATAGGGGCTACTACCTATGATGAGTATAATAAGCATTTTGCAAAGAATAAAAGTCTTTTAAGAAGATTCCAAAATATTGACATAAAGGAACCTTCAATAGAAGAATCAGTAGAAATCATTGAAGGGTTAAAAAGCTACTATGAAAGTTTTCATGGTATAAAATATACTGAAGAGGCAATAAAACAATCAGTAATATTAAGTGATAAATATATAACTGATAGATATTTACCAGATAAAGCTATAGATTTAATTGATGAAGCAGCTGCCTATAGGGTTATGAACCCTATAGAGGATGATATTCAAATTGTTGATCTTTCTTTAATTGAAGAAGTTCTTTCAAAAATAACTAATGTACCAAAACAAACAGTAGAAATGGACGAGGTTAAAGAGTTATTAAATTTAGATGAAAGACTAAAAAATGAAGTTTTTGGTCAAGAAGAGGCAACAAAAGCTGTGGTAAATGCTATAAAACTTTCAAGAGCTGGGCTTAACGAAGATAATAAACCTGTAGCATCTATGCTATTTGTTGGACCTACAGGAGTAGGGAAAACTGAAATAGCAAAGGTTTTAGCAAGTTCGCTAAATGTTGAACTTATAAGATTTGATATGAGTGAATATGCAGAAAAACATACAGTGGCAAAGCTTATAGGGGCTCCTGCTGGTTATGTAGGTTATGAAGAGGGAGGACTTTTAACTGATGCAGTTAAGAAAAATCCTTATGCAGTACTATTACTAGATGAAATAGAAAAAGCACATAGTGATATATTTAATATTTTATTACAGGTAATGGATTATGCTACATTAACTGATAATCAAGGCAGAAAAACTGATTTTAGAAATATTATTTTGATAATGACTTCTAATGCAGGAGCTAGTAATGTAGGAAAATCTTTAATTGGTTTTGGAGAAAGAAGTATATCAAAATCAGGAATAGATGAGGCTGTTAAAAAAACATTTACCCCTGAATTTAGAAATAGATTAAGTAAGGTAGTGGTATTTAATAATTTAACTGAAGAAATGTCAGAGAAAATAGTAATGAAGCAGTTTAAAATATTAAATGATAAGTTAGCAAATAAAAATATAGAAATTGTTCCATCAAAGGAACTTATAAAATATATAGTTGCTAAGGGAACTAGCCAAGAATACGGAGCAAGAGAGATTGTTAGAATTATAAATTTAGAAATAAAGTCAAAATTAGTTGATAAAATTCTTTTTGATAAAAAAGAGGATAAAATTTTTGTTGATTTTAAAGATGGAGAAATTCTTTTAAAAGAATAGAGTATGAGCCAACAATGGAATAAAGTACATTGTAAGGCTCTTAATTATTTTGAAGATTTAATGGAATAAAAAGGAATAATCAAATGAAAAGAAAAGAGTTAATATGGATTTTAAGTATCCTAGTGGTTGTAATTATAGCAATTATAATAGGGGTTAATATCTATGGAAATAAAAAAGAACAACAAATGATAAGTAAAAAAAATAATGAACAAATAAATGAAGCAAATGAGATAAAAGAGGCAAAAGAAGCTATTGTTCCAAATACTGTTTCTAAAAATATAATGGAAATTGATAAAACTAATTATGATACAAAACATTGGTGGAAGGCATCAAAGGAAGAGCTAATAAATCAATTAGAGAAAGAAGAAAAGCAGTATAATGATGAAGAAATTGGATCAATAATTAAAAATGTTAATGAGATTCCATTGGAGTTAATAAGACTTGCAGTGATGCATCCAGAAACTATAACTTTCGTTGCAGGCTATCCAAATAGGAAGTTAAATCAACCTATAAATATTGATAATTATTATGTTAAAGGAGAAATACCTTTATTTGAACAATTTGATCCTCAATGGGGTTATGATTTATATGGTAAAGACCCAATAGCTATAAATGGTTGTGGACCAACTTCATTAGCAATGGTGGCAGTGGGGCTTACTGGGAATAAAAATATAAATCCTAAGGTTGTTGCTGATTATAGTGAAGCTCATGGAGGATATGAAGAGGGCGGCGGTAGTACTTGGACATTAATGACTACTTTAGCTCCACATTTTGGAATAGTTGCAACAAAGATTTCTCCAAAACAGGTTATTGAAGAACTTAAAGAGGGACATCCTGTTATAGCAGATGAAGGAGTAGGAGAATTTACATTAACAGGTCATTATTTAGTTTTAACTGGAGTAACTAAAGATGGAAAAATAAAAATGAATAATCCTGATAGTATCGACTTTTCAAATAGACTTTGGACAATAAATGAGATAGATAAATCAGCTATGGCATTTTGGAGTTATAAAAAAATAAGTTAAAATAAATTAAAAATCATGGATTATATGGAAGATTATATCAATATATCAAAATTATATTGATATAGTCTTTTTTTGTTCAATATTCATGAAGGTTTATTGCAATTTAAAGAAAATTTGAGAAAAAAAGAATTATCAAGATGTAAAGCAATATAAATAACCTATACAAAAGTTAATAAATTTTAAAAAAAATTAATATATGTTATACTAAATATGAAAAAATGGCGTATATAAAGTATGCTATTTAATTTTATTAACTATTAAATAAATTAAAGAATTTTTTTAGAGTATACTTTATTGGATATGGTAAATGTTAATAAAATGTAAATAAACTATTGATTATTTTACAAAAATCGTTTACAATTTAACTGTAAACGTTATAAAAGAATTTATTTTATTTAAATAACAAAGGAAAAGAGGAGTTAATAATGGAAGGCAATCAGGGGGCAATGAACAAAAAAGGTTTTTGGGTATCATTTAGTACATTTCAAAAATGGTTTTTAGTAATATTTTTCGTGGCAGCATTTTTCTCTTTTATTTCACCACTTTTAATGGGTGAAGGATTTTCAAATGTATTTACTTTAATTGGGATTGTAGGTTTAGTATCATCCTTAACAGGGGTTATTACATCTATTTATCAAGCAAGAGCAGAAATTATAGTTTATCCATTTTGGATAATTAATACAGTAACTTATGCTTATGTAGCTTTAGTAAGTGCTTATTATGGTCAAGTAATACAAAATATTTTATTACTGTTACCTATAGAAATTATAGGATTTATTTCTTGGAAAAAGAACATGGCAAAGAGCAAAGAGGCTCAAATAGAAATAAAAAAATTCACAGCATTAAATTGGGCTGTTGCAATAATTACTTGTGCAATTGCTGCGGTTATTTATTATTTCTTTTTAGCTAACTTAGGAAATATAGCTCATGCATTATTTGGAATTCATATTCCTAATGATCCAGATCCAATAATGGACTCAATCACAACAATGATAACAGTTTGGGCCATTATATTAACATCATTAAGATATGTAGAACAATGGTGGTTCTGGATATTCTGTAATATAGGTGTGGTTCTATTTATTCAAAGTATAATTCAAACACCTAACATCACTGGTCCAACATTAGTAGGAGATATATCAGGTGCATTAAACTGGGTTCAATATGGAACTGGTGCAATATATGGATTCTATTTATGGAAAAAAATGTACAGAGAAAGAAAACAAGAACCGCAATAAATCAAGCTATCTAGTTTTAAATATTTAATATATATATATTTTTTTTGATTAACATTTGTTGAGAATTGTCTTGAATTACTTTTTAATATAGTAATTTAAGGCAGTTCTTTTTTTACATTTATTAATATTTTAATGAAAAAGGTAGTTTCATGGCTTTAGATAAATGATATAATAAAAATGGATTAGATTAAGAATATGAATCTTAAAATAATAAATTTGAAGTCAGCAGTGGGAGGGAATTGGACAATGATAAGTAAGGAATGGTATATGAATAACAATTATAAATACTTATCTGAGCTTAGTAAGAAATTAGACGGTAAATTACTAGGAGATATTGTGAAAATAGGGGATAGAGAGTTAAGAGTAGATAAGGTTGAAGATAAACTTATTCCAAGAATTTTTGATACAACAAAGAGATGTGCTTATATAAACATATTTCTTAGAGATGTAAGTGATATAGATTCAGATCAGATTATTGATATAACTTATAACAATATAATGGAGAGAGAACTTTTAACAAGAACGTTAAAGGAAAGAAAAGATTTTAAATATACAGATATAAAAATGTATTAAAAAGTAGCTGTGTCCCTAGTTTTGACACAGCTACTTTTTTTATTTAAGTATTTTAAATGAAATTTTTTTATGGAAGAAATTAAGATGACAATAAAAAAGTCCATAAAAATAATGATTTTTTCTTTAATAAGCATAAAGAATCACTCTTAGAATAATATGAAAAATAATCATATTTATAAAGAAAAATACATAATCTTTAATGGAATATATTTAATGAAAAATATAATAAAATACATATTTAATAAAAAAATTAAAAATAGGTAACAAATATATCAAAAATAATGATTTAAAATTAAAAAATATTCATTAGACTTTGTAAGGAAAAAGAGTTAATATTAGTATATAAAGGAAAAGTAAGTATTAAGGGGGAGTAATAAAGTGAAAAAATTGGCATTAATATGTTCAATTGTAATATCTGTTACTTTACTTGCTGGATGTGTAAATAAAAATAATGAAAATGTAGTTAATGAAAATTCTAAGCAGAAGGTTGAAGATAATCAAAATATAGACTTGCGAAATGAAAAGGATAACAGTGAAGAGATAAATAAAAAGGATGAGGAAAAGAAGTTAGAAAAAAAGGATATTAAAAATAATGATAATAAAGCTATAGAGAAAAATAGTGAAGGGGAAAATATAACAACTCAAGATAAAAAACAAGAAGATAATAAAATTACAATGTTTAAAATTTACTACTATGATGTAATTGAGGATAAGATTTTAGAAGAGGATAAAAAGATTGAAAATGGAGAAAAAATAACTGAAGATTTAATTTTGAAAGAATTACAATCAAAAAATTTAATTAAAAATACTGTTAAAATTAATAAGATTGAAAAAAGAGATAATGTGGCTATAATAGATTTTAATAATGATTTTATTAATACAGATTTAGGAAGTGCTGTTGAAAGTAAAAATTTAGAATGTATAGCAAAAACTTTTTTAAATGCTTTAAATTTAGATAAGTTGAAAATTACTGTTGAAGGTAAATCTTATAGTAGTGGGCATATTATTTTAGAGGATAATCATTATTTTACAAAATAGATAGGATGTATCAAAAAATGATACATCCTATCTGTTTTTTTTTAAGCAAATTTTTTGTTTTTTCTAGGATTATATAATAGTAACAAAATAGCCGCAACTGCTATTATTATATAACCAATTATATTAACTACTGTAGGTAATTTACCAAACACTAAGAATCCTAAAATTGCTGCAAATATAACATCTGTATATCTGAATAAAGCAATGTCTCTTGCTGGTGCGAATTTATATGCATATATTAGTGTAAATTCTACAACTATATAGCAAAGACCTGCTAGGATTAAATAAATGGTTGTATGTAATGATAAATGCTTATAAAAAATAATCATAAATGGCAAAAGTATTATAGATGAAACAAAGTTATAGAAGAAAACGATAGTTACAGGATCACACTTGTCCCCTAAATATCTCATAGTAGCACTATCTCCACCATTCATAGCAGCACCAAGTAATGCAGCTAAAGATGGAACTAGCATGAATTTACCGCCGGCTGGATCAACTACAAATATAGCTCCTATAAAACCAACGCAAATTAAGGCTATTTGCCATAACTTTACTTTTTCACCTAAGAAAACATAAGAGAAAATTATAACGAAAAATATACTTAAATCTTGAATCATTGTAGCATTAGAAACTAATAGGTATTGCAATGCGTAAAGGTTTGCAGTAATACCAACAATTCCGAAAAGACTCCTTAATGAAAGACCCAAAATATTTTTTCTGTTACCTATATACATAGATTTGTTTTTGAAGCCATACTTCTTTAGAATATAGAAGAATGCAAATATGGCTGCAATAGAGTTTCTGTAAACGGTTTTTTCGGCTACAGGAATATGTCCTGCTATTTTAAGTAAAACAGTCATTACAGATAATGAGAATGCGAATAAAAGCATAAGTAATATGCCCTTTGTCTTATTGTTCATTTTAAATGACCTCCATTTCCATGTCTAAGTATAGCACAAAATAATTAAAAATTTAACAAAGATTTTTTTCATTTTATTTATTGTGAAAAAAGTTATATAATTTATATCAGAAAGCAATTTATGAAACAAAAGAAAATTATATTAAAGGATGGTTTAGCAATATGAATTTAGATATTAAATGTTATGTTGTAGAGCTTGATGGATTTATAGAAGACGAGTTTATGATTACTAACAGAGGAGAACTATTAATTTTGAATAAAAAGGGTTTAGATACAAAAGTTGATAAATATCAAGGTGAATATTATTTGATGGAATTTACTGAGCTTAAAGACAGTTATGCAGAAAAAATTTATTCAAGCGATGTTGTAGAGACTACGTATACTCTTGAAGGTAGAGAATATTCTTTTATTGGAGAAATTGTAAAAGAAGAAGGTAGTTATTTTATATTAAATGATAGTAATAAAATTCATTTATATCATGCTCTAAAAAATGGATTAGTAAAAATTATTGGCTCTAAGTATGATAATAAGTCTAAGTTTAAAAAGTTAGAGTTAATAAATAATAAATTTGTTAAAGCGATAGGTGAAAGAGATAAAAAAATAAACGAGGCAATAAAAAGAGAGAGAATAAATTCAATAAAAAAGCTTATTAAAGAAGGCATAGGGAAACATTTAATTGTAACTATGTATTCAGAGGAAGAGTTTAAAATAGCTCTAAGTGAATGTGAGAATTAGGGTAAATTAAAATTTT
The DNA here is from genome assembly GCA_051656625.1 of Sarcina sp. GTDB lineage: Bacteria > Bacillota > Clostridia > Clostridiales > Clostridiaceae > Sarcina. Next base: position 11,043 of record JBOGCG010000012.1, on the reverse strand, counting down.
AATATATCTAAATTTAGGAAGTAAATAATGTTATTAGGAGTGAAGAGATGAGTTATAAAAAACGTTTAGAAAAAAGAAGAAAAAGACATAGGGTTATATTGCTTATAATAGCTATTATATTAGCTGTAGGTATGATATCTGTATCATTTATGGCAGCAATGTAATAAGATGAAGTAATTTAAATAAAGAAGAAATAGGGTTGTAGAATCATTTGAAATTCAACAACCCTATTTTTTAATTTGATTTTTTTAAAGTGAAGAAAGTTCCATCAGAGTTAAATAATAAATGACCATTAGAAATATATACATCAGTTGGTGCTCCATTTATTATAACTTGATAGTCATCAGTTCCAGAAAGCCCAAGATTCTTAGCAGAACTGTTGAAATTAACATCACAATAATTATCTGGTAATTTATATATAGTATAAATTGGATTTTTTATAAGTACATGATTATTAAAGTTGTTAGAAAAAACATCATTACTTTCAAATTTATTGTTATTTATAGTAATAGTAGCATGAGATGTTTTTCCAGCAGTAACAGAATTATCAATAGAACCAACTACAGTATCTGTTGTCCAGTTACCTAGGTAATTATTAATAGATAAATCATTAATATTTTCAGTTTGTTTAGAACCAAAATTTCCATTGGTTGAATAGACTCCGTCAGTAGCAGGGGTAGGTACGGTTTTTTCAGGATGGGTAGTTGTGTATACTGCACCACCAACTACAATGATAGCAGCGATAATTACTGAAGCTAAAACTTTTTTCATAAAATTCCTCCTTAAATTAAAAGAGTAAATTTAAAATAATTTGATTGTATTTTAAGAGCATTAAAAAAACCAATAATTATTTTAAATACACTTAATTTGATTTTAATATAAAACAATTTTTATTTTCAGTAAAGCAAGAAATTTTTTCAAATTTTTATTTAAATGTGAAAAAATAACAAAAAAAGATAAAAAATAAAAAAGAAAGATATAGAATAAATTTTAAAGAAAAAGTTAAATATGATATGATAATAATAGAGTAATTTTAAATAATTAATTAAAATAAGAAGGTTTTAAATTTATGGTAAGCAGAGATATTATAAATGAAATTGGTATTTTTAAAGATTTAAAGGAAAGCTCTGTTAATGAACTTTGTAATCTTGGCGAATTAAGATGTTACGCTAAAGATAAACATATTTTTAGAGATAGAGAAGTTGTAGATGAAATATATGTGCTTAAATTGGGTAAAGTAGCTTTATATAAAATAAATGAATATGGACAAAAAAAGATTATTTTTATATTAGGAGAAGGTACAATAATTAATGAAGTTATTCTTGATAATTTACCATCCTCTATAAATTGTGAGATTTTTGAGAATTCAGAGATTTTATGTATAAAAAAAGCTAAATTTCTGGAACTTATGGAAAAAGATTTTACAGTCACTACAATAGTTATGGATTCTTTGTCAAAAAAAACAAGAAGAATGTATAGACAATTAAAAAATTCAACATCCTTAAAAATTGAAAAAAAAGTGGCAGCTAAGCTTTGGAAATTAAGTAAGGATTATGGTAAAGAGGTCTATGAAGGAACTTTAATAGATCTTAATTTATCTGTTACTTATTTAGCAGAAATGTTTGGAACACCAAGAGAGACTATTTCAAGAGCTTTAAAGATTTTATCCAATGAAGGTTTAATTATACAAAAAAAGAAAAAAATAATTGTAAAAGACAAAGATTTATTGTCTAAATACTTTAAGGGTATAGAAAATAAGTAAATAAAAATCATATAGAAATTTAAGGTTGAGGACTGTGATATTTATCATAGTTCTTTTTTCTTTGTGAAATTATAATCAAAGAAGATGAATTAATTAAAAATTCAGTCAAATTTCAAAAAAAATTTTTTTTATTTTGTTAAATTTTTAGTTAATAGGAAATGAAGGGATTTTTTTGGGGTTTTACCTAAAAAAACTTAGATAAAAATTAGTAATTTTATTGATTTAGATAAAAATACATAGTAATAGACTTTTATTATGAGGTGAGTTATGGGATTTAGAATTAACGTAGAAAGCGTAAATAAAGCTTTTGAAGAATTAAAAAAAGAATATAAAATTTATGCTCCAACTGTTTTTGTAGGAGATGAAAGATTTTCAGACACAGATGTAGTAAGATATGGTGAAGTTAGTACTATTGAAGAAATTGAGTTTGATAAGAAAGCTCAATATTCACATAAAGAAGTTTTACTTCCAATAAGACAAACTTTATTCTTCTTTACTGAAAATGAATGTAAAGAACCAGATGAAGATGATAAAAAAAGATTAATCTTTTTAAGAAGCTGTGATATACATGCTGTAAGAAGAGCAGATGATATTTACTTAAGAAATGGATTTGTTGACCCTTACTATAAAAAATTAAGAGATAAAACTAAGTTTGTTTTAATGGGCTGTGAAAAAAGTTTTGATAGCTGTTTCTGTGTAGATATGGGTAGTAACAAAACAGAAGATTATAATGCATATTTAAAAGTTATAGGCAATGAAGTTTTATTAAATGTTAAAGATGAAGAGTTATTATCTGCATTTAATAAGTTTGATAAAAAAGAAGAAGAAGTTAAGGTTGATTTTGTAACTGAAACTAAAACTAGAGTTAATATTCCAGAGAATTTAGATTTAAGAATAACAAAATCAGAGATGTGGGATGAATACAATGAAAGATGTATAGCTTGTGGTAGATGTAACTTTGTTTGTCCTACATGTACTTGTTTCACTATGCAAGATATTTTCTATAAAGATAATAAGAAAAATGGTGAGAGAAGAAGAGTTTGGGCTTCATGTCATGTAGATGGATATACTGATATGGCTGGTGGACACTCATTTAGAAACTCTAAGGGTGAAAGAATGAGATTTAAAACTATGCATAAAGTTTATGACTATAAAAAAAGATGGGGATACCATATGTGTGTAGGTTGTGGAAGATGTGATGATATATGTCCAGAATATATTTCATTCTCAACTATAATCAATAAATTAGAGAATGCTATGGAAGAGGTGTCAAAATAATGCATAACGAATATATTCCTTTTTTATCAGAAATAAAAGAAGTTATAAAACATACTGAAAAAGAATACACTTTTAGAATGGCTTTTAAAGGTGATGTAAAACCAGGTCAATTTTTTGAAGTATCTCTTCCAAAATTCGGAGAAGCTCCAATTTCAGTAAGTGGAATTGGTGAAGATTATGTAGACTTAACAATAAGAAAAGTTGGTAAAGTTACTAATGAGGTCTTCGAAAAATATGTTGGAGAAAAATTATTCTTAAGAGGACCTTATGGAAATGGTTTTGATTTAGAAAATTATAAAGGTAAAGAAGTTATTATAGTAGCTGGAGGTACAGGAGTTTCACCAGTTAAAGCAGTTATAGATTATTTCGCTGCTAATCCAAAGGATGCTATAAGATCAACTTTAATAGCTGGATTTAGATCACCAGAGGATATGTTATTTAGAAAAGAGATGGAAGCTTGGAAAAGCAATTTAGATACATGTATAATAACTGTAGATAATGCAGATGAAAGTTATACTGGACCAGTTGGTCTTGTAACTAAATATATACCAGAGCTTCAAATTAAGAATAAAGAAAATGTTCAAGTAATAGTTGTTGGGCCTCCAATGATGATGAAATTTACAGTTATGGAATTTGAAAAATTAGGTATTAAAGAAGAGAATATCTGGATTTCTCAAGAGAGAAAAATGTGCTGTGGAATAGGTAAATGTGGACATTGTAAAATGGATGATACGTATATTTGTTTAGAGGGACCAGTATTTAACTATACAAAAGGAAAACTTTTAATAGACTAGAAAAGGAGGCTAAGATAATGGGAATGGATATTAATACGAAACAACTTAAAAAGAATGCTTTTAGAGTTACGAAACATAGAGGAATTACTGCTTCAAGAATAAGAGTACCAGGTGGTCAACTTAAGGCAGAGCACTTAGGTAAAATTCAAGAGATAGCAGAAAAATACGGTAATGGATTAGTTAACATAACAATTAGACAAGGTTTTGAAATACCAGGAATAAGAATGCAAGATATGCCAGAGGTTAATGCTATGCTTCAACCCTTAATAGAAGGATTAGCTATTAATCAAGCTGTTGAAGGTTCAGGATATACATCATCAGGAACTAGAAATATATCTTCATGTATAGGAAATCAGGTTTGTCCTTTTGCTAATTATAATACTACTGAATTTGCAAAGAGAATAGAAAAAGCTGTATTCCCTAATGATTTACATTTCAAAATTGCTTTAACAGGATGTCCAAATGATTGTATAAAAACAAGAATGAACGATTTTGGAATAATAGGAATGACAGAACCTCAATATGAAGAAGCAAGATGTGTTTCTTGTGGAGCCTGTGTTAAGGTTTGTAAGAGAAAATCAACAGGAGCATTATCAGCAGAGAATTATACTGTAAAAAGAGATGCTGAAAGATGTATAGGCTGTGGTGAATGTATAGTTGCTTGTCCAACAAGAGCTTTAACAAGAAGTGAAAATAAGTACTACAGATTAGTTATTATGGGTAGAACAGGAAAGAAAAACCCAAGACTTGCTGAAGATTTTTTAATCTGGGCTGATGAAGAAAATATAATAAAAATAATCAAAAATACTTATGATTATGTTAAAGAATATATAGATAAGACAGCTCCAGGTGGAAAAGAACATATTGGTTATATAATCGATAGAACTGGTTTCATGGAATGGAAAAAGTGGGCTTTAAAAGATGTAAATCTTTCAGATAAAGTTATCATGAAAAACAATGTATATTGGAGTGGAGTTAGATATAAATAGTCTAGCTATCAATTAATTAAATAAATATTAGCTTTTTATAAAAATAGATTATATTTTTATAAAAAGCTTTTTTGAATTTAAATATAAAATTTCTTTTTATAGAAAATAATGAAAGATTAATTTAAGAAAATTTTTCTTAAATTACAGTATCCTTACAAATTAATTAAATAATTGAATTTTCATTTACTTTTGATTTTTTTATAATATAATTTATATTGTGGTTAGAAAAAATGCATGTATATAAATTAAGGAGGGGTAGATGGGTAACCTTGAAAAGTTAAATGTAGTGAAAGAAAATAGTAAAGTTACAGAATTAAATCTAAAAAATGATTTGATTTTAAATATAAAAAATGAAAAATTAAAAGATTTAAAAGAGCTAAAAACTAATGTTAAATTAGGGGATTTAATATTAGAAAAAATTTCAAAAGGTAAAGAACTTTTAACATTTATGTTTGTTGGAGCTGTAAATACAAGTTTAGAGATATTAACTTTAAACATTCTTTGGTGGATAACAGGAATTTATAGTGGAAATGCAAATTATATTTTTAAGTTAATAGCACTTGGAATTTGCTCGGTAGTTGGTTATTTTATGAATAAGAAACTTACATTTAAATCTAATAATGATGATAAGGCTTATTTTAAATATGCTTTAATATTTGGAATTTTATCCTTTATAGAAGCTATTATGATAGCTGAACTTACAAAAATTCAAGTTTCAGCTATATCTATAGTGCTTTGGGCAAACTTAGTTAGTTTTTTTGCCTCAGCAACTACGGGAATAGCCAATTTTATAATAACGAAATTTTTTGTTTTTAAGAAACAATAGAAGATAAATTTAAAATAAAAAGCACTAATATTCATTGAATTTTTAATGAATGTTGGTGCTTTTTTAGAGTTTTACAAGTGCTTTATTTTATATTTTTCTCTTTATAATTTATAATAAAATAAGGAGAAAAAATATAGTTATAAAATTAATTATAATTTTTAGCAATGTTGCAGAAAATATTAAAAAACAATTAATAGTGATATTTATCACAGTATAAATGTAACCGATATGTTAAGTTTAAAATGATAAATATTTAACAAATTCAAGTGAAAGCAGGGATTGTTGTGAAAAAAGTGCAATCAACTTGTAATTACTGCTCAATAGCATGTAATTTAGATTTTTATGTTGAAGATAATAAAATAGTAAAGATACATCCAACAGAAGGACACCCTATAAACAATGGGTTCTGCTGTATTAAAGGATTAAATTTAGATAAACAAAATACTGTTATAAAAAACCCTAAGTTACCTGAAATAAGAAATGAAAAAGGTATTTTAGAGGAAGTTTCTTGGGATAAAGCTTTTTCAGAAACTGCTAGAAGAATTAAAGAAGTTCAAGATAAATATGGTAAAGAGAGTTTTGCCTTTATTAGTACTGGACAGCTTGATACAACTGAAATGGCTCTTATTGGACATATAGGAAGAACTTACCTGAGTGGTAACGGAGATGGTAACACAAGACTTTGTATGGCAACATCTGTTGTAGCTCATAAACAAAGTTTTGGATTTGATGCCCCACCTTACGCTTTAAAGGATTTTGAGCTTTCTGATACTATAATTTTAATAGGAGCAAATCCAGTGGTGGCACACCCTATAATTTGGGGGAAAATAAAAGCTAATAAGGAAGCTAAAGTTGTAGTTATAGATCCAAGAAAATCAGAAACAGCTAAAAATGCAGATATTTGGATAGATATAAAACCTAAAGCAGATTTAACTCTTCTTTATACTTTAGCTAATGTAATTATAGAAAATAATTGGATAGATAAAGAATTTTTAGAAGCACATACAACTGGTTTTGATGATTTTAAAAATTTTGTTAAAGAATTCACCTTGGAAAAAGTAGAAGAGGGAACTGGTATATCTAAGGACAGAGTACTAGAACTTGCTACATTAATACATAATGGAAAAAGAGTTTCATTCTGGTGGACTATGGGAGTAAACCAAAGTTACCAAGCTGTTAGAACAGCTCAAGGAATAATAAACTTAGCTTTAATAACTGGAAACATTGGAAAGCCTGGTACTGGAGCAAACTCTATTACAGGACAATGCAATGCAATGGGGTCTAGATTATTTAGTAATACAACAGGTCTTTATGGTGGAGGAGATTACACTAATGAAGAGGAAAGAGAAAAAGTTGCTAATGCTTTAAAAATAGATTCAACTATGTTACCAACAAAGCCAACTATACCTTATAATGCAATAATTGAAAAAGCTATAGCTGGTGAAATAAAGGCTTTATGGATAATTGCTACTAATCCAGTTCATTCATGGACTAATAATGAAAGTTTTAAAAAAGCTATTGAAAACTTAGATTTATTTATAGTTCAAGATATATATAATGATACTGATAGTGCGGTATATGCAGATATAATGTTACCTTCTACATCAACTCTTAAAAAAGAAGGATTTTTAATAAATACTGAAAGAAGATTAACAGGTCTTCAACCAGTACTTGAAAAGACAGAAAATGAAAAAGATGATTATGAAATATTCTTAGGGGTTGGAGAAGCTCTAGGAATGGATGATACTCTTAGTGTATGGAAAAGTAAAAAAAGTGCTTTTGAAGCTTTAAGAGCATGTACTAAAGGGCTACCTTGTGAATTTACTGGAATAGAGTATGAAGATATGATGACTTCAAAAGGAATCCAATGGCCATTTAAAGAGGGAGATAAACTTACTTCAGATGAAAGAAGATTATATGAAGATGGTAGATTCTATACTCCTGATGGAAAGGCAAAAATTTTATTTGAAGATATTGCTGAAAATCCAGTGGCTACAACTGAAGAATTCCCTTATGTTTTAAATACAGGCAGAGGAACAGTTGGGCAATGGCACACTCAAACTAGAACAAGAGAAATTGCATTTACTAATCATGTTATTGAACATGTAGCTTATGTTTATATAAATAAAAAAGATGGAGAAAAATTAGGAATCAAAACTAATGATTATGTTTATTTAAAATCTATAATAGGTTCAAAATCTAAGTTTTTAGTTAAGTTAACTAATGATGTGAAAGAAGGGCAATTATATGCACCTCTTCACTATATAGAAACTAATAGATTAACACCATCAGTTTATGATACTTATTCAAAAGAACCATCATATAAAACAGTAGCTGTTAATATTGAGCTTATTAAAGAATAAGGAGACCTGTCTATATGAAGAGAATAAAAATTGATAGAAGTAAATGTGTAGGTTGTTTAACCTGTACATCAGCCTGTATTGTATCACATGATTCAAGTGAAACAAGAAGTAGAGTTGTTATAGATAGCTCAGGAAAATATGCACCAATATTTTGTAGACATTGTGAAAAACCTGAATGTGTATTCACTTGTATGACAGGAGCTATGCATAAAGATAAGGATACTGGTTATGTTTTTTATGATAGTAAAAAATGTGCTAGTTGTTATATGTGTGTAATGGCATGTCCTTATGGAGTTCTAAAGGCAGATGATAGAACAAAGAAAAAAATAATGAAGTGTGATATGTGTGTTTCTACGAAAGAAGGAACTCCTCAATGTGTAGCAAAATGTCCAATGGAGGCAATTACATTAGAGGAGGTTGAAGATTAATGAGATATGTTGTAATAGGAGCTTCAGCAGCTGGAATCAGTGCGGCAAAAACTCTTAGAGAGTTAGATTCTAAGGGAGAAATTATTTTAATTTCAAAGGATGAATATGTTTATTCAAGATGTATACTTCATCATTTTATAAGTGGTGTTAGAGATATTGCAGCATTAGATTTTTCAGAGGCTAACTTTATGGAAAAGTACGGTATAACTTGGATGAAAGGCACTGAAGTTTTAAAGCTTAAGGATGAAGAAAAAGTTTTAGAGCTTAGTACAGGAGAAACTTTAAGCTATGATAAAGTTATAATATGTAGTGGTGCATCTTCATTTATACCACCAGTTGAAAATTTAAGAACTGCTAATAATGTTGTTGGACTTAGAAACCTAGATGATGCTGAGGAAATAGTTGAAGTAGGTAAAAAAGTTAAAAGTGCAGTGGTTTTAGGAGCAGGTCTTGTAGGTATAGATGCTATATCAGGGCTTATGGGCTATGATTTAGAATTAACATTAGTGGAAATGGGAAATAGAATTCTTCCTATTCAATTAGATGAGTATTCAGCTAAGGAATATGAAAAGAGATTTGAAGAAAAAAATGTTAATTTAAAACTTGGAGTTATGGCTAAAAAACTTATTGTTGATGAAAATAATAATCCTAAGGCATTACTTTTAAATACTGGAGAGGAAGTACCTTGTGAGCTTGTTGTAGTGGCTACTGGGGTTCGTTCAAATATTCAGTTCTTAGAGGATAGCAATGTTATCTGTGATAAATTTGGCTTAATAATAGATTCAAAAGGAAAAACTAATGTTGAGGATGTTTTTGGGGCAGGGGACGTAACAGGTAGAAATCCAATTTGGCCTACTGCTGTTAAAGAAGGAATAATAGCAGCATCTAATATGTTAGCTATAGAAAGAGAAATGACAGACTTCTTTGGAAGTAAAAATACGATGAATTTTGTAGGTTTAGCAACTCTATCTTTAGGAAAAGTAAACCTTGAAGAAAATGAGTTAAATGATTATGTAGTAGTAGTAGAAAAAAATGAAACAGGTTATAAAAAAATAGTACATAAAGATGGGAAAATTTATGGTGCTATAATACAGGGAGATTTATCTTATGCGGGAGTATTAACTCAGCTTATAAAAAATGAGATAGATGTTTCTAAAGTTAAAAAATCATTATTTGAAATAGATTATTCAGATTTCTTTAATATTGAAGAAAATTTAGAATATAGTTATAAGTAATGAAGTAAATTTAGTAATAGCCTAATATCGCTAGATATATTCAGTGATTGGCTATTACTTTGTTTTTTTAGAAAATTATTAAGTTTTAGATTGTAGAGAGATTGATTTTATAGGGATAAGCACTTAGTTTTTTTAAAAAAGAGGAGTGAAGCTATGATTTCTTTAGAGGAAGCAAAACATTTAATTTTATCAGCAACGAAAGTTAAGGATATAGAGGAAGTATCTATCTTAGAAGCTAATGGTAGAGTTTTAGCAGAGGATATTTTAGCCCCTTTAGATAGTCCACCATTTAACAGATCACCTTTAGATGGTTATGCTGTTAGAGCTGTGGATTTACAGGGAGCAAGTAAAGAAAATCCTATAACTTTTAAAGTTATAGATAAAATTTATGCTGGTTATTGTAGTAAAAAAGAGATTAAAGAATTTGAAGCAATTAGAATTATGACTGGAACGAAAATTCCAGAGGGAGCAGATACTATAGTAAGACAAGAAGACACTGAAGTTTTAGAGGATAATTTAGTAAATATTTTTGTTAGTCAAAAAAGTTATGATAATTTCATTTTTAAAGGTGAAGACTTTAAAAAAGATACAGAGATATTAAAAAAAGGAATTATTCTTAAGCCTAAGGATGTAATGGCTATAGCATCATTAGGTTTAGCTAAAATAAAAGTATTTAAAAAAGTTGTAGTTTCTGTTTTAACAACAGGGGATGAACTACAAAGTCCTGGAGAAAAATTAGAAGAGGGCAAAATATATAATAGTAATAAAGTATTTTTAAAACTTAGACTAGAAGAGTTAGGGTGCATAGTTAAACTTTTTGATTCAGTTAATGATGATGAAGAATCTATTGCAAAGTTAATAAAGGAAGCAGAACCTATATCAGATATCTTATTATCTACTGGTGGAGTGTCAGTAGGGGAAAGAGATATTGTAAAGGAAGTTGCACAGGGTGTAGGATATAGTTTATTATTTTGGAAAGTAGATGTAAAGCCAGGTTCTCCAATGTTTGCAGCAGTAAATAGAGAAAATAAAATTTATATTGGATTATCAGGAACACCAGTTGCAGCAGCCACAACCTTTGAACTTACAGTAAGAGATTTATTAGGAAAGATGCTTTGCTGTGAAGAGCTAAATTTAAAAGAAGAAGAAGCTATATTACAGGATGAATTTAGAAAAATCTCTAATAAAAGAAGATTTTTAAGAGTATTTTTAGAACATGGTGCAGAAAGTAAGGTCTATATAAAGAAAGCTTACCAAAGCCCAGGTCAAATAAATACAATGCTTAATAGTAATGCTATTTTAGAGATTCCAAAAAACACAGAATTTAAAATTAATTCAAAAGTAAAAATTTATAGATAGAAAATAAGT
>JBOGCG010000011.1:0-4348 GCA_051656625.1 Sarcina sp. | reverse complement strand
CACTAGACTTAGGATCTAGCGCCCACGGCGTATGGGTTCGACTCCCTTCATCTGCACCAATTTGCGGGAGTGGCTCAATGGTAGAGCGTCACCTTGCCAAGGTGAATGTTGCGAGTTCGAGTCTCGTCTCTCGCTCCATATGCGGGTGTAGTTCAATGGTAGAACACCAGCCTTCCAAGCTGGATACCTGGGTTCGATTCCCAGTACCCGCTCCAACAAGAGATGACAATTAAGTTATCTCTTTTTTTATTTTCAAAATTAAATTATGCACCTATAGCTCAGCTGGATAGAGTTGTGGACTTCGAATCCAAAGGTCGTGAGTTCGAATCTCACTAGGTGTACCATAAAGCGTTGAAAAAACTAAGTTTATATACTTTTATAAACTTAGTTTTTTCGATTTTACACCGTTTTTTACACCGCTTAAGTTATGAGAATTTATTATTTTTAATAAAATTTAGTTCCTCTTTTGATTCTGCCCAAATTTCTATATAACCACAATTACAACAAAGATAATAATTGGGAGATAAATATTTAGGTATAATAGATAATTTTACTTGGATTGGAAGTGCTTTCAATTTTTTTATTTCTTTTGAATTACATTTAATACAAATAAGATTATTTTTCATAATAGCTCTTTTTAAAAAATAAAATTGAAATTAGATTATAGATAGAAGTATTTTATAAATATTCTATATTAATTTTAATAATCCTTTTAAAAGGTCAATAATAACCAGTAATTATATTAAAAAGTTAAAATTTATTATAAATAAAAAAGTCACTAATAAATTAGTGGCTTTTACATTAAAGACATTTATTTTAATATGACTATAACACCATTAGGTGTAGCAAACCAACTATTTAAGAAATATTCGTTATAGTTAGGGCTAAAGTCAGACTTTATGAAAATTTTTCCTGTTAGACTTTTATACGTTGTGTTTAGCTTTTCGTAATCCTTAGAATAATCATCACCATTTGTATTAAGTAATCCTTGGCTAGTACGCCAGTTAATTACGTTAATAAGATTAGAAGATGAATTTGTTTGCTTTTCATCAACAAAAAATCTAATTTCGTCATCTATTACAGAATACCATCCTGTTTTAGGTGCCTTGATTTCCGCTTTTTTTATATCTCTTCTTAATACTTGCATATAATCCTACTTTCAGATATTAATAATTAATATCATACTTATATTATAACATATTTGAAATAAATTTATGTAAATGAAGATAGTTATTATAATGTCGAGATTTCATCGATATAGAACTCTAAGAGATGTGACATCTCTACAGGGGAGAATATAAAATTGTATAATTATTTTTTATATAGTATGATAAATACATAGCAAAACAAAAGTAATATAGCGGGATGGAGCAGTTGGCAGCTCGTTGGGCTCATAACCCAAAGGTCGTAGGTTCGAGTCCTACTCCCGCAACCATTAAATAAAAGATTAGATAAGATAATTAATTTCTCCTTTAATTAAGAGGAAAAGATAATCAACATTGATCTTGATAAGGAGGAATTTACAATGGAAGATAAAATAATTGTATGCAGAGATTGTTCAGAAGAGTTTGTTTTCACAACTGGAGAGCAAGAATTCTACAAAGAAAAAGGATTTGATAACGAACCAATTAGATGTCCAAAATGTAGAAGAGCTAGAAAAGAAAATAGAAATAGATAGTAATATTTATTTTAAAAGCTAAATTTGATTTATCAAATTTAGCTTTTTTTTGTTTTTATATTTTTTTATAGAAAAAAAGTAATAATGAAAGAAATTTAATTATTTTAAATCAATAGAAAAATAAATAATAGAGATAAATAGAAAATTAAAATTTTATCATTTAAACATTTTCAGTAATAGTATAAATGAGAAGAATTGAAAAAATGTTAATTGTGTTAACATAATAGACATAAAATTGTAACAATTGCTTTTGAAAATGAAATTAAAGGAAGCTTTCTTTAAAAATATGACAAATATCTTATAAAAATTATATAGCTAAGTATGTTTTATAGAAAAACTAGAGAAGATAACTATATATTAAAATTTTAGGAGTGGATAGAATGTTTAAAGGCACAAAAGAAGATAAATTTTATGTGGGATTCAAAAATCAAGCTAATAATCTTGTAGAAGGGGCTAAGGTTTTAAACAAATTCATTAATGATATTGAGGGAGCAACTGTTCATGCACAGACAATTAAAGAACTTGAGCATAAGGGTGATAAAATTGTACACTCAATTATAGAGGAACTAAATAATAGTTTTGTAACTCCTATAGATAGAGAAGATATATATCATATAACTAAAAAAATGGATGACATAATAGATAATATAGAAACAATAGTTCATAGATTTATTATGTTTAACATAAAAGTTTCAACTGAAGAATCAAAAACTTTTGTAAATCTAGTATTGAAAGCAACGGAAGAAATAGAAATTTTAATGGGTGCTGTGGCACATATGCATAAACCAAAAGAAATAAAAATTATATCAGATAAAATAATTGAAGTTAATAAAATAGAAAATGAAGGTGATTTATTCTTTAGAGAAGTTGTAGGAAAACTTTTTAGAGATGAAAATATAGAAGTATTAGATGTTATAAAGTGGAAAGATATTTATCAAGTCTTTGAAAATACTATAGATGCCTGTGAAACGGTGGTAAATATTATAGGAGGAGTGGTAATGAAACATGCATAGTGCTTTAATACTTATAATAATTATAGTAATTCTAGCCTTAATATTTGATTTTACCAATGGCTTTCATGATACTGCCACTGTAGTAGCTACAACTATAACAACTAGAGCGTTATCACCAACTAAAGCAATTTTAATCTGTGCAATATTTAATTTTATAGGGGCTTTTACAAGTACTGCTGTTGCTAAAACTGTAGGAAATGGAATAGTTGATAGTAGTAAAATGCCTTTATGGATAATTGTTTGTGTCCTATTTTCAGCAATTTTATGGAACTTATTAACTTGGTATTTTGGAGTGCCTACTAGTTCAACCTGTGCTTTAATAGGTTCATTAGTTGGTGGAGGAATAGCAATAGCTAATAGTTTTAAAGATGTTGGTTGGGGAGTATTATTTAGTAAATTTATTATTTGGATATTTATTTCTCCTGTAATAGGATTTATATTAGGATATATTATTTTAGGTATATTAAAACAAATATTTCAAAATTCTAAGCCAAGAAAAACAAATAAGTTTTTTCAAAAAGCTCAAATTATATCAGGAGCATTGATTTCATTGAATCATGGAGCTAATGATTCACAAAAATCTATGGGAATAATAACCATGTCTCTTGTTAGTGCTGGATTTATTTCATCTTTTGCAGTACCAATTTGGGTAGTTCTTTTATGTGCTACGGCTATGGGGCTTGGAACTTCAGTTGGGGGAAAAAGAATAATAAAAACTATTGGGAATAAGGTTACTAAAATTGAACCTATTGGTGGATTTGTATCTCAAATAAGTGCAGCTATGGTTTTAGCTATAGCAACTAATTTACATGCTCCAGTAAGTACAACACAGGTGATGACTAGTGCTATTATGGGGACTGGTTCACAAAAAAGTTTTAAAAGAGTAAATTGGAATGTGGCAAAGGATATAGTATTATCTTGGATAATAACTATACCATCAGCAGCTATACTTTGTTATATAATAGCTGAAATAGTAAGATTCTTTATATTTATTATATAAGTTAGTTATTTTATAAATACTAGTAACTATTATAATTAGTTTGTAAATAGGATTACTAGATTTATATATAGAAAATTAAAGATTTCCTTAATTATATTTTGAGATTATATATAATTAAGGAGTCTTTTTTTTATTACAACATGGTTAATATAGGTTGAAAATACCTATTTACAAAGAAATTAAACAAAAACATATCCTAGTGTATCAATGATATTAAAACAAAGAAAAAAAAAGAAAAATAAAGAAATAAATAGATAATTTAATTAAATAAGAGAGTAGTGTTTTTGGAACTGTTATTTACATGGTACAATAATATTCGTTGTCAGGGAAGTTCACAAAAACTTAATCCTGATTGGTCTTTGAAAATTAAACAGAGTAATTTATTTTATATAAACCAGCAATTCTTTTATTTTAATAAAAGCGAAAGCTTGAGATAAAATGAAACTAATTTATATTTATATAAATTTTAGTTAAATTTATCTAGGAGCGATTAGTATTTCTTAAATAGATTTCTGAAGGAAATATATTTTTAGAAATACGAGCTATCAGATTAAACTTTTATTTGAGAGTTTGATCCTGGCTCAGGATGAACGCTGGCGGCGTGCCTAACACATGCAAGTCGAGCGATGAAGCTTCTTCGGAAGTGGATTAGCGGCG
>JBOGCG010000010.1:0-26627 GCA_051656625.1 Sarcina sp. | reverse complement strand
CTTTTCTATATTCAAAGAATTATTTATATTATCTTTAGATTTGTATTTATTCAAATTATTATTTCTTAGGACTTTTATATTATTACTAATAGAATCTAAATTACTATTGGAAGTTATAAAAAAACTTATAAATAAATCGATTCTATAAAAATCACTATTAGATATTCTTTTAATAGAAGATTCTATATTTAAGAAATCAATTTCTAATTTAGAAATTTTTTCACTATTTAAATTTATCATCAATAGTTTCTTAACTGGAAGAATTATTTCTGATTTATTGAATTTGTTAAAGCTATTAAAATTATTACCTCTTTTATATTTTATTAAAAACTCCCCTTTAATAAATAAATTCAACCTATTTAAAGAAATTTTTTTATAATTACAGGATGTAACTCTAAAGGAGATATTCATTAAATCTAGCTTTAAGTTATTATTGAATGTATAAGTACTATTATTTTTAAAATATGCTACTTGCTGATCCAAAATAAATTTAACTCCTTTTTAGTAATTACTTTATATTATGAAGTTTGTAAAATTTTGTTGCTAAATTTATAGCTAAAACTTAATAATCATAATAATCTATTTCTTCTTTAAAATTTAATTAAATTCTATAGATTCTATTTTAATCTCTCCATAATAAGAACTTTCTATAGCTGGTACATAATAGGCTCCGTACTCCTTAAGATTATTTTCTTCTATTATACTTCCCCCCTCTGCAGGTAACTGAACTAAAAATCTATAATAGGGTATCAGTAAATTATCATAATCTGATTTTCTATATATTAATTCCACCTTTTTTACTGTTTCTTTATCTTTAATTTTATAATCTACTGTGGTTACATATTTTCCATCTAATAAGAGCTCTTGGGCCTCCTCCACAGTTATTATTTTATAATCTCCTAACTTTTCAGAAAGATCTTTATTTTCCACATGAATGCTAGAAAGTTTTAAATCCTCATCCAATACAAATTCTACAAATTTAAAATTATAAGCAATTATTTTATTTTTAATATTTCCTTCACCTTCGTAAATCTTATATCTATAATTTTGCTCTCCATAAATATTTGTAAAAACCTCTAAATTTTCTATAGGCTTTTTAATATTTAATTTTTTACTATATTCATTACTAAGTTTCTCTAATATTTTTTCTGATTCTATATTTTTTATATCATTAAATATTTCAATTGGATTATTGAAGGTTACAGTAGTCCTACTCGCTACATCAGTTTCAATAGTACTTTCTTCTGTTATTATTTTAGGAATACTTATCTCTTCATTTAAAACTTCTCCCACTATCTCAAGTTTTTTTCTCAATTCATTTATTTCATCTTCACTAGCGCCAATATCTCTACCTGTTATTTCAAATCCTAAAGCTTTAGCTATTCCCTCACTTTTATCTATCATCTCTTCCCTACTTAAAGGGCTTTCCATAGCTCCTCTATTTTTAATATCTGTAAAGGCTTTATTTTTATATACTGGTAACCTATCTATTTTTTCATTTACGCTCCAAGGATTCCCATTTTTTATCTCTTTAATATCCTTTGCAATTTCAGCTTCATATCCCATACCATCTATTTCAATAGTAGAATTTATAGTTAGTCTAGGTAATTCTTTTTCATCTATTATTTCTTTTGATTGTTCTAAAGAGAAAAAATAATCTTTTTTTTTATTAATTACTATAGCCGAAATTACAATTATAGAAACAGCTACTGAAGCAAATATTTTATAATATTTAACTTTATTTCTTTTCTTTTTATTAATAATGTTTACAAAATTGTTTGTGTTTTTGTTTCTGTTTTCATTTACGTTTTTGATTTTCTTTATATTTGTTAAATTGTTTCTATCAATATCACTATTCTCTTCATTGGTTTTATAGGCATTAATCATATGTTTTGATTTATAATTTTCATTACTATTTTCCTCAAAATTCTCATTAGTTTTTTTATTTTTTTCTATTTCAATTTTCATCAATTTAATGGTATCTAATTTAAACTTTTTGCTAGCTTTTACTTTATCAATTTCTTCTTTGTAAATTTTCTCCTTCACTTCAATGGCTCTCTTCTAAAATTATATTTTTAAGTTTATTTCTAGCTCTTCTAAACTGTGAACTAATAGTATTTTCACTCTTTCCTAAAATCTCTGAAATTTCATTTATTTTATATCCCTCATAATAATAAAGATAAATAACATTTCTATAATCCATAGATAATTTTTTAATCTCTTCAATAAATTCCATATCACCACTGAAATTACTGTGATTACTTATAATTTCTAGATTATCTTTTAGTTCTACTCTTTTCTTGTACAACTACTTCTCTTTCTATTCCTACATAAATTAATAGTTACTTTTATAAGCCAATTTTTCAAATGCTTTTCACTACTAAAACTTTTTTCCCTTATTAATTTAATAAAAACCTCTTGAACCATATCCTCTGCCTCTAACATGGTTCCTAAATTTTGATAGACTATTCTAACTAGCATATCTGAATAACTTTCCACTACAAACTCTACAAAAACAACAGTATTTATCATTAACTTTGTAGAATTCTCAAAGCTTTCATCTATAAATTTCTTTTTAGATTTTTCCAACTTATCTTCACCTCTTTTCACCAACTATATGCTTTCACTAATTATTACGATTAATTCCCTCTATTTCGTGCAAGTTAAATTATTAATATTTTTTTATTTTCTCTTTTCTCTTTTCTCTTTTCTCTTTTCTCTTTTCTCTTTTCTCTTTTCTCTAGCATTTTAATTACCTATATTAAAAATAAAACTGGTATTAGTTTTATTAAAAATTAACTAATACCAGTGTTTTTTCTCTATTTATTTTTATTATTTTATTAAAGTCATAGTTTTGGAATCCATAAGGAAATATAATTTTTGTGGTTTAAGTTTAACACTTTTTAATGGTTTAAACTTTTCACCTATCCTATTAGTTACTTCTATATTACTTAAAAAGTCTAAAACTAATCTTACCCTATTAATTTTATCTTCATCACCTGTCATTGGTGCTGTCTTTTCTAAAAGAGCTAAAACATTAGTTACATCAACCTCTATATACTTTTCTATATCAAAGTCTTGATTTTCATTAACTACTCTATTATGAATCATAGCCACTAATGTTCTTAAAAGATTTTCAGAATCTTTCATCCCTATTTCTGTTTCTTTCTTAGAATACTTTAAACTTTCCATTTAAAATCCCCCTCATCCTTTTTTTAACTATACCCCGGGGTATAGGAAATTTTTTCCTTTACCCCGGGGTGCAGGGAAAAAATTCCTTTACCCCGGGGTAAAGGGAGATTTTCCCACAATTTCTTAATTTATTACCGTTATTTCATTATAATATATCTATATTAACTTTTTATGATGGTACTATTAACTTTATATTATTTCTAAATAAAGTGTTTCTAAGCAAAACATAATGCTTTATATTCAACTATAGCAAGGGCCACTGCTCCAACAACACCAGCCTTAGTTCCAAGTGCCGCTTTCTTTACTTTACAATTTTCATATATTGGACCTAATGTTCTAGCTTTCATCTCCTCTTCTATTTTGTCAAATACTATTTGACCTCCACCAGTTACTCCACCTCCAATTACTATCATCTCTGGATCAAAGGCATTAGCTACATTTGCCGCTGCTATTCCAAGATAAGATAATGTTTCTGATAAAACCTCATTTGAAAGTTTATCCCCCTTTGAAGCCTCTATAAATACCTCTTTAGCTGATATCTCACTATATTCCTTTAATGAACTTTCTCTACCCTCTGCTAAAAGCTCCTTAGCCATCTTACCTATATATATTCCTGAGCTCATTGCTTCTACGCAACCTTTATTTCCACAACCACATTCTCTTCCATATCTACTTACTGTTGTATGTCCTATTTCTAAAGCATTTGATGTACTACCTCTATAGATTCTTCCATTTAAGATAGCTCCGCCACCTACCCCTGTACTAGCTGTTATATAAACCATATTTTCTGTACCTTGTCCAGCTCCAAATAAATACTCTCCAAGAGTTGCTGCATTAGCATCATTATCAAGGAATGTATCTATATTAAAATGATTTTTTATTGCCTCAACTATTTTAAAGTTTCTTATAGGTAAATTTGGAGGAGATACTATTATCCCATTCTTTACATCTAAAGGACCTGGTGATCCTATTCCTATTGATTTAATCCTAACTCTTTCTACTCCCTTTGAAACTTTCTCTATAGCATTAACTATTTTTTCTATTATCTGCTCTGAACCCTTTTCTGCCTCTGTTGCGATTATATCTTCATTTATTATTTCACCATTTTCATTTGCTAATGCTGTGTAAATCTTAGTTCCTCCTAAGTCTACTCCTATATATAAATTTTCCATATAACTCCCTACTTTCTTATTATTTTTTACATAAAAAAATTCAGCGGGAGAAGGTCTCCCCCTGAATTCTAATTCATTTCTCTATTCTAATTTATTTTCTTATTCTGGCTTATTTATTTTAGTTTATTTCTTTGCTCTAATTTATTATTATCAAAGAATTAGAATATTGTATTTTGCTCTTCTTTATCAAAGATATGAAGTTTTTCTAAATCCATAGTGAACTCAACTTCTTTAATATTATCTAACTCTTCAGTTGTTGGAGTTTTTATTACTACATTTCTTCCATCAAAATCTAAATGTAAGAATGTTTCAGCTCCTAGGTTTTCAGATACCTCTATATTCTTCTTAAATGTTACGCTAGCTGCCATAACATCTTCTTTTTTACAAGTAATATTTTCTGGTCTGATACCAACTAATACTTCTTTATTTAATGAATCATGCTCTTTTAACTTCTTAACTTGCTTTTTATTAAGTTCGATTTCTTTACCAAGAAGTTTTAAGAATACTCTTTCCCCTTCATTTCTAGTTTCTCCATAAAGGATGTTCATTTGAGGACTTCCTATAAATGTAGCAACGAAAAGATTTTTTGGGTGGTTGTATATTTCTTTAGGTGTTGCTATTTGTTGTGCCACACCATCTTTCATAACAACTATTCTTGATCCTAAAGTCATAGCCTCAGTTTGATCATGTGTTACATATATAAATGTTGTTTGAAGTTTTGTATATAACTTAGCTATCTCAGCTCTCATTTGAACTCTTAACTTAGCATCAAGGTTTGATAAAGGCTCATCCATTAAGAATACCTTTGGATGTCTAACTATAGCTCTTCCCATAGCAACCCTTTGTCTTTGCCCTCCTGATAATGCCTTTGGCTTTCTATCTAATAAATGCTCCATATCAAGTATTTTAGCTGCCTCTTTAACCTTCTTATCTATCTCTTCTTTTGGAGTTTTTCTAAGCTTTAATGCAAATGCCATATTATCATATACTGTCATATGTGGGTATAGAGCATAGTTTTGGAATACCATTGCTATATCTCTTTCCTTAGGTTCTACATCATTTACAAGTCTATCTCCAATATATAATTCCCCATCTGAAATTTCCTCAAGACCAGCTATCATTCTAAGAGTTGTTGATTTACCACAACCTGAAGGTCCTACAAATACTATAAACTCTTTATCTTGAATCTCTAAATTAAAATCATTTACCGCCTTAAATCCATTTTCATATTGTTTATTTATATTTTTTAAAGTTAATCCTGCCATCTTTTTATCCCCCTAATTTTTCTTAAAATTTCTCTTATTCATCTTAAATTTAAAATCTTAAATATTTCTAAATACTGTACCATTTAATCTTCCACAATTTGCAAGCATTTTTTTATCCATTGATAATTTATATCCAATGATTTTTGAATCTTGATTTACATATACCATTTGTTGTTTTAAGTCTCCATCATCAAAGGATGCTTTAACTATTTTTGCCCCATTTTTAACTTCTGACTTACCATCTCTAACATCTATAACTTCTTTGATATTTAATTTTCCCATTACTTTTCTTGTTTTCTTATTCATGATCTTGCTTATTACAAGTTCATCTTCAGTTAGTTCATATTCATACTCTAAAAACATCTTTCTTGATGCTATTACAAGGCCAACATAAACTAGAAGTATTAGAATTCCAAAGAATATTCCTTTTATTGCTGATACAACTATTGCCACAAAGATAAGCATCTGTGTCAAACCTTCTATTGTTTTTTGTTTATCTCCATAGCTTTTACTAACAAATTGCTCATAAAAACAACCCATTTTTTATCCATCCTTTTTATTTATTTTATATATAAAGTCTTACTTTTATATTAACTTTCAAATTTATGCTCACCTAGGAAGTTTGCTAATGCTCCAATTAAGTTTGCATCTGCCTTATGTGTACAAGTTCCTAAAAGTGGCTTTACTTTAGCAATTTCTACTTCTTTTAAGATATAATCTATTTTCTCATTTAATCTATCTATGAAATCTTCTCTCTCTGAAATTGCTCCACCTATTAAAATCAATTCTGGGTCATAAACATATTGAAGATTAAATATTCCCTTTGCTAGGTTTAAATAAAATCTTTCTATTATTTCTTGGCAATATTCATTTCCCTTTGCTGCCTCTTCAAAAACTCTCTTTCCATCATAACTTTCATCATTATAATGAGCTCTAGCCTTTCTTACAAAAGACATTGTTGAGGATGTCTCACTAAAGTTATAAAACTTACCATCCTTCTCTTCCATTATCATATATCCAAATTCACCACCATGAAGATGTTTCCCATGATGTATTCTACCTTCTCTTAATATTGCTCCACCAATTCCAGTTCCACAAACTAAGAACAAAACATCCCTATAGGATTTTCCTGACCCATTAAAACTTTCAGCAAGTGCTGCACAGTTTGCATCATTTTCTATACTCACTGGTAATCCAGTAGCTTCACCTAAAATTTCCTTCCAATTCGGTCCGTGTATGCAAGGTATTGCACTAGCTCCACCTACAACCCCTAGCTTAGTATCTACTGCTCCTGGTGAACTTATAGCTATTCCTTTTATTTCATAGGATTTTCTTATCTCTTCAACCCAATGTAATAAATTTTTAGTAAATCCATCTATATTTTGATCTACCTCTAAAGAATCCCTATATACTATATTTCCTTCTACATTTAAAACTCCAACCTTTATTGCTGTTCCACCAATGTCTATACAAGCTATCATGACCATTTCCTCCTTAAATCTTCTTTTATATTACTGTCCGCTACCTAAATCCTTAAAAAAGAATTTTAGGTAGCTTACAGTATATTTATATTTTAAAATTTATTTTTATTATTACTTCGCAGTAGCTTTCCACTCATCTATTTGCTTTTGCATTTCTGCTATAATTTTATCTAATCCTTGTTGCTTTAACTTAGTATTTAATTTTCCTAAATACTCATCTACATCTACAGATCCACTATATAAAGTAGCTTTAAACTCTTCTAATACGTTGTTAACTGCTGCAACTTCAGTTGATACTGGAGCTGAGTTAAACTTAAATCCTAAAGCTGGTGAAACCTTAGCAGCATCGTTGAATGCTTGGAATTCATCCCACTTAGTTTCTGGTTCATTTTCAGTAACATAAGTATTAAATAGGTTTCCTAATGAGAAGTATGGAACATCATAACCTTTTTTATTAGTTATTTTAATCTTATTCTCACCAAGTTTTTCATAGTGCTCACCCTCTAAACCGTAGTTTATTAAGTTTCTGATTTCTTTATCTGTATTTAATAAGTTTAAGAACTCAATAGCTTTCTCTTTATTTTTTGAGTTAGCTGAAACAGCTATTAAAGAACCTGTAGTTGAACCATTAGTAATCCATGTATCTGTTATTGGAACTGATACAACTGGATACTTTAAGCTTTCACTCCAAATTTCATCTGCATAAGGTTGTCCATCAGCCTTAGTTACAAGTCTCTTAACAGCCTTATCATCTGTTGCAGTTGCAGCATCAGCATTAATATATCCTGCTTGATAGTATCTTCTTATAGTATTTAATCTATCCTTCATTTCTTGAGTTTCAAACATATTTTGAATCTTTAATTCTCCATTGTCATCAAGTGAAATTCCAACTGGATCTACTAATTGATCAAAGAATACTGTATATGAGAAACCTTTTGTTACATATAATGGAACTACATCTGGCTCATTTTCTTTAATAACCTTTAACCATGGCTCTAAATCCTCTAATGTTTTAATATCATTTATTGGTATATTGTACTTGTCTACATATTCCTTAGTGAATGTCCACATTGGAGCTACCCCTAACTCCTTTTGGTTAGGTACTGCATAAGTTTTTCCATCAACTTTAGCTCCTGCCCAGAATCTTTCATCTATAACGCCCTTCATATCTTTACCTAATGTATCTAAATAAGAATCAAGCTCAAGGAATGCTCCTTTTCTTGAATTTCCTAAATAATCTCCAGCCCATGAACAAGTAAATGCTAAATCATAACTTTCACCAGAGTTAATGATAACAGACATTTTTTGGTTGTAATCACCAAAATCTATAAATTTCATATCTAGGTTAACCCCTATTTTTTCCCCTAGATACTCATTAGCTTTTGCTATAACTTTATCGTAATCCTTAGGTTGTCCCCCAATTGTATACCACTTTAAAGTAGTGATACCATCCTTTTTACCAGCTGAAGCTGAATCAGATCCGCCACATCCAGTTAATATTGTACTAGCTATTAACATACAAGTTGTTAAAGAAACAATCTTTTTAAATTTCATAATTTTAATCCCCTCTCCCAAACCTTTGATAATGTTTACAAGTTGATTATATTATAAATACAATAGGTATTTATAGTGTACATTTTCAACATTTACTTGACTAAATCTAACTAAATTTAAATTTCTTTTTTTTCTTAATAGATAATCTATTATTTAGCATGTTTTTCTTAAATATTTACACATATACTTAATAACTTCTGTAGCTCTAATCAGTTCACTTTCTTTATTTCCTTCTCTCCAAAGTTCTCTATAGTTATAAAACCATAGTTCAATTTTTTCAGCTAATATCTTCTTTTTATTTACAGGTTCTATTTTTTCATCCTCTAAAACATCAGCTAACATATAAAGCGCAAAATCATTAATAAGTGCTATTGCCTCAGCTGAAATTAAGAAACTATTTATTAATTCTTTATTTTCCAAATTTCTAGCATAACTATAAATTTTCTCTCTTAATTCTAAAGCTTTATAGTAATCTTCCCTTATTTTTTTACTATCAAAATTTTTAAATTCATTTATTATATCCTCTCTAAGCTCACTACTGAACTTTTCTTTCCACTTTACAATTTCATACCAAGTTATCTTTTGACAAGCTGCAAGTTCTGCTAATAGGGAAACAAAATTTTCATCTCCATACTCTAAGAAAGAAATGGCTTTAAAATCTTTTTCTTTACCTAATTCCTTTGGATTCCAACTTGATGCTGCTCCATAAACCATTAAAGTCATAGAATTTTCTAATATATTTATATGTCCATAATCGCCCCAATCAGTGTTTAATATACCCTCTGCTGAATATTTAAAGGCATAAGAAGTCATTCTTCTTATATTTTCATAACCGTTATCTATTAAACTCATAAATTGATTCCAACTTGCTACTCCTGGACAAAGGTATTGTTTTCTTCCTGAGTTATAAATAAGTTCAGTATCCTTTTCCTCAGCTAAGTACCAGTAATTCCAATTTAAACAGATAGAGTTCTCATCTATTTCAGATATTAATTCTGGATAATGAAGAATAACATCGCCCCAGAATAAAACCTCTTTATCATAACCTCTTACAATTTTTATGATTTCATTTAAAAAGTCTACATATAATTTCCCACTGCCTTTACTTTCTAATAAATATTTACTTTTTCCTTTACCTAAATCAAAGGTTTCATCACAGCCTATATTAAATTTATTTGAGCTAAATAACGGTAGATAATCCTCAACCATGACTCTTACTAACTCTATACTTTTAGGATTACTTACATCTAAAGTATGATGAGCCTGTCTATCAAAGAAAGAAAACTCAGAGGAATCATCAAATTCTGAAAGCTCTCCAAAAGTTTCTGACCTTAGAATTTCATAAAGATGTCCAAAGGAAGCTATCGAAGGTACTAACTCAACATTTTTTCTTTTACAATAGCAGTCAAGTTCTAAAATTTCCTCTGCTGTTAATGGATCTTTGTCAAACCATATCTCTGAAAACCCTTCATAGGCAAAACTATGTTCAATATATAACTGAAATTGATTTATCTTATAACTTGAAATCTTATCTACAAGATTCTTCAAAGTTTCTAATGTAGGAACTTTTCCTCTAGTTACATCAAGATAGTAACCTCTATTCTTAAAATGTGGTTTGTCCTCAATATTAATTGCAGGAATATTATTTTTTTCGTTCTTTATAATCTGTAAAAAAGTTTTTATTCCATAGAAAAGTCCCTTTGAATAGGCAGCTTTAATTTCTACTGAATCTTCAAAAACTTCTATTTTATACTGTTCCTCTTCATAGTTATCCTTAATATTATCCACTTTTATTAATCTAATTGAATTTTTAGGGAAATCCTTAATAAAAGATTTTTTTATAATTAAATTTAATCCTAATAAATTTTTAATCTCTTCCTTTAAATCCTTACTATATTGAAAATCCTCTAAATCCCATTTACTATCTAAATAAATTCTACTTTCAAAATTTATAAAGAATCCATTCTCTTCCTTATAAATTAAACTTTCTGGCATAGGTCTTAAATGCATATTTAATCTCTCCTCTTCTTTATTTTTAGCTAAACAATTATTTTATGTTTTCTCAAATTAGGCTATATCCTTAAAATCAATTTATTAAAATTTGATCTATAAATAAAAAGGCTGGACCTTCATTAGCAGTGATACTCCAATCTGGACAAAGCTTTTGATTTCTTGCAAAAACTCTAATATATCTATAATTCATTTTCTTATTTACCTTTATATTTTCTAAAGCAACTTCCTTTCGCTCTAAACTTTTATCACAATTTATATACTCTATATCTTCAAAACTTTTTTTATCTATTGATCCTTGAAATAAAAGATCCTTAGGATAATATATCCAAGCCCTTGTATCCTGTAAAAATCCTGCTTCTATTCTATTTATCTCTTTAACTTCTCCAAGATCTAAAATAACATCTAAATCCTGATGATATCCTAAATAACTACCATCTCTATAATCATCAGTCCCTCTGATCTTATCTATTAAGCCTAAAATTCCCTTAGGATTATACTTCTCTATATCTACAGGAACACTATTACCTTCAATAGCCTTAACTTCTATACCTTGATAAAAATTAGCCTTAGTTACAATGCTATCCTTCATTCCTTTAGCTATCACTCTAGCTTTTATAGTAGTCTCTTTATCTAATATTATTGGCTTTTTATAAATAGTTGATTTTTCATTTGGCTCACTACCATCTAAGGTATAATAAATTTCCCCTAATATATTTTTATTTTCTATAGTGAAAGTTCCTCTTTCATTAGGTGCTTTCATAATCACAGAGGGATTTATTATAGGTTTTTTCGCCCTAACTTTATAATCTTTTTTCTTTTTATTTATATTAGTGCTTTTGTTAATCTCATCAAAATTTCTAGTTTCATGAATTTCTAATTCTGACTGCTCACTATTAGTTTTTAGAAAGCTATATTCCGTCAAATTTTTCTCTTTACTAAACCTTAAAATTAAAGTAGAGTTCTCTGAACTAATTGCTAAAGGGTATCCCTCTAGCTCTACAAAACTCCCATTGTCTACATAAATCTCATAATTAAAGTTGTTATGCTTTAATAAAATTCGATTTCCCTCTAATCTATCTAACACTGGAATATTATTTATAACAAAATAAAATTGTTGCTCTTTCTTAGTATTTTTCAAATTAAATTCAATGGAATTTTCCTTTGTTACAACTTCAAAAATTTCATTTAAATTGGTTTCTAAAGCTACCTTATAATCACTATCATTTATTTTTTCAAAAAGAATATTTTTACCTTTTATAAATTCATTTATATTATCTGCTCTTAAAAAATTTATTTCTGCTCTTTTTTCATTGTTACTAAAACTATGACTATTTAAAAAAGGTAAACTGTCAAAAATGCTTTCTTCCTCTATTAAAATGTCATTTAAATATCTTGATTTATAATTTTCATCAAATAAATGTAAATCCCTTATAGTAAGAATCCCTTTCTCAAAAAGAAAACTCACTCTATAAAATCTGCTATTATACCAAAGAGTTTTTAAATTCTCTTCATTCCAATCCTTACTAACTGTAGTTGTTGCCACTGGTGTTAATTTGTACTTTTTCTTATACCATCTTGCTGTTTCTAATAAAGTTTCAACCTTTAATAAATTTTCATCTTCAAGCTCCTTTATATAAGCCATTTGAAGTTCATATCCCTTTTCCATGGTATTCCAAAGAAAAGTATTTTCTTGTCCAGTTTGTGCATAGGCAAAGCCTATAGTACTTTCCTCTATCAATCTATCAAAGAACCATTTTATCCACTCTTCATCCTGAGCAATAGTGGCTGCTGGCTCTAAAGTATAAACTCCCTGCACGGATTTTCTTAATCCATCCTCAAAGGCATAAATAGGATCTGATCCTAAGAGTCTAAAAACAGGTAGGTCTATCTGCATTTCTTTACTTTGGGCTGGAATAAACTCATTAACCTTACTTGGATAATAGGCTTGATTATAATATCCACCAGAAAGAGTAAATCCATCAGTACCTATTTGATCTCTACATATTACAGCTGCTTCTATAAAGTATTTCTCCTTTAAATAAGTTAAAGTTACAATATCAAGAACCCAAGAACCCACTGATTTTGGATAATAGCCAAAGATATCTTTAAAATCATTCATATAAACATCTATCATTTTTTTACGTTCTTCATTATTGTAAGCCAATGAATATCCCTTATTTACATGATCATCTACAGGGGTGCTTCCTTTCCATCTAACTCCCGCCTTTTTAGCCAAGCTTTCATCAACTTCAAACCAAAAACCAATTTCATCTACTTCATCTAAATTCTCTTTCAATAGAGATACATATCTTTCATCCATCAATGCATCATACTTCAAAGCATAGGTTCCTGAAAATCCCTGTCTCTTAACTTCCTCTATTTCATAAAGTACAGTATCAAGTTCCTCCTTTGCTGCAATCCCTGATGGATAGACAGTTTTTCTAATAAAATTATAAATATTTACAATAACCCTATGGTCTTTAACCACCCTAAAAACCTCCTTCAGAAATTTTTTAAAAATTTCTTTTGAAATTTCCCAAAGGAATTTCCTCTAAAAATTTTCCTCTGGGAATTTCCCCCTTTGCCCCGGTGTATAGGAAATTTTTTCCTATACCCCGGGGTCTGTTTTTTTTAATTAAATAGATGCTTCTCTATCAGAGTTATAATAAACTTTGAATTTATCTGATCTTCTCATTCCTTCTCTTTTTATATCTAGAATTATTTCTCCACCTTTATTTTTTAATTCTAAACCTTCTAATACTGCCTTTCCTTTAATAGCTCCAACTGTAACTTTCTTTGGAAATACATCTTCTTCATTTTCATAAAAACTTACTATATCTCCGTCTTTTAACTCTCCAATTTCTAAAGTTCCATAATATCCATCTTCCACAATTCTTGGATTTACTTTATACTCTTCAATTTCGAAATCATTAGTTGGAACTACCTTCTCCCATTTTTCATTTTCATAGGCAACACTTAATTTAATACTTTCCTCTTTACCTTGATCTTTTACTGAGTAAAATAATCTACCTTCCTTTTCTCCTAAATCTAGATTATCAATTGTTAAATAGCCATCATTCTCCACTATTTTTTTATAGAAAGGTTCTTTATCATTAATATTTTTATAAAAGGCAATTTCTTGTCCTTTAACTAGATTTCTAGCAATAACCTTATCTTTAGCTCCCTCTTCATTGAAAACTCTAATAGAATTCATTGTTATATTTTCTGTTTTTGCAGTATATTCATCTTCATATAACTGGAACTCATAAAGTCTTACAGCTTTCCAAGGTGATTTACCTGGGTCATCTATTACAACTCTGAAATATCTTCCTGTCACTGCTGCTTCAAGATTTCTATCTACAATAGCATTTTCATTTCCTACAACTTTATCTACATCAGTAAAATTAATTCCATCTGAAGATACCTGTAATCTAAAGCTATCAGTGTTAGTGTCTTTTGCCTCTCCACCTGCTTCTCCATGCATAGTCACCCATCTTTTTATTGTTTTTTCTTCACCTAAATCAACAATTAACCAAGCTCCATATATATCTGTAGTTGTACACCATTTACTATTATTATCAACAGTTCCATCTACAGCCTTATAACCTGGTTCCCCTGCATTTTCTGTACTAACAGTTACTTCCTTATTTAAAGCTAAATTTATTCTTTCAATCTCTTCTGGCACCTCAGTATCATTTCCACCAATGTTCCAATTGAAAGTTAACTTTTTACCTTCTCCTCTATTAAAATTTTTATCCACTGCCAGTACTTCAAAATCAAATTTCTCCTCATTTTCATATCTATTGAAAGTTGGAATATAGTAAGAATCGTTGTAAGTTGATCCTATATATTCTTTTTTGCCATCTGGTTTTATTCTATATACCTCGTAGAATTCAGCCCCTTTTACATCCTCCCAATAAATTTTTGCCTCTGCCTTTTGAGCGTTGTGAAGTAAGGATTGATCTAAAGTTATTGACTTTGAAGCTTTTAAAGTACTTTTTGAATTCTTTTCTTTAATTGAAATATTACCTACATTAACTTTAAAATTTTCTATATCTTCTTTAGAATCAAATTTTAAAGAAATGGCTGTAATTTTCTTTCCCTGTTCCTTTTTCAAAGAAATTTTTGATTCATTCCATTGTCCAACTTTTCCACCTTTAACATCAAAAAACTTAAAATTCTCTTCACTATAATCATCACCGAAGCATAATCCAACCTTCATATTACTTTCTTTTGCTGTAGGTTTATAAACTATTGATAATTCCAAATCCTTGCTATTTATATCTAAATCTGTACTATATAGTTTTATATGATTAGGATTTTTAGCTTCTAATTTCCCTTCAATTTTTAGTGAACTTCCACCATTATAAGCATCTTTTCTATCAAAATCTGGTTGTAATTTAGAGCCATTAGACTCCACAATCCATCTCCAAGTTGGTAAATACTCTTGAATAGCTCTGTTATTCCATTCCTTTTCTCTTAAAACTTCACCATCAACAAAATATTTTTCTCCATGACCTAAGTTAAAGTTTGTAACAAAAGGTAATGAATTTATTGCTGATTTATCTGCAACATAATTAGATAATCCTACCCAACTATCCTCTGTATTTGTATTAGATGGATCTGCATTTCCACCAACCCAAAATTTTGAATCATGTTTATAGAAATCATCTATATCTTTAGCCATTGAAAAAGTAGAGTTTGGACAATACATTGCCAAAGATGTTTTTAATTTGCCCTCTTCATCAAGAAGATGTTCCACTGGGAACTTATCATTATAAGCATTTTGTTGTACTTCAACTCCTGCATAAACATCATATTGACTTCTTCCCACAGATTTAGCTGTATCAACAGACATATCTACTTTAGTTTTCTCTGGAAAAGAACTAGATGGTCTGTCCCAATTGTAGTTTAAGAAAAACTCATCAGTAACTCTTTTACCATCATTTTGAAAAAACCCTACATTTAAAGGATTTAAAGCATCTTGATATTTTACAGGTCCATCTGTAGTCATAGAATCATACCATCCAATTTTTAAATCCGGTGCAGCTTCTTTCATATAAGTAAAAAACTGTACCATTAAATCGGCATCTTCTTTACTACATCCATAACTTTCTTGATTTATAAACCATCCATCAAAACCATAAAATCTAGCCATTTCTATCATTTTATCTGCAACAATAAACTTTCCATTTCCATCTTTTTGTAAAAACTCTCTAATTTGTTCAACATGACCTTCACCAGGTCCCCATGGGAATCCTACAGTTCCAAGTACAGGCACTCCATTTTTATGTGCTAAGTCTACAATATCTGGAGTTGGCGGTAAAAATATTCCCTTGCTAGTACCACCCCAATAAACATAGGAATCTATATACTGCCAATAGGAAAAAACATAAGCATTTTCACTATCACTTCCCTGTGACGGGGCATTATCTGACTGTGGATTTGTTAAAGCACAATTCATTATTTTTGCATCTTTGTTAGCATTTTTATTAACCACTGGTCCTGTAAATCTATCCTGTAATTTAATTGTAGCTCTATTATATCTAGCATTTTCATCACTTTCCGGTGACCACTTTAATAAAGTTTCAATACTATATCCATTTCCAGTTGGTTGTAAAGATTCAGTTGAACTTTCTACAGATTTTTCTACCTTTGTTATTTCATAATTCTTCATATTTGATGCATTTACTGTCACTACGCTAAGGTTGCTAATTCCAATTCCTACTACTAAAGCATAAGTTATTAAAGTTTGATATTTCTTTCTTTTTTTTAACATAATAAAAATCCCCCTAAACTTTAAAATGGAACCCCTTAATCAAAACGTTATCATTGGCTATAGAGTTTATCACCTCCCTTCAAAATATACCTTCTAAAACTTCCTTTGAATCTTCCTTTAAAAATTCCTTATAGAAATTCCCTTTGGGAATTTGCTTTGGGAATTTCCCCCTTTGCCCCGGGGTATAGGAAAAAATTTCCTATACCCCGGGTCAAAGGCAAGTTTTTCCTTTTTTCTAAAAAAAGGACTATACCTCATTTGATATAGTCCTAATTTTTAGCTTTACTTAATTTATTTGTTTATTTCCCAAACCTATGATTTCATCAATATTACTTATTTATTTACCCTATTAATTTCACCAATAATATTTCAATATTATTTTAATTTGAATTTGAAAGTTTTGATTTCGAATGGCTTAATTTCAAAGTTTGCTTTGTTTCCTTCAAAAGTTAAAGCTTCTAAATCTCTTTCTATTAAATTACATTCACAGATTTCTTCTATTTCTTTAAAGAATTCTAATGTAGCTCTGCTTCTCTTATTATGGAATTCGTACATTCTTACTATTAAGTGATCTGAATCTTCAGCTTTCTTAACAATTTCAACCATTATATTTTCTTTA
This sequence comes from Sarcina sp., assembly GCA_051656625.1. GTDB lineage: Bacteria > Bacillota > Clostridia > Clostridiales > Clostridiaceae > Sarcina. Next base: position 9,552 of record JBOGCG010000010.1, on the reverse strand, counting down.
TCTACTTTTACAAGGCTTAAGTTGTCAGCTAATTCACCTTGGTGAGCTTCTTCAACTGTTGCAAATAATGCAGTATTTAACTTATAAGCTTCATTTGCAGTATTAGCCTCTTTCCAAGTTCCTTCATGGCTGTAAATTGAGTAAGTGAAGAAATGTTCTTCTTTATCAGCATCTGGATTTGGATCACAACTTGATTTAAGTAATGTTAATCTCATATTACCATCTTTAATGTCATGTCCATATTTACAGTTATTTAATAATGATACCCCAAAGTCTCCCTCTGAAAGATCAGCCCATTTATGTCCACAAACTTCAAATCTTGCAACATCCCATGAAGTGTTGTCATGAGTTGGTCTAGTTACATTTCCGTATTGGATTTCATAAGTTGCTTCACTTGTATTTATTTCAATTGGGAATGCAGCTTTAACTACTATATCTTTTTCTTTCCAATCAGCATAAGTGTCAAAATCCATTCTTCCTAGATCACTGTAGATGTATATTTTTTGAACTATTGTTGACTCTAAGAACTTTCTTTCAAGCTTTAAAGTACTTCTTACTGGTCCATTTTCAACAACTTCAATACTTTGTAGGTCATCAATTTTCCACATTTTTTCTTTATAATAAATATCTATATCCCAGTTATCAAAACACATTGGCTTATCTTCAAAGGCTTGAATTTCATTAGCTATAGCTCCATCTTGTAATACTTCTCTATCTAAAGCTTTATTAATTAATGAAACAATTTGTCCTTTTTCATCAAATTTAACTTTGAAGAATTTATTTTCTGCCTCTTCAGTTGTTAATTTAATTGTGCTTTCTACTTCTTTACTAGCTTCTACAATTTTAAATGCTTTATGTCCATTAGCTGGTACATTCTTAGCAAAGAATATTGCTTTATTATCTTCAATTCTTTGACATACTACTTCTTCACCATTTTTAGCTATTACTGCTGGTACAGTTATATCTGCTGGTACTTCAAAAGTAACTATATCATCTCTATCAAATCCTAATGTATTTGTTACTACTACTGATCTATCTTTTAAGTTTATTTTTGAAGTTACATTTTTCATAGCTTCATTTACTAAACCATTAGCATTACCAATTAACTCTTTATATTCAACTGCTGTTACATCATAAACTTCTTTAATTGATGAACCTGGAATTATATCATGGAATTGGTTTAATAAAACAGTTTCCCATGAATCATTGATGCTCTTTTGTGGATAATCATTTCCAAGAAGCATTGACATTGAGTTTACTTTTTCTGCTGCTGTATATAGATTTTCACAAACTCTGTTGTCTCTCTTATTTCTAGCCATTGAAGTATAAGTTCCTCTATGGTACTCAAGGTATAATTCACCAACCCACTTAGGTAACTTTCTATGTCCACCAACTTTTTCTTCAAGCCTCTTGAAATAATCTAAAGATGTTCCCATTTTTACCTTTGGTGCTCCTGGGATACCCTTTGATAATCTTCTAGCATTTTCAAGCATTTCTAAAGTAGCTCCACCGCCACCATCTCCCCATCCGAAGGAAATTAATACATCATCATTTATATTCTTATTTTGGTATCTTCTCCAAGCTCCCATAACTGCATCTGGTTGTACATGACCATTGTAAGTTGTGAAATGAGAATCTCTATCTTGTCCTGGACCTGTTGTTGTTATAAAGTGAGTTAATACTTCTGATCCGTCTATTCCTTGCCACATGAATGTGTCATTTGGTATTTTATTAAATTGGTTCCATGCTATTTTAGTTGTCATAAAGTAATCAACATCTGATTTCTTTAATATTTGTGGAATAGCTGCTGAATAACCAAATACGTCTGGTAACCATAAAATTTTATTATCTACATTAAACTCTTCTCTGAAGAATCTTTTTCCATGCATTATTTGTCTTACTAATGACTCCCCTGAAGTAACATTACAGTCAGCCTCAAGCCACATAGCTCCCTCTGCTTCCCATACACCTTCTTCGATTTTCTTTTTAACTCTTGCATAGATTCCTGGATGATCTTCTTTTAAGAACTTATAAAGTTGTGGTTGTGATGACATAAACACATACTCAGGATATTCTTCCATAAGTTTTAACACAGTTGAGAAACTTCTAGCTACTTTTTCTCTTGTTTGTGCTACTGTCCAAAGCCATGCTACGTCTATATGAGTGTGTCCAACACAAGTTGCCACTATATCTTCATGTCCACAAAGTTTTTCATAGAACTCATCCATTAAGAATTTATTAGCTACTTTTAAACTTTCATCATATTCCTTTGACTTAGGTCTTCTTAAATCAACTAAGTTTATAGCATCATTTAATACTGTAATCATGTCGATTCTATTTTTATCTTCCTTATCTAACTCTTTACAAACATCCACTGGTACTCTTAAATTCCAGTAAAGTTCTCTAGCTTCTTCATCAATTACAACTAATTTACCATGTAAAGTTGCTTTCTTATCAGCAAGCATTCCTGCATAAGCATGTAAATCTATTTCATATTTTGTTCCTGCTACAGCATTATGAGTTAATATTATTTCTCTATGGTTAATATCTACTCCTTGAATTTGCTCTCCATTTACATAAAGAATAAATTGTGGGTTTGTTGCATCCCAACCTTCTTCAAAAGTATGGAAGTTTAAAGCAATTGTTTGTCCCTCAAATTTTTCTGGAACCTCTACTGAACATTTAAACCATCCATGACAGTCCATTCCGCCCCAAAGATCTCCAGTTTTGAATTCTCTCCAACCATCTGCTGGTGCCTCTTTAATTAAATCTATATTATGATAATTTCCGTCTATATATTTATAATCCTCTAAGCTTATTTGATCCCTGTATACATGCTTAGATATCTCTCCACAAGTTTTTTCAATTCTTTCTAATAAATAAAACATTTTTTATCCCCCTAAATATACGATATTTTTTATTATTTTGTTTATTATTTAATTTTATTTATCTATTTTTTATTTTGCTATTTAATTAGCAAAACAGAACTTTGCTTAAACAAAGCTTTGTTTTAATAATTAAACTTAATGTCTGGGTCATGGCCATGAAACCACAACCCAAAACATCAAAGTAAATCCATCAATCTCTAAAATTTAATTCCCAATTAAGAAAAGTAAATTTTTCCGCCCATTTCCAATTAAAAACCAAGCCATTCTAAATTCTAAATTATTAACTAATTGCAAGGCACAGCTCTTGCCAATCAATTAAAAAGCATAGCTTTTTTATTTAATTTGAAAAACAAAGTTTTTCTAATTCATTGCGAAGCCATTTTGAATTACTCCTTAACAGCTCCAACTGTAAGTCCACTTACAAAGTACTTTTGGAAGAAAGGATAAGCAAAAACTATTGGTAAAGTAGTTATAACAACTATTGCCATCTTTGCTGTATCTCTTGGTAGGTTAGCTGCTGCTGAAACCCCATCTGTACCTAAAAGTGCTGAGTTATTTGCTAAGAATTCCATTGTTGTTTCTAATTTAATTAGTAAGTATTGTAATGGAATTAATGAGTTATCATCAATATAAAGCATTGCATTGAACCAATCATTCCAGAATCCTAGTGTTAAGAATAATGCTATAGTAGCTATAGCTGGAAGTGATATTGGAAGTATTATGCTTGTAAATAATCTTAATTCAGATGCTCCATCAATTTTAGCTGATTCAACAACAGCATCTGGTATTGTAGTTTTAAAGAATGTTCTTAATATAATAATATGGAAAGAACTTACACATATCGGTAATATTAAAGCAAAGATTGTATCTTTAAGCCCTAAAAGTTGTGTATTTACTAAGTATGATGCAACCATACCACCTGAGAATAACATTGGTATGAATATAAGCTTAGTAAAGAATTTTCTATAAGCAAAGTTCTTTCTTGAAATTGCATAAGCAAAAGTTGTCATTACTAAAAGCCCTATAATAGTTCCTAAAACAGTAACTATAATTGTAATTCCATAGGCTCTCATGATTTGGCTTCCTGATCCAAATATATATTTATAAGCATCAAAGCTCCACTGCTCTGGCCAAAATCTATATCCATTCATTTGAAGACTTTGTTCACTTGTAAATGATATTATTACAACGAATATAAAAGGTATTATACAGGCAGCTGCTAATGCTGCGAATATTACATTTAAAACAACATTTGTTGGTTTTGATACTGAGTTAAATTTATTTTTCTCCTCTCCATCATCGGAAGGTTTCTTTTTAAACTTTGAGAAAAATGATTTTTTTTGCCCTGAAGTATTCTGAACTTTAACTTCATCTTTGTTTAGTAACTCCACTAAAAGCACCACCTTTCTTTAGAAGAATGCATTTTCTTCATCCACTTTTTTAACTATAGCATTAGTTCCAAGTATTAAGATTAATCCAACGAATGATTGATAAAGTGCTGCTGCTGAGCTCATACCAATATTTCCAAGGTTAGTTAATCCTCTATAAACATAAGTATCTATAACGTTTGTTACTGGATATAAAGCACCTGAGTTCTTAGGTAATTGATAGAATAATCCAAAGTCAGATCTAAACATTCCACCAACTGCTGTTATAAACATTATTATCATAACTGGTTTTAATAAAGGTAATGTAATGTATTTAACCTGTTGCCATTTACTAGCTCCATCTATCATTGCTGCTTCATAAAATGACTTGTCTATTCCACAGATAGATGCTAGATAAACAACTGTTCCATATCCTACACCTTTCCATTGGCTCATGAAGATTATAATAAATGGCCAATACTTAGCTTCGGTGTACCAGGAGACCTTATCCCCACCCATGGACATGAGTATTGAATTTACAAATCCTTTTTCTGGACTTAAGAAAGCATATAAACAATAACTTACTATAACCCAAGATAAGAAATATGGTAAGAACATTGCACTTTGATAAAACTTTGATAACTTTTTATTTAAAAGTTCTCTTAGTAAAATTGCCAGTGTTACTGGAAGTGCTATTCCTAAGAAAATGAACACTATATTATAAAGTACTGTATTTCTAGTTATTATCCAAGCATCTGTACTTTTAAACAGAAACTCGAAGTTTTTGAACCCTACCCACTTACTTTGAATTAAACTTTCAAAGAAGTTACTTTTGATTGTCCAATCCTTAAAAGCTATCAATATACCAAACATTGGTATATAGGCAAAAACTAAAAACCAAATAGTCCCAGGAATTGTTAAGCACAACAATTCACGATTTTCTTTAAATTTTTTCCAGCCAGAAGTTTTTTTCTTTTTAACTGGTTTTCCATCTGCTGCCACTAATTTTTCCCCCTTTTTGTAAACGTTTCTCTTTCTGTCTAAAATATAACATATTTCCAATTTACTTTTATAGATGAATTATTTTAGTTTTACTGTATAAATTTTAGGTAGTGAATTTTTTTTATTTCACTATGTAGAATTAGTCCCTAAAATCAATAATTTGCCTACTATCTATAGACTTTTTAAATAGAAAAAAATTTTCTCTAGCATTTGTATTGAATTTGTTATATCATTTAAATAATAATATTTAAAAGGAGAATTACTAAATGTCAGTTTATTTAATAAATTACTACTTAAAAGAACATGCTCATAGTGAAGACTGTGGCTGTGAAGGTGAAGAACATCACCATCACCACCGTGATACATATGAATTACAGGGTGAAATAAAAGAGTTAGGTGCTTGGGCACATATAATGCCTACTAGCTTTATAGTTAAAACTGAAAAAACTTCAGAAGAAATTTTAGAAAAAATCAAATTTACAGTTGAAGATACTGATATGATTTTAGTTACTAAAATTGATGAAACTAATGTTGCTACATTAAATCCACAGATAACAGCTTGGATAAAAAGTAACTAAAATAATAAACGCCCTTGATATATCTGATTCTCAGAAATATCAAGGGCTTTCTATTACTATATTTTAAGTATTAATTTTAACATTCTTCTTTAAAGCATATTTAAAATAAAATATAAAATAACCAATACAAAGGATAATTTGTACAAAAGTAGCTATTGGTGTAGCTAATCCTATGTTAAATAATGATATAGGAATTATTTTACTCATAGCATAGGAAACTGGAATTCTTATTAAAAAAGCTCCTATTATTCCTTGAATCATAACAAAGGTTGTTTTCCCACAGCCATTAAAGAATCCAACCATAGAAAACATAATTGCTGTAAGTAAACAATCAATAGCATAGGCTTTCATATAATCCCAAGCTGCTAAAACCACTTCCCCGTCCTTTGAAAATATTCCAGCTAATATATTTCCATGAAAGAAAGTAATATAAAACATTATAACTCCACAGAATAATGAAGCTAAAATAGAATATAAAAGAACTTTATTAGCCCTGTGATATTTTTTAGATCCATAATTTTGTGCTACAAAAGCTGATGCTCCCTGTGCAAAAGCCATAGGTATAAGCATAATAAATCCAACTAACTTCTCAGCCACTCCGATTCCTGCTGATGCAACAACTCCTAAAGAATTTCCTATTATCATAATTACTAAGAAAGATAAGTGAACTAATCCATCCTGTAAAGCAATAGGTGCTCCATATTTCAATATTTTAGAAGTAATTCCTTTATGAAATTTTATAGATGTTTTAGGTGAAAATTCAAAGGGTACTCCAGATTTTTTTATTATAAGTAAGGATAGAATAACACTAAGTCCCTGAGCCATTATAGTAGCATAGGCTACACCTATAACCCCCATTTTAAAAACAGCAACAAATATTAAATCACCTATAATATTTAAAATACAGGCTATCGTTACTGTAATAAGTGGAGTTTTTGAATCACCAAGTCCTCTAAAGATACCACCAATTATATTATAACCCACTATAAAAACTGCTCCAGCTGAACAAATTCTTACATAGTTTACTGTTTTATCAAAGGCTTCCACTGGAGCATGCATGAATCTTGATATAGGTACTGCAAAAAACACCCCAAATATAGTAATTATTATAGCTAAAATTGCAAATATACAAAGTCCACTTCCAACAACTTTCCCTGCTTCATCTGCTTTCTTTTCCCCAAGTTTTTGTCCAATTAATATTGTAACTCCCATAGTCAGCCCTGTAATTATAACAGTTAAAGACATCATAACTTGGCTTCCTGTAGACACTGCTGACACATCTGTTGCATTACCAAATTGCCCTACTATAAGTAAATCCACTGCACCATACATTGATTGTAAAAATAATGCAAGTAATATTGGTATAATAAATTTAACTAATGGATAAAAAATTTTCCCCTCTGTAAAATTAGATACTTTTGCCATAAGTCCCCTCTTATTTCAAATTATGTTTTGTACAAAACCATTTGTATAATCTGAATTTTAATTTAATAATTTTAAATAATAACCCTTTATCATAAAATATATTTACTATATTATTAAAAATTTTCTATTGTAAATAGAATCTTCTCTTTTCCTTAAACAACTATATTCAATAATTGGTTATTTCATCTCTTCCTAAAAAATTCAGTATATCCTATAAAGTTTTTAAATAACTTTTCCTAAACCTTATCTAAAAAGTTTCTAAATTATCTCGAATCTTATCAATAACTTTTAAAAATATTTCTATTTCCTCTGAATTTAAATTTTCAGCTAATTTATTTTCTACTGAATCAATAGCTACAGATATTTTTTCATAAAGCTCTAGGGATTTTTCGGTTAAAACAATTTGCTTTAATCGCCCATCCTCTGAAACAGACACTCTTTTTATTAAATTATTTTTTTCCATATTATTCAACATCAAACTCACTGAAGAACGCTTTAAGTCAAATTCTTTCTCTAAATCTTTTTGAAAAATTTCTCTATTTTTCCCTTCCATAGCTATAAAATCTATAACATAAGCTTGAGATACTGTTAAATTATCCTCAATAGCATTAATAACAGCAGCATCCACTTTTCTTGAAATAATATGATTAATCTTTCCAATATTTAAACCTAATTTTAACTTACTCTTATCCATATAAAACTCCTAATAAAATAATAGTTTTGTGCAAAACTAATTATAATTTTAATAGAAATTTTTGTAAATAAAATTGTTTTATTTTATTAACTTAAATAAGGACTATATCATTAGATAAAGCCCTTATTTTTTAGCAGAAATTAATAACATCATTGGTCTTCTTAATTCATCTTTCATTTCAATTATTTCTTTAATCATTTTTTCTGTTGGTGTTGGCTCAATAACCTTATTTATTATAAATTCAGCTTTTAACAAACCATTTATATAAGTAGTTAAAGTCTTATGATATTTAATTACCTTTTCTCCTAAGAAATCACTTTCTCTTTTTCCCTCTACAAAATAATTATCCAATGGATTATTTCATTTAATTCATTAGTGTACCACTTTTCAGTGCCATAGGCTGTAAAAATAGGATGTTCAACTGAAAATACAAAAACTCCATCTTTATTTAAAGCTTTATATATCTTTTTTGCCATCTTATAAAAGTCTTCGATGTAATGTAAAGCCAAGGAACTTATTATAACATCATAATAATTATCCTCTAGTTCTGAATTTTCTATATCCATATTTACATATTTTATTTTTTCATCACTATTAATCTCCATTGCCTTAGCCAACATTTTTTTTGATAAATCTATTCCAACTACTTCTTTTGCCCCTTTATCAATAGCATATTTACAATGCCACCCAAAACCACAACCTAAATCTAATACCTTTTTCCCCTCTAAATTAGGAATCATATTTTTAAGTGTTTCCCACTCACCTGCACTTTTTAACCCATTTATAGATCTTGGCATTTCACTATATTTTTCAAAAAAGATCTCATCATCATATTTATTTTCATTAGTCATTTACATCACCCCTATCTTTTATATTTTAATTTTATAATCTAACCTTTATAAATACTAGTTCATATATAATTCTGTACAATTTATGTTAAAAAATAATATAAAAAAGAATCCATAAAATTATAAATTTCATGAATTCTTTTTAAAACTATTTTTTTAAGACTATTTAAAATTCTATATTATGTTTTCTACACCATGACATTGCTAGAATCCTGTCTGTATCTTCTCTAAAATCAAACCATTCATTAAGTTTTTCTTTTCCTTTTATATTATTCATAAGTTCTTTATTAGAAAGTTCTTCAAGTTCCTTTCTATCAGCTGTAGAATCTTCTAATGATAAAATAAATTCTATCATCATTACTTCTTCATTTATATCCTTCAAAGTTGGCAATTGTATATAACTATTTGGATTTTCTTTAAAATGATAAAGTACTTCTACAAGCTCTTTTTCCGATACGAAAAATATATACATTTCTATCTAAATGTAGACATTTATACTGTGATACAACTTATATCCTAAGACTTTCACACTGTATCTTCCTGCTTCACCGAATCTGATTTTGTAGCGATAAATCACATACTACTTTCATTGCTATAACTCTTCACAGGCTTAAATTCCCCAGTATCGCTAGGTACATATTCAGAATCTAATTTAGGTTAGACACTCTGAATTGAATAATTTGCTAAATTAATTGCTGCATTTAAATCTCTATCTAATTTAAAACCACAGGAACATTTATATATTCTATC
>JBOGCG010000009.1:0-12904 GCA_051656625.1 Sarcina sp. | reverse complement strand
ATCCTGAGCCAGGATCAAACTCTCAAATAAAAGTTTAATCTCAAGCTTTCGCTTTTATTAAATACATAAAAGAAATTGCTGGTTTATAATAAATTCATCTGTTTAATTTTCAAATATCAATTATTTACTTCATCGCCCTTAAGCGACTTATTTAGTATATCAACCATCACTATTTTTGTCAACATCTTTTTAAAAACTTTTTCCGAAGAATTTCTTAAGTTTTTATGATGTCTCTTAGCGACGAGATTTATCTTAACATTTAAAATAACTTTCAATAAGTCAATTTTTCAGTATTTAATGAAATTATTGTTGAATTACTTTAATTTAAAAGATAATGCTCTTTTTTGCTTTTGTAGATACACCAGGTACTGTTTTAAAAAGCTTTTTTATCTATAACGATTACATTAAGTACCTTGATTTTCCCTTATACTTTTATTATGTTCCTTTTATCAATATTTATACTACTTTTATTATAATTTAATCTATTTATTTTTATATTAGAATTCACTAATTCTCTTTTATTTAATTAACATATTATTTTTCTTAATTTTTATTTTTAAAATAATCACTCTTTAATGATATTCCTCTTCAATTTTTCACTTCTAAAAATTCAATTTAAAACTTCTTGTTTAAAACAGATTAACTTCAAAATTAATTACTCTCTATCTTTATAAAAGTATTTTTATAATATAAAAAGAGTTAATTGAATTTTATTACTGCCCTTAGCCTTTTATAAAATCCAACTAACTCTTTTAAAAATATATCTCAAACTTCTAAATAAATATAACTTTCTATATTTTAAATCTATTTCTCATTACTCACTTTAATTATTCCTTTTGATTTTTTCACCTTCATGTAAACATAAAAAGGAATTCCTAGCATTATTAATAAGAAACCATACAATGCTGCTTGTGCTCCAGCTGCATATATTCCCCATACACAAAATATAAATCCAATTATAGGTCTTATTGATGTTTTTAATAGGTAGCCCATAGTTACATTCTCTTTCTTTCTTAATAAAATAATTTCTGACATTGTTGCTACTGCATATACTGGCATATATGAAATAGTTGATAATAATACAATGAAATTATATGCTCCTGTAAATCCAGGAAGAAAGTTTAATAATAATATTACATTAATACATATTGCACTTATTATTAAAGCCATATATGGTGTTTCATATTTTTTGTGTACTTTTGAAAATACCTTTGGAAATACTTTATACTCTCCAGCTCCATAAGCTGCCCTAGCTGTTGCTAAAAGCCACATAATTGAAGATCCACAAATACTTATTGCTATTACTATTGTTAAATAAGAAGCAAATTTACTGCCTAATACATTCTGAATTATTTCTGTTATAGGAGCATTACTAGCTGCTAATGCACTTTGTGATAAAGCACCCATTGCAGAAATACTTATTAGTAGATAAACAACTATACTAACTATAACCCCAATTATAGTACTTCTTCTAACATTTTTTTCTGGATTTTTAATTTCTCCTGAAGTTACTGACGCTGATTCTAGACCAGTAAAAGCCCAAAAAGTTATTGCAGCTGTTAAAGGAATAGTACTTGTCCCTCTTCCCTTTGGTAAAACAGGTTGCATATTGTGAATATTAAAAATACTAAATGCTACTATTACAAAGAATACTAATACTAATAATTTAACTATCATTAAAACAGTTCCAAATCTACCTGCAAATTTTGCTCCTCTTATATTTATATATGTAAATATCCATAATAAAAGAGAACAAAATGCAAATCCTAATATAGGATTGTTTAAGAATAAAAATGTTTTAGATAAATAATCTAATATTACTATAAATAAAGTTGCATTACCTATCCAAGAACCATTCCAATATACCCAAGCTGTAAGAAACCCCATAAAATCTCCAAAGCTTTCTTTTGAATATTCTACTATTCCACCATTCCTTGGCATCTTTGATCCTAAATTTGCAAAGGTTAATGCTAGTACAATAGCACCAATCCCAGTTATTACCCAAGCTATTATACTAGAGCCAACGCCCCCTACCTGTGCTAATTGAGATGGAATCATAAAAATTCCCGATCCAATGATGTTACTAAAAACTAAAGCTGTGGCTATTACTAATCCCATCTCTTTCTTTAAAGTTTTCTTATTTCCACTCATAATCCTCAGAGTCTATCAAGATTTTGATAGAACTCCCACCTCCTCTGTTTATCTAATATCCATTAACTATAATAAATTTCACTTAAATAAAAAATTCATTTAGTGACTTTCTTCTTTAACCCTCTAGTTAATAGAACTCTATATTAAAGCTACTATGTTCATCTTACTATTCTTCTTTATCACTTTAATGCAATGAAGTGATAAAGCATATACTTATACTACTATTTTTTTCTCTCTAAGTCTAGTTTTTTTTATAAAAATAGCTGTATCAACTAATTTAAATCATATTATTAATAAATTAAATATCCTAATTTTCTTAATAAAATTTATAATTTAAAATTGATACAGCTTTATATTTTTTTATTCTTCTTCACCTATTTTATAAAAGCTTACATGATCTTTCCACTGTCCATCTATATATAAGTAGCTTTTATTTATCCCCAGTTTTTCAAAACCACAAGCTTTAAGTACTCTTTGAGATCTTTCATTTTCTAATAAAGTAGATGCCTCTATTCTATGTAGTCCCATTGCTTCAAAGGCATAGTCAACCATCAACCTTAAAGATTCACTCATATAGCCTTTTCCCTCATAATTTTCATCTATTGAATAACCTACAAAAGCACTTTTAAATACTCCATATACTATATTTGATAATTTAATCTTTCCAATCAATGTTTCATCTTTAAAAATACCCATATCTAAAGCTGTTCCACTTAATGATTGTCTATAGCTCTCTTCTAAAAGTTTTTTCTGTGTTTTTATATTATAAAAGCTTATCTCTCTTGTTGGTTCAAAATGTTTCAAATGTTCTTCATTTTTTCTATAATATTCAGACATACTTTGTGCATCTGCTGGATTTAACAGCTTTAAAACTACTCTCTCACCTCTAATTTCTATATTTAAAGGCTTTAATCCCTCTTCAAACTCGTATCTTGTTATTCCAAATAATAGTTCACTTTCCTGTTCTCCATTATTCATTCTATTTTCTACTAATATTCCTTCTATAGAAAATCCATTATTTAAAAAAGCATTTACGTTTATAGTCTCTTCTGCAAATATATTTAACTTCTGAATATTCTTCTTTTTAAATATAACAACTGAAATTTTATTTATAGTTTCAATTAAAAGTTCTTCATTATCATTTTTATAAAAAGTTAATCTAGCAGAACTTCTTCTTTCAACTTCATTTATTTCTAAAATAGAAAATCTTCCTATAGTAACTCCTAAATAATCTTTTATTAGATAATCACTATTGCTAACACTAGTAAGTAAAATCTTTGTAGGCTTTTCTTTCTCCATATTTATCTCCTCAAGTCCTTTAATTCTTTTCTTTTATCAATATATTTTTAGTCTTACTATATAAAATAAACATAAGAACAGCACTTATTATTATTGTGATTGGAATCATATAAAAACTTTCTTTAGCTCCTATATAATCGCTTAAAATTCCCATTATTTTATTTAATATCATAATTATAAAACTATTTGCTGTAACTACAAGTCCTGTAACATAGACACCATTCCCTTTAAACACTTTACTAAGAGTTAATATGGTAGTTGGGAATGTTATAGCAAAGAACAATCCAGATATTGATATTACTGCTAACCCATCTTGTCCTAGCCAAATACCAATAAATAATAATATTCCTGCAATAGTCAATGAGGTCACTATAGTATTAAAATACCCTACTTTTCTTACAACAAATCCACCAAAAAGTCTTCCAATAGCAAATATTGCAAAAAATACTGCTGTATAATTAGCAGCAACTCCCTCATTTATATTAAATCCAGAGGTTATATAGTTAACAAACCAACTTGCTATACCATTTTCAGCAAAGCAATAAAATCCTATAGCAAACATATATACAATTATTATTGGATTTTTAAATATAATCTTATAATTGTTATTTTCTTTCTTCTTAACTTCAGTTATATGCGTAACTGGTATCTTCAAGAAAATAAAAGCAATTAATAATACTATAAATACTATAGCCACATAAAAATAAATTTTTCTCCAACTTATCCCTATAACAGATAAGTTTCCAAAAATAACTTGCCCTAGGCTAGAACCCATAGCAAAACAAAAATGCATCATATTCATAATAACAGCCTGTGCCGTAATTACTATGATAGGTATTATAGTATTAGATGCTATAGCTACTAAAGCTATCCCCCCACTAGATAAACCTACACCTATTAATAGCATAATAAATGTTTTCGATGCGGCTAATAAAAATAAAGATATTATGTTAAGTAAAATTCCTAATATGTATACTTTTTTTTGCCCTAACTTTTCTGATAAAATTCCACCAATATAAGAAAATAGCATATATGCAGCTGAACTTATAATAAACATATTACTTATACTATTATCGTCAACTCCAAATTCTCTTTTAAAAGCTGGAACAAATATTCCTTTTGTATTATCTACAACGGCTATCATTGCCATTATTAAAAAAATAAATATAATAGCGGTCCAATTTTTTTGCTTTTTCATTTAAATTCTCCCCAATCTTTAGATGAAAATTTAAGATTTGAAGATTTTGATTATATTATAATATGGACAAAGATTTCTATAAAAGAGATTTTAAATCTATTGTTAAATCTAAGCCCTTAAAATTATAACATAAACTAAAACTTAATTCAGTTCTCTAAAAAAAGCTTAAAAGAAAATTTTATTTATTCCATTTATTCTTTTTAAAATTTTAAAATCCTTCTAAAACATTAATTTTTTCTTTAACATTTTTTTTAAAATAAAAGCCTTTTAATATTTTTTTTATAATAAATACTAACTTATATATCACTAGTTCTTAAAAATTTCATAATTTATTTTCTTTTTTTTAACATTGCTTTATAATATATATTGTCTGAATTGTTTAAAATAAACAATTAAATAAAAAAATCAAAAAACTAAGGAGAGCTTAAGATGAATGAATTAGAACTTTTATATTCCGCATTTGAAAATTTCAAAAACAAAAGAATTTTTGAGGGTAATTTAACTGTAAATTGTTTTAACAGTGAAAAACAACTACTTAATTGTACTGGTAATTTTTCTAAAGACTTAGAAACAGGAATTTTAAAAATTAAATATGATGGAAATATAAACACAGAAGATATCAAATGTATACATAAAATTGATAATGAAACAAATCTTAAATCAATTTGTTCAAAATATCAAAAACATAACTCAGAAAAAATTGGTTCATTTGATTTTCTTGAAAACTTTATTGATCTATCAGTTTTATTAAGTCTTTTAAATAGTTTAGAGATAAATACAAATGAAGATAATTCAACTACATTAACTATTGACTTAAAAGAAATTGCCACTGATTTAAAAGAAGATGATTTTGATTGTTTCGATAGTGAAGCTAATAGTCATTTAGTAACTATCTCAAAAATAGTTCTTTCTGATATTGCATCTGAAAAATATGATTCTATAGTTTTAACTGGTTTTATATCAGCTAATAAAGAAATAGAACAAATATCTATCAAAGGTTTAGGTAAACAAACTCTTGATGTTAACTTATCTTTAAAATAAAAGCATAAAATAAAATGTTTTACAAGAGGCTTATAAACTAACCTCTTGTAAAACATTTTTAATTTTAGTTTTATCTTAAAAGTTCCTGTACAACCTGTGATGCCATTATCATCCCAGATACAGGTGGAACAAATGCCATGCTTCCTGGAGATGGTCTTTCTCCATTTACACTTGGAATTTTTTTAGGTTGCTCCTCTGAATAAACTACCTTTAACTTTTTAACGCCTCTTTTTTTAAGCTCTGATCTTAATATTTTAGCTAATGGACATACCTTTGTTTTATAAATATCTGTAACTTTAAACTGTGATGGGTCCATTTTATTTCCTGTTCCCATAGAACTAATTAAGTTAATTCCATTTTTATCACAATATACTGCTAAAGCAACTTTTGCAGTTGTATTATCAATAGCATCTACTATATAATCTATATCCTTTGGAATAAGTTCTTCTAAATTATTAGGTGTTATAAAAACTTCCTTTGCTGTTACTTTACATTGAGGATTTATCAAAAGCATTCTCTCTTTCATTAATTGAACTTTACTTTTTCCTACAGTTTCAATAGTTGCATGTAGTTGTCTATTTATATTTGTTATATCAACAACATCATTATCTATTATAGTTATGTCGCCTATTCCCACTCTAGTTAAAGCTTCTGTAGCAAAACTTCCTACTCCACCTACACCTAAAATCATTATCTTTGCATTTTTTAATTTTTCTATTCCTTCTTCACCTATAACAAGTTCTGTTCTAGATAACCAATGTTTCTCCATACTTCTCCTCCTAAGACTTCATTTATTTTACTTTTACTATCATAGCTTTTCTCTTCCCTAAATATATATTAAATATATTTATTTTGATTATATTGGGGGAGCTATCTTGAAAGAAAAAATTTCAACTTTAATTAAGGATTATCCCTATATGGTAAAACCCTTTGGACTTATTTACGCTATATTTTTAATAATAAGTAATTCATTAATAACATCTATTTTAGATACTATTATTTATAGAATATTATGTTTATTTACAATAAATCAAGATATTCTTTTTAATTCCATTATTATTTTTTTCAATTTTTTTAATTCTCTAGTTAGTATTTTTATATTATTCTTTTTTACAACAGATGTAAATTTCAAATTAAAAAAACAATTTACTACAAAAAGACTTGATTATTTTTATTTATTACTTTTAACTTTATCCTTTAGAATTTTTTATGATAATAGCCTTTTTCCTTTAACTACAGAGTTATTTTCTTCTGAAAAAAATACTTTATTTATAAATAGCACTAATACTGTAATTTTTATTTTCAGTATTTTTATTGCACCTATAATTGAAGAGCTATTATATAGAACATTAATCTTAAATGGCTTATGTAAAAAATATAATCCTATTTTTGCTATGTTTGTTTCCTCATTTATTTTTGCATCTATGCATTCTAATATAATACAAGGAATTAACGCTTTTATTATCTCACTTATTATTTCTTACATTTTTATTTATACAAAATCAACTTGTTTAGCTATTTTTATTCATGGGTTAAATAACATAATAGTGCTTCTATTACAGGATTATTTAACTGTTTCTTCTTCTATTTTAACAGTTACTCTAATTTTATCTTTTAGTTGCTTTTTTATTTCTTTAAAAAATTTAAAACTTGAAAATAGAGTTTTTTCTAATTTAGATAATTCTTCAGATATTAACTAAATTTTATAATTTGTACTTATATTTGTTACATCTCTTTTTTTTGTATATAATTATAATATATTTTAATAAAGGAGGAGTTAATAATGACTCTAGGAATTATAAGCGCAATGAGCGAAGAACTTGAAATATTACTAAGCGCAATGAAAGTTGAAAGCAAAAATGAAAGAGCTAACATGACTTTTTATAAAGGACAGTTATGGGGACAAGATGTTGTTTCTGTAGTTTGTGGAATAGGTAAGGTTAATGCAGCTATCTGTGCTCAAATACTTGTAAGTGAATATAACGTAGCTAAAGTTATCAATGTTGGAGTTGCTGGTGGAATAGATAAAAATATTTTCCCTGGTGATGTTGTAATAGCTAATAACTTAGTTCAATATGATGTTGATACAACTGCTTTTGGAGACCCTCACGGTCAAATCCCAAGACTTGATACATTTGATTTTAAATGTGATGAAGAATTAGTAAAATTAGCTGAAAATGCTTGTAAAGAAAATTCAGAAATCAAATCAATGACTGGTAGAATAGTAACAGGCGACCAATTTGTAGCTTCTGTAGATAAAGTTAAATGGCTTGAATCAGAATTCGATGCTGCTGCTTGTGAAATGGAAGGCGGAAGTATTGCTCATGTTTGTTATTTAAACAATATACCATTTGTTGTTATTAGATCAATTTCTGATAATGCTAACAATGGAGCACATATGGATTTTGCTGAATTTACAACTATCGGAGTAAAAAATTCAACTACTATTTTAAAATCAATGGTTGAAAAAATGTAATTAGGGTAATAATTACATAACTTTTATAGTATAATCAAAGTAAGGAAAGTTGTGAAAAATAAATGATTTTCGCAGCGCCTCATTAATTGCTTAAAGCTCACTAAAAATAATTTTCAATTATTTTTAGTGAGCTTTTTTTATTTAATATCAAATAATTCCTTAATATAATTACTTTTACTATTACTGACTATATACCAATTTTTTTTATAATATTCAATAGCAAACTCTAAAAAACTTTTATAAAGCTCTGATAGATATCTCCCTTTTTTATAAGAAATTCCAACTTTTCTAGTTTTCAACTTATCTTTTAGCCTTAAAATTCTATAAGAATCATTTTCTGATTTAATACAAATAGAAATTGGTGCTAAAGCAATAGCCTGTTTTACTTGAATTAATTCAGATATAATATATTGATCTCCTTCAAAAATCACCTTAGGTTTAAATCCTGCACCCTCAAAAATTTTATTTGTTAAACTTTTCAAAGCATTATTTTCCGTTAATTCTATAAAATTTTCATCTTTTAATTCTTTTAAATAAATAAATTTTTTATTAGCTAATGGATGCTTTTTATGAATAATCACTACAATCTCTTCTTCTATTAACTCTATAGTTTCTATATCTTGATGCTCTATAGGTGAGCAAGTTATACCAAAATCTAAACTTCTATCATTTAATTTTTCAATTATTTCTTCCTCACCAAGTATAGATTGTGTTATTTTAATTTCTGAATTCAAAATTAAAAAATCTCTTAATAATCCGCTTAAAAAGAAACTAACTGTAGCAGCTAAGGATAGTTCTTTATTTCTTTTCCCATAAACCTCTAAAAGTTCAACTCTAGCATTCTCTAATTCATTTAAAATTGAATTTGTATGTTTTAAAAAATGCTCACCAAAAGTACTAAGCTCAATTTTCTTTCCCTTTCTATTAAAAAGTGGCACTAATAACTCATCTTCAAGTCTTTTGATAGTTACACTTAAAGATGGTTGTGATATGTGAAGTTCTTTAGCTGCTTTGGATATATTTTCATACTTTGCAACTGCTTGAAAATATTTTAATTGTAATAATTCCATATTATTTCTCCTTATATAAACTTAAATCTATATCTATATAAAATATATATATTTCAAATTATATATCTAAACATATATAATTATATATACAGCGGAAAATTATATATTCTTAATAAAAACCATATAATTTTTTTAGTACATAGTAAAAAAACACATTAATATTAAATAATTACTTATAAAAAAATAATTTTATCAAATAATTGATAAAAAACTTACAACTAATAATAAACAAAGGAGGACAAACTTGTAATATAAAATTACAGGAAAGAGATTATGGAAAAACAAAAGAAAAAACTAAATGGCAAAACTCTTTGGCTTATCTCAATTCTAGTTGGTGTTTTACTTATTCCCTCTTTCTATAGTTTTATGTATCTAAAATCCTATTGGAATAATGGAACAGCTATTAATAAAGTTCCAATAGCTGTAGTTAATTTAGACACGCCCTATAGTAAAGATGGAAAAAGTTATGATATAGGACAATCTATCATTAATAACTTAAAAACTAATAAAACTCTTAATTGGCAATTTGTAGATTATAATCAAGGGAAAAGTGGTGTTTATGGAACTAAATACTACGCAATGATAGTTATCCCTAAAGATTTCTCTGAAGAAATCGCCAATGCTACCACAGATGGATTTAAAAAGCCAAAAATTGATTTTTATCAAAATCAAGGAAAAAACTTTGTATTTTCTGAGATTTCAGGTTCTGCAGCTCAAACAATTTCTACAACTGTAGCTCAATCAATTTCAAAAAGTGTTTCTAATGTATTAGTTCAAACTATATATCAGACAAAAGATGGATTTAAATCAGCGGCTAGTGGTGCTACAGAATTACAGTCTGGAATAAATAAACTTGAAACTGGTTCATCATCATTAAATAATGGTATGACAAAACTTGAAGGTGGAACAACTAAACTTGCAAATGGTGTTGATAAACTTCAAAATGGTTCAACTGAATTAGTTTCTGGTGTTGATAAACTTCAAAATGGTTCCAGTACTCTTTCTAATGGAGTTTCAGCACTTGCTCAAGGATCTGAAAAACTTACTAATGGAGTTACTAAGCTTCAAAACGGTTCATCTTCATTAGTTACTGGAATGAATAAACTTTCAGGTGGTGCTAATGCATTACAATCTGGAGTTAGTAAACTTCAAAATGGAGCTTCAAATTTATCTAATGGAATTGAAAAATTAGAAGCTGGTTCTTCATCACTAGCACAAGGGCAAGCTGGAATTACTGAAGAATTACAAGAATTAAATCAATTAATATCTAAAGGAGATACTACTGCGGCTCAAAGTTTATCTGCAAAAATAGCTGCTCAAAGTAATGCTCTTAAAGAAGGAATGTATTCATTAAATAGTGGTTTAAGTACTGCTGGAAATGGTGCTAATTCTATTTCTAGTGGACTTGGTAGCTTAGGTACTGGAGTTAACTCCTTAAGTACAGGTATTGCTTCTGCAACTAATGGTGCTTCTGCTCTTAATAGTGGAATAAATACAGTATCAACTGGAATGAGGTCATTAAACTCAGGACTTGGAACTGCTTCTGTTGGAGCTAAAGCTATTACTTCTGGATTAAGTTCTGTAGGTACTGGTGCTTCTGCTCTTAATAGTGGACTTAATAGTACTTCTACTGGAGTTTCTAGTTTAAGCAATGGATTAACTTCAGCAAAATCAGGTGCTACCGAACTTACTACTGGATTACAATCTGCTAATTCAGGAGCAAATAAATTAACTTCTGGACTTAATAGTGGATATAACACTTTAAACCAAAATGTTACATTCACTGCTGAACAAATGAGTAATTTCATTTCAAATCCAGTAAATTTAAATACAATAGTTATAAATCCTGTTTCTTCTTATGGTGAAGGATTCACTCCTTACTTTAGTTGTATAGGATTATGGGTAGGGGCTATGTATACTTACTTTGTAGTTAGTGCCTTATCTAGAAAATTCAAAGGAAGTTTTGCAAAAAGATTTACAAGAATGTATCTAATCGGTACTGTACTTTGTATATTACAAGGATTATTGATGAGTGTTATTATCCGTTATGGATTAGGACTTCATCCAACTAATACAGCTTGGTTTTATATAGTAAACATTCTGACTGCAGTTGCTATTTATAGCTTCATGAACGGATTGCATTATATAATAACACCAATTATGAAAGCAGCTTTAATGGTATTCATGGTATTAGAATTCACCTCTTGTGGTGGTTCTTACCCAATAGTAATGCTTCCTTCATTCTTTAAATTTGTAAGTCATTTTGGAATTCTAACCTATTCTGTCAGTTCAATGAGGATGGCTATTAGCGGAATTGATTATAGTGTATTTTATTGTGATTTATTCATCATAGTATTAATTTTAATATTCTCAGTAATTATAGGTTTCTTAGTTGGCTATTTAAGAAATCATATTACTCATAAAAGAGTATTAAGACAACAATCTGAATTTATAGGAAAAGAAGAAACATTTAATCCTTATGTATAGTCTCCCACTTATATAAAGATATTTCCTAAGGTTCAAAACAAAAAGGTCAAAGTTTAAAAAACTTTGACCTTTTTTATCTATTTAAATTTTAAAAACACTACCATTGTCCTACTACAGTTCCATTTCTATGAGTTTCACTAAAATTAGAACTATTGAAATAATCCTGTGGGCTTATTGTCCACTCTTCACCGTTATTACTTTTATAAACATAGGGTTTATTACTTATTGCTCCTAACTTAGCGGCTGTTAAATCCTCATTATTCTCAACTGATTTTTCTAAACTATTAGAATAATTTATATTATTTGCAATCCATAAATAAATATCTTGAGCTTTTTCTAAATCATTTGTAACTCCTTTAGTTATTTCTAAAGCCTTATTATTAATTGCAGAATTACTAGCAATTGCTGATGTAATTGTTATACCATCAAAAAACCTATTCTTCTCTATAAACCTATTAACTAAACTATCTATTGTTGAAGGTATTGAATTAGATGATTTAATTGTAGAAGTTTGAGTAGCCATTGCCGAGTTGTTTTCTATTGTATTTCCATAATTTATTGTTTGTACTACAGATACTGCTACTACCATTCCTGCAAAGCCTATCGCTATAAAATTATTCATCCAAATCCTCCTCTACATCATTTCTAAGATAAAATTTAATTTAATTAAAATTAATATTAAAATTATTGCACTTGTCTATTATATGTTCTTTTTATAAAATATAAAAAGTTATTTTTCTATGATTTTATTAATATAATTTCATAATAATTGGCAATAATTAAATTTTTCTTTAATATACAATGATATTTACGTATATTTTCCAGTGATAAATGTCACTTTTGATAAAAAGTTCATAAGCTTAAGCTTTTTTTCTAGTAATAATAAAAAAACGATAGAAAACCAAAGAGAAACTCTCTTTTCATTTTTCTATCGCTTTAACCACTGATTATACTTGTAAAAAAAACATTAACCAACCACACCTACCTCAAGTCTCTTAAATGCTCTGATAGAGCGGGTTTCGGTAAAATTGAATAAGAGACTGATAAAAAAGGTGCTTAAAAAAGTCTGACCGCTAATTTTTCCACAAATTCACATTTAATAATATATTCTACATAGCCATCATTAATTCCTCTTTTTCTCTCTCAGTTAAATCAGGATTAAAAAAGAGCAGCAAAAGCCTT
>JBOGCG010000008.1:0-49307 GCA_051656625.1 Sarcina sp. | reverse complement strand
GCAGTATCAGAAGATGCAATCGTAACAAACAAAAAAGATTCTTAAAAATAGAAAAAGAGAGAGCTTATGATATGAAAAAATTCAATCACCAGCTACTCTCTTCTTCCAACCCCAATTCCAAATTCCAATCCAAATTCCCAATTCCAAATTCCCCATTCCAAATTCCCCATTCCCCATTCCCAATTCCAAATTCCCCATTCCCAATTCCATTCCAAATTCCCCATTCCCCATTATAATTCCAATTACAAATTTCAACATTCCAAGCAAATTCCAAACTGATAATTCCTAATTATCCCTAATATCATTAAAAAAATATATTATTTTCTAAAAATTTACATAAAAATTATAGCAATCTTAAATCTAATTACCTTATTCACTTGATTAATTTACATAATAAGTATAATATAAAATTAATTGAAATAATTGGGTTATAAATCAACTGAAGTAGCTTAATAGTAATAACATAATAATTATTACCCATGTTAACAAAATTTATTGATAACTTTTAGTTTAGAGAGGGGTTTCAAATGATTAAAAATACTAGTTCTATTAAAAAAACTACTAACAAATCAAATTCTAAATCTAAAGATAATGGAATCGATACCGAAGTTAAAGTAAAAAAACCAATAAAAGAAATTATTGGAGAACTTGATGAACATTTATTTTTTGAAGGTACAAGTATAAATGCCTATGAGTTTTTAGGTGCCCATGAGACTTCTGAAAAAAGAAAAAAAGGAATTCGCTTTATTACTTGGGCTCCAAATGCTACTACTATCCACTTAGTTGGAGATTTTAATAACTGGGAAATTAACGAAGATTATGAAATGAAGCGCTTTAAAGATAGCCCCCTTTGGGTTTTATTTGTTCCTGGTCTAAAGGAAGGTCCTAAATATAAATATGCCATTAGAAATGTTAAAAATAATGAAACAGTACTTAAGGCTGATCCCTATGGAATTTTATCAGAACTTAGACCCAATACTGCTTCTATTATAGTTACAGATACTAAACACAAATGGGGCGACAGAAAATGGCTTAATAAAAGAGCTAAAACTAACCATGATGAAAATCCTATGAATATCTATGAACTCCATCTTGGTTCTTGGAAAAAGAATAATGGAGAATTTCTTACCTATGAGGAAATAGCTGAAATACTTCCATCTTACCTACAATCTATGTCCTATAATTATGTTGAATTAATGCCTTTAAATGAACATCCACTTGATGCTTCTTGGGGATACCAAGGTACTTGCTACTACTCTATCAATAGTCGTCATGGAGATGGTAAAGGCCTAAAAAAACTAATTGACGAACTTCATAAAGCTAATATAGCTGTGATACTTGATTGGGTTCCTGGACATTTCTGTAAAGATAAACAAGGACTAATTTATTTTGATGGTACTCCTACCTATGAATATGCTGAATATTGGCGTGGAAATAATGAAGGTTGGGGTACTCATAATTTTGATCTTGGACGAAATGAAGTAAAAAGTTTCTTAATATCTAATGCTGCTTATTGGATAAAGGAATATCACATAGATGGTTTAAGAGTTGATGCTGTTTCTAATATGATTTATAGAAGCTATGGTAAGGAGCCTGGACAATGGGAACCTAATATCTTTGGAGACGAGAGAGATCTTGAAGGTATAAATTTCCTTAGACAGTTTAATAAAGAAATTAAAGAAAACTTCAAAGGAGTTATCACTATTGCTGAAGAATCCTCCGCTTGGCCTGGAATAACAGCTCCTATAGAGGATGATGGCCTTGGTTTTAGCTTTAAATGGAATATGGGTTGGATGAATGATACCTTAAGCTATGTAGAGCTTGACCCTATCTACAGAAAACATCATCATAATAAAATGAATTTCTCAATGATGTATGCTTACTCTGAAAAATTTATACTTCCTATCTCTCATGATGAAGTTGTTCATGGGAAAAAATCATTAATGAATAAAATGTGGGGAGACACTTGGAAAAAATTCGCTGGTTTAAGAGCCTATGCAGGATATATGTATGGACACCCTGGAAAAAAACTACTTTTCATGGGTTCTGAATTTGGACAATTTATTGAATGGCGTGAATATGAAGAAATTGAATGGTTTGTCTTAGATACTGTTGAAGATCATAAAAAAACTCATAATTATTTTAAAGCATTAAATAAATTTTATTTAGATAATAAAGCTTTATGGGAACTTGATTATAATCCTGAAGGCTTTAAATGGATAGATGCAGATAATAGTGATCAAAGTATTTTCTCATTTATACGATACGGGAAAAATCTAGAGGATATGCTTATTTTCATCTGTAATTTTACCCCTAACGTATATTATGATTTTCAGTTAGGTGTGCCTTCTCTTGGAGATTATGAGGAAGTATTTAATAGTGACCATGTTGATTTTGGTGGTTCTGGTCAAATTTTAGAGGGAGAAATCACTGCTACTACTGAAAATTTCAAAGAATTTGAACAATCAATTAAAATAAAAGTCCCTCCAATGGCTACTTTAATATTAAAAAAATCAGTTAAATAATATAAGTAAAATAACAGTATAGGAGGTTAACTAAAATGTGGTCTATAGACAATAATGGAAATTATAAAGAGATATCCGGAGAACACTCTATAAGATTAAACCCTGAAGTTAACAGTATAAAATTCACTGCTAAATATGAAGGCTTCATTTATGCCTATGTTGTTGGTGATTTTAATAACTGGGAGAAAAGAAAAGAATATCGTATCAGTTGTAAAATTGACCCTGATGATGGTGTTCTTAAATTTAGCAAGGATATTATTTTTAAAAATGGTTTAGCCACTGGTGATTACAATTATAGCTATGTATTAATTGATGTGGATGGAAATGAATTTTTCCTTAAACCTAAAAATAATAAGCCTCAGGCTTCTTTTCACTGGAAAGGTAAAATCAATTTAATTGAAATAAAAAGTTCTAGTAATCAACTTTATATTGATGAAGAAATAAGCTTAATCGCTACAAAAACAAAAAGAGCTGGAAAAATTGAAAT
Organism: Sarcina sp.; assembly: GCA_051656625.1. Classification (GTDB taxonomy): domain Bacteria; phylum Bacillota; class Clostridia; order Clostridiales; family Clostridiaceae; genus Sarcina. The sequence goes on along the minus strand of JBOGCG010000008.1, from coordinate 46,295 downwards.
TGTTAATCTAAATTGGTCATTAAAAAATGACTATGATGGTGCTGTTTTATTAACTGAAAATAAAATTACTCTTTTAAAGGAAATACCACAGGTAGATGAAATTGAAATAATTGCTTTCGATTTAGAAAACAATAAAAAAATTAAAAAGAAAATCAAAATAATCAATGCTAAACGTAATGGAGTTTTAGTTCACTTTATTAAAAGTGATAATATTTATTTAGGTGAAAACTTTAAATGGGATATTTGGGGCTTTGATAATAATAAAGAACACTGTTCCATTGAATTCACTGAAAAAACTGACTTTGGTTTATGTACCTTTGTTGAACATGAAAATATCATAATTAGAAAGAAAACCTGGGGAGATGGCTGGTTTAATGACTGGTCTGAACAAACTCCATCCTATAAATTAGATAAAAACAGCAAAAATATTTATATCGTTTATGGTGATTTTGCTCTTTATAATAATTTAAATAATGTAATCAACTCAATAAAACCAAGAATTGAAACTGCTCTAATGGATAATAAGAATAAAATAACTGCTTATCTATCCCATGAGCCAGTGGGTACTCAGTTTAATATTTATGTTAATGGTATTCTAAAAAAAGATGTAAACTCTTTAATAAAGGCAGAAAAAAGAAAGGTAGTTTTCACTAATTTACCTTTAGATATTTTAAGTTCAGATTTAATAGAAGTCCGTGCTACCAATACTTTTATCCCCTGTAAAGTTACTATGAGAAATTTTTTAGATAAATTCTTTTATCCTAATGCTGATATGGGTGCAACTTTTACAAAGGATAAAATTCACTTTAGAGTTTGGTCTCCTACAGCTAAAAATGTAGAACTTTTAATCTACGATAATTGGACTTTAGAAAACTATGAACCCTCAATGGTTCACCCTATGAAAAATGATTATAGCACAGGAACTTACTACAATAAAATTGATAGACTTTTAAATGAAAATAAGTTTTATCTTTATAGACTTTATTTTGATGATATTAATAGAGCTGGAGAAAAATATACTAAAATAACCTATGCAATAGATCCCTATGCAGTTTCATCCTCTGTAAATGGTGATAAGGCTGCTTTGGTAAATATCTTCAATTTAAATACAATGCCTAAAGATTGGTTCTCCCATAGAAAACCACCTTTAAATCATAAAAAAGACTCTATCATTTATGAAATGCATATAAGAGATTTTACCATTAATAAAAACTCAGGACTACCAGAATCTTTAAGAGGAAAATATTTAGGAGCTGCTGAAAAGGGAACTACCTATATGTCTCCAGAAGGAAAAGAGGTTTCTACTGCTCTTGACCATCTAGTAGAACTAGGTGTAACTCATGTTCACCTTCTACCTATTTTTGATTTTGCCACAGTGGATGAAAGATTTCCTCAAATTGAAATCAATAGAAATTGGGGCTATGACCCTAAAAATTATAATGTTCCTGAAGGTAGTTATTCTACCAATCCAAAAGACCCTATATCTAGAGTTTTAGAACTTAGAACTATGATTAAATCCTTCCATGATGCTAATATAAGAGTAGTAATGGATATGGTTTATAATCATATGTATGATACAAAAAATCTAGATAGCTTAGTCCCTGGCTATTATTTTAGAAGTAACAAATGTGGAAGATTTACCAATGGTTCTGGTTGTGGAAATGAACTAGCTACAGAACGCCCTATGGTAAGTAAATTTATAATAGATTCAATTACTCACTGGTTACTTAACTATAAAATTGATGGTCTTCGTTTTGATTTAATGGAACTTATGGATTTTGATACAATGAAGAAAATTATAGATAGAGCTAGAGAAGTTGATAAAAACATACTTATCTATGGTGAGCCTTGGAAAGCTGGGGACTCCCCTCTTGAAAATGGAGTTTATAAAGGTAGTCAACAAAATCAAGGATTTTCTATCTTCAATGATAGCTTTAGAGATGCCATAAGAGGTAATAATGATCCATCAACTGGATTTGTTAGTGGAAATCAACATCATTCAAATACAGCTTGGACAATTATAGAAGGATTAAAAGGCTCAGTTAATTCCTTAACTGCTAATCCCTTCGAAAGTATAAACTATGTTGATGCCCATGATAACTATACCCTATGGGACCAAATTGAAAAAACTGAAAATATGGAACTAAAAAATGGAGACTATAGAAAAAATCTTTCTACTCCACTACTTCAAGATAAATTAGTTAAAAGAAATCTTTTAGCTCTCTCTATAATTTTAACAGCACAGGGAATTCCTTTTTTACATGGTGGCTGTGAAATTCTTAGAACTAAAAATGGAGATCATAATAGCTATAAAAGTAGTGATCTTATAAATGCTTTTAATTGGGAAGATAAAGCTAATTTCAAAGAGTTTTTTGATTATATAAAAACTCTAATAAATATAAGAAAAGAACACCCTGCATTTAGGGTATTAGAAAAAGATGCAATTATAGAACATATCAATATTAATTTCTTAAATAATGACGAGAAATCTGGAGTAATAATTTCAAGGATAAATGCTGAAGCTCTTGGAGATGAGTTTAACAATATAGTCATTATTTATAATGGAACTAATATTGATAATTACAACATAAATAGCGGTCTTGGTAATTCTGAAACTGGTTATTGGAACATAATAGCTAATGACTTTAAAGCAGATACTAAAATTTTAACTAGCTATGGAAATGGGGATATTCCTCCTATATCAGCACATTCTATCCTAATTGCATATAACTAAAAAAATAGCCACTCACTGAATATGGTTCTTACTCAACTATAGTGAAAAGCAAAAGAATAGCCTACCATTACCAAATATATTTGCCACAGAAATAGAAGAATTCATAAAAGGCTAAGAACTTCTAATGTTCTTTCAAAAAATTAGCTAAATTTCTATAACTCGCTTCGCTCAAACAATAGAAATTTTTAACGCTAACTTTTTTCAAAAACAAAGAAGTTCTAAGCCAAATGAAATTCTATTTCTTAGGGGCAAATATATTCAGTAATCGGCTATTCTTTTAATCTTTATTACCTAACTTGAGTAAGAAGCTAAATAAATTTAATGATGACATATTATTCTATTTTCTAAACTCTCCCCTAGCTAACTTTATTTTAAGCTAGAATTTTTTAAATTAAGTTGTAACTAAAAAAAGACTACTAAAAAAGTAGTCTTTAACTTTTTCCGCAATAGCGGGAACCTATTGCATCGGAGCTATTTAGTTACTTCCCTAAAAATAGGGAACAAGATTGTGGAGAAACCATAACTAAATACTTCCTCTATCTATTTAAAATTAACTTGCTTTTCTACTAACTGACTTAACACCCATTACGTAATTTCTAGTGTTATCATCCTTTGGATTATTAAATATTTTTTCAGTTTCATCAAATTCAACTAGCTCTCCTTGATAGAAATAAGCTGTATTATCAGCTATTCTCTTAGCTTGCTGCATATTATGAGTAACAATTACCACTGTATAATCCTTTTTTAAATCCTCTATTAAGTCCTCTATTCTTTTTGTAGCTATAGGATCTAAAGCTGAAGTAGGTTCATCCATAAGTAAAACATCTGGATCAATAGATATAGCTCTAGCTATACAAAGCCTTTGTTGTTGTCCACCTGAAAGCTTTAAAGCACTTGAATCTAATCTACATCTTACCTCTTCATATAATCCAACCTTTATAAGAGATTCTCTAACAATTTCATCTATAATTCTTTTATTCGTAATTCCATGTATTCTCAACCCAAAAGCAATATTTTCATAAATGCTCATAGGAAATGGATTAGGTTTTTGAAAAACCATACCAATATATTTTCTAAGTTCTAAAACATCATAGCTATAAACTTCTCTATTTTGGTAAGTTATCTCACCCTCAACCTTAACACCTTCAATTAAATCATTCATTCTATTTAAACATCTCAAAAAAGTTGACTTTCCACAGCCTGATGGTCCAATAAGAGCTGTAACCTTATTTCTTTTAATTTCAATATTAATCCCCTTTAAAGCCTGCATAGATCCATAATATAAATTTAAATCATTAATTCTCATAATATCCATAACAAAAACTCCTTCATCTTTTTAATTTTTCTTAATTATCTTAAATTCTTTATTCCAAAATCCCCACTTCCATTGCAAAGCAACGCTTTTGCAAATTAATTAAAAAGCACTGCTTTTTCATCTAATTAGAAAAATAAAGTTTTTCAATTTAATTGCGAAGCATACCTCTATCCAAATCTTCCCTGTATATAATCCTCTGTTTCTTTTCTTTTTGGTTTTGTAAATATATTATAAGTTTCATCAAATTCTATTAACTTTCCATGTAAGAAAAATCCTGTATAATCAGACACTCTCGCTGCCTGTTCCATATTGTGAGTTACAATAACTACAGTATAATCTTTTTTAAGTTCCTGAATAAGTTCTTCTATTTTCACAGTTGAAATAGGATCTAAAGCTGATGTTGGCTCATCCATAAGAATTATTTTCGGTTTCCCAACAATGGTTCTTGCTATACAAAGTCTTTGCTGCTGCCCTCCCGAAAGTGCTGAAGCTGATTTCTTTAATCTATCCTTAACCTCATCATAAAGCCCCACTGCTTTTAAACTATCAATGGCTAATTCATCAAGAACCTTTTTATCCTTTATACCATATCTTTTAGGTCCATAAATTACATTTTCATAGATTGACTTAGGAAAAGGATTAGCCTTTTGAAAAACCATTCCTACCTTTCTTCTAAGCTCAATCAATTCATTAGTTTTAATAATATTTTCATCATCTATAAGAATATTTCCTTCATACTTGATTCCTTCAATCAAATCATTCATTCTATTTAAACATCTTAAAAAAGTTGACTTTCCACATCCAGAAGGCCCAATAAGTGCAACCACCTTTCCCTCTGGAATATCAATATTTATATCTTCAAGAGCCCTATTGCTCCCATAATAAAAATTCAAATTCTCTATCTTAACAGCACTACCCACAAAAATACCTCTTTTCTTTTTTTAGTTTAGAATTTAGAATGTAAAATTAGGAATGATTGATAAAAGTATTTTTCATAAATTTAGCTCTGGGAAATTTCAACCACAATTCTAAATTCTTAATTCCACATTCCGCATTCCCAATTCCTAATTCCTAATTCCGCATTCCCAATTTCCAATTCCCAATTCAGCATTCCCAATTAATTAAAAAGCACAGCTTTTTCATCTAATTAGAAAAACAAAGTTTTTAGATTTAATTGGCGAAGCCACTACTATTTTCTCTCATACTTATTTCTAAGTAAAATCGCTGCTGCATTCATTCCTAAAAGTACTATTAAAAGCACTATAATTCCAGCTGCTGCTAAATTTTGAAATTCAGCTTGAGGTCTTGAAGTCCAATTATATATTTGTAATGGTAAAGTTGTGTAGGAAGAAAATAATCCCTCTGGTAAGAAAGTTACATAACTTGCTGCACCAACCATTATAAGTGGAGAGGATTCTCCAAGTGCTCTTGATATTGAAAGTATTGTTCCTGTAAGTATTCCAGGCATTGCAAAAGGTAATATTACTCCAGTTATACTTTGCCATTTTGTAACTCCTAAAGCATAAGATCCTTCCCTTAATGTATCTGGTACATTTTTAAGTGCTTCCTTTGAAGTAATAACTATAGTTGGTAAAATTAATATTGTAAGAGTTAATGCTCCTGTTAAAACCCCTCTACCTAAACTCATCATTTGCACAAAAACTGCTAAACTTACAATTCCATAAACTATAGCTGGTACCCCTGCAAGATTAGCTATATTAAGTTCAATTATTTCTTTAAGTTTTCCTGGTTTCATATACTCTTCTATATAAATTGCTGCTCCAATTCCCACTGGAAATACAATTATCGCAGTAACTGCTATTACGAATAAACTACCTACAATAGCTGGGAAAACCCCTGCCTTTGCTGGAATTCTTGAAGCCGTTGCTATTAAAAAGTTTAGATTTAAATACTTTATTCCATCCTTTAATACAGACCACATTAAGATAATAAGCATTACTACTCCAAAAGCTGTACAAAGAAATAATAATATTTGTAAAAATAAATTTCTTCTCTTTCTTTTCTTTATATTATTTTCAGAGTGTTTTCTAAATAAACTCTGCTCTTTTTTTAACTCTGTTATATTAGCATTCTCCATATTAATAAACCTTTCCCTTCTTAACAATTCTTCTTGCTATAATGTTTAATCCAAAGGTTACTAGGAATAATAAAGCACCTACAACGAAAATAGTTTTATACTCTATACTTCCAACTGCAACATCTCCCATTGCTACTGAAACCATATACCCTGTCATTGTTTGTACTGAATCTAAAGGATTCAAAGTCATCTGTGGTTTTGCCCCTGCTGCAATTGCAACAATCATTGTTTCACCTATTGCTCTAGAAATAGCTAGTATAACAGATGAAATTATTCCTGATAATGAGGCTGGTAGAACAATTTTCTTAATAACCTCAAATTTAGTTGCTCCCATAGCATAGGCTCCATTTTTAACAATCTCAGGTACTGCACTCATAGCATCCTCACTTAATGAAGAGATTAATGGAATAACCATAATTCCCACTGCTATACTTGCACTAAGTACATTAAACACTTGAATATTTGGAATAAAATTTTTAAGAAAAGGTGTAATCATATTTAAAGCAAAATATCCATAAACAATAGAAGGTATTCCTGCTAAAATTTCTAATATTGGCTTTAAAATATTTCTAGCCTTTCTAGATGCATATTCACTTAGATATATAGCTGCTCCTATTCCTATTGGAACTGCAACTATACTTGCACCAATGGCTATCATTAAGGTTCCGTTTATAAGAGGTAATACTCCAAAACTTTTTGGCTCCATAAGAGGAGACCATCTAGTTCCTGTAAAGAATTCTTTAAAATTAACCTCCTTAAATAAAGCTGCTCCTTCAAAAAATAAAATAAAAATTATTATAGCTGTAATTGCTATAGTTAAAAACCCTAAGCTCTTTAGCGTCCACTCTATTAGCTTTTCTCTTTTAGTCTTCATACTTGTCCTCCCAAAACAAAGTAAGTTCCCCACAAACTTCTTAATTAATTTCTTGATATTATAATATTATTTCTTTGTTAAGAGAAAATCCTCTTAAGTTAAGACTTTGTTAAGATTAAAATCATTTTTCTTAACTTTACCAATCATCCCCAAGTACCCCGGTACCTGTATTCTAGTTTTTCCCTTTAATAATTGCACAACAATTCCACATTCACAATTCCACATTCCTAGTAATGAAAAAAAGCCACTGGCTATTATCAACCAATGACTTTTAAAATCTTAAATTATTTTATTTTTGCTGCTTGCTCTTTGTACTGATCTGCTGTTAATGGAATTTCTCCAACTGCTTTTACAAGAGATTCTGCATTTTCAATATAGAACTTAACAAACTCTTTTACTTCTGGTCTTTCTAAACTTTTATTATTTACATAGATAAATATTGGTCTTGCAAGTGGAACATAAGTACCATCTTTAATTGTTTCAAATGTTGGCTCTATAGCACCTTTTCCAGCATCAACTTTAACTGCTTTTAATTTATCTTTATTAGCTTCATAGTATGAATATCCAAAGAATCCAATTGCATTTTTATCTCCAGCTACACCTTGTACTAATACATTATCGTCTTCACTTGGATTAACATCAGTTCTCATAGCTTTAGCTTTTTCTACTATTGCTTCTGTAAAGAATTCAAATGTTCCTGAATCAGGACCTGGTGTATAAAATTTAATTGTTTCTGCTGGCCACTCTGGTCTTAAATCTTTCCAAGTTTTAATTTTACTATCTGGTTCCCATAATTTCTTTAACTCTTCTTTAGTTAAAGAATCAACAAAATCATTATCTTTACTTACTACTACTGTTATTCCATCATAAGCAACAGTGAAATCAGTATATTCTACTCCATTTTCCTTTGCTTTTTCTTTTTCACTATCTTTTATTGGTCTTGAAGCATCTTGAATATCAGTTTCACCTACTGTGAATCTCTTGAAACCTCCACCTGTTCCTGAAATTCCTACTGGTAACTTAACATCCTTATGCTCTTTATTAAATTCCTCTGCTACAGCTTCTGTTATTGGTGCAACTGTTGAAGATCCATCAACTTTAATTTCTCCTGCTAAAGTAGCCTTCCCCGAATCCCCTTTTGCTCCTGTATCACTTGATCCACAACCTCCTAATGTTACCATTGTTGTAGTCACTAATAATGCAGCTGTTAAAACCTTCACTATTGATTTTTTCATTTTAATTTATACCCCCATAAACTTTTAATTTTTTACTAATTCAATTTCCTAACTTACAAATACTATATTAATACTCTTCTTTTAAGTTAAAATTAGCTTTAGGTTAAGTTATGCAAAGTTATTGTTAAGTAAAATTAACATTGTCATCATCTTTACTCATTTAATAAAAAAAGTATAAAAAAACAAAGCTTAGGCAAAATAATATAAGTTTTATTTCAGGGAGGGAATTATTTTGTCTTTTTTCAATAACTATATAAAAAATCCATTACTAACTTTATTTGGATTTTTTGCAATAACATTAACTCTTTCAATTAATATAACTGAATATCCAACCTTTGCTAGCTTTGGCTTTAAATCAATTTCCTTTATCATTGCCACAGCAATTCTTTGGTTATTTCCTGTGACCTTCTGCTCCTGTGAAATGGCAACTATAAAAAATTTTGAGGAAGCTGGAACTTATACCTGGATAAGTAAAATTTTTAATAATCATTTAGCTTTTATCTGTATTTCTCTTCAATGGATTAAAACTATGATTTCCTTTATCCCAATGCTTTATCTTATAATCTCTGGACTTTCCTATATATTTGATTTATCTATTTTAAATGAAAATTTATTAATTAAAATACTATTATTATCCCTAATCTTTGGACTACTTAGTTTTTTACAATTTGAAGGTGCTAAAATCACTGAATTAATTTCTAAAATAGGAGTTATTCTAGGAATCTTTTTTCCCTCATTAATCTTAATAATTTTCACCCTAGCTTTTTTACTATTAAAGAAGGATTTCTTATCTCCTATTAGTTTTGATATAAATGATTTAATTCCACATATAAATAACTTCGCTAGCTATTCCCCCTTTATTTTAAGTTACATGGGTATAGATGGCTCTGCTGTTCACTTTAGCAAACTAAGAAATAGAACTATAAATTACCCTAAAGCAGTAATCTACAGTTCTATCACAATAATTACAATTGATATTTTAGTAACTTTATCTATCATAGTAACAATAACAAATGAAAATATAAGCTTAACCTTAGGACTAATTCAAAGCTTCAACAAAATTTTTTACTTTACAAAAAGCAAAGATTTTATTTTAAAAGCTCTAACACTTTGTTTAATTATAGGAGTTTCCTCTAAAATTTCTGCTTGGATAATAACTCCTGTTCAAGGAATCTTTAATTCAACAAAACCATTAGATATAAAAAGCAACCTAAAAAAATTAAATAAATTTAAAGTTCCCACAAATTTAATCTTTCTACAATGGTTACTAGTTACAATAGTAGGAACTATATTAACCTTACTTGAACCAGTAAAAGAATTAGCATTTTCCACAGCTTTATCCCTAGCAACTATACTTAGCTTAATTTCCTATATAATATTTTTCTTAACCTATATCATTAAAGTGTCAAAAAGAACTTCTATAGAAAGCCACTTTAATATAAGCAATAAAAAAATAATAAAATTATTAGTTTCATCTATAGGTCTTCTTAGTTCAACAATAATATTTCTACTAACTCTAAAAGCTCCCGCTAAATATAGCTTCAAAGAAAGTATAATTTATTCATTGACCCTATTAATCTTTCTTTTAATATTTATAATCATCCCTTCAAAGATTTATAAATATTTAAATTAAAATAAAACATTTGTTCATTATTTATGATTTTAAAATTTAACTTGTTTAATTAACAAAAAAAGTATTAGCTCTCAATAAGCTAATACTTTTTTCTAAAATTTATTTAATTCTTTTTTCCAAGCTTTATAATATTCATTTTCTTTTTTCTCATAACCAATAGTACTACTATCACCATGAGCTGGATGTATTCTCACTTCATCATCCATGCTATCAACTAAATTAACTATTGATTTTTTTAATACTTCTAAATTTCCTGTAGGAAAATCCCATCTTCCCACAGTTTCTTTAAATAAAGTATCTCCTGTATATAAATCATTATCTATCTTATAGCAAACGCCTCCAATAGTATGACCTGGAGTAAAGACAACTTCTATAACCTTATTTCCTAAAGTGAATTTCTTATTTTCATCAATTTTAATTACTTTAATATCCTCTAAATTATAAGGCTTTTCTCTACCATAGAATTCAAATCCATTTTTATGATTATCAACTAATATTTCGTATTCTACCTCGTGAAGATAAACTGGAACATCAAAAGAATCTATAGCCCCTATATGGTCAATATGTCCATGAGTTAAAAGAATGCCCTTAACAGATAATCCCTTATTTTTAATATAATCAATAACTCTTTCTTTTTCATAACCAGGGTCAACTATATAACATAGTCCATCATTTTCAATAATATAACAATTAACTGGAATTTCTCCATATAACAAAATTTTATTAACCAAATCCATCATTCCTAATCCTAAATTTATCATTCCCAAATACTCAAGCACTGCTTGCCTCTGGAAATCTCACCCAAGTACCCGGGTACTGCTTGTCTTCTCATCTTCTCATTGCAAAGCGCAAGCTCTTGCCAATCAATTAAGAAAGCATAGCTTTCGAATCTAATTAGAAAAACAAAGTTTTTCAGTTTAATTGCGAAGCAATCCTTAATTCTAAATTACTAATTATACCAATGCTTCAGCATAAGGAACTATAGCAATTTCTTCTCTTGACATAACTGCTCCAAGGCCAATTAAATGTATTAATTCATTTGTAGATGTACAACAATCAGCTAATATTGAAACTTTATATTTTTCAGCCGCTCTAGAAATAGCTGTATGAGTAACACAGTTTTGAGTCATCATTCCACAAACTAATATTTCCTCTGCACCAATTTCAGATAAAACTTTTTCTAAATCAGTTTTATAGAATCCATCAGCAAAAGTTTTCACAACAACCTTTCCTTCAGGTGCTTTTGCTAATATTCTTGGATGAATTTTAACACCTTCAGTTCCTTTATTGAAAAATGGTGCTAAACCAAGTTCAGGATCAGCTACATGTTGAACATGAATTATAGCAACATCATTTTCATGAGCTAAATCAATAGCAGCTTCAATATTCTCTAAAGTCTTTTCAGTATTCCATAACTGAAATGCTCCACCCTCAAAATAATCATTTTGTAAATCTATAATTAATAATGCTTTCTTCATTTGTTTCTCTCCTTTTTTATAGTGATAAACTAACTTTTAATCTATAGTATTATTATAACTTTCTTCAATGTATATATTCAATTTCATAACGAAAAATTTTAAAGCAAACCACTTTCATAGTGAATGAATTTAAATTTTCCAATTCCATCCAAGTACCCAGGTACTACTTGTCTTCTTATTTTCTCATTGCAAGGCGCAAGCTCTTGCCAATCAATTAAGAAAGCACAGCTTTCGAATCTAATTAGAAAAACAAAGTTTTTCAGTTTAATTGCGAAGCCATTCCAAATTCCAAATTCTTAATTACCACTCATTCCTTCGGCTCAAAAAGTTCTTCACCATTTCTTAAATGCCTAAACCTAGAAAGCTCACTATATATCTGCATTCTAGCTCTATTAAATTCACCTATTGGTTTATGTTCAATTAAAGAATGTCCTACATTAAAAGACAATAATTCTGCTAATTGATTTTTCTTTTTATCCATAACAGGCTGCTTATCTATTATAATTTCTGCAACCTTTATATAAGGTGATTTTCTCTTACTCCATATTACTGAAGGATCATCTTTCATTCCTTCTTTTTGAAACTGTATTTTAAAATCAAATATTATTTTTCCTTCAGCTAATTGCTTTTCCATATTATTAGATAAGTATGACCCCTTCTTACCTTTAGGAATTTTACTACGCTTATGTTTTCTTGGAACTATGGAATAACGAACAACCCTATTGCCGAAATTATATGCAGTAGTACTAAAATAACTTATATCAAAAGGACTACTTTGATTTTTAGGTATTGCCGCAAGTTTAAGTAAATTAAGTAAATTTCCCTTTAAAAGATTTTTAGTAATATAGCAGGGAATACTACCTTTATCCCTTGCATAAACCAAATCATGAAAAGATTTTAAAGTTTTAAAAGGAAAAACTTCATTACTTAAAAGAATAAAATCCTGAGTATATTGCTCATCAGGTAAAACTTTCTCTCCTTTTACATTAATAAGCTTAATTGCAAAACCTCTGGCATCCTTTTTATCATCCCCCTCCACCTTAGGAGATGAACTAGATACTCTTATAAAACTACTATAGGTCCTAGGCTCTTTAAATATTCCAACCTTCAGCTCTTCCGCTAATCCATCCATAACCTTAAACTCAGCTCTTAGTAATCCTAGAGTTTTAGGATGGGCATCTCTTTTAGTAACACCCTTTAAATAATCATTTTCCATATCATTTTTAAGAATTGAAATTAAAGAATTTATATAATCTTGCTCCTTCATGCTTATCCTCCAAAACTAATAGTTAACCTTAGTATATTCAAAAATCAACTTTTTAGTTTCAAAATAAATAAAATCTAAAATTCTCAATATTATCCAAGTATACAGTTACTGGTTGATCAAATCTAAATGATTTTCCCTAATTGCAAGGGGTTGTTCAGCACCCTGATATATTGGTGGGATAGCCCTTGATTAATTCCAAGACAAAGCTCTTGCTATTTAACTAAAAAGCACAGCTTTTTCATCTAATTTAGAAAAACAAAGTTTTTCAGTTTAACTCCGAAGCAATCCTTCATTCTAAATTCTAAATTCTTAATTATAAAAAGAAACAAAACTCTCATTATAAACAATTTGTCCTCCCATATCGGAAGCTTCATCATTAGTTAAAAAATTAGCATTACCCTGTTTTGCCCAATGCCCTGCATAAATTTTCATAACGTCTAAAGCTAAAGAATTTTCAATATTTATTTTCACTGCTATTTCTCCATTCTTAGATTTTATAGTTACTACTTTTCCATTCTCTACATTATATTTTTTTGCAGTTTCCTCATTTATATAAGCCTTAGTAATTTTCTCATCATCCATAAAATGAACACTAGATAAAGAATCTCTATGATGAGTTGTTATCAGTCTTATAGGATACTTTTCATCATAGCTATTATAAATTTCTAAAATTGGAATAGCTGAAAGCCCATCCTTTTTAGCCTTTTCTGAATATAAACTAAATTTTTTAGATTTAGTATCAAAAACTTTATTCTCCCAAGATATCTCTTCATGAATAGTAAATGGCCCCTCTTTTAAACTATCTAAAGATAAATCTTTTTTATATTCTTTAAGAGGTTCTATAACCCTTTCTAAATATTCTTTTTTAGAAACTTTAGGATAATTTTTCATCCCCATGATTTCAGCTAATTCCATAAAGAAATAATATTCATCCATCAGTTTCTCCCTAGGTTTAACAACTTCTTCTTTATAAATCAAATAAGGATTATTCATTGAACTGTAAAGTAAATCCTCACTTTCAAAAACATTAGTAGCTGGAATTATCAAATCACATTCCTTAGCTGTATCTGTTAAAAACAATTCAGAACAGACCTTAAATTCAACATTATCAAAGGCTTTTTTCAGTTTATTTATATTAGCTAATTGATTTAATAAATTACTCTTATATATTAAAGCCATTTTTATTGGTTTCTCTCCCTTTAAAAGATAATTAGCTAAATCAGTTACCATAATCTCTTTATTTTTCCCAAATTTAAAACTTTTATAGGGATCTGTATTTAAAACCTTAGGATAAACCTTATTGGCATAATTAACTCCGCCACCTGAAAATCCAATTTGCCCAGTAATAGCAGCTAAAGCATCAATAGCTCTAACAGTATTCCCTCCATTTTTATATTTCTGAACTCCATATCCTATATGTATAGATGAATATTTCTCTGTATATTTTTCAACTAAGAATTCTAAATTTTCTAAAGATACTCCAGATAGCTTTAATAAATTAGACAAATCTAAACTATTTATATAATCTTTAAACTCTTCAAATCCCTCTACATAGGAATCTATATAATCTTTATCATAAAGTTTTCTATCAATAATAATTTTATGCATAGCAAAGGCTAAAGCCCCATCCATAGAAGGATTCACTCTAATATATTTTGTAGCAAACTTTTTAGCTGTCTCCGTATAAATTGGATCAATAACTATAATTTCTATACCTTTATCCTTTGCCTTTTTTATATAACTAGCTGTATGAATAGCAGTATATGCAGGATTTTTACCCCAAAGAATTATAGATTTGCTCTTTAACATATCCTCTAAACTATGAGATTTAGCATCTCCAAAATCATATTTTTGCGCCTTCATTCCAGCACTCCAACAGGGACCTCCCTTAGTTTTCAAAACTCCACCATAAAAATTACAAAAAATATCTCCAATAGACTTTAATAAAGAACCGCTACCATATTGTTCATAATAAAGCACAGAATTACTTCCATAGTTTTCTTTATAGTAGCTAAGTTTTTCAGCCATAATTTTTAAAGCTTCCTGAAAAGAAATTTCTTTAAATTCACCATTAATCTTAAGTAATGGACTATAAAATCTATCCCTATGATTTAAAAGTTCTATATGTTTAATACCTTTTTTACAGAGAAATCCCTTAGTATAAGGATGATTTTTCTTAGCCTGAACCTTAATAATCTCCTCTCCTTTTTTATAAACATTAAAAGAACAACAATCTGCACAATCTAAAGTGCAACCACTACTAAACTTCTCCATAAACTCTCTCCTTTATCATTTCATAAACATTATATTCATTAAGATTTTTAACTCCATTTTTATAAGAATAACCTAATTTCTCATAAAATTTTGTTGCTGTTATAGAAGCATTTAAAGAGATAATCTCACTTTCTAAAAAATATCTATCCTTCTCTAAAATTTCCATAACAAACTTTCCTATCCCTCTTCCATGATATTCAGGAACTACAAAAACAGCAGAAATAAAAGCCTCTTTATCATTAATTTTAGAAATAGCTCCAGTTGCCACTATCTCATTTTCTTCAATAGCCACATATAAATGACCTTTATTAGCAATAGATTGAACCTTTTCTACAGAATAAAATTTAGCCATATATTCCATTTCTTCTAAAGAATAATCCTTTATATTTACCTCTAAAAAATTTCTTCCAATAAATTTAGAAATAACTTCACTATCCTCTATTTTAAATTTTCTCAAAAACATAGAAATAACCCCTTTCCAAATAATAAACAATAATATCTAATTTAATTTTCTCAAATAAAAAAAAGAAATATAAATATATTTATCACGAAATATATGAATTAAAACTATAAAAATATAATCTAAATAAATCCAAACCTAACAGTTAATTATTATTATAGAAAAATAATATTAAATAGGAAACTAAAAATAGGTATAAAATTAAAAAAACCTCATTTTTCCCTCACTATCTTTAATTAAATCAATGATATAATTAAAGTATAAGGATAAATAAACAAAAGAAGAGAGGCAAATTCTATGAAAATAATAAGTAATATTATGATGGGTATATTTATAATATTATATGCCCTAGCAAATGTTTTTATAGTTGATACAATTAACAAAGACCTAATAAGTAGCTTTGATATAAATATAAAATACATATTAATGATTTTAATTGTACTAGGTACTATAATAGCAGTCGCAACCCTTGGATTATTATCTAAAAATGTAGGCTCCATAATAGGTAAAGTAGGTTTATACTTCTTTGGATTCTCTGTTATAGCATTCTTCACAATACTAATAACTGATTTAATCGGTAAAATCTTATTAAGAGGTACTGGACAGGAAAAATATTTTAGCTTAATGCAAATAATTATAATTTTAGCAATATTCTTATATGGAAGATTTAATGCTAGTAGAATAAAAATAGCTAAATATGATATAAAAATAAATAAAAAAAGTGATTTGGACAACCTTCAAATTAGTTTAATCAGTGATTTACATTTAGGTTATTTTAATACTAATGAAAAACTTAGAAAAAATATAAATAAAATAAATAGTTTAAATCCAGATATAGTAGTTATTGCAGGAGATTTATTTGATGAAAACTTCAAAGCCTTACAAAACCCTGAAGAAACTAAAAAGATATTCAATAGTTTAAAAAGTACCTATGGTACATACTTAATATTCGGAAATCATGATTCAGGAAAAACCTTTAAAGAAATGAAAGCTTTTGTTGAAAGTACAAATATTAGATTATTAGAAGATGAAACTGTATTTTTCAACAGAGAATTTGCCATTGCAGGAAGAAGAGATTTAAGCCCAATGGGATTTAGTGGTGGTAGTAGACAACCTATCTGGAATAAAGAAAATAGAAATGATATTCCTATAATCTTACTAGATCACCAACCTGATTTTAATGAATATAAAAAAGAAGATGTTGACCTAATCCTTTCAGGTCACACACATAAAGGGCAAATATTCCCTTTCAACTTAATAACTAAAATGTACTATAAAAATCACTATGGCTATCTAAAACTAAAATCAGGAATAGAAACCATAGTAACATCAGGGTTAGGAACCTGGGGACCCCCAATAAGACTTGCCTCAAGAAATGAAATAGCAGAAATCAACATAAAATTCAATAAATAAAAAAATTAGGAATCTGTAATGCTTACAAAAGTAACATCACAGATTCCTTTTTCCAATTAACCCCAAGTACCCCAGTAGTGCCTGTCTAAAGCCATTCCCAATTCCACATTCAAAATTCAAAATTCAAAATTATAAAGCAAAGCGAAACTCTTGCTAATTAATTAAGAAAGCACAGCTTTCGAATTTAATTAGAAAAACAAAGTTTTTCAGTTTAATTGCAAAGCTATGCTTTGCCTCTCCCCCTATTCTTCCAACAAAAACTTATATCCAACCCCTCTAATAGTTTGAATATACATAGGATTTTTATCATCATTCTCTATCTTCTGTCTTAAATGTCTAATATGGACATCTACAGTTCTAGTTTCTCCAATATACTCATATCCCCAAATTCTATCAAGAAGCATTTCTCTGGTTAAAATCTTTCCTTTATTTTTTATAAGAATTTTTAAAATCTCAAACTCCTTTAAAGTAAGGTCAACTTTTTCCTCTAACTTCCTAACCTCTCTAGTCTGCAAGTCCACAGAAATATCTCCAAATCTAACTAAATTATCATCGGAAGTTTTATTATTTCTTCTAAGTTGTGCCTTTACCCTTGCAACAAGCTCTCTAACCGAAAAAGGCTTGGTCATATAATCATCCGCTCCAAGCTCAAGCCCTAAAATTTTATCAATTTCTTCACTTTTTGCAGTAAGCATAATTATAGGTATAGCACTAATAGTATGTTCTTTCCTGATTTCTTTACAAACCTCAAAACCATCCATCTCTGGAAGCATTAAATCAAGAACAATTAAATCTACCTGTCTCTCTTTAGCAATTTCTAATCCTTCTCTACCAGTAGAGGCACAAATAGTTTTGTATCCATTTTTCTCTAAATTAAACTTAATAAGTTCTCTTATATGCTCTTCATCATCTACAATAAGAATTTTTTTATCCATCATTAAATTTACTCCCCCTGTAAACTAACCATCTTTAAGTTATTAATTTATCCGTCCTATATCTATACTATATCAAAAAGTTAATATTGATGCCTTATTATATTAAGAAACTTAATGAAAACTTAACCTTGTATTTATGTAAAAGAAAAAAGCTTTATTAAAATATAATATTTAACAAAGCTTTTTTCCATTTATTCTCTATTAACTTTGAGGATTTGTTGAATTAGTACTTGAATCTGTATTTGTGCTTGTATCTGAACCTGAACCTAGCACTAAGTTTAAATTAGAATCATTAGTATTGATTCCTTCTATTGTATGTCCAGCTATTGCATCTGGATTTACAGTTATTGTACCACTTTGAGGATTAACTGTAACATATTGATTGTTAGGTATTTTACTTAAAACTTCACTTTCTGGAATTGATATAAATCCAACTTTTCCACTATCATACTTTAATGTTGGTTGTCCATTTTGATCTGTTACATTAAATGTAATTTTAGCCTGTGATGAAACACCTTTTAATTTTCCAGTAGCATATACCACTACATTATTTCCCTCTGGTTGAACTTTAACACCTGTTATAATTTTTGAAGCTGATGAAGATTTTGAAACTGCATAGGCAGCAACATTAGATAAATCCTCAGTTGTTAATGAAATTTGTTTCTTTCCATTTACAGTTTGAACATTATTTGCTAAAGCTTCTGGACTAAATTTTTGTGTTACATTTTGAACCGCCTGTTGATTTACAGCATTTATTGAAGTAGTTTTAACCTTAGGAGTAAACGCTACAAAATAAACTGCAAAACCAGCTATTACTATTATTACTATAGCAATAATTATTCCTACAAGAATTTTCATTCCTTTTCCCACTTTATTCACACCTTTCTCTTTTGTTAAAGTAAAATTTTTTATAAAAACTAAAAATTTAAATTCTAATTTCTAACTAGACTAATTATAACTTACTATTAAATTTGAAAATTTACAATTACATGACTTAAAAATTACTTTATTTTAAACTCTTTTTTTAATAATCCAATTTCATGTTTATTTAAAGATGAATTAGCAAATAATAAAGAAAATTTGTTTTAAAAAAGGAGAAAAAAATGGATAGAATCCCAAAACATATAGGTATAATTCCAGATGGTAATAGACGTTGGGCTGTAAATAATAATTTAACTAAAAAAGAAGGTTATACTTACGGTGTAAACCCTGGTCTTCAATTATTTAAACTTTGTGAAAAGGAAAAAATCGAAGAAGTTACCTTTTATGGATTTACCGTTGATAATACTAAAAGACCTTCTGATCAGAAGGATGCATTCACCAAAGCCTGTATAGAATCAGTGAATTTATTAACTAAAGAAAACTGTGAAATCTTAGTTATTGGCAATAAAGCTTCTTCTGCTTTCCCAAAAGAACTACTAGAATTTACAACCAGAAAAAAATTTGGTAGCGGTGGAATTAAAGTAAATTTTTTAATTCACTATAGTTGGGAATGGGACTTATATTCTCTTAAAAATTCCACTAATAAATCTAAACATATTCTACCTTCTCTTCAGTCAAAAGATATATCAAAGATTGATTTGATTATCCGTTGGGGAGGAAGAAGAAGACTTAGTGGATTTTTACCAGTTCAATCAGTTTACTCTGACTTTTTTATTATTGAAAATCTTTGGCCTGATTTTAAAGAAAAAGATTTTTACGATGCTTTAAATTGGTATACAGAACAGGATGTGACATTAGGTGGCTAAACTGTTAGCTTTTGAGTTTAAAATAACCCAGAATTGTAAAATGTTCTGGGTTATTTCTTTATAATATTTTGTAATTTTTAATTAAAATAACTGTTCTTTCTCTATGAGGTCAGCTAAAATTTTACTTCCTTCAATAATTACAGAAACTCCGTTTCCTGGATGTGTAGAAGAACCTAAGAAATATAAATTATCAATACTCTTACTTTTCATATGTGGTCTCATATACATACTTTGAGTTAGCTTATGGCTTAGTCCAAAGGCTGTTCCATAATAAGAATTAAATCTTTTTTCAATATCTACTGGAGTCAAATGATTTTCATAAATTATAGAATTTTCTATATTATCTAAACCCTTCATATTTTTTAAAGCTTCTATTACTATTTTTCTAATTTTTTTTACATCATCTTCACCCCAACTTACTTCTTTATAAGACAAGTTAGGTACTCTAACCATAATATTCATAGTGCTATATCCTTCTTTAGTTAAAGACCTATCTATAGCTGATGGATAATAAATATATAATGAAGGTTTCTTTGGTAAATTTCCCTTAAAGGCAGACTCTAAATTTACTTGAAAATCTTTATTAAGATAAATATTGTGTACATTCAAGGAATCAAAAACTTTATTTAATCCTAAATAAATCATAAAAACAGAACAGGAATATTCCTTCTTATCTAGATTTTTCTTGTTATATCCCAACTCTTTCTTACCTACATTTATTAAGTTTTTAATAGCATAGGGATAATCCACATTACATAAAACAAAATCTGATTTATAAATCTTTTCCCCTACCTTAACACCACTAGCTTTTTCTTCCTCTATAAATATCTCATCTACAGATAAATTTTTCTTTATTTCTCCTCCAAGATCAGCTATAACCTTTTCTAAAGCAAAAATATAACTATATAACCCACCTTTAATATAAGAAAAACCATAGTTTTGAGAAATAGCTGGAATTAAACTATAAACATTAGAGTTAGTGTAAGGATTTATACCTATATACATAGATTGAAATATCAAAAACTTTTGTAATAATTCATTACTTATACTTTCTTGAATATATTTCCCACAACTTTCTAAAGGATTTAGTTCCTTAAGTTTACCTAATATATTCAAATTCAAAAATTCTCCCATAGTTATCATTGGTTTATCTAAAAAATAATCCTTACTTAGAAAATACTTTTCTAAAGATTTATCAATAAAATCAAAATATTCTTTCCCTAACCCTTCACTAATATTTTCTAAAGCATTAAACATCTTTTCATAATTACTATAAAATTCATAGCATTTAGAATCCTCAAAGAAAACTTTATAGGTACTTTCAAGATTCTCCATTTCAAAATAATCAGAATAATTCTTATGAATATCAGAAAATAATTCACTATAACAATTCCCATTAATAGCCACCGAAGCAGTTAAATCAAATTTAAAACCATTCTCCTCTAAAGAATTAACCTTTCCACCAACCTTATCCTCCTTTTCAAAAATAATTACTTCATATCCTTTAGCTAATAATCTAGCTGCCATAGAAAGTCCACCTATTCCAGCACCAACAATAATGACTTTACTCAAAATAATCCCTCCAATACAAAATTTTAATAATCCTATTTTGCACCAGATAAACTTTTTTATTAAAAAAAGAAAGCTAATTAAAATCCATATATATCCAATCACCCGGGTACTGCATGTCCTTGTATCTCCAAAATAAAAAAAGAAACCCAGTAAAAACTGAATTCCTCTTCATTCCAAATTCCAAATTCCAAATTCCAAATTCCAAATTCCAAATTCTAAATTCTAAATTCTAAATTCCAAATTCTAAATTCTAAATTCTAAATTCCAAATTCCAAATTCCAAATTCCAAATTCCAAATTCGAATTTATCCTTCATTGCAAGACAAAGTTCTTGCAATTAATTAAAAAGCATAGCTTTTTCAACTAACTGAAAAACAAAGTTTTTCATATTCATTGGCAAAGCCATTTTCCCTAAGCCCTTGGAATTAATCCTATTTTCTTTTGAGTTTTTCTTAAAGTTTTCATTGCTACATAGCCTGCTTTTTCAGCTCCAGCTTTGTATATCTCTTCAAGGTCTTTTTTATTCCCTAAAAGTTCTTTAACTTTATTTTGAACTGGCTCAAGCTCATTAACTATAGTTTCTGCCACCTCTTTTTTAAACTCTGCATAACCTTTTCCATTGAAGCTTTCAACAACTTTCTCTGGAGTTATTCCTTTTATTGTTGAAACTATGTTAATTAAGTTTTTAACTCCTGGTTGTTCATCTGTATAATTTACAACCCCAACACTATCAGTTACAGCCTTTGAAATTTTCTTTCTAATAACCTCTGGTGGGTCCATTAAAAGAATTGCTCCATTTGGATTCTCATCAGACTTAGACATCTTCTTAGTTGGATCCTGTAAATCCATTATTTTAGCTCCAGCCTTTGGTGTATACCCCTCTGGAATCTTAAATGTATCACTATAAGAATGATTAAATCTTGTAGCTATATCCCTTGCAAGCTCTAAATGTTGTATTTGATCTATTCCAACTGGAACTAAATCTGTTTGATATAAAAGAATATCCGCTGCCATTAATACTGGATAATTAAATAGTCCCGCTCCAATTGACTCTCCAGAGTTAACTGCCTTTTGACTTTTATCCTTATATTGAGTCATTCTGCTTAACTCACCCATATATGAGTTACAAGTTAAAAGCCATGAAAGCTCTGAATGAGCTGGTACATGTGATTGAATAAATAAAGTATTATTAATTGTATCTATTCCTGAAGCTATATAAATAGCTAATATTTCTAAAGTTCTTTTTCTAAGTTCAGCTGGTGTTTGCTTAACTGTTATAGCATGTAAATCAACTACACAGAAATAACATTCATAATCCTCTTGAAGCTTAACCCAACTTTTAATTGCTCCAAGGTAATTTCCTAAAGTTAAGTCACCCGAAGGTTTAATTCCACTGAATATAACCTTTTTTTTATCTTCCATCAATATTTTCTCCTTCCATGATTACACAGATAATACTTTCTTAATATTTTGCCAATTTAACAAAAAACTATTAAATTAATTTTAACATGAGATACTAGAATAATTCTATATGTAGATTAATTTTTTCAATAAAAAAAGATAGTTCCTACTTTAAAATAGAGTTTATAATATTTTTTAATAATATAAACTTTACTTCAAAGTGGTTCTATCATTTTAGTGAATCAACAGTTTATAATATTTAAATTAGTGTTTTTCCCATTTTCTTTCATTTAAATATTCCATAAATTCATCTTTTATTTCAGGTTTTCTTAATGCATATTCAATTGTAGCCTCTAAGAAACCTTGCTTTGAACCTACATCATATCTTCTACCTTCAAAAACATAGGCATACATAGCTTCCTGTTCAATTAAAGTTTTAAGAGCATCTGTTAGTTGAATCTCTCCACCTTTTCCAGGCTTAGTTTTATCTAAAATATCAAATATAGCAGGAGTAATTATATATCTTCCTAAAATAGCTACATTTGTTGGTGCCTCTTCTTTTTTAGGTTTTTCAACTAAATCTTTTACTTTATAAACTCTATCTTCAATATGAATTCCATCTACAATACCGTATTTATCAACATCTTTTTCAGGTACTTCTTGAACCCCTAATACTGATGTTTTATATTCGTCAAAGCATTCCATTAATTGCTTTAAACAAGGTTTTTCACTATAAACAACATCATCACCTAAAAGAACAGCAAAAGGTTCATCTCCAACGAAAGCCTTTGCACAATTTATTGCATGTCCAAGACCCTTTGGTTCTTTTTGTCTAATATAGTGAATATCAACCATCTCTGATATATCTCTAACAAGCTCTAAAAGCTCACTTTTACCTGATTTCTCTAAAGACATTTCAAGTTCTATACTCTTGTCAAAATGATCTTCTATGCATTTTTTATTTCTTCCAGTGATAATAAGAATTTCTTCAATACCAGAAGCAATAGCTTCTTCTATAATATATTGAATTGTTGGTTTATCAACTATTGGTAACATTTCCTTTGGTTGAGCTTTAGTAGCTGGTAAAAATCTCGTTCCAAGACCTGCCGCTGGAATAATTGCTTTACGTACTTTCATCTTTGCTTTGTTATTAAATATAATAAGCAAAAATTTATTATATTTAATAACATCCTCCTTTTCTCTTGTCAATTTAATAACTTTTACTAATATTATTTAGTTTAAATTATAGCTTTTATTCTATATATAACCTTTTTATATCCTATCATAAAGATTAACTTCTTTCAAAAAATTACTTTTCCTTTTTTTTTGTCATTTTTATATCTTTTTGTTAAATATTTTATCTTTATATTATTGATTTAATAATTTTATTCTGTTATTATTAATTTAATATTAATTAAGTAATAATTTTAACTTTATAAAAAAAACACTTTAAAGTAAAAAAATTCTATATAGACATAAAGGAGAATTATTTATGAGAACAAAAACTAGAGATTACATAATAATTGGATTTGCACTATTTTCAATGTTTTTTGGTGCTGGGAATTTAATTTTTCCGCCAACACTAGGTCAAAGCTTAGGTGAACACTACTGGTTAGGGGTAATAGGCTTTACAATAATGGGTGTAGGACTACCTTTATTAGGTTTAATTGCTTGTACTAAAAATAATGGAAACTTCGAAGAAATGTCTGCTAAAGTAGGGCCTATCTTCTCAAAAATATATTCTATAATATTATTTTTATTAATTGGACCGCTATTAGCTATTCCAAGAACAGCTGCTACAACCTTTGAAATTTCAATACTTCCACACTTCCCTAATTTCAATCAATTTTTATTTGTTATAATTTATTTTGCTATAAATTTATTATTTGTTTTAAGACCTACTAAAGTTATTGAGTCAATTGGTAAATATTTAACTCCATTACTTTTACTAATCTTAAGTTTCCTATTAATCAAAGGATTTCTAAGCCCTATTGGAGATTTTTCAACTGCCACAATAACTAACCCACTATCCCATTCTTTAATAGAGGGCTATCAAACAATGGATGCTATCGCTTCTATAATTTTTGCATCTTTAATAATTGGTTCAGTAAGATCTAAAGGTTATGAAAAAAGAGAGGTTATAGGGGTTACTATTAAAGCTTCTATCATAGCAATTTTAGGATTAGCTATAATCTATGGTGGATTAATTTTCCTTGGATCTAAAACTGGAAATTTAGCCACCGATATGAACAATTCTCAAATGTTATTATTCCTATCTAAATCAATACTTGGTAACATAGGAACAACAGCTATTGGAGTTGCTTTTGGTGTTGCTTGTTTAACAACATCCATTGGACTTTTATCAGCCGGTGGAGAATTCTTCGAAAGAATTTCTGGTGGGAAATTTAAATACTCTATAAATGTCCTTGTAATGGCTGTAATTAGTATTTTATTTGCAAACTTTGGATTAAATAATATAATTGCTTTTTCTGGAACTATCCTTGGAGTAATTTATCCAGTATCTATAGTAATTATTCTATTAAACCTATTTGATTCAATGATTAAAAGCAATCTAACTATTAGATATAGTGCTTATACAACACTATTTGTAAGTCTCTTAACATTTTTAGGAAGCTATGTTCCTTTTATAAATAAAATTCTTTCTTTCTTACCATTACAATCAGTTGGATTTGGTTGGATTTTACCTTTCATAGTTGCTTTTATAATTTCAAATTATATGTTAAAGCATGAAAAGAAAAGTTCATTCCGTTATAGCAATAATTTATTCTAATCCTAGCTATAAAAAACAGGAAAACTTTTAATCAGCTTAACATTTTATTTAAATCTTGTTCATTAAAAAGAAATATTATATAATATACTATAAAAGGGATTTAGTTAACTCTAATTCCTTTTTTTTGTGTCAAAATAACTCATTTTACATAAAATATAGTATAATAATGAGAATGAAAAAATTAATTCTTTCCTTTTCCGTCTTTTATAGTTGCTTATTTTATATTTTTTTATTTTGCAACTTAAAGAAATTTATTCTTTTCCCTAAGCAATTTTTTCATTCTCAATTGATTTTGTTGACAGTTTTAAAATTAATGAATATAATTAGTGTATGAATAACAAATATTCATATCAAAATAGTCGGAAAAACATTGATATAGAAAAAGTAGTATAAAGCTTTTATAATAAAGCTTATTTAGTTCTTTTACTAAATAAATTAAAGTTATCAGAGAGGAAGCCTTTAGCTGAAAAGCTTCTAACTAATATTTTATACGAAGGTGCGCTATTGAGTTTATATCCCCAAAAGTTTAGTAAGGATATACGGTAAAGCCCGTTATAGCTTAAGGATTTATTTAGATCTGTTAATGAGGGACTTTTGTCTAAAGTAGAGTGGAACCACGAAGTTATCTTCGTCTCTATTTTTTTGATGATAGCTCTTTTTTTTTTATAGATTTTTAGGGAAATTTTAGATGGAGGTACAATTATGAAAAGTAAAATTATAGGCATATCTGCCAATATAGAAATAGCAACAGACACTGTTCCTTTTGCTGGTCGTAAAAGAGTTAAGCTTTATACAGGTTATATTGATTCTGTGATAAAAGCTGGTGGAATCCCTATTGTTATACCGGTAACAACAGATAAAAATATTTTAGAAGAGTATATTAATCTTATAGATGGATTAATAATTTCAGGAGGTTATGATGTAGATCCAGCTAGATATAATGAGGATCCTCATTCTCTACTTCAAACAACATTTCCTGAAAGAGATGAATTTGAGTTTACTTTAGCTAAACTAGCAATGGATAAAGAAATTCCCCTACTTGGAATTTGTAGAGGGCATCAAATTTTAAATGTTTTAAATGGCGGAACTCTTTATCAAGACATCTCTTTAAAGGAAGATTCTTTTATAAAACATGCACAAAGTAGTCATAGTACTGTTGTTACTCATAAAATTAATATAGAGAAAGACTCTATGCTTTACGAAATTTTAGGAGACTCTACAAGAGTAAATTCTCTTCATCATTTAGCTATAAAAGATTTAGCTCCTGGATTTAAAATAGTAGCTACAGCTAATGATGGCATAATTGAAGCTATCGAAAAAGAAGGTAACAATTTTTTAATGGGTGTTCAATGGCATCCTGAAGTTTTATCTGAAAATAATGAATCTATGTCTAATTTATTTAAATATTTTATCGATAAAATAAATTAATTATTTATAACTGAATTATAATTATTAATTTACAAATACTAATTTATGTTATCAACTGAAAATTTTTTATAGCTTAATTAATGTAAAAAATATTGGTTAGTAGAAGAAATAAACCATTTGTCACTAATTAACCATAGTAAAAAGACAAAATGGTTTTCTCCTAACCTTTTATAAAATTATTTGAAAATAAAGTTTTTTTACCTGTTATGAAAATTTTATCTTAATAATTTTAGTCCTTACTAAAGTAACAAATGAAAAATAAAAGAAAGAGGTTGATTATGAAAACAAGTAAATCGAAAATAGGATTTCTTAGTATCGTTCTTTTAGGTTTCAATGCTATTGTTGGAAGTGGGATTTTCCTGCTTCCTAACCAAGCAATGAAACTAATAGGTCCTGCAAGCTTATTTGTAATATTATTTGATGCATTTTTAACTATAACTATAGCCCTATGCTTTGCTGAAATGGGTGGAATGTTTAAAAAAAATGGTGGTCCTTATGTTTATACCCGTGAAGCATTTGGTAATTTTGCTGCCTTTGAAGTAGGTATAATGACTTATGCTATTTGTGTAATAGCTTGGGCTACTATGGCTGCTGGTTTTGTTACTGCATTATCAGTATTTTGGCCTGCCGCTGATAAAGGTACTACTAAAGATATTATAATAGTTTTATTCATAATAGCTTTAGGAATTCTTAATATCGTAGGAGTAAACTTCACTAAAATCATCATGAACATAGCAACAATTGGTAAAATAATTCCACTAGTTATTTTCATCGCTATCGGAGTTTTCTTTATGAAGGCACATAACTTTACACCAATGCTACCTAATAATACTTATACTCATGGTTCCTTTGGAGCTGCTGCTCTACTAATTTTCTTTGCATTTACTGGATTTGAAAGTATTGCCTTAGCAGCAGAAGATATGGATAACCCATCAAAAAATATACCAAAAGCAATAGTAATTGTTATGATTATTGTTTCAATTGTATATCTACTTATTCAAGCTGTATCTATAGGTATACTTGGACCAAGCTTAGCCAATGATGTAAATCCAGTTACCACTGCTTCATCGAAGTTTTTAGGTTCAACAGGTGGAATCTTAGTAAGTCTTGGTGTTTTAGTATCCATTATTGGTGTTAACGTAGCTTCATCTTTTTCATCACCAAGAATGGCTGTAGCACTTGCTGAAGATGGATTACTTCCAAAATCAATAGCTAAATATAATAAATTAAATACACCATATATTGCTATTATTTTAACAGTAGTATTAACTATACCAATAGCATTATCTGGTTCATTTACTCAACTTGCTTTAATAAGTGCAATTTCAAGATTTGCTCAATACTTACCAACTTGTTTAGCAGTACCTATACTTAGATGGAAAAAACCTGAAATGGAACGTTCATTCAAAATTCCATTAGGACCAATAATCCCAATCATCGCAGTAGTAGTCAGCCTTTGGATATTATTCCAATCATCAGCTGAGCAAATAATTTGGGGACTTGGTGGCCTAATAGTTGCCATTCCACTATACTTCATAATGAAGTTATATAACAGAAAAAAAGCAAGCTAAAAAAAGTGCCATATGAGATTGATTACTTAATCAACTTCATATGGCTTTTTTCTATTTTTAACTATAATTTTTAATAATTTACCCCTAAGCTAATGTCTATAATAGGTTACAAAACCCTCTTTAAATATAACAAAATATAACAAAATCTACATATCAATTTCATTTATTCTTTGTAAACTAAAGTTATCATTACTAGGGGGACTTTTTCCATGATAGAATTTAAAAATAAACTTTCTGAACTTCGATATAATGCTAAGTTTTATAAAGGTAACATTATAAAGAGCTACAAAAATACCTTTACAGAGGATGAACTAAATGAACTTGTTTATCACTTATCTGTTAAAGATGATAATTTTAAAAAAATGAAAATTAAAGAGTCTGAAACATTTCAAGAAGAAATTAAATATACAAAATGGCTATTCTTAGGATTTTCAATATTTTTTATATTAACAGGTTTATTAGTTTCAGCACTATTCCTTATTTTCACATACTTTATATATTTAATATTTTTTGAATATAAAAAGGACACTCTTTCTACTTCTATTTCTGACCTTCCAAATAATAAAAAGGATTTAATTGATTTACATAATGGCAAATATTTAAAAGAGGATGAAAAATATCTTTATAGCTACTTTTCATTAGATTTTTTCCATAATGAAAAACTTGTCTATGAATATAATCTTTTCAAAGCTTGCACTATTAGACATAAAAACAATGTAACTTATTTCTGGAAAGAAACCCATGAAGTTGCCCTAATATTTTTAAATAATATTGAAGCAATTACATATACTGATGCTGGAATCACAATAAAAGGTTCTAATTATTTCACAAGATATGATGGTAATGCTTATTATAGCTACCCTTATATATTCATTCCAAGCTACATAGAAAATTATGATGAAATTTTAGAAAAATTCAAATCCCTAAAAATAAATATCCAATAATACCCAAGTACCAGGGTACTGCATAACCACTTCTCAGCACCCTAAACCCTCTCCCCCCATTCCAAATTCCACATTCCAAATTCCCAATTCCCAATTCCCAATTAAAAAGCGCAGCCATTGCAAAGCAAAGCTCTTGCCAATCAATTAAGAAAGCACAGCTTTCGAATTTAATTAGAAAAACAAAGTTTTTCAGTTTAATTGCGAAGCCATCTCCCCCCAATTCCCAATTCCCAATTAAAAAGCGCAGCCATTGCAAAGCAAAGCTCTTGCCGATCAATTAAGAAAGCACAGCTTTTGAATTTAATTAGAAAAACAAAGTTTTTCAGTTTAATTGCGAAGCCATTTTCCCCTCGCTTCCACAGAGTAAAATCTTCTCCTCCACTATCTTCTCCATAGCCTTCTTTCCTGGTGTTAAATATTTTCTTGGATCATTAGCCTCTGGATTTTCAACCAAATAATTTTTCACTGCTGATGCAAAAGGAATTTTCAAATCTGTTGCTATATTCACCTTACAAATTCCTAATTCAATAGCCTTTCTAACCAAATGGTCTGGTACATTAGAGGCACCATGTAAAACCAATGGCACATTAACCTTTTCTCTAATCTCCACTAACCTATCAAAATCTAAATTAGGAGTTCCCTTATAAAGCCCATGGGCTGTTCCTATAGCAATAGCTAAAGAATCAATCCCTGTACGCTCTACAAAATCCTTAGCCTGCTCTGGATTTGTATATTTACTATCCTTCTCATCCACAACTAAATCATCTTCTTGCCCCCCTAATCTACCAAGTTCTGCTTCCACAGTACCATCAAATCTATGTGCATAATCCACAACTTCCCTTACAGTGTTAATATTATCCTCATAATCTTTATGTGATGCATCTATCATGGCAGACTTAAAACCAATATCAATATATTTTTTTATAGCCTCCACATCTTCATAATGATCCAAATGAACAGCTATTGGAATATCATACTTCTCAGCAGCTGCCTGAGCCATAGCCACAACATACTCTCCCCCTGCATAAACCATAGTTGAAGGAGTTCCAGCCAAAATCACAGGAGACCTTAGCCTATTAGCAACCTCTATAACAACCTGCAAAGTCTCTAAATTGTGTATATTAAAAGCTGGAACAGCATAACCTCCAGCCTGAGCCTTAATAAGCATATCCCTAGTAGACAAAATCTTCTTCATATTTCCTCTCCTCCTTAAATTAAATATCCAAATTCACCCAAGTACCCGGGTACTGATTGTCCATTCCAATTCCCAATTTCACATTCCCAATTAAAAAGCGAAGCCATTTTAGATCCCTTCATCAAAAATCTCTATCTCTCCACGATTCCTACTAACTTCAAACTTTTTCACTGCTGAAATTCCCACTGAAATAGCCGACTGTAAAAGTTCCTCCATAGTTTCCATATCCTTCATTAAAGCAAGTTCCAGTAGCATTGCTAAATTTACCCCTGCCACAACCTCTATATTCTTCTCTTTAATCTCACCCATTAATTCAACAGATACATTAAAAGGTGAACCACCAGCTAAATCTGCTAAAATTAAAACTTCCCTATTATATATATCAATCTTTTCCCTTATCTCTTTTTTTAACTTCTCAGTACTAGAATCCATAGAAAAATTCACTATCTCTATTCCCTTTTGTCTCCCTGCTATAACCTCCATAGCACTAACAATTCCCTCTGCAAACTTCCCATGACCTGTAACAATAATTCCCTTCATATTAAATACCCCTTCAAATCTTAAAATTTTCTCTTTTACTAAACTACTACTAGCTGCTCTAATATTTAAACATAAAAAATATCCATTTTATATCAACTTATAATAGCTACACCACTTAACTCTCTATTTAACTTTCATATTCCATAAAAACTACTTTGATTTATAATCATAGATATTTACACCCTGTACTACTCTATTCACTGTTCCATCTGGTCTTGGATTATCTGGACTAATACCAAGTTTCAATGAATTTAACATTCCAAAAATTTGACCAAACAACATATAATTAAAAATTGTAAAGATATAAGAAACCTCTTCCCCCTTCACAGATATATATTTATCAGAATAATTCTCTAACTCCCTCTTATAATCATAACTAATCACCACTAACCTATGATTTCCACTATCCCCCTTTATCTCCCTTATCAAATCTAAATCATACTTATAGCTATAATCATCAACAGCTGTCATTACTATAATTAAAGTCTTATCATTTATTATAGATTTTGGACCATGTCTAAATCCAAGTACTGACTCCGATACAGTCTCTATTTTTCCGCTAGTTAACTCTAAATTCTTAAGAGCCATCTCCTGAGACAATTCCTTTAAAAAAC
Organism: Sarcina sp.; assembly: GCA_051656625.1. Lineage (GTDB taxonomy): Bacteria > Bacillota > Clostridia > Clostridiales > Clostridiaceae > Sarcina. Next base: position 14,776 of record JBOGCG010000008.1, on the reverse strand, counting down.
CTGTCCCTAAATAAACTAATCTATCAAAATCATAATTGCTAACCTCTAATAACTGCTTATAATCTTCTCTAACTATTCTTTCCCCCTGAATTTTTATAATATCTAAATACTTTTTATTATTCTCTAAATTATCTATATCAAAGGCTAATATAGTAGATAAAAGCATAGCACTAAAAGAACTTGTCATAGCAAAACTCTTATCATTTGATTTCTCTGGCATAATAAGTACTAAAGCATTCTCCTTATTCTCTGCTTTTTTAGCTAAATCGCCCTCTTTATTACAGGTAATCACTAAGTGATAAATCTCCTTTATATTTTTATCTAGAATTTCAAAAGCTCCTATGCTCTCTGGGCTATTTCCTGAACGGGCATAGGAAACTAAAATAGTTTTCCTTTTCTCTAAATAATCCTCTGGAGCTGAAACAATATCTGTAGTTGCTATTGCTTCTATCTCTCTCTTAACTAATCTTCTTAAATACTTCTCAACAGTATCTCCTACATAATCTGAAGTTCCTGCACCAGTTAAAATAACTCTTACCTCTTCAGTTAGGGCTATATTAAAAAACTTTTTTATCTCATCCTTTTTATTTTTTATTATTTCATAACTTTCTTCCCAAACCTTAGGTTGCATATAAATTTCCTTTGCAGTGAATATAGCTGACTTCTCTACCAATTCTTTTTCTTCTAAATTAAAATACAAATTTATCCCCTCCAATAATAAAAACGTTAATCCTCTTTGTAATGTTGTCATTACCAGTGCTATCAAAAAAAATTAATTTCTATTTAATTTGATTTTATATTTAAACTTATCTCCTCTTGCTATGCTTATGGTATACTCAATAAGCCTTCCTCCCTCATCATAAGTGAATCTCTCCACCTTTAAACTTGGGGTTCCTTCCTCTATAGATAAGTAAAAACTTTCTAATTTATTAGTTAAAATAGGTTCAAAAACTTCCTCTGCATTCCCTAATATAATATTAAAATTTTCATTAAAAATATCATATAATGGTTTGCTCTTAATCATAGATTCTGATAAATTTTCAAAATTTCTATAGGGTAAATAGGTTGTCTCATACATCATAGGAACCTTATCTGCTTCCCTTACCCTTATCACTTTAAAAAATAATTGATCCTCTTTAAAATTAAAAATCCTATTTAACTTTTCAGTACTTTCTACTATTTCAAAATTTAAAACTGAAGAACTTGGTATTTTCCCAATCTTCCTCATCTCATCTGTAAAAGAATAAAATGCCATTAAATCTTTTTTAGCTATCTTTTCAGCAACAAATGATCCTTTTCCATGAAGTTTATATATATATCCTTCCTGTTCTAAACTATCTAAAGCTTGCCTAACTGTTGTTCTACTTAAATCATAAATTTCACAAATTTCTCTTTCTGACATCAACTTATCATCACAGTCCAAACTATTTATATGTGCTATTAATAAATCCATAAGTTGAGAATATAAAGGTATTCTTGAGTTTTTGTCTATCTTCTTCATCTATAACAGCTCCTAATAAATAAATATTTTAGAAAATCATTTCTTAAAAATTCTTTATAAAAGAACTGTATCAAATAAAATTTACCACTTGCTAAAGGTAGTAACTCCTCTTTGATACAGCCTTAAAAATTATAATTTAGGGAAAATTATAAATTGAAACTTTTGAAATTAATTGTTTAAAATTTAAATTACTTTTAACCAAGGGAATAAATATCCCACAAAAGATAAAGCAACCATGATTATAACTGTTATTAAAATTAATATTACTGGTGAAACACCTTTTTTCAATAATCTATACATTAAAAATGTATAAAGAATTGGTAATATATTAGGCATTACCATGTCCAAAACACCCTCTTGAACATTAACAGAAGCTTCACCTACATTTATAACTAATGCTGTTTTTAAATTAACCATTGATGCAATAAGTCCACCAACAACAGTTAATCCTAAAATTGAAGCAGCATGAGAGATTTTCTTAGTTTGATCCTTTAAAGTGGCAATAGCATTAACACCTGTTTTGTATCCATAACTCATTAAGAAAAATCTTAATCCAAAATGAAGAATATTAAACATAACCAAGAACACAATTGGTCCTGCTATACTTCCATTTCTAGCAAGATCTGCACCTATTCCAACACAAATAGGAAGAGCTGTAAGCCAGAATAACGCATCACCAATACCACCTAAAGGTCCCATTGTAGCTACCTTTATAGCTCTTATAGTATCTCTATCCTCTTTATTTTCCTCCATAGCAATTACAAGTCCCATAATGAAAGTTACTAAAAATGGATGAGTATTAAAAAATTCCATATGATCTTTCATTGAATTTGAAAGGTCCTCTTTATTTTTATGAATCTTTTTAAGCCCTGGTAATAAAGAATATAACCAGCCACAGGCCTGCATTCTTTCATAGTTAAAAGATGCCTGTAAAAGTAAGGACCTCCAAGCCATTTTATTTAAATCTTTTTTATCAATAACTTTTTTATTACTCTTATCTTTAAACCCTACATTAGATTCCATCTTCATAATCCTCCTCTACTACCGGTACTGCTACCTTAGAATTATTATTCGCTCTTGCATAGTAATCATAAAGTGCTATACAAAGCCCTATTAAAGCTAACCCTAAAATAGAAACCTTAAAGTAAGTTACTAAAACAAAACCACCTATTAAAAATGCAATATACTCTTTCTTTAACATTATCTTTAAAAGCATTGCAAAACCTATTGCAGGCATTACTCCACCAGCTATTGATAATCCACCAATTAACCAAGCAGGTAACATTTCAACTATCATTCTTGCCTTGTCTGCACCAAAGAATATTGGTAAGAAAGCACAGATAAAATATGAAACAAATAAAATTCCAAGTCCTAAATAGTTAATTTTATCAATCCCCTTATCATTGGCCTCTTCAGCATACTTATCAGCCTTATGCATAACTGGAGAAAATACTGTAAAGAAAAGAGTTATTCCAGCTTGAGCTGCTACAGCAAAAGGTACTGCTATACCAACAGCTGCCTGAGCATCAAGTTTACCTAAAATAGCTATACTTGTCCCTATAATTCCCCCAATAACAACATTAGGTGGCTGTGCTCCTGCCAGTGGAACCATACCTGCCCAAACAAGTTCTAAAGTTCCTCCAACAATAAGTCCTGTTTGTACATCACCAAGAATTAAACCAACTACTGTACCTGTAACTATAGGTCTGTGTATATGAGTAAGTCCATTAAATAAGTCAATTCCAGCTATACCAGCCCAAATACCTATCAGTAATGCTTGTAAAAATACATTATCCATTATGATACCCCCATAAAAAAATATATTTCTCAACTAACATTGCTAGTTGAATATTAAAAGACCCATTAAAGTCTATTAACCAAATTAAAAACTAAGCTAAAACACTAAATACTAAACAAATTTTGCTATATTAATCTCTACACTTTCATCAGGAACCCTTCTTACCTCAACCTTAATTCCCTTATCAATTAAAGCTCTTATAGCCTTCTTATCACTGTCATCTACAGAAACAGTGGATGCTATTTGGGTTTTTCCTTCAGCAAAATGCATATTTCCAATATTAACTTCAGTTATAGGCACCCCACCCTCTACTAGAGTTAAAACATCCTGTGGAGTTTTACAAACCAAGAAAATTTTCTGTCTTGGAGCTGCCTTGTGAATCACCTTTATAGTTTTATCTAAAGTAAAAAATCTAGTTTGAATAGCATCTGGAAGAACCATCTCCATTAAACTTTGTTGTACTGGGTCATTTGCTACCTTATCATTTGCCACTAAAATCAAATTTGCTCCTAAATGATTTACCCAGGTTACCCCAACTTGACCATGTATCAATCTATTGTCCACTCTTGTTAATAATATATTTGGCATATACATTCCTCCCATAAATTTAAACTCTGGTTATTACAAGTTTTATAACAAATCTAAAAATTCAATTTAACTTTTAGACAAATTTTTTCTAGTTTTTCTTTTAAAAATCAATGAATAAACTAAAATATTAATCATTGAAAATAAACTTAAAAATAAAAAATTACTATTTATTGAAAGAATCTTCACAACTACTAAATAAGCTAAAAAACTTATTCCATAAAGTAATAAAATTGATAATGACTCTGAGTTTCTTCCTGCCTTTTCTATAATTTCTTTAACCTGCTCTTCCCTTAACTTCTCATAATCATAATTCTTGTCCAATAAATAAGAACTAAATGTAAGGGTTAATTTCTTAGTTAAAAAATCTCCTAAAAAAATTATAAATATACCAATTATAGATATAATAAACAGTTGATAATTACTAATAGTTATTGGTAATGTTGTTACTACCAGTTTTCCTAATAAAAAAATCAAAGCCCCAATAATTGATATAAAGGGTATTGAAATAGACATCACAATAGCTGCATATTTAGCATTCTTTTTTAACCCTTGATTTTTATTAAGAGATTCTGTAAAAATTAAAATTGAAATATAGGCTATAAATAATGCAATAGCTGTTACAATTGCATATTTCATAAATCACACCCCCTTTTCAGAAATCCTTTACAGCTTATGTTTTAATTATATTCTCAGTTCTAGAATTCTAAAATTCCTCATAGGTATGATTTTAAATAGTAAATTTTAATTACTACTTTAATAATACTTTTCATAAATAATAAAAAAAGTATTATATTTGTATACATTAAGTACTAATTATGTTTATTTTTACCATATAATATGTTAGAATTAATTTTGAACTTTAATTATTTTCTGGAGGGGTGAAATGAAATTATTAGTTTTTTGCAAAATAAAGCTTTTTAGCTTAGGTCTCGTGGCAATCCTAAAAAATATTTCCACAGTAAAGACATTAAAACTTACAGATAATCTCCTTTCTTTAAAAGATGTAAAGGAGGAAACTACAGTAATTGTAGTATTTGAAGAAAATAATAATGATTTAATAAAAGATATTGAAGAACTATCAAAAAATAATCATGTAAACATTTTAATAATAGACTTAATAGGCTCAAGAAAATACATCGAAGAATTAATGAAATTTCCAATAAAGTCCTATCTATTATCAACCTCATCATTAGAAGATGTTGAGTTTGCATTAAACAAAATAAATAACAATGAAAAATATTTTCAAGATTCTATATTAGAAATAATGCTAAACAGCAAAAAAGAAAAGTTAAGGGAAGTATCTTCACCTTCCTTAAGTAAAAGAGAAAAAGAAATATTAGAAAAACTTTCCCTTGGAGAAAGTAATATAGAGATATCCTTAGGGCTTCATATAAGTGAGAATACAGTAAAGAAGCATATAAGCAATATTTTTCAAAAAACTAACTGCAAAGATCGTGTACAAGCAGCCCTACTAGCACAAAAAATACTATAAAAAAATGTCCATGCAGTACCCGGGTACTGCATGGACATTTTATTCTTCATTCTAAATTACTAATTCTTAATTACAACAGGTTTTACATTGATATTAGTTTTATGTTCAATTTCAACCCAGTTAATTCTCTCAGCAACTTTTGCTTCCTTATTAAACTGAACATCTTTAAATAATAATTTTTTAACCTTTTCATATCCAGCCATATCAACTAAATGACCACCATGAATATATCTTGGTTGATTATTTAATACATCCTTTGAGAAAGGAATCCAATTGTTAAAAATAGCAAATAAAGTTTCCTCTGTTACATAATCAACAAAAATTTTACCCATTCTTGGATTTTTCTTACCTGTTCTACCACCTAAAGTAACTCTATATAATGGTTTTTCATATCTTACCATAGCTCTTGTAGGACATGCTATAACACATTCACCGCAACCTATACAGATATCTCTATTTATAATCATTTTTCCATCATCCTCAGTAATAGCTCCAGTTGAATATGCCTTACAAGCTCTTGCACATCCACCACAACCTACACATCTATCATAAGAATACTGTGGAAGAGTTACCCCATATATTCCAAAATCATTCATCTGAGCTTTTATACAGTCATTAGGACAACCAGTAATATTTATTTTTATATGATAATTACTAGGATAAATAATTTTTTCAAGTTTTTTAGCTAATGAAGTTGTTTTAATATTAGCTTTTATACAATGTTCTCCACCAATACAAGCTGAAATATTTCTAGCTCCTAAAGCTGGATATCCAAGTTCATCAACTTCCATATCTACATTGCAATTTTCAACTTCAATTTCTCTTATATAATCTTTAACTAATTTATTAACAGCCTCAATATTTTCATACTTTATCCCTGGCATATTAAAAGTTTGTCTAGTACCAAAGTGAAAAGTTCCATTTCCATACTTATTAGCAATTTCTTGAACCAATGATAAATGTTTAGCATCAGTAGTTCCACCTGGAACCCTCATTTGAAACATAAACTCGCCAGGCACTTTAGACTGACGGAAACAATTGGCACGAAGTGCATCTACATTAATATCCTTATTCATAACAACAATCCCTTCTTTAATTTACAATTACTATCCAAATTCTAATTGCAAGACAACGCTCTTGCCAATTAATTAAAAAGCATAGCTTTTTCATCTAATTAGAAAAACAAAGTTTTTCAGTTTAATTGCGAAGCTATTTTCCAAGTTCCTCACTTAATCTATTTACTGTATTAAAGAAATTAATGTATCTTGGACAAATATCTGAACATCTTCCACAACCTACACATTCTTGCTCACCGTGTTCTTCTACATTTGGAATATAAAATTTATCTAGTACTCTTTGTCTGATTCTTGCTGGTACTACTTCTGGTAAAGTATATTCCTTTAATGATGCAGATTTTACAAGCTGACATCCATTCCAAATTCTTCTCACTTCTACTACTTCACTAGTTTCAGATTTAACTTCTTTTGTTGATAAGCATGTACAAGTAGGACAACTAGCATTACAGCTTCCACAACCTATACAACGCTTTTTATAATCATCCCAAAATGGCATTTCTCTTAATTTTAAAAATGTTCTAGTATCCCATTTTTCAATTACTGGCTTATTAACTTGAACTTTATTTTCTGTTACATAATCTATTTCAAAATTATCTTTTTCATAACTTTCATCAATAAACTTATTGAACTCTTCATCCTTTATTTTTATTCCAATAGAATCTTCAAAAAATTTTATTGCCATAGCGTAGTTATCTGTTTTATTAGTTCCAAGTCCTACACAGGCACAACTATCAAAGGATTTTTCACAACCTAGAAGAATAAACTTAACATCTTTTCTTCTTTCTAGGTAATAATCATCTTTATAAAATTTTCTATCTAATCTTTCCATAGCATTTATATCACAGGCTCTTGCTATAATAAGTTTCTTCTTTTCTGGTTTGTATTCAGCTTTTATTAGCTCTCCATTTATTTTAACTCCATATAAATGATTTACTGGAAGAATTACTTCTTTTGCTGAATAATCAGATTTTCTATCTAAAACTACCTCTGAAAAAGAATTTATTTTACCATATCTTATACTATCATCATCACAGTATCTTCCTTCTCCAGAAAATCTCTTTGGTCCATATACATCAAACTCGTCAAAAAGCTTTATTAAAAACTTATCTCCCTGTTCAATGGAAAATTTAAAATCCATCTTTATTTCCTCCTACAATCTAAACATTATCTTTCACTTCTACAAATATCTAAAATAATTTAAAATCTATCTTTTAAGTTATCATCTTATAAATTTTTAATCTAGGAAGAAATTTTACGAAACTAATATAAATACTTGAAAAATATATGAATTATTTTTGTGTTTTTTTTAACAAATTAATCATTTACTAAAATATTGAAAGAAAAAATTTAAAATTAAAATAAATTTTAAAAAAATAAAAAATATATTAAAATATTATATAATAAAAAAATAACATAATAAAAAATAAGGAAAATGATAGGTGAAATTTTTATGAATATACAAATATTTGGAACAAAAAAATGTTTTGATACAAAAAAAGCAGAAAGATATTTTAAGGAGAGAAATATAAAATATCAATTAATAGATTTAAAAGAGAAAGCCTTAAGTAAAGGTGAACTTCAATCAGTAAGAAAATCAATTTCTTTAGAGGCTTTAATAAACAAAAATTCTAAGGACTACAAAAAATTAAACTTAGATAAAATAAGATCTGCTGAAGTAAAAGAGGAGCTTTTATTAAATAACCCTAGTCTATATAACACACCCATAGTTAGAAATGGTAAAGATGCCACAGTAGGTAACTGCCCTGATATCTGGAAAGACTGGAAGTAAAAATAAAGAAAATAGCCTATTGAATAATGGCTATTTTCTTTATTTATTAATTAAATCTTATAGTAATTATTTTATATTCATCAAAAGTAAAATAAATTGTGTTATCTATAAATGATATGTACTTCTTTATTTCATTCTTATTAAGCTCCATTGGTGCTATTAAATTAAGGTTGTCCCCTTCTGAAGTAATATCAAACTCCAATGGTTCTATCCATCTTTCATAAACCTCCTTAGAAAGTTCCCCTTCTAAAAATTCCTTAGTTCTATCCCAAAGTTTTCTTAATTCCATAATAAATTCCCCTTTCCTTATTTCCAACAATACCCAAGTACCCGGGTACTATCTGGACAAAATTAATTGCGAAGCCAATAATATAATTATTCTCTTTTATAGTCCATAAATCAAATGTAACTTTTCCCTCAAAAACCAACAAAAAAGCCATACTAAATTTCAAATCAATCCTAAGGAAGATTTTCAATTTAATATAGCTTAATTTTATAACAATTTAATTAGCTGCAATTCTTTCTTTATGTGCTGCTCCGATAGCTTTAAAGAATATAACTATAAAGTTTATTAATACATATGCAATAACACAGGATGTTACTATAAGCTCTATCATAGCTATAATTTTAAAAGGACCAACAAGATTTACCATATGTTGTGCTTTAAAATAACCTACTACTTTATAAGTTGCAAGTGTACTTACTGCAAGTGGGAACGTAAAGGCTGCGAAACCAGGTACGAAACCATTTTTAAATAATTTACCTACAAAGTAATAAACAATAAGAACATTAAATATCATAAGTACTATAAAAATACCTAATATATATGGATTAACATATTTATATACAGTTACTAATCCACCAACTACAAGTCCTCCTGGTGCTGCCATGATTCCTGTTGTAGTTATTTGTGCTTTAGTTAATTTCTTAGTAAATATTTTATAAAGCATAAATGGATAACAACCTATATAGGCTACTAATCCAAAGTAAAGCATAAATTTAGATAGATTAGGGAATCCCATTCCATGTCCAACTAAAGTACCTGTTACTATCCCAACATAAGTTACATACCAACTTGGTATAACCTCACTAAATTTATGATTTTTAAGTCTAAAGAATGTATAAATCCCCACTAATGTAAAATGTACTATTACACAGAAAAGCCATAACCCTCTTGCAAAATCAGGGTATTTACCATGAAAATAGGCTGCGATTAAGAATGATGCCATATCTACAGTAGTATAAAAACTTCCAGCTATAGGATTTTTTAAGTCTGCTATTATTGCTCTTGGATGCATAAATAACTTGATAAGTTTAAGTACAATAATAATAATTGCTAAGTAAACTGCTATAGGTTTTAAAAAGTTTACACCAACTGATCCCCAAGCATTACTTAAAGTTATAAAACCAAGGGCCGTTCCACAAGCACCTATTGGATAATTTTCCAATTTTTTAATGTAAGCGTTCATTTGTTTTTCCCTTTCTAAACAATCAAACTTTGCTAAATTTTTAACAAATCTTTTTCCTACGTTCAAATTATCATGTTTTCTATTAATATTCCGTGACATATATCACATTTTATATATATTTTAATAAAATATATAAGTTTTAACTTATTATTATTATTATCGAAAACTTATTAAAAAAATATTAATATTTTTCATTCAAAATATTTAATATATTGGAAAATTCTTGTTCTATAGTTAATTTATTTCTTGGTCTAATAATTCTATAAACTAAAATATCACTAGCTAATTTTTCTATCTTTTTAAAAAAAATCAAATCTATTTTATCTTTTGAAATTAATTCTATTCCATAAATATTATTTAAAATTAATTCTATTTTTTCTTCATTGTTAATCTTTTCTATAGATATTTCCAAATTATCTCCCTTAACTATCTCAAAAATTATTTTTACCTTTTTACTGCTATAGCTAAAATAATCTTTTATATCTACTAAGTATTTCCCCCTTTTTTCCTGAACAAATTCCAAATTCTCTATCTTATAATTTCTAATCTTCATAAAATTTTCAGTTAATTTTTGTTCTGGATATGCCATATTTATAAAAGGTTCTTCTTTTTCATTAAAGGTTATCGCCGCAATGTCATCAGCTATAACCTTGTATCCATTTTCCTTAAAAATACTAGCTAAACTACTTTTTCCCATACCACTTTTCCCTGTAAATATTATAGCTTTTTCATCTATAATTATAGAACTTCCATGAATAGCAATCTCCTCTCTTTGATGAATCAATATACCTAAAGCCAAACCTAAAATAAAAGCTTTAATTACCCTATTTTCTGAAGAGAGTTCCTCCTCTATAATGATAGACTGTCCATTTTCTATTAAAAAATATCCATTATTAAATATTTTAAAAATAGAAAATTTCTTTTCATAATGAAACCATTTTTTCTCATTTAAATTTCTTTTTTTTAATCTTTCTATCTTTTCTGTCTTTATAAATACATCTACTTTTTCCTTTTCATCTATTTTTATTAGCTCAATAATTTTTTTATATGAAGCTATATTTAAACCATAAACCTTATAATAATACATACTAGCCTCCAAAAATCAAAAAAACTTTTAAAATTTCCCTTTTTTAATTTAATAAACTTACTAAAATTTCTTAAACAAATCCTTAATAACTTTAATTACAAATAATTGTTCTTCTCTAGACATTTTACTATCAGATGGTAAACATATTCCTTGATTAAAAATTTCCTCTGAAATAGATGTTCCATTATCATTCTCACTAAAAAATTCAATATTTTTAAAACAAGGTTGCATATGCATAGGTTTCCAAATATGCCTTCCTTCAATATTGTTTTTTTCTAATTCTAAAATTATATCTAAAGGTTTCACCCTAGAATTTTTTTCTATAAGCATTATAGAAAGCCAATAATTAGACTTTCCATAATCCATTTCTTCAACCATTTCAATATCTTTTACATCTTTTAATTGCTCTTTATATAGCCTAAAAATTTCTCTCTTCTTTTCAACTCTTTCATTTAAAATCTCTAATTGTCCCCTTCCTATTGCGCCAGTAATATTACTCATTCTATAATTATATCCTCTCTCTTTATGCTCATAATACCTCTCTGCTTCTTTAGCCTGAGTAGATAAAAATCTTACTTTTTTTATAGCTTCTTCATTATTTGATAATACAATTCCACCACCTGAAGTAGTAATTATCTTATTTCCGTTGAAAGATATAATAGAAAAATCTCCTAAAGTTCCTGATTTTTTGTTTTTATAGCTTGCTCCAAAACTTTCAGCTGCATCTTCTATTATAATAATTTTTTCTTTCTCGCAAATTTTTCTTATAGAATCAAAGTCAGCACTTTGACCATATAAATTAACCACAATTATAGCTTTTGGTATTTTTCTTTCTTCCTTGGCTTTTTTTATAGCTTTTTCTAAAGCCATTATACTCATATTCAAACTGTCTCTACTTGAATCTATAAATACTGGTGTTCCACCTAAATAGATTATTGGATTACAACTAGCTATAAAAGTTAAATCTGAACAAAAAACTATATCTCCTTCTTTAATTCCTATAATATCCAAAACCAAATGTAAAGCTGCTGTTCCTGAAGAAACTGCTGCCCCAGCTTTTACCCCTAAATATTCGGCAACCTCATTTTCAAAAGCAGTTACATTAGGACCTAAAAGGGCTATACAATTTTCCTTAAAAGCTTTTTCTATATATTTTATTTCATTGCCACCCATATGTGGTGATGCCAATTCTATTTTTTTCACTTTAATTTACCTCATTTTTATAAACTCAATTCTTTAATTTATAATATTAATTACTAGTAAAAAAATTTACTCTCCAAAAATCCATCGATGTAAATCCTCAATTGTTTTATTTTTATCAAATTCTAGATAATCAATATTATTAATCATAACTTCCTTACATTGTTCATCCTTAGGGAATCTATCCTGCTTTAAATTATTACCTATTTTTAACGCCTCCATTGATAATGACATAAGTTTATCTGAATCAAAACTAGTTTTTAACATTGGTAAAGCTTTCTCTAATATTTCAGGATATTTAGTTGGCGAAAGCTTTAAAATTTTCTCTAATAATTTTTCTAATACTTCTCTCTGCCTTTCTGCTCTTTTGTAATCCCCACCCTCTGTATATCTAATTCTGCAATAAGCCATAGTTTGTATTCCATCTAAATATTGCATCCCAGTTTTCTTTACTGCTGGTGCAAAACCATGATTTATTCCATTTAATTCATTAATATAGGAATTTATATATTTAATTTCCTCTGAATCTACATCAATATCTAATCCACCTACTAAATCTATAAGTTTTGGTAATGTTGAAAAATTAACAGTTACAAAATTTTCAATATTTAAATTAAAATTTTTATTTATAGTTTTAATAGCTAATTCAGGTCCTCCAAAAGCATAGGCATGATTCAACTTATCCATTCCATGACCATCTATTCTCACATAACAATCTCTCATAAGGGAAGTTATTTTTCCTTCATTAGTTCTTCTATCTATAGTTACAATCATAATAGAATCTGATCTTCCTACATCTCCATCACTATCCACTCCAAAAACAGCAATATTTTCTACATCTTTATATTTATTACTTAATTCGCTATTAGCATCTAACCCTGCTTCATTTAAATTTACTTTTTCCACTTTATTAAAAATATTTTTCACATAAGAATATCCGAAACCTACTGAGAAAGAAATAATCATAAGTATAAAAAAGAAAATAATTATTTTTTTATTTTTTAATATCATCTAACTCACCTCGAATTTATTTATATGTTCTTAATCCTCAAAAAATACTTTAATATAGAATTTATGTAATTTTTTGTTATAATTATATTAAACACAAATTTATTAATTGGTATAGTTAGTTACAAAAGGGGGGACATATTTAGTGATTTTTCTACTATAATTAGTATTTTTATCGCTAAAAATATCAATGAAAAAAATAATAAAAATATTTCTTAATTTAACTCTAATTTCAATTCTATTAATTAGTGGAATTTCTTTATATCTAAAAATTTCAGATTATAAAAAAGGAGATGAAACCTATAAGGATATAGCTGATCTTTATAAAAAAGATAATTCCTTTGAAGAAAAATTCAATGAATTAAAATCCATTAATCCCAATTATAAATTTTGGCTAACAATTGAAGAGACTAATATTAATTATCCTGTAGTACAAGCTGCTGATAATGAGGAATACTTAAAAAAAGATTTTAACGGTAATAAGTCCAATAATGGTTCTATATTTCTTGATTATAGAAGTAATTTCCCTACTGATTTTGAGTCTACAATTTATGGACATAATATGCGAAATGATACAATGTTTTATGATTTAAATAAATTTAAAGAGGAAAATTTTTTTAATGAAAATAATAAAATTACTATTACAGATAAGAATACTGAATATGTTTATGAAGTTTTCTCTGTTTACACAGTAAAAGCCTCTGATTATGAAACCTTTGAATTTTTAAATAAAAATGATGAAGATTTCTTAGCGAGTCATATAAAAAAATTACAGGAAAAATCCTTTTATAAAAAAGATTTAACTGTTACTACTGATGATAATATAATAACTTTAATGACCTGTAGTTATGAGGCTAAAGATAACAGAACTATAGTTCATGGGAAGTTACTAGAACAATAAAAATAGGGTCTTTCTGAGCTATAAATAAAAAAATGTCCAATTGATAGTTTTTATATCAATTGGACATTTTTATTATTAAGATATTTTTTTATTTACTACATATAATCCTGCTAATGCTGTGAACATTATTAAGAAATATCCTAGCATTCCCTTTTCTCCTGTTCCAGGCACGTTATTATCACCATTTATTCCAGGTTTTTCTGTTTTATCTTGTTCTGGATTTATTGGTTTTTCTTGCTCACTAGGTTCTTCTGGGTTTATTGGCTCTTCAGGACTTACTGGGTCCTTTGGTTCTTCAGGATTTGTTGGGTCCTCTGGGTTTACTGGGTCTTTTGGATCTTCAGGTTCTGTTGGGTCCTCTGGATTTACTGGATCTTTTGGATCTTCTGGTTCTGTTGGCTCCTCAACTTTCTTATTCTCCACAATTACAGTAATTAATTCTCCATTTTCTTTAATTTCAAACTTAATTTTTTCTCCATTTATTATTTCATAGCCTTCAGGAGCTTTAATTTCTTGATAGTAATAAACTCCAGCCTTTAACTGATCAAATTCAGCTATTCCATTTTCATCAGTGATTCCAGTAGCAACTATATTTCCTAATTCATCTAAAATATTAAATTCTGCATCTTTTAGTAAAGTATTTCTATCTTCACTATCAATCTTTATTATTTGAAGTTTCCCTAAAATAACTTCTGGAATTATCTTTTTATTAGTTATAGTTTCAGTAATTACTTTACCATCTTCAGTAACTTTAAATTCAACCTTTTTACCGTCTAACTCGTAGCCTTCCGGTGCTTTAGTTTCTTGATAGTAATAAGTTCCATATGGTAAGTTCTCAAACTTAACTTTACCATCTTCCCCTGTTAC
>JBOGCG010000007.1:0-37156 GCA_051656625.1 Sarcina sp. | reverse complement strand
TTTCAAAGATGTGGATATAAATAATGATTCTGTTTTAGATGAGGTATCCTTAAAGGGAAAAGGTGATACCTATAAATTAGAAAAAGCTTATATTGAAATTAGAGATGGAAACAATAAAGAAAATGTTTTAGCTGTTTTTGAAAGTGATAAGGAGCAAACTAATATTAATGATTTTTATGATATAAATGGTGATGGAGTTTTAGATATTATTATTGATTGTCATAGAGGAGACAGTTTAGGTGGTTTTATATCTATTTATAAATATGATAATGGAGATTTTAAAAAAGTTGATATAAAGGAACCAACTATTACTTTGAACTTTGAAAAAGCCCTATTAACTATAAAGGAAGAGAGTTCAAAAACAATTATAAAAAAAGAACCATCTTCTGAAGCATTAAAGGCTATGAACTTAAAAGAAAATTCAGTAATAAACATGAAATTAAATGAAGAAAATGATTATTTTGAAATTTTAACATCAGCTATGAATTTTCAAGATAGTAATGGAGATGGAAAGAAAGAGTTAGTTAAAAGTTATATTGTAAAGGATAAAAAAAATAATGGTACAATTTTAGAATTTGATGCCATTTATAATTATAATAATGGCTTTGAGGTTCAGGGTATTTTAGATAAAGGTTCTTTTAATAAAGAATTTGAAAAATATCAATAATTTCAGTAACTTAACATTAGTAAGTAGAATATTATAAAGATAGATAATTCAAAGGGATTATTAGTAATTTTTAAGGTATGGTTTATATGAACATAGATTTTCATACACACGGACTTGTGAGTAAAAGAATAAAGTTTGATAAGGAATTATTTCTATTAGCTATAGAGTTTGCTAAAGATATAGGGCTTGATGGATTTTTAATTTCAGAACATTTTAATGCTATAGATTTTGATGGAATTCATAAATATCTTAGAAATAATTTTCATTATGAAGGGGATAGATACTTAGTTAATGGAATTTCAATTTTCCCAGCCATGGAAGTGAATATAAAAAATAAGGGACATGTTATTATTTCAGGGCATAGAGATTCTATAGAAGAAATTTATAAAATATTAGAGCCTAATAGAGATAAAGAAAATTTTATTTTGTTTAGTGAACTATTAGATATAGCAGATGATTATGAGCTTTTAAAAATAGGAGCACATCCTTTTAGAAGGGGACAAAAATTAGTGGTGCAGGATAAAGAGGATTTAAAAAGATTAGATTTTTTAGATTTAAATGCAAAGGATATCTATAAAAATGGTTTAATGGCAGTGAGAGAAGAAGTAAAGCTTTTAGCTAGAGATACAGATTTAAAAGTGATATCTGGTAGTGATAGCCATTATCCTATTCAGCTTGGAAGTATATATACTAAATTAAATAAAGATTGTAGCACTGTTAAGGAAATTAGAGAAGTTATATTAAATGATGATTATGAAATAGAGCTTACTAATTCCTTTGATCTAAGAATTAAAGCAGCAAAATATTCTAAAAGAAGTTATGTGAAAAATATAAATAGGTTTATTCAATAATAGGAAGGTATCCATTGGATGCCTTCTTTTACCTTTATTGAAATTTTTAATTATTTTAGTAAATTTTTAATTTTAGTAAATACTAAGAATAATGAAGAACTATCAAAATTTAACTATATATATTTGATAAGACTTCTGAGGGGAAAACTAATGAAGTGAAAAGCTAATAAAAACTTAAGAAGAAGGTGAATTAGATAATGAACAGAGCAAATAGAGGGCTAATTTTAATTGGAACAATGCTTGCACAACTTGGACTTGGAACTCTTTATACTTGGAGTCTTTTCAATGAACCATTAGCAACTTTACATGGATGGACTTTAGAGCAGGTAGTTTTAAGTTTCTCTATAACAAGTTTTTCGCTAGCTATAGGAACATTATTTGCTGGAAAACTTCAAGAAATTTTTGGAGTTAGAATTGTTGTGGCTGCCTGTGGAATTATTTTAGGTCTTGGATTATTTATAGCACCAAGAGTAACAGCACTTTGGGAATTATATATTACTGCAGGTGTTATAGTTGGACTTGTAAATGGTATAGCTTACATAATGACTTTATCTAACTGTATTAAATGGTTTCCAGAAACTAAGGGGATTATTTCAGGATTATCAATTGGATGTTATGGTCTTGGAAGTTTAATTTTTAAATATGTTAATTCAGATTTAATAAAGAGCCAAGGGATAATAAGTGCTTTTATGTATTGGGGACTTATAGCCTTTGTATTTATTTTTATTGGAGCATTACTTTTAAAGGATGCACCAATAGTTCCTGTAGTGGAGCATAGTGCAGTGGGAAGGGAATATAGATGGACAGAATTATTTTCTAGACCAGAAGCTTATTTACTTTTCATTGCATTCTTCGGTTCCTGTTTAAGTGGTCTTTATTTAATTGGAACAGCAAAGAATATTGGTGTAATATTTGCAGGACTTACCCCAGCGGTGGCAGGAAATGCAGTAGCTATAGTAGCCGTATTTAATACTATTGGAAGAGTAATTTTAGGAGCTGCATCAGATAGAATTAAAAGAACCTATGTATCTGCATTTGCATTTCTTTTAATTATTATTGGAGTTGTTATAATCTTATTTGTACCATTAGATTTAACTATGTTTACAATAGCAATTAGCTGTATTGCTTTTGCCTTTGGTGGAAACTTAACTGTATTCCCAGCTATAGTAAGTGAATATTTTGGATTGAAAAATCATACCAAGAATTACAGTGTTATCTATCAAGGATTTGGTATTGGTGGACTTTTAGGTGGTCTTGTGGCAGATGCTATGGGTGGATTAAAACCAACTTTTTGGTTTATGCTTGTAGTAGCTATAATAGCATTTTTAATAATGTTATTTGTAAGAGTACCTAAAGATAGAGAGGGAAGCATCTTTTAAGTTTTTTTGATATTTCCATTAGTTTTGGATTATAATTTATTTAAGATATTCTTTATAAGAGGTGGATAATTATGATTAAACATATTGTTGTATGGAAACTAAAAGATGGAAATAAAGAAAACGGAATAAAAATAAAAGAAGACCTTGAAGGTCTTAAAGAAAAAATATCAGAAATAAAGTCTATAGAAGTAGGTTTAAATTATAATGAAACTGAAGCAGCTTACGATGTAGTTCTTTATTCAGAATTTGATAGCAAAGAGGATTTAAATAGTTATCAAGTTAATCCATATCATAAAGAAGTTGGAGCTTTTGTAGGTTCAGTTACTTATGGTAGAGTCGTTGTTGATTATGTTGTTTAATTTTTAAAGATAAAGAATAGCTTAAGTTTATTAATATTAAAAACTTGGCTATTCTTTTTATTTTAGGAGGAGTTTATGAAAGTTTTAGTGATGGAAGTAACAATTAGAGTGTCTTTTGTTAATTCTCTTAAAGAGAAAAGAATGATACTTAGAAGTATTAGGGATAAGCTTAAGAATAATTTCAATATTTCTATAGCAGAGGTTGATAAAAATGATAATCACAAGATGATAGTTTTAGGAATAGTAGCTGTATCTACTGATAAATCACTACTGGAAAATAGCTATGAAAAAATAATAGATTTTATAGAAGCTAATGCGGAAGGAGAATTAATTGATAGCTATAAAGAGATAGAAAATTTTTAACCTTTGAATATAGAAAAGATTAGTTGGACAAAATAAAATCATTAAAAGATTAATTGCTTTAAGGAGGAAGACTTATGGATTTTGTTAAAAACCCTTATTTATTAGTTATGCCAGAGGGGAAAGCTAAGGTAGTTCCAGATGTAGAATATGCCAAAGCTTATGTAAATAATTATTATGATAAAAAAGCTAAAAATCTTTCAAGTAAAGAAGAGTTTTCAAATTATGATATTAACGATGAGGAAATAAGAGAAGAGATGCTTATTGTTATAGGTAATAATGATGGAAAACCTATTCTTTATGATATGGATGATTTTTTAGAGCAATTAAGAACTATAGAAGTTTTTGATGATGACATAGAAGAAATAATTTCAGATTTTCAAAATCAAAATATAGTGGATATTAAGAAATATGAATTAGAGGATGTGCTAGTAAATACTAAAACAGTAGAATTTGATGAGTAAATTAATAAAAAATAGAAAAGTTTTTCTAAAGTTTAAGAAAGCTTTTAATTATGTTATAATGTAATCTATAACTTGAAATTTAAAATCAAAGTTAAGGATGTGGCAATTTCATGGAAGTAAATAGGCAGAAAAGCTCTATTGAAGAGTTAATTAAAAAAAGTTTTCGAATGACTGGGAAAAACTTAGTGGGAATTTTTTTGATATTGATTATTATGTATATAATACAAGCGTTAATAATAATAGGATTATCAGCGCTAGGTGCTAATTTATTAAATAAAGGTGTTAGCGGTATTTCTGTAGCTATAATAATAGGAGCAGCAGTTATAACTTTTATAATGCAAAGTTTAAGTACAGGAGCTATTATTAAATTAGTAGATGAGAGAAGAAAAGGTAATAAATTTACTGTTTTTGGTGGATTTAAATACATGGTTAGAAAACTTCCTCAATTAATTGGTGCAACTATAATAATGATGCTTGTAGCTTTAATAACAGGATTTTTAGCAACTATAATATATACTTTTTTAGATTATTATATTGGGCAATCAGGAGTAGTTTTTGGAATGTTTTATGGTACAATATTTGCAATAGTTGATATTCTATTACTTTCATTTATAATTCCTTTTATAGTAAGAGAAGATATTAATTTTATAAAAGCATTTATTAAAGGTGTTAAATTAGCATTCACTAGAGGTGGAGATGTAATTATTAAGATTATAGCTCTTATGATTTTTGCAGCTATAGTTATAGCAATAGGAAGTTTATTTTATTTAATTCCTTATGCTGGTGTATTTATTACTTTAATAATATCAGAAATAGTTTTAGTTGTATTTGAAATAGGTCAATTAAATATTTTAGAAGAATATTCTAAAAAATAAAATAAAAAGGTTATCTTAAATTTAAAAAATTTAAGATAACCTTTTGTTTTTTATTCAAGATTTAAATTTAATCTACGAATAATATCATTAGAAGAGAAAGTACATATATAGAATTAAATTTAGAGGAGAATATTATGAATAGTGATATATTACTAGAATCAGGAACTGGAGAAGTTGAAATTTTAGAATTTGTTATTGGAAATAGACATTATGGAATAAATATAATCAAAGTGAAAGAAGTAATAGATTGTAGTAATTTAACTAGATTGCCTAATTCACATCCATTTATAGCAGGACTTATATTATGTAGAGAAGAAATAATAACATTAGTAGATTTAGCAAAGGTATTAGAGGGAAGGGAAGAACAAAGAAGTATTTTTAAAACTATTATCTGTGAATTTAATAAGTTAAAAATAGCTTTTAATATTGATGATGTGTTAGGGGTTAGTAGAATTTCCTGGGAAGAGATTGTAAAACCTAATGAGTTATCTATGGATTCATTGATAATAGGGAATGTAATAAAAAAAGATAAAATAATTTTATTATTAGACTTTGAAAAAATAGTTACAGATATAAATCCATCAGTGGGTATTAATGAAAAAAGAATTTATGATATTGATTATAAAGATAGAGGGGATATTAAGGTAGCTATTGTAGATGATTCTTTATTAATTAGAGAATTATTAAAAGAAACTCTTAATAAGGCTGGTTTTAAAAATCTTTTAACCTTTAAAAATGGAAGGGAAGCATTAGATTACTTAGAAAGTTTATCAGAAAAGAAAAATGAGAGATTTGTTGAAGAGGTACAACTTCTTATCACTGATATAGAGATGCCACAGATGGATGGACATACTTTAACTAGAAAGATTAAAGAACATAGAGTACTTAACAGATTACCTGTAGCTATCTTTTCCTCATTAATAACAAGTGATTTATTACATAAAGGGGAAGCAGTTGGTGCAGATGAGCAATTCAGCAAACCAGAGGTAGAAAATTTAGTACAGTGGATTGATAGTTTATATGTTTAAAAAAAGCTATATCTAAAATTAATTAAAATAAAATCTTAACAAGGATAAACCTTTTATAGATAGTTTAATTAATTTGATATAGCAATAAATTTACAGTAAAAATTTATATATTTGCCAAGGAAGGTAGAAGTTCAATTGATATTACTTAATAGCTTGAAAACTCTAGATATTTATGGCAAATATATTTTTTTATTTAAATATTATATTATTGTTTTTTATTCATTAAAGAGTTTCTTATTTCTTTGAATTTAGGGAAAGCTTTTTTGTATAAGTTATAAGTCATTGAACTGTTTACAAGATCAAATGAACCTAGGAACTCAACAAAATTTCCGTTAAATCCTTTTTTGAATTTATATAATCCGTATAGTGGGTTTTCAGGGTTTAAATCACCAGAAACTCCTCTAAAATCATATACACTTGCACCAAGATCTATTGAATCTTCAATCATAGCCCATTGCATTGCGAAGTTAGGCATTGCATCTCTTAGGATATTTTCTGAAGCTCCGTAAAGGTACCAAGCTTTATTTCCGTAGTAAAGATAGATTGAACCTGAAAGATAGATTTCTTGATCTTTAAATTCTTGAATAGAATCAATTTTCTTTTTAAATCCTTCAATTTGTCTTTCACTTTCAGTAACTCTTTTTTCACTATCAGCAATTTTCTTTTCTATTCTTGATTTCTTTTCTTCATCAGTTTCTTCAGCTAATTTAACTTTTTGAGTTTCTATTTTAGCAAGAGCTTTAGTTTTTTCATCCTCTTGCTTTTTAAGTTTTTCACTTAATCTTTCGAAATCATTTTTGTAGCTATACTTAACCATATATAATCTACAGTAAGGATAAATATGTTCAATCATGTCAGCAAAATATTCTTTATGTCTTACTATAAAGTTATCTCTTTTACCAGTAGTAACCATTATTTCGTGGAATCTTGAAAGAACTTCGTCAGTGATGTTTTCCTTATCATAAGCTTCAACAACTAAACCTCTTTCTTCGGCTACCTTTATGTTATATCTAGTTTTACTTGAGAAAGATTTAAATACATCTTTCTTAATTTTATTTTTTTCACCTTCAATAGGTAAATCCATTCTGAAAACAAAGTTTGGTTGGATACCTTCAAAGTTTTTACTATCTGAGTTTTTATATCCAAGACTTTTTAAGTAAGCTTTAATTTCAGCACCTTTTTCCATAGTTTTTTCATTTTCAGCAAAGTGAATATCTGGATCAAGAGTAACAAAACTTACTTTATTTTTCTTAGCAAATGATTTTAAGTAGTCTGTGAATTCTCTTACTAATTCTTTATTTTCAAAATCACAAACAAATCCTCTTGGCATATATCCCATTGATATACCTAATGGAAGATTTCTTACAAGCATCATTGCTGTTAAAACTATATTATTATCTTTATCAAAACCAGCTATAAACTTAGCATTCCATTCTTTTTTAACTTTAGCCCAATAAGAAGTTTGAAAAATATGTCCTTTGTCTAAGGTCATATTAAATTTATCAACTTCAGAGGCCTGTATTTCTTTAAAATTATACAAATTACTTTCCTCCTTAATTTGGTAAGAATTATCATTAAAATTACTTACCCTGTTAAAAGCATAACTATATTTTAATATGAATTACAGCTATATTCAAGGGCAACATAAGGGATATTATCAATAGATAAATGGGAATAAACTTTAAATTGACAATATTCTATGGTAATATTAACCTTAAAGAATATTATTGACAATTATATACATTTAATACAGGGAAAAGAAATCTAATGATTATAAATTAATTTTTAATAGAAAATGAAAGGATGTTATAAAGTTTATGGGGATGTTTGATAATAATTCCTTCAATAATTATACAAAGGTTACTTGGCCAGAAACTATACCTAAAAAAAGAGAATTTGAGGATATAAAAAAATATTATGAGAATTTTTCAAAGGGAAGTTATGGTGAAGTAGATGACCAAAGTTGGTCAGATCTTTCCATGGATGAGGTTTTTACAAAGGTTGATAGAACTTATAGTTCAGCAGGAGAATCAATCCTTTATAATATGCTTAGAAAACCTCTTTATAATAAGGAAGAATTAAATCGAAGATGGAGTTTAATAAAAACAGTTAAAAATGATGAAGAAAATAGAATTAAAATACAGGGACAATTTTTTGACTTAAGTAAAGATAGAAAGGGACAGGTTATAGACTTTATAACTAAAGATATAGACTTAAATGAAAGCAGAAGAAAATTATTTATATTTATAGGAAGGATTTTACCTATAATATTTTTTCTACTATGTTTTGTAAAAATATATTTTATAATTCCTTTAGCAGTTAACATAATTATAAATGGTTGTATATCAGGAGCTATAAGAGGAAAGTTAATGGAAAAAGAGCCTATTGAAGCAATTGCCTATGTAGGAGCAATGATAAAGGTAGCTAATAAGTTATTGAAAATAGATTCTAAGATATTAGAGGGTTATAAAGATGACTTAAAAGAAGTTACAGATATTTTAATGAAGGACAAAAGAAGTTTTAAATCTGTAAAGAGAACAAATGGAATAGATGATTTAAATATTCTTAGTTTAATAAAGGATGCATGGACAGAGGCCGTTGGACAAACAACCTTTGATTTAGAGATAGCCTATTATTCAGTGGCTAAAAGTTACAAAGAATATAGGGAGCCTATAAAAAAGCTTTATGAAACTTTAGGTGAGATAGATGGACTAATAGCAATGGCTGCCTACATAGAATCCTTAGATATAGATGTTAGCAATCCTAATTTTATAGATGAAACAAAATTTGAAATTAAAGAGGGGATACATCCTTTATTAAAGAAGCCAGTGGCTAATTCAATTAATATAGATAAAAAGGGGATAGTTATAACAGGAACAAATATGTCAGGAAAGTCTACATTTTTAAGAATGCTTGGGATAAATATAATTTTTGCACAGAGTTTTAACTTTGTTTTAGCAGATAAATATGAAGCACCTTTCTTTAACTTAGTAAGTTCCATAAGTCCTGAGGATGATGTTAATAGTGGAAAAAGTTATTATTTAGCAGAGGCAGAGGCAATTTTAAGAATCATAAAAGCTTTAGAGGGAGAAAAACCTGTATTTTGTTTAATTGATGAAATATTTAGAGGTACTAATCCAGTGGAAAGAATTGCAGCATCAGAGGAGATATTAAGATATATTCAAAAAAGAAATTCAATTTCTTTAGTAGCTACCCATGATAGAGAGTTAACAGATTTATTAATAGAAAGCCATGATTTTTATCATTTTACAGAAAAGGTAAATGAGGAAACAGGAATGAGCTTTGATTATAAACTTAAAAGTGGTGTGCTGAAAAAGGGAAATGCTATAAAACTTCTTAGATTTGTAGGTTATCCAGATGAGATTACCATAAATGCAGAGAGAAAAATTGAAGAAAATAAATTTTAAAAGAAAAGAATTTACTAGAATAGATTTTTATTTTAGTAGATTCTTATTTTTTTAGTTTTTTATAAATGGAAAGGGTTTTTATAGAAAAATTCATTTTTTTACCTATAAAGTTACTAGATGAATAATAATACATGGATTATATTGGTGATTAGTAAAGTTAATTGAGTAAAAAGAGGATAAAACAAATTATTTCCTTGGTGATAAAACAACTAATAGTGCCTATTTAGAAGATGTATACAATTACATATACCCTCTTATTAATATAATGATAAAATTCTTTTATTTAGGATAATAGCATTTTAAAATATAAAGATAAAATGTATAAATATTAAAGAATGAATACTATTTTATAGTAAAAAAATTAAATAATTTAAAAAAATGGTATATAAATTGATTAAATATAAAAAAAAACTTTGTTTTAATGTAAAATGAAATTTTCATGAATTTGATATTAAAATTTCATAGGGTATAATAATTGACATATTGCAAATAGAATAAAGTTGTTACTTTGAATTTGTTGGAAATACATAATATTTCTGGGAGGAAGAAAAAATGATTCTTTTAATTATTATTGTTTTACTGTTATTTGGATATTTGTTTTATGCATTATTCAATCCAGACAAATTCTAGAGAGAGTAGGAGGGACAACCAGTGACCATATTAAATCTTATTTTATTTTTCATAATATTCATAATACTGATAGCGATTATGGGTATATATATGGAGGGCATCATAAATTTCAAAAATTATAGAACAAGTAGATTTTTTGATAAGATTGATAACTTTATATATAAAGTTTGTGGCATTGACAAAGAGTCAATGGGCTTTAAGCAATATACTATAGCATTATTATTAAGTAACTTTATTCTATTCTTAGTAGGTTTTATAATACTACTACTTCAAGGACTTATTCCTATATGGAATGGCACTGCAGCAAAAGGAATGTCTGTAAGCTTAGCTTTCAATACGGCAATTTCTTTTATAACTAATACAGATTTACAACATTACGCAGGAGTATCTCAAATTTCAAACTTCAGTCAAATGTTTGTAATAATAGTATTAATGTTTACTTCAGCAGCAACAGGCTGTGCTATAGCATCTGCTTTTATTAGATCTATAGCTGGTAAAGAAAAAAGCTTAGGAAATTTCTATGTTGATTTTACAAGATTTTTAACAAGACTTTTAATACCAGGAGCATTCATTATTGGAATTATATTAATTGCTTGTGGAGTTCCAGAAACTTTAAAAAGCATAGAGCATTTTAAAACTATAAGTGGTTCATATCAAACATTAGCAGTTGGACCAGTTGCAGCTTTAGAGGCAATTAAACATTTAGGAACAAATGGTGGAGGATTCTTCGCAGCAAGTTCAGCACATCCATTTGCAAATCCTAGTATAATTTCAAACTATATAGAAATGATGTCTATGATGTTATTACCAGGTGGCTTTGTGGTTGCTTTTGGTAAAACAATAAAAAACAAAAAACAAGCAGCAATAATCATCGGTGCATTGTTAATTTTAGTTTTAGCATCATTTGCAGTAATTTACCATTCAGAACTTCAAGGAAATCCAATGTTACAAAAACTAGGATTATCTACATTAAATAGTGGAACAGAAGGTCAGGAATTAAGGTTTGGAACCTACGGAACATCATTATTCTCAACCATAACCACTGCATTTACAACAGGTAGTGTGAACGCTTCATTAAATGCTATGAATCCATTAGCTTTAATGTCTATGCTTGGTAATATGATGCTTAACACTTTATTTGGTGGAGCAGGAACAGGATTCTTAAGTATTATAATGTATGTTTTATTAACTGTATTTATCTGTGGATTAATGGTTGGAAGAACACCAGAATTCTTAGGTAAAAAGGTTGAAGCAAAAGAAATAAAATTAATAGCATTAACAATACTTATACATCCAATATTAATTTTATTTAGTACAGTATTTACTCTATTAAGCTCAGTGGGAGCAAGTAGCTTAATAGCTCATAATTTCCATGGATACACTCAAGCTCTTTATGAATTTACAAGTGCAAGTGCTAATAATGGTTCACTTATGAGTGGTTACATGAATACTAGTCCTTATTGGAATATCCTAACAGCATTTATAATGTTACTAGGAAGATATGTACCAATCATTCTTTTATTAGCAGTAGGAATATCACTTGCTAAGAAAAAAGCAGTTCCACAAACAGTGGGAACATTTAGAACAGATAACTTAATTTTTGGTGCAATGCTGATATGCATAATCTTAGTTATTGGTGCATTAACATTTATACCAGCTTTAGGACTTGGGCCTATAAGTGAATATCTTAAGTTTTTACCATAGAGAGGTGGGAAGTTTAAAATGAGTAGTAAGAGTAAGTTTTTAAGTAAAGACATTGCTAAAAATGCCTTTAGAGATTCATTCAAGAAATTAGATCCTAGAAATATGGTTAAAAACCCAATA
Organism: Sarcina sp.; assembly: GCA_051656625.1. GTDB lineage: Bacteria > Bacillota > Clostridia > Clostridiales > Clostridiaceae > Sarcina. Next base: position 25,291 of record JBOGCG010000007.1, on the reverse strand, counting down.
ATGTTTATTGTTGAAATAGGATTTGTTGTTGTTTTACTATTAGGCTTCTTCCCAAATTTATTTGGTGGAAATAATAGTACAAGCGCAGATGCGAGAATTTACAACTTTATAGTTGCTTTTATATTATTTATTACAATATTATTTGCTAACTTTGCAGAGGCAATTGCAGAGGGGAGAGGTAAGGCTCAAGCAAGTACATTAAAACAAACTAAACAAAATACTAAAGCAAAATTAGTAGGAGCTAATGGAGAAATAACAATAGTTAATGCTGATGAACTTAAAAAAGGTGACATAATTTTAATTGAAGCTGGAGATTTAATTCCAACTGATGGTGAAGTTATTGAAGGTATAGCTTCAATAGATGAAAGTGCTATTACAGGGGAATCAGCTCCTGTAGTTAAAGAATCAGGTGGAGATTTTGCTTCAGTAACTGGTGGTACTAAGGTAGCTTCTGACTGGGTTAAAGTTGAAATAACTGTTGAACCAGGAGAATCATTCCTTGATAAGATGATAAGTCTTGTTGAAGGTGCTGAAAGAAAGAAAACTCCAAATGAAGTTGCACTTGGAACTTTATTATTATCACTAACAATTATTTTCCTTGTAGTTATAGTTACTTTATATCCATTAAGTAAATATATGAATGTTAATATACCAATAGCATCACTTATAGCTTTACTAGTATGTTTAATACCAACAACAATTGGTGGTTTATTATCAGCAATCGGTATTGCAGGTATGGATAGAGTTACAAGATTTAATATGATAGCAATGTCAGGGAAAGCAGTTGAATCCTGTGGTGATGTCGATACAATGATACTTGATAAAACAGGTACTATAACATTTGGTAATAGACTTGCAGCAGATTTTATGCCTGTGGAAGGTGTTACAAAAGAAGAACTTATTAAGGCAGCTCTTTTAACATCTCTTATAGATACAACACCAGAGGGAAAATCTGTAGTTACTTTAGCTGAAGAACTTGGGATAACAGATAGTATAGAAAATTATCCAAATAGTGAATTTGAAGAATTCCAAGCTCAAACTAAAATGAGTGGAATGAACTTAAAAGATGGTACAAGAGTTAGAAAAGGTGCCAGTGGAGCAGTTAAAGCTTTCGCTGAAAGCTTAGGTGGCTTAGTACCTAAAGATTTAGATGAAAAAGTTGAAGAAATATCTAAACTTGGAGGAACTCCATTAACAGTTTGTGTTGAAGGAAAAATTTACGGTGTAATTTACTTAAAAGATACTGTTAAACCAGGTCTTGTTGAAAGATTTGCAAGACTTAGAGAAATGGGTATTAAAACAGTTATGTGTACAGGAGATAACCCACTAACAGCTGAAACAATAGCTAGAGAAGCTGGAGTTGATGATTTTGTAGCTGAATGTAAACCAGAGGATAAAATTGCAGTTATAAAAAATGAACAAGCTGAAGGTAAAATTGTTGCTATGACAGGTGATGGTACAAATGATGCTCCTGCACTTGCTCAAGCAGATGTAGGTATAGCAATGAATACTGGAACAACATCAGCAAAAGAAGCAGCAAATATGGTTGACTTAGATTCTGACCCAACTAAAATTCTTGAAGTTGTTGAAATTGGTAAACAATTATTAATAACAAGAGGAGCTTTAACAACATTTAGTATAGCAAATGATATAGCTAAATACTTTGCGGTAATACCAGCAATTTTCATATTGGCAATGCCACAAATGAGAGTACTTAATGTTATGCATTTACATTCACCAGAATCAGCTATCTTATCAGCATTAATATTTAATGCAATAATTATTCCTATACTAATACCTATAGCAATGAAGGGTGTAAAATATAAACCTATGAAGGCTGAAATGTTACTTTTAAGAAATGTTGTTATTTTCGGTATTGGTGGAATTATAACTCCGTTTATAGGAATTAAGATAATAGATTTACTTATAACACCATTATGTAGAATGTTAGGAATGTAGGGAGGAAGAAAAGATGAAGCAACTTAAAATGAGTATCAAAATGGCAGTATTCTTCATTATAGTTTGTGGTCTTATATACCCTCTTATCCTAACTGGGGTTGGACAAGTAACTATGCATAAGAAAGCTAACGGAAGTTTAATATATGAAAATGGACAAGTAGTTGGTTCTGCTTTAATAGGACAGGAATTTAATAATCCAAAGTTCTTTCAAGGTAGACCATCAAGTATAAATTATGATTGTTCAAACAATCCAAATAGTAAAGTAGCATTATCAGGTGGTACAACCTATGGACCACATTCAGCAGCTTTACTTCTAAAAGTAAATCATGAAATTAATAAATTCTTAGTAGAGAATCCAACAGTTACAAGAAGTGATTTACCAGCAAGTTTATTTACTGAATCAGCATCAGGATTAGATCCAGATATTTCAATGCAAGCTGCTGAAGTTCAAGTAAATAGAATAGCTCAAAATACTGGATTAAGTAAAGAGCAATTAAATCAATTTATTGTAGATAGTAAAGATGGAAGTTCATCAAATGGAACAGTTCTTATAAATGTTTTAGAACTTAATTTACATGTAGCAAAAGCTTTAAATATGATATAAAGAAAAGGGGGGAGACCTCCTTTTTTTAATTTTTAATTTAGCGAAACTTTGTTTCGAATGTGGAGTGTGGAATTGGAGGAAACTTTGTTTCTAATTTGGAATTAAGAGTTAAGAAATTAGAGTGAGAAAGGAGTATTTTTATGGATAGGATGACACCTGAGGAGGCACTTAAAAAGTGTAAGGGGTTAGAAGCTGAGGAAAAGAAAAAGGATAGTATTAGAGGGGAGTTAAAGGTTTTTGTAGGTTATGCTCCTGGAGTTGGGAAAACTTATAGTATGCTTAATGAGGGGAATAGAAGACTTGAGAAGGGTGAGAATATAGTTATAGGCTATGTGGAAGACCATTCTAGAGTTGAAACTAAGGCTCAGGTTAATTTATTACCTGTTTTTCCAAGAAAGCAAATTGATTATAAGGGTATTATTTTAGAAGAAATGGATTTAGAGGGGATAATTAAAGCAAAACCAGCTATAGTTATTGTAGATGAGCTTGCTCATACTAATGCCCCAGGTTCTAAAAATCCAAAGAGATGGCAGGATGTTGAGGAGATACTTCAAAATGGAATAGATGTTTTAACAACTATGAATATTCAACATATTGAAAGTTTAAATAACATTATTGAAGAGATAACTGGAGTAAAGGTGAGAGAAACTGTTCCAGACAAAGTTCTTCAAGAAGCAGAGGAAATAATGGTAATAGATTTGCCTCCAGATGCCCTAAGAAATAGATTAAGAGAAGGTAGAATATATAAAATAGATAATATTCAAAGATCTCTTGAAAACTTTTTTACTAAAGGAAACTTAACTGCTTTAAGAGAACTTTTATTAAGAGAGGCTGCCAATGAAGTTGATATAACTTTAATTGACCATAAAGAAAAAGCAGAGCTTAAAGATAACGTAAAAATAAATGAAAAAATATTAGTTTGTATAAGTTCAAATCCTAAAAGCGCTAAACTTATAAGACATGGTGCTAGAACTGCAAGAAGATATAAATGCCAATTATATGTTTTAATTGTTGATTGTACTAATCCTTTGGCAAATGAGCAAGAAAATAATCAGGCACTAGAGGATAATAAAAAATTAGCAATAAGCCTTGGGGCTGAAATAGTTTATAGAGCTAGTAAATCAGTTTCAAAGGCAATAGTTGATTTTGCTAAAGAAGCACATATAACTCAAATTATTTTAGGACATAGTAGAAGAGGGAAAATGCAAACAATGCTTAGAGGTTCTACTATAAATAAGGTTCTTGAGGAAGCAGATAATATAGAAATAAGGGTTATTCCTTATATTAATTAATTTAATTAAAGCTGTATCTTTTAGGTACAGCTTATTTTATGGGGAAAATGTAATAATGATAGTAGTATATATATGAAGTTGAAAATTGAAGCATAGATTAGAAAAACTATGAAAAAATAAGAAAAAGAGTGAATTTTTATTCTCATTTTTTTCTAGTTGATCCTTTGGTAAATGTTATAATTAAAGAAGTTTAATTTCGTAATAGGAGATGATTTTTTGAAATATAAAGTTACTAAAAAACAAAACGTAGGAAAAAAATGTATTGTCTGTGGAGTAGATAATAAATTTGGTTTAAAAACTGATTTTTATGAACTTGAAAATGGAGAAATAGTAGCTTATGCAAAAACTGTTGAAGAGCATCAAAGTTATCCAGGAAGAGTGCATGGTGGTATTTCAGCAGCACTTTTAGATGAAACAATTGGTAGAGCTTTAGGAGTTTTAGAACCAGATATGTGGGGAGTAACTATAGAACTTCAAACTAAATATAGAAAACCAGTACCTCTTGGAGAGAGAATAAAAATAGTTGGAAGAATAACTAAAAATGGTAGAAGAGCTTTTGAAGGTACAGGAGAAATAATTCTTGAAAATGGAGATGTTGCAGTAACAGCTCATGGTAGATATATGAAGCTTCCAGTGGAAAAAATTTCAGAGGGAATTTTAGAAGAAGATGAATGGATTACTAATGAAAGAGATGATGATCCAGAGGAAATTGAAATTTAAAAAATAAAATATTTAAAATGGAGGAAAAGTTTATGAATGTTAATAAAGAATATGTATTAAATAAAGCAAAGGAAATTTTAGAGTTTCATAGTCCTACAGGATTTTGCTTTGAGATTATGGATTTAATTGAAAGTTATGTTAAAGAGCTTGGTTATAGCTTTGAAAGAACTAATAAAGGTAATGGAATTATAACAGTTGAAGGAAAAAGTGATGAGCAGGTAGTTGGACTTGCAGCTCATGTTGACACTTTAGGGGCTATGGTAAGATCTATAACAAGTAAAGGGACTTTAAAATTTTCATTACTTGGAGGACCAATTCCAGCTACTATGGATAGTGAATATTGTATTGTTAGAACAAGAGATGGAAAGAAATACACTGGAACTTTCTTAAGTACAAGTGCAGCAATTCATGTTTATAGTGATGCTAAAGATAAAAAAAGAGATCCAGAAAATATGGAAGTAAGACTTGATGAAGTGGTTAAAAATAAAAAGGATGTAGAAGAACTTGGAATAAAACCAGGAGATTTTATATTTATAGAACCTAAAACAATAATTACTGAAAGTGGATTTGTGAAATCAAGATTTATAGATGATAAAGCAAGTGTTGCAGCTCTAATGGGGCTTTTAGAGATGTTTAAAAGAGAAAATATAACTCCAAAATATAAAACAAAAATAATTATTTCAACCTATGAAGAGGTAGGACATGGCTCTTCTTATATCCCTTCAGATATAACTGAACTTATAGCAGTAGACATGGGATGCATTGGTGAGGACTTATCCTGTACAGAATATGAGGTAAGTATCTGCGCTAAAGATTCAGGTGGACCTTATGATTTCAACATAGTAAGCGAGTTTGTTAGATTAAGTGAAGAAAATAATTTAGATTATGCAGTGGATATTTATCCTTTCTACGGTTCAGATGCAGGAGCAGCACTTAGAGGTGGAAATGATATAAGAGCAGCACTTATAGGGCCAGGAGTTCATGCTTCTCATGGTATGGAAAGAACCCACTATAAAGGTCTTGAAAATACAATTAAATTACTTTGTTTATACTTAGCTTAATATTTTAAGTTTTAAAGCATCTTTAAGTTTTTTCTTAAAGGTGTTTTTTTATTAAATATATAAATATGTAGAAATTATATAGAAATTATATAAAATCTATATAAAATCTCTATTATATCTTAACTTATATAGATATATAAACGAGATATAATAAAGAAGAAGTAAATAGAAAATAAAATTTAAAAATAAAAGGGTATATAATTACAAAATATTATAGTGGGGGTTACATATGAGAGAGGAAATAAATAAATTTAATGATTTTAAAGAGTTTGAAGAAATGTTTTTAAAGTTAACAGGGAATTATAGATTTTCTAGATTAGGTAAAGTGTTTTCTACTAAGGACAATAAATATTTTTATGATGCTGGAACAGGAAAGGTGTTTCAGATAAATGAAAATTTATATAAAGTTTTAAAATCTTTTTCTATTACAAATGAGTTTAAAGATATATTTAAATTAGGAATTGATAACGAACAGTTATTAAATGTGTTAAAGGAATTAAAAGAAACAATAAAAAATGAAAATGTTTTTTTAATGCCACCAGTTAAAGTATTATCATTAAATACTGGTGATAATGACAATATAGAAGATATTCAAATGAGACATGTTTCTTTTGAAGTTACAGAACGTTGTAACTTAAGGTGTAAATATTGCGTTTATCATGAGGGACAAGGTGGATTTCGTGAGTTTGGAAAGCAAGATATATCTTTAGATACAATGAAAAAAACAATTGATTTATTGGAAAAATCTAAAGAAAAAGATATTTATATATCATTTTATGGTGGAGAGCCATTAGTAAGATTTGATTTGATAAAAGAATTAATAGAATATAGTAATGAAAAATTAAAAAGTAAAATTGTACATTATAATATGACAACGAATTGCACATTGATGACAAAGGAAATTGCTAAATACTTGGCTAATATTGAAAATTATTTTACTACAGTTAGTTTAGATGGACCACAACAAATACATGATGCGAATAGAATATTTGTAAATGGGGATGGAAGTTTTAATAAAGCAGTTCAAGGAATGAAAAATTTAATTGAGGCAGAAGGAGAAAAGGCATCAACAAGAATTAATATTAACTCAGTATTAGCAAATCCAACTGAAGAAAATTTTAATCAAATTCAAAATTTCTTTGAAAATACTTCGTGGATACCTAAAGGAATTGCAGTTACAACATCTTATGTTTCAGAAGGAGATAAAGAATTTGAATACTTAGGAGTGGATACAAAAGAAGAATTTAAATTTAATGAAGATATAGATCCATTAGCAACATGGAATTTTGATAGATTAAAAGAAGAAGATGGAACATTAGAAAATAATAAATTGATTGCAAAAGATAATATAAATAAAGCTTTAAATTTTATTCACAAAAGATTATTGGTAAACAAACCTATAGAAGAACACCATATGAATGGATGTTGTGTACCAAGTGCACGAAGATTGTATGTAACAGTAAAGGGTGAATTTGCTCCTTGTGAAAGAATAGGACCATGCCCTAAAATAGGGAATGTAAATGATGGCATAAATCTAGAAAAGGTTAAAAAATATTATATAGATGATTTTAGAAAAGAAGCAACTAAATATTGCAATGATTGTTGGGCAGTACATTTATGTTCTCTTTGTTATATAAATTGTTTTAATGAAGATGGAGTTCATATTTCTCATAGACATGGCCATTGTACAGCTAATAGATATATTTTGGAAAAAAGTCTTGAAGTTTATCATGAAATACTGGAAAAAGATCCAGAATCGTTAAAATACTTAGATAATATAATCTATTCTTAAATTTATTAAGGTTTTATAGAATTTTAATTTTAAATTCTTTAAAATATATGACTAAAAATAATAACATAAAAAATATTATAAATAGGGGGGATTTTTATGAAATTAATAAATCCATTTGGTAGAGAGGTTTCAAATTTAGCAGAAGGAGTTAATCCAAGAGGGTGTTATTGCTCTTCAGGTGCTTATAGCATGAAGTATGCTATAGATACTTGTTATTTGTGTGGATGTCAATGTGACCATGGTCCTACAAATAGAGATGCTAATAATAAAGTAGCAAATTTTAAAGGTGCTAGATAAATTAAAAAGAACAAAATACTGCTTATTTTTAATAAGTAGTATTTTGTTTATTTTTCTATAATAATTTATTTATAAGTATAATTAAAAGGGGGAAAAATGATAACGGAATTTAAAACTGATATAGCAATATTTTTTAAAAGTATATTAAAATTAAAAATTAATAAAAAAATATTAATAATAGTTTTTATTACAATGATAGCTTCTAATATTTTAAGTTTAATAATTCCATTATTACTTGGGAATATAATCAATGGAATCATAAATAAATCTTTGGATTACATAAAATTTAATTTAATTTATATGATCTTAATTTTTATTATTTCAAGTATAATGCGATATATAAATACAATAGCATTGACAAAAATCACTTATGATTTAGAGATAAAAATGAAAAAAAATGTATTTGATTCAATATTAAGAGTTCCACATAATCAATTTATTACTATAGATAAGGGAAGATTAATTAATAATATTGAACAAGATGCAAATGTATTTTCAGCTTTATTATCAGATAATATAAATAATTTTATGAATGTAATAAGTATGTTAATTTCTTTTGTATTTATGATATATATATGTCCAATATTAACAATAATATTACTAATATCATTTCCCATAACAACATATATATTTATCCTTTCAGGAAAAAAGTTAAAAGAAAAAGAAATTATTTATAAAAAAAATTATGATAAATTTTTCTCTTTTATAAATGAAACTTTGTATGGATGGAAAATTTTAAAAGCATTTGGAGCTGAAGAAAAAAGAACAAATATATTTAAAGAAAAAACGCAAGATTTATATAAAATTCAATTTAAAAAAATAAAAATAGAACTTTTATCACAAATTTTAATAAGTTTTATTTCATTTTTTATCAACATAATCAATATTTTAATTGCCATTTATTTAATATTTACTGGTAATTTAACTTTAGGAATGTTTACAGCATTTAATGAATATTCTGAAAATTTCAAATCTGGATTACTTATATTTTCAACATTAGGAGCTACCATACAGCAAACTATTGTTTCTATAGATAGAGTTGATGAAATATTAAGGTATAAAGATGAGAAAAAAATTTATAGTAAGGCAAATAAAAAAGTAAAAGAAATTAAAATAAATGATTTATCATATAGTACAAATGAAAATAAATTGATATTAAAAAATATAAATATCAATTTTAAAGAAAGAAAAATTTATTTAATAAAAGGAGAGAGTGGATCAGGAAAAACTACTTTATTTAATATTTTGAGTAATTTTATAAATAATTATGAAGGTGAAGTTTTATTTAATAATACAAATTTGAAAGAAATAGAAAATAAAGAGATAAGAAAAAAATTAATTTATGTTACTCAAGAAAATTATTTGTTTTCTATTTCGATAAAAGAAAATATATCCTTATATAGAGATATAGATATAAAGATTATTGAGAATATTTGTAAAAAACTTAATATACATCATATTATAATGAAATTACCACAAAGGTATGATACTGTAATAAATGAAAAAGGAATAAATTTATCGGGTGGAGAAATACAAAGAGTTTGTATAGCAAGAGCAATTGTAACTAATCCTGATATTTATTTATTTGATGAAATAACATCTGCAATAGATGAAAAAAATAGTAAAGAAATAATAAAAGTAATTGAAGAGATTTCAAAAAAATCTATTGTTATAATGACTTCACATGAGAAATTAAAGTTTTCAAAATCTATAATAGAATATGATTTGAATAAAAATTTTATAAGGGAAGTTATAAATGTATAACAACTAAAACTTTTAGGGGGATAAGTATGAAAATATTAATTGTAGATGATGAGAAAGAGATAGCTGATTTAATAGAGGTATATTTAAAAAATGAACTTTTTTCAGTTTATAAATTTTATAGTGGAAAGGAAGCTTTAGAGTTTATAAAAAATAATGAGGTTGATTTAGCTATTTTAGATGTTATGTTACCTGATGGAAATGGATTTGATATATGTAAAGAAATAAGAACTAAATATTCTTTTCCAGTGATTATGTTAACGGCAAGAGAAGAGGAAGTAGATAAAATAACAGGTCTTACTTTAGGAGCTGATGATTATATCACAAAGCCATTTAGACCTTTAGAGTTGATTGCTAGAGTAAAAGCTCAAATAAGAAGATATAAGCAATATAACTCTAGCAATAATATAAAGAAAGAAGCCATAATAAGTCATAAAGGATTAAATATTAATGTTAATACCTATGAATGTCTGTTAGATGAAGAAGAAATTCAATTAACACCAACTGAATTTGCAATTTTAAAAATTCTTTTAGAGAAAAAAGGAGATGTGGTAAGTTCAGAAGAATTATTTAAATCTATATGGAAGGATGAATATTTCAATAAAAATAATAATACAATACCAACTCATATAAGACATCTTAGAGAAAAAATTAATGATTTTGTTGAAAAACCTAAATATATAAAAACTGTTTGGGGAGTTGGCTATAAAATTGAAAAATAAATTTTTAAGAGAAAAACAATATCAAAAGATTATAAATAAAATTTTAATAAAAACTATTTTAGCTATTGCTTTAAGTATAACAGTTGTATTGATATTGAGTTCCATAAGTAGTGGGAAAATAGGTGATATAATAATAGGTTTAATAAGTAAAAAATACAAAGTAAGTATGGGAGTAGCTTATAATACATATTGGCAAGATATTAGAGTTTACTTTGATTATATTTTGCTTTTTACAATTGTAATGTTAATTGTAATATTTTTTAGATTATTATTATCTTGGTTTACCAAATATTTTGATGAAATAATTATAGGAATAAATCAATTAGCTAAAAAAGAAAAGAACCCTATAATAATGTCAGATGAATTAACATTTATGTCAGAAAAATTAAATGATGTAAGGGAACAATTAGAAAGAAGTTCAGAACTTGAAAGAGAAGAAGAAAAAAGGAAAAATGAATTAATAGTTTATTTAGCTCATGACATAAAAACTCCTTTAACCTCTATAATAGGATACCTAAATTTATTAAATGAAAAGGAAAATATTGATGAGGAGGAGAGAGAAAAATATACAAAAATAACTTTGAATAAGGCATATAGATTAGAAAAACTTATTAATGAATTTTTTGAAATAACTAGATATAATCTTCAAGCAGTTCCTTTAAATAAAGAAAATATTAATATAAATTATATGGTAATTCAAATAGTTGATGAACTTTATCCAGAACTTATAAAATCTAATAAAAAAATAAAAATTAATATAGATGAAGAGATAAATTTAGATGTAGATTCAGAAAAAATAGCAAGAGTTTTTAACAATATTCTTAAAAATGCAATTGCATATAGTGAAAAAAATTCTGTTATAGAAATTGAGGGGAAATCCGAAGAAAAAGAAGTTAAAATGAATTTTAAAAGTAAAGGTATTATTCCTAAAGAACAACTTCAATATATTTTTGAAAAATTTTATAGAGTAGACAATGCAAGACAAAGCTCAACAGGAGGAGCAGGGCTTGGATTAGCAATAGTAAAGGATATTATTTCATTACACTCAGGAACTATTAAAGTTCAATGTGAGAGTGGATATACAATATTTAATATTAGTTTGCCTAAGATATAAAGTTATATTTATATATATATGATTTCTATATAAAATCTCAATAAATAAATAAAGTTAAATTAAAGTATGAGAGCAGCTATTATTGATAAAATTTAATTATCAATAATAGTGCTTTTTTTTATAAAATAGATTATTTGATTAAGGAGAAATTTATGGAACTTGAAATAAAAAATTTATATAAATCCTATAAAAATAAAGATGCTTTAGTAGATATAAATATTAAATTAAAAGCTGGAACCTATGGATTATTAGGTGAAAATGGGGCAGGAAAAAGTACTTTGATGAGAATTTTGACTACTGTAGATTTTCAAAGTAAAGGAGAAATAACTTTTAATGGAGATGAAATAGTTAAATTAGATGAAAAATATAGAACTGTTTTAGGTTATATGCCTCAAGATTATAATGTTTTTCCGAGTTTTACAGCAGTTGAATTTTTAGATTATATGGGAACTTTAAAAGGTATTTCTAAAAAAGAATTAAAGAAAAAGATTCCTGAAATTTTGGAGTTTGTAAATTTGACTGATGTTGCAAATAAAAAAGTGAAAACTTTTTCAGGAGGAATGAAAAGAAGAGTAGGAATAGCACAAGCAATATTAAATGATCCTAAAATACTTATATTAGATGAGCCAACAGCGGGGTTAGATCCAAAGGAAAGAATAAGATTTTCTAATATAATAAGTGCTATGTCAAAGGATAAGATTGTTATATTATCAACTCATATAATTTCAGATATAGAAGCTATAGCAAATGATTTAATAATTATTAAAGAAGGAAAAATTTTAGCTGTAGAAAAAATTAATACTCTTGTAGAAACGGTAAGGGGGAAAGTGTGGGAGACAGTTATTACCCAAGATGAATTTAATATATTAAGTGAGGAAAGACAGATAATACGTAGAAAACAAGAAGGGGAAAATATAAAAGTTAGATATGTAGGAGAGGTTTTTGAAAGTTTTAATCATAAAGAATTAGAACCTGTTTTAGAAGATTATTATATGTATGTTTGTATTTAATTTTAAAAATATTGGAGGAATGAAAATGAAAGGGAAAAAAATTTTATTTATTATAATTGGAATATCTATATTAGGGATATCATTAATAAGTTGTGGAAAACAAGGTAATCCAGAAGCAACAGTTAACGAAAATACTTTAAGTAACAATGAAATTGAAAGACTTCCAGAGGAACAGCAGGACACTGAGTTAGATAAAAAAATAGCAGCTATGAGAGCTTTTAGAAAGAAAAATTTAAAATCTGAAAATGGATCTATGACTGCAATATCTCAAGTGGATACAGACTTACCAGGACAAAGTAAAAATAGACCTAAAGTTGATGAAGGTGAAAGTAGAAAACAACTTGAAGTAATTAATATTTATTTAGCAAAAAAATTTAATATAGACATAAATAATGAAAATGAAATTGGGAAAATTGATAGTGCAACTTGTATAGATCCTAGAGTTAATGCTATATATGATGATGAAGATAAAGGAATTGCAAAGGGCTATGAAAATAATGATATTCATGTGCAAGAATACGAAGATAAAGATGGAAGCTATAAATATTTAATTTTAGTAAAAGATAAAGATTCAAAAGCGTGGAAAGTTATAAAGGATGGTAATGGATATAAAGAATAATAGGAGATAGTTTAATGGTGCAATTGGTGATTTATGAATTTAAAAAAATTTGGAATAAAGTTACCCTATTAGCTATTTTAGCTATGATTTTAGTATTAGGTTCCTATTATTTTATAGTTTATGGAGATAAAATAAATACAGCTATAGGAAAGAATAATGAGGTTGTAACTGGTATAAAAGTTTTTAAAGAATTGAAAGAAGAATCAAAGGATATCAAAGGAGTTATGAATCAGGGGTATTTAGATTCTTTAGTGAAAAATTATAATTTAAGTAAAGAAAAAGATTTATATAAAAACAATTCAAATACACCTTATATTAAATATATTTTTCCTAACTTTTTTATAAATTTTGTTAATTACGGAAGTGAGATGAATCAGTATCATATTGATTTGGATTTTGATTTTTTGAAAAGTGAAAAAGAATTTTATAGTAAATATAAAGAAACAGTAAAAAAAATTATAAAAGAAAGAAATCAAATTTTTGGGGTAATAAAATATAATGATAAGCAGATGAAACAAATAGAGGAAAAAATAAATGAAATAAAAACACCTATTAAAGTAGAATATGAAATGGGATTAGAGAATTTTGTATATATGTATGGTGGAAAATACTGGATTGTATTAGTGGTAATAGCATTTGCATTAAGTACTATATTCTCAAAAAATAGCATTAATGGATTAGATGAGTTATCTTTATCATCAACTTTAGGGAGAAAAAAAGATATGAATGCCAGAGTTATAGCAGGAAATATCTTCGCTACTATAGTTTATGGAATTTACATTGGTTTTTTATTTTTCATAACAGGAATAACAGCATCTTTACAGGGGTGGAAGGCATCAGCTCAAATATTTTGGAATCTTTGTCCCTATAATATAAGTTTTGGAACAGGGATACTGATCATGCTTTTTATGGGGCTATTAGGAATAATTATAATAGCAAATTTGATAATGCTAATATCAATAAATTTTAAAAATTATAAAGTAAGTACTGGAATATCTTTTTTTATGATTTTTTTACTTTTAAAATTAACTGAAACAACTAGTCAATTACAATTACAACTAAATCCTATTTTCTTTTCTAGTCATTTTACTACATCTAATTTAGCAGATTTTGAAATATTTTATTTTATGGGAGAAAAAATGATACCTTACTCAGTAATAGTTATAATTTTATTTCTTTTATATATGACTATAATAAGAACTTTAACCTATATATCCTATAAAAAATATGCTTTAAATTAATATAAAAGCTTAATTTACTTGAGTTACAATTAAAAATATAAGGAGAATAGAGGAATCTAGAGGGGGAATTATGAAGGAAGTTATAAAGGTTGAAAGAAGTAGAATATTGAGTAAGAAAATTTTACTCCTTATTGTTATTGGTACTTTAATTTTCTCTATTTTTAATAATATAAAAATTTTTAAAACTTATAATGTTTATGACAATAAAGGTGAAATTTTAATTCATAGTAGAGATAATTTAAAGGAATCAAAAAAACATAGAATTCTATTAAATGAAGAAAATATAGGAAATATAATTGATGGAAAAGATACAAGTAAATATTTATATAATATAAATTTGCTTAGAATAATGCTTTTAAATTATCCAGATAAAAAAATAAATGAGATAAATAAAGAGGATATAAAAAGATTTTATATTCAGAGAAATGAACTTATAAATGATAGTTTGCAAAATGGAAAATTGAATTATAGTGAAAAAGAAAAAGAGTATTTAAATATAGAGATAAATAATTTTAAAAATCCTTTAATAATAGGATATGGAGAAGGGTGGAAAAATTTTAATAAAGCTTTAGAAAAACTTCTTCCAATAACTTTATTGATTATATCTATTTTAATTATAGGAGTTTTTGCAGAAGATCCAAAAACTAAAATGAGAGAATTGTATATAACAACTAAAAAGGGAAAGAAAACTTTAATTAAAGCTAGACTAATAGCAGCAATAGAAGTAGGATTAATTATATATTTTATAAATATAGGAATTTTTGCTATTATCAATTTTTTGTTTTTTGGCATAGAAGGCTATGACTTATTAATTCAAAGTTCAAGAGAATATTTTTTTTCAATAATTAATGTGACTTTTTTACAGCAAACTATAATAAATTTACTAATTGCTATGGCTGCTATATTAAGTTTAATTGGATTAATTTGTTTTTTTACTATTATAGTAAATCAGATTTTACCTTCAATGGTATTAGTAGTATTTACTTGGGTTATTATGATTATAATACCTAGTAGACAGGATATGTTTATAAGTCATTACTTTACTAATTTTTTATGCTATCCAATGTGCAGTTTTGGAACTTATTATAGTACAAATGAGTTATACAATATATTTAATACAGTAACACCTAAATATATTATAGTACCTATTATAACAATAATAGGCTTTATACTCTTAATAACTACTAGTAATTTTGTAGAAAGTTTAAAATTGAAAAGAGGTATAAAATAATAAATTAAATATTTTACAAAAGTTGTATTTACAAAAAAAGTAAAAGATGATATAGTTTAATTGAATATTTTAGAAAAAGAAAATTTGCTAGGGGTGCCATTTATGGCTGAGAGGAGAAATCTAACCCTATGAACCTGATTTGGTTAATACCAACGGAGGGAAGCAGCTTATATTGTATTTTTAAGGTTTAGTGAACCTTATTTTATAATTTTATGGACTTACCCTAGGGTAGGTCCTTTTTTTATAAGTTGCAACCCTTAAAGTTAATTTCAAGGAGGAGTTTTTATGAATTATAGTACTCAAATGAATGCAGCTAGAAGGGGAATTATTACAAAGGAAATGGAGATAGTATCAAAAAAAGAGGGAATGGAAATAGGAGGTTTAATGAATCTTATAGCTACAGGAGAGATAGTTATTCCAGCTAATAAGAATCATAAATCTTTAAGTGCAGAGGGAGTAGGTAAGGGGCTTAGAACAAAAATAAATGTTAATCTTGGTATCTCTAGAGATTGTAATTCTATTGAAAGAGAAATGGTTAAGGTAGAAAAAGCCTTAGAGATGAAAGCTGAGTCTATTATGGATTTATCTAACTATGGTAAAACCTACGATTTTAGAGAGGCTCTAATAAAGAAATCAACAGCAATGATTGGGACTGTGCCTATTTATGATGCAATTGGTTTCTATGAAAGGGAACTGGATGAAATTAAAGCGGAGGAATTTTTGGATGTAGTTAAAAAGCATGGAGAGGATGGAGTGGATTTTGTAACTATCCATGCTGGACTCAATAGAGAAACTATAAATACTTTTAAGAGAAATAAAAGGTTAACTAATATTGTTTCAAGAGGAGGTTCACTTTTATATGCTTGGATGGAGGCAAATAATGCAGAAAATCCATTTTATCAATATTACGATGAGCTTTTAGAGATATGTAGAGAATATGATATAACTTTAAGTCTTGGAGATGCCTGTAGACCTGGTTCTATATATGATGCTACAGACGCAGTACAGATAAAAGAACTTATAACTTTAGGGGAACTTACTAAAAGAGCTTGGGAAAAGGATGTACAAGTTATTATTGAAGGTCCTGGTCATATGAAAATAGATGAAATCAAAGCAAATGTAAAACTTCAAAAAAAGCTATGTTACAATGCACCTTTTTATGTATTAGGACCATTAGTTACAGATATAGCACCTGGTTATGATCATATTACAGCAGCAATAGGAGGGGCTATAGCTGCGGCAGAAGGAGTGGATTTTCTTTGCTATGTAACACCAGCAGAACATTTAAGACTTCCTAATTTAGAGGATATGGAAGAGGGGGTAATAGCTGCTAAAATAGCTGCCCATGCAGGGGATTTAGCAAAGTCTATTAAAGGAGCAGAAAGTTTAGATTATGAAATGAGTAAGGCAAGAGCTAATCTTGATTGGGATAGGATGTTTGAGTTAGCTATTGATAGTGAGAAACCTAAAAGATATAGAGCAGAATCGATGCCAGAGCATGGAGATACCTGTACAATGTGTGGAAAAATGTGTGCTGTAAGAAGTATGAATAGAGCTTTAAAAGGTGAAAAAATAGATATTTTTAGTAAGGAGTAATTTATGATTGTAAATGGAAAACAATATGATTTTGAAGAAATATCAATAGAAGAACTTTTAAATAAGTTGAATTTAAATAAAGATAAAGTGGTAGTTGAGGTTAATTTAGATATAATAAGAAAAATTGATTACAAAGAAAGGGTTATAAATAAGGAGGATACTGTTGAAATTGTAGCCTTTGTAGGTGGTGGATGATTAGTTGTATTTATGGATAAATGGGGAAAAAGTTATAGAGGAAAATGGAGTTAGTCTTTTTTATATTAAAGAAAAATATAAAAAGAATTCAGATTTAATTATTGTAAATAGCTTTCAAGTTACTGAAGATAAAGTTTTAAAAGATGGAGATAAAATTTCTTTAATTAAAAAGGGGGAAAATTTAAGAAAAGAAGAAATTAAAAATTTGATTAATTCAAGAAGTTCAAAAGAGGTGGTTGAAGCTTTAGAGAAAGCTACTATTGGAATTGCTGGACTTGGTGGATTAGGTTCTAATTTAGCTATAGCTTTTGCTAGAACTTCTGTTGGAAAATTAGTTTTAGTTGATTACGATGTAGTTGAACCAAGTAATTTAAATAGACAAAGTTACTTTATGAGAGATTTAGGAATCTATAAAACAGAAGCTATAAAAAAACAGATTAAAGAAATAAACCCTTTTATAGAAGTGGAGTTAGTTAATGAATATTTAGATGAAAAAAATACAGCTTTAGTTTTTAAGGATTGTGATATAGTGTTAGAAGCTTTTGATAAGCCAGAAAATAAAGCTATGATTGTTAATGAAATATTGGAGAAAAGTAATTCTATTATTATAAGTGGAAATGGTATGGCTGGTTATGATAGTTCAAACCTAATTAAAAGTAAAAAAATAAATAGTAGATTTTATTTAGCTGGAGATTTAGTTTCAGAGGCTAAAGAATTTTCAGGGCTTATGGCTACTAGAGTTTTAATAGTAGTTGGGCATATGGCAAATTTAGCAGTGAGAATATTATTAAAAGAAAATAAAAATGGGGGGATTTAAAGTGGAGGATAAACTTATACTTGGTGGAAAAGTTTTTAATTCAAGATTATTAATAGGAACTGGAAAATATTATTCTAATGAAATAATTAAGGATGTTGTTAAAGCCACAGAGGCAGAAATAATAACATTGGCATTAAGAAGAGTAGATTTAGATAACAGGGAAGAGGATATATTATCAAATATTCCTAAAGGAATTACTTTATTACCTAATACATCAGGTGCAAGAACAGCAGAAGAAGCTATTAGAATAGCAAGACTTGGTAGGGCTATGGGACTTGGGGATTTTGTTAAAATTGAAGTTATTAATGATTCAAAATATTTATTACCTGATAATTTAGAGACTTTAAAAGCAACAGAGGTTTTAGCCAATGAAGGTTTTATTGTACTTCCATATATGAATCCTGATTTAACTATGGGGAGATATCTGGAAGAGGCTGGAGCAGCTGCTGTAATGCCACTTGCAGCACCAATTGGAACTAATAGAGGTTTAAAAACTAAAGAGATAATAAAAATTATGATAGAAGAAATAAAGGCCCCAATAATTGTAGATGCTGGCATAGGAAAACCATCACAGGGCTGCGAAGCTATGGAACTTGGAGCAGCAGCTATTTTGGTGAATACAGCACTTTCATCCAGTGAAAATCCAGTTTTAATGGGTAAAGCTTTTAATAAAGCTGTTAAAGCAGGTAGGGAAGCTTATTTAGCTGGACAAGGAATAGAAAGAAACCTAGCAAATCCATCATCACCTCTTACAGGGTTTTTATATTAATGAGTTTTATAGAGGTTATAGATAGCTTTGAAAACTTCGATTTTGCTAGGTATTTTAATGAAGTTACTGAGGCTAATATCTTAAAATCCATAGAAAAAGAAAATTTAGATTATAAGGACTTTTTAAATTTAATTTCACCGAAGGCTGAAAATTATTTAGAACCTATGGCAAAAAGAGCTAATGAAGTTACAGAAAGATTATTTGGAAGAGCAGTTAAGCTATATACGCCTATTTATATAGCTAATATCTGTGTTAATAAATGTAGATATTGTTCTTATAATATAGAAAATGATATAAAAAGAAAAAAATTATCCTTAGAGGAAATAGAAAAAGAAGCTAAGGAAATAAGCGAGAAAGGCTTTAAGGATATTTTACTTTTAACAGGAGAAAGTAAAGTTCATAGCCCCGTAAGTTATATTGCTGAAGCAGCTAAAATTCTTAAAAAATATTTTTCATCAGTGACTATTGAAATATATCCTTTAGAAGTGGAGGAGTATAAAGAACTTATAGATAATGGAGTAGATGGACTTACTATATATCAGGAAGTTTATAATAAAGAGATTTATAAAAATGTTCATTTAAAGGGACCAAAAAGAAATTATAAATTTAGACTAGATGGTCCAGAAAGAGGAGCTAAAGCAGGAATGAACTTTATAAGTATAGGTGCACTTTTAGGTCTTGATGACTTTAGAAAGGAAAGTTTCTTTACAGCTTTACATGGTAAGTATCTTTTAGAAAAATATAATAATATTGACCTTTCATTTTCATTACCTAGAATTAGACCACATATAGGAGTTTTTGAAGAAGTTAAAGAAGTTACTGATAAAAATTTAGTTCAAAGTTTATTAGCTATAAAGCTTTTTCATAAACAATCTAATATAAATATATCAACTAGGGAAAGTGCAGAATTTAGAGAAAATTTACTTCCATTAGGTGTTAGAAAGCTTTCAGCAGGAGTTAGTACTGCGGTAGGGGGACACAGTATAGAAGATTCTGGAGAAAAGCAATTTGAGATAAATGATGATAGATCTTTAGAGGAAATAAAAAAGTCTTTAAAAAATAAAGGATATCAAGTGGTTTTAAAGGACTGGTTTTAAAAATGAGAGAGATAGAACTTTGGCTCATAACAAATAGAGATTTAGTAGAAAGTGATGAAGAATATTTTTATAAGATAGAGGAAGCTATGAAAAATTCAGTGAAGAATATAATTTTTAGAGAAAAAAATTATTCTTTAGAAAAACAGGAGTTTTATTATGGCAAGATAAAAGAGCTTGGAGAAAAATATAACTGTGAAATAATAATAAATTCTAATGTAGAGTTAGCTGAAAAATTTAAAGAAAAAGCCATTCATTTAACCTATAAAGATTTTATTGAAAAAAGAGCAGAATTAAATTTTGAAAAAATAGGTGTTTCTATTCATTCTGTTGAAGAAGGAAAAAAGGCAAATGATTTAGGTGCAAACTATATACTAGCATCAAATATATATGAAACGGATTGTAAAAAAGGATTAAAAGGAAAAGGGATAAAATTCTTAGAGGAACTAAAGTTAATATTTCATTCTAAAATAATAGCTTTAGGAGGAATAAATGAAAGTAATGTAAAAGAACTTAGTGCTATTGGAATAAATTCTATAGCAGTGATGAGTTTTATAATGAAAAGTAATAATGTTAAAAAGCAGATAAAAAAGTTAAAAGAAAATAAAAATTAAAAAATATAAGGTTGTATCGGTGGGTATAACCTTATATTTTTTTGTGAATATTTTATAGAAACTTTTAAATATTTAGCAAACATCATTGATTTTAAGCTCTCTTTAAAATAATGTTTTAATTGAATTAATAATTTAAGGAGGAATTTTTAAGTTTTTTGTAAGAAATAGAAATGTTTTTTGTAAGTTTAAAAAGCTATTATTTATGTATAGAAAACTTTTAAAGGTGGTGGATATTTGAATAGGGTAAAGTTAAAAAAGATAAATTTTAAAGTAGATAAGTTTGTTATAGCTACAATATTAATGGTTTTATTTATAGTAGCCTGTTGTACAGGGATAACTATTAGTCAAACCAATAATTTATTAAAACAGAAAAATAATTGGGAAGTTTTTACTCAATATACTGAAAGATTATTTACTATTGAAGAAAATTTTTGGAATGAAAAATTTTATGAGAATAAAGATTTTTATTTAGAGAAAATTCGATTTGATGGGGAAAAAGCCATAAAAGATGGTGGAAATAAAGAAGAAATTAAAAATAATATGTCTTATTGGGAACGAAAGATTTTAAATAGTAAAAAGAGAAGTCAGTCTAAATTGAATCCAAAAAGATTAGGTTTTTATTATTTAATAAAAGATTCAGAGGGAAAATCTTTAAAAAGTAATTATAACGAAGAAATAGAGACTATGGAAAATTTAATTAATAATAATCCAATAAGTTATATTGAATTTGAATTTGGAGATTCAGAAGAGAAAACTGTGATAAAGAATTCTTATAATTTTGATTTAGCTGATCAAAGAAATGATATGTTAAATAATCTTTATTTATCTTTGGGAAAAAGTTTTTCTGGAAAGTCTTTAGTTATTTTAGAAAATTCAGATACTAGCAGAATAGGTACTAGTCTTTTTAATGGTGTTTTTAATAGAAATTTTTTTGAACTATTTAATTATAAGATGGGTATTTTTGTTAAGGTTATGATATTAATACTTTTTTTATCTAGCTTAAGTATTCCCTTTAAAGGTAGAAATGTTTTTGTGAAAAACTTTATTAGAATTCCTATAGAGATTAAGTTAGTGTTATTTTCAATATTAGGATCTTTTTCTTTTTTATTATTTTGGGGATATGGGTATTTTTGGATTATAGCAAACTTTATACCTTTTATAGCTATGATTGTAGAGTTTATGAATAGCTTTTTGATAAGAACTAATTCAATGGTTCTTACCATCACTACCGTAACAATAATAATTTTTTATATTTTATTAGTGGGAAGGGATTTAAGAAGATTTTATGAAGGTGGATTAAAAACTGTGAGAGAAAATTCTTTAATTATGAAAGTTATAGATAAATTTTTTAAGAAAAAAAAGAAAGAAAAAAAAGAAAGAAAAACTTTGAAAAAAACTAGAAAACTTTTTTTAACTTTAATAGATAACTTTGAAAAATTATCTTTAGCTAAAAAAGTAATATGTTATTTTTCTTTTTTAGGGATTTATGTATTTGTAATTGTATTAGGAATTGTTAAAACTATATTTGGAATTACTTTCTTTGGAGATTTTTATCTTTTGTATGATATAGAAAAATTTGGAGGATTAATTTTATTTTCAGCATTAGTAATAGGATTTCCTATAGTGTTATTTTTAATAATAAAAAGATTTTTAAGGCAATTAAGAGAAATTAAAGATAGTACAGAAGAAATAGCAGAGGGGAATTTTGAAGTTCAGTTAAGGGAGAAAAACAATTCTATTTTAAATCCAATAAGTGAAAATTTAAGTAATATAAAAAATAGCTTTAGTGAAGCAATTGAATCAGAGTTAAAAAGTGAAAGAATGAAATCAGAATTAATCACTAACGTATCTGAGGATTTAAAATTGCCTTTAAATGAAATTATAGCCTATGTGGAGTTATTAAGAGAAGAGAATATTTCAAAGGAACAGGAAGAAAGATACTTAAAAATTTTAGAGAAGAAGTCTAAAAATTTAAAGGGGCTAATAGAAAATCTTTTTGAAGCAACAAAAGCTTCCACTGGAAATATAAAGCTGAATATAGAAAAGGTAAATATAGTAGCAGTTTTAAGACAAACTCTAGGAGAATTTGAAGAGGAGATTCAAAGAAGTAATTTAGAATTTAAAGTAAATATGCCATCAGAGAAAGTTACATTGAATCTTGATGGAGCAAGAACTTGGAGAGTTTTTGAAAATTTAATAAGTAATGTTTTAAAGTATTCATTAGAAGGCTCTAGAGTTTATTTAAATTTATATAAAAAAGAAGACGAAGTAATTTTTGAAATGAAAAATATAGCAGGGTACGAATTAAATTGTACTTTAAATGAATTAAGAGAAAAAATGAGAAATTCAGATTTAATAGAGAGAAGTGAGGGTGCTGGTCTTGGATTATCTATTGCTAACAGTTTAGTGGAGCTTCAAGGTGGAAAAATGGATATAGATATAGAGGGAGATTTATTTAAAGTTATTATTGCTTTTAAAGAAAGTTAGTGAAGTTTTTTCTAAGATATCAATAATAAACTGTTAAAAATAGCATTGCTCTAAAATAGCTATGGTATAATTTAGGTAAAAAATGCTATTTAGGGGGAAATATGATGGAAAATTACACTATATTAGTTGTTGATGATGAGGTTGAAATAACCAATGCTATAGAGATTTATTTAAGTTCAGAAGGCTATGATGTATTGAAAGCTTTTGATGGAATAGAGGCTTTAAATATATTAGAAAAGGAAAAAATAGATTTGGCAATTTTAGATGTAATGATGCCAAAGCTTGACGGAATTAGAACTGTTAAAAAAATAAGAGAGACAATGGAAATTCCAGTGATTATGCTTTCAGCAAAGTCAGAGGATACTGATAAAATAATAGGATTGAATATGGGAGCAGATGATTACTTAACAAAACCATTTAATCCATTAGAACTTATTGCAAGGGTTAAATCTCAGCTACGTAGATATATGAAATATTCTTCAAAAGTGGAAGAAAAGAAAGATGTAATTATTAGAGCTGGTGGATTAGAACTTAATCTAGATAAAAAAGAATTTACTTTAGATGGAGAAGTTTTAAGGGTAACACCAATAGAATTTAAAATATTGAAATTACTTATGGAAAATAAGGGACGAGTTTTTTCAATAGAGGAAATTTATGAAAAAGTTTGGAATGAGCCAGCTTATAATACAGATACAGTAACTGTTCATGTTAGAAGAATTAGAGAAAAGATTGAGATTAACCCTAAGGAACCTAGATATTTAAAGGTGGTGTGGGGTATTGGATACAAAATCGAAGAGTGATCCTAAAGATAATAAAAATTTTGAAGAAAATAAAATAAGTAAGGGATTTATTTTTTCTATCATATTGATAGTTGTTACAGCTGTACTTTTAAATTTATATGTAACAAATGTTTTTAAAGAAAGAGATAAAAATGGTGTTTTTTTCACTACAGGAAAAGCAAATTATGAAATCCTCCATGGCTATGGTGGTCAGAGATTGGATGAATCTATAAAAACTTTTAATATGTTACAGATGAGTAGAAATAAAGAGGAAGCTGAAAAAGAAATAAAAAAAGGTTTAGAGGAAAAATTAGCTTTATTAAAAACTGAAAATGAACAGAGATTAAAGGAAAAACAACAGGAAATAGACAGAGAGTTCAATTCTTTAAAATCAAGATACAATATAGGTGAGGAACAGGATATTCATAAAATAAAAGAGGAATATCAAAGTGCTGTGGAAAAATATGATAATGGAGAATATATATCAGAGGATATAGTTAATAATTACGGTAGCTATAGAGAGTTTTTAAATGATTATAGCTGGATTGAAGATAGTAATAAAAGTAGAACTGAAGAAATTAGTAGTCAATATAATAATGATAAAGTAAATACTGAAAATGAAGCAGAGAATTTTAGAAAAAGTTTATTAGAAACTAATACTTTAAAGAAATTAACTGATGATAGTTTTATGACAGGTTTTTATTACAAAATAGAAAGTTTAGATGGAACTGTAGAGGTTACTAATAATAGAGAAATAAATAATTTGAGAAATACAGCCTTTTATGTAGAAATGGAAATTAAAGATTTAGCAGAGAATTTTAATATATTAGATAAAGGGGATAACCCTTTAAATATTTCTGATAATGTTTATGGAAGATTAGCAGAAACCATAAAAATGACAAAGAATAATTCTTTAAAAAATGCTAAACTAACTTTAGTAATGAACAATGACAGTGTGGCAGGCAGTTACAATGTAACTGGTGAAAAATTTATTCTTGAAGCTATATATAATTTAGATTATGTTGTTGTAAGCTTTATTGTATTACTTATAATATTCATTTGCTCAATGATAAAGCCTTATAGAGGTAATAGCTTTATTGAAAGAGCTTTTTCAAAATGTTATATAGAAATTAAGGTAGGAACTATAATATTTTTAGTTTTAGGATTATTTTTCCTTATCGTTGGAACCATGAGTAATGCAGCTTTTTTCTTAGCAATATTAATAGCTACTTCAGTAGTGTTTTTAGTAGGAAGAAATATTAGATATTATGCAGAACTTGGATTTTTCCATGGGTTTTTAAGAAATTTTTTAGTTATAGATATTTTATATAGAATTAAAGTTTATATATTCTCTAAAGGAGTTACTTTAAGAAAAGAAGTAGCTGCTACTATAGATAATAGAAAGGTTTCAAAAAATAAATCTTTTAAAAAAGAAAAAAACTTTAACCTTAAGGATATTAATTTTGAAAAGTTAGAAATCAATAAAATAAAAGATAGTACTAGAAATCTTAGTGGAG
>JBOGCG010000006.1:0-5810 GCA_051656625.1 Sarcina sp. | reverse complement strand
ATTTTCTATAAATAAGCCATAAAGCTTTTCTTTATATTCACTTTTAATTTCTTTCATTATTGCTAAAGCTAAATCTTTAGGATAAATCTTAAGCATTTCTGAGAATATTTCTATATTATTTTCTTTTCCTTCATTTCTTTCAATATAATTTAATGAAGATTTTGCTAAAATATATAATCTTGAATGATTTTCTCTTTCTATGATTTCTTTTATATCGAAGCTTAATACTTCTTTTTTGAATATTTCTTCAGCTTTTATCAGTGGATTTTCTATATTATTAATATATGCTACAAAATCCTGTGCTACAGTAGCACCAATATTCCCTTTTAAAACATTATAAAAAACATCTTCTGAGTAGCTTTCTGAATTTACATATATATTATAAGCTTTTGAAACTCTTTCCCAGCTTCTTGGAGTTGCTATAACAGCTTCTCTTGTATCAGGTCTATTTAGATATTCTGGAAAAGTTGATAAAAATTCTATAACAACAGCACTTATATTACCATCTTCCATAGCCCATTTCATCCAGGCTTTAATATCAGCCTCCATATTAATCCAAACAAATCTGTCCTCTTGAGCTTCGTCCATATCTACTACATCATAATTTGAGTTTTCATAATCCTCATATTTATTAGATGGATTCATTGCTGCAACAACTTTAACTTCATCAGTTAATTTATATCCATTAATTTCTCTATTTAAAATTAAATTCATAAGTTCCTGTTGAACTGCATGTTCACATCTATTAAGTTCATCAATAAATAAAAGAACTTTTTTTCCATCTAAAATAGCATCATCAACTTCATTTAACTTACTATGAGTTGCATAAACAGTTATAGTTCTTTCCTTACCATTAACCATTCTTTTTTCTACCACAGGAAGTCCACCAATTTCTCCTTCTTTAAGAAGATTCCCATCTATAGTTACAAGTTCTAAATTATTATTTTTACTTAAATCTTTAACAAGTGCAGTTTTTCCGATTCCTGCATCTCCAATTATTAAAGGTACTTCAGCCATGTCTAATACTAATTGAACTGCCTTTAAAGTTTCTCTATAATTCATAACATTCTCCTTATTAACCGTTTTTAATTTTTAACTTAAAATAATATATTGATATTTTTAAGCAAAACTTAATCCATAATCCACAACTATTTGCTTACATTTTTTACTTCCGTACTCTTTAACAAAAGCTAATTTATTCATTTCTAACACTTGAAGTTCTAAAAAATTTATAACATAATTTTTATCTATTTCATCTTTACTAAGCTTCTCTCTTAAAACCTCTTCTACCATATCTAAATCTATACTTTCATAAAGAAACTTAACAACATTTATGTTATCTGATACAAATTTTTCTATATCATCATAATCATAATAATCTATATAATTTATAGCTTCTGCACTTTGTTTTATAGCCGCTCTCATTACTTCAAGCTCTGGTTTCTTTATAAATTTCACTGCTGCCCAATTATTTTTAACTGCTGCAAGTTGAACTTCAATTTCCGGATTTACTATATATTTTATTGAATCAAAATCTTTCTCTACAGCTAATATCTTTTCCTCCATTGTAGGATTTTCTATATATTGAATAGCCCATCCTTTTGCTTTTAAAGCAGCGTTTTTAACCTCTTCACTTGGATTCTCTATAACTTTTAATACATTCCAAGTAGCATTTACTGCTAAAATTTTAATTTCATCCTCTGAGTTTTTTAAATACTCTATAGCTGCTGGAGTTCTTTTTACAGCCTCCACTTGAACTTTTTTAGTTGGATTCTCTATATATTGAACTAAAAATCCATTATTTTTTATTGCTTCTAATTGAACTTCCTCACTTGGATTTTCAATTTCTTTTATAATTAAAGGGTTTTTTCTAATTTTTTCTAATAAGTCCTTATTTTCCATAGTATACACCTCGTTTTCTTACATAAACTAAATTCGAATTTCCTACTGAATTCTTAAAATATATTCTTGATTTACTTTTTTAAATTAAGAAATACTCCACAAGCATTAACTTACTATTATTCAATTTCTTAAGTAAGATTTCCCCCTTACATTAAGAAAAAAAGCTATAGTGTTGAGTAGAATACCCTACTATTATACTCAACATTATAGCATAAAGATAATTATTATTAAATAATAATTGATTGTTTTAATAATTTTTCAATAGGTTTATTAACCCTTTATATAATTTCCCCTCAAAATTTCTATTAGCAATATCCGCTTTACTACTAGGTTTTGGCAATTCAATTAAAGAAACATCTGCACCTTTAGATTTTGCATAATTTATTAAGTAACCTTCTGCATTATTAGTTAAAGGTAGATTTTTAAAACCAAATTCATTTCCAAAATATTTACCAATCTTACTATCACCTATAGTTTCATTAAGCCAACCATGAACATCTAAAACTACAAAGTCCTTACTTTTGCTTCCTAAATTTGAAACTAAATTAGCTAAAGCTTTTGCTTCTGGTGCTATTAAAGGCTTGGACCCAGTATAATTTCTACTATTATTCTTAACTGAAAAATCCTTTGGGAAACTTCTATTTATATCTATTTTCTCTGATATCTGGCATCTTCCTGGCCCATTTTTTGTATAACCATCTAAAATACCATCTGGATTAGATGTTGGTATTATATAAATACTCCAATCCTTTAATCCCTTTCCATCATAATCCTTTGATAACCTATTTATTATTCCCTTTGACATCTTTACAAGTTCTTCACCATCTCTATTAAAAGCATCTTCATAACCATGAATAGCAAAATTCATTAAAAGAGTTTTTTTACCTGAACCAATTTTATAATAATATAAATTTCTTCCCATGCCACTAGTTCCATAAACAACTTTTTTCACATTGCTAGGCACTGCAAAGTTATTTATTTCATAGGTCATTTCTTCCCCTTCACCTTCATCTAATGTGCCCTTTTCCACATAACCTCTTTTTTTCCCATTTGCAGTATCATACTCAATATAGGATGACTCTCCAACATTTTTTAAAAGAAGTACTGTTTCTTTCTTATTAATTTTCCCTATAACTGAATCTCTTTTTGACCCTTCAAAGACATTCTGTGTTTTCTTACTGTTATAGGTTTCATTAATTTCTTCTATTTTTTCTTCCTTAACTTCCTCTTTTTCAACTTTTTCCTCTTTAAGCTCTTCTTCTTTCTTTTCTACTTCTACTTCTTTTTCCTTTTGCTCTTCTGAAACCTCTACTTTTTCTGCTTCTACTGTTAACTCTACATTTTCAGAGTTGTCTTTATCATCTACAGTTGCTACAACAGCCTCTGGAGTTACTTCCTTAGCATCACCATTCTTATAATCTATCAGCGCACCTGCTGTTAAAGCTAATGTAACAGCTAGTCCAACTGATCCCTTCACTAATAATTTTTTCTTTTTCTTACTTACATTTTTCTTTTCATCCATTTTAAGTCATCCCCTCAGCTGTAAAATTTAATTAAATAAAAGCAGCATTTATGAATATTCAAAAATACTGCTTTTAACTAAAATTCTTTAAACTTATCTATATCTCTTCTTATGCTATTTAAAAGATTATTTAATTCCCAAATTTCACTTTCTTCAATTAATTTATTTAGTGTCATCTGGTACCTTGAAGCCTCTGCTATTTTCCCAATTGAAATTAAAGTTAAAATATTATTCATTATATTAGTTATAATATCTGATTTTATTTCAAATAGTTTTTGTGCATCCATTATTTCATCTTTTATTGTTAGCATCTCTTCGTCAAGATTAAAAGCTGCATCTGCTGCATTCTTTAATTTTTTTTGAATTTCTGGTGGTACATTTTTTTTGTACTTATAATTTAAAGAATGTTCTATAGTTGCCCAGAAATTCATAGCTAAAGTTCTAATTTGAAATTCTGCAAGAATTATCTTTTCTCCTTCAGCCATATTTACAGGATATCTAATAACTATATGATAACTTCTATAACCACTAGTTTTTACATTGCTTATGTAATCTTTCTCATATAATATTTGCATATCTTTCCTTGAACGAAGAATTTCTATAACTTTATATATATCATCTACAAATTGACACATAACCCTAATACCAGCTATATCCTCTAGCTCATACTCAACTCTTCCTATTGGGATATTATACTTATTAGCTTTTTCTAAAATACTAGAAACTTCCTTTACTCTTCCAGTAACAAATTCAATAGGAGAATACTCATTTTTTCTTCTATATTCTTTTCTTATACTTCTTAATTTAACCTTCAACTCATCAACAGCCTGCTCATAGGGTGTTAAAAATTGTTTCCAATCATTCATAGCCAAAGTAATATCACCTGCCTTTTTCTTTTCACTAAAAATCCAAACAAAATACTTTATTCATTATATCAAAAAAAGGAGTAAAATTAAATCATTTCCATACGATAATTTAAATGACTTATATTATAAATATACAAAACTTTACTATAGATAGGAGCTAAAATAATGATAAACAATAGAAATTTTAGTAATTACAATAAAATAGAAAAGGATTCTAATCAAAATGAAAATTTATTTAATAAAATAATAACTTGTCCTGTATGTACAAATAAATTTGAAACTAAAGTGCTAAAAGCAAAAAAAGCCCTAGGCTCTGTAAAAGATTCGGACTTTTTTGTTCGTTATAAAGTTGTAAATCCTTATTTTTATGAAATTTGGTTATGTCCAAATTGTGGTTATGCCACTTTTAAAAATGATTTTGAGAAAATAAAAGAGATTCAAATTGAGAGAATTAAATTTAGTTTGTCTCCTAAATGGACTCCTCGAAATTATCCTGAAGAATATAATCCATTAGTTGCTATTGATAGATTTAAGGTAGCTCTTTTAAATGCTATGATTTTAAATTCTAAAGAGAGTACTAAAGGTATGTTATCCTTAAAAATTGCTTGGATGTATCGTCTTTTAGATGATAATGTTAATGAAATAATATACTTAAAAAAAGCTTTCACTGGCTTATCTGAAGCCTATTATAATGAAAAGTTACCTGTTTACGGTCTTGATCAATTCACTTTACTTTATCTCCTTGGTGAATTAAAAAGAAGAACCAATGAAGATGATGAAGCCTTGAAATTTTTCAGTGAACTTTTTATTTCTAGGACAGCCCCTCAAAAAATCAAAGAACTAGCAAGAGATGCAAAGGATAAAATTAAAGAAAAGCAATAAATTTTAAAATAGCCTACCATCAACAATATGTTAGGCTATTTTTTTATTATTCATTTATTAATATAGGATCAAAATCAATGAAATCACAACTTGTTAAAAGATAGTTAATTCCCTGTCTCTCTCCATTTAAAACCGATACGAAAAATATATACATTTCTATCTAAATGTAAACATTTATACTGTGATACAACTTATATCCTTAGACTTTCGCACTGTATCTTCCTGCTTCAACGAATCTGATTTTGTAGTGATAAATCACATACTACTTTCATTGCTATAACTCTTCACAGGCTTAAATTCCCCAGTATCGCTAGGTACATATTCAGAATCTAGTTTAAGTTAGACACTCTGAATTGAATAATTTGCCAAATTAATTGCTGCATTTAAATCTCTATCTAATTTAAAACCACAGGAACATTTATATGTTCTATCTTTTAGTTTTAAATCTTTTTTGATAGTTCCACAACAAGAACATTTTTTAGATGAAGGAAACCATTTATCTGCTTCTACAAATTCTATTCCATACTTTTTGCATTTATATTGAATTTGTCTTTTAAATTCATATAATGATTGCTCTGCAATAGCTTTTGAAAGATGTTTATTCTTCATCATATTTTTAATATTAAGAGTTTCCATTA
>JBOGCG010000005.1:0-5285 GCA_051656625.1 Sarcina sp. | reverse complement strand
ATAAATATTAGAAATATTTTTTTGATTATCTCTCCATACTCTTGTTTTAACCATTTCTTTATATCTTTTTAAAGAAATATTTAAAATTGAATTATAAAGCTTTCTTCCTAGCTCAAATCTCTTTTTTAATATATTCTCTTGATATTTCTCTGTATCTAATTTTAAATTTAAAACATAATTTGCCATGAACACACACCTCCATTCTTAAAATATTATCTAGTTTTTTGTTCCTCAACGTATTTTTGTACAGTTTCACTACTAGCGTTACCGGCAGTAGACACGAAATAACTTCTAGTCCAAAGACTAGGTATTCTTGAAACTTCTATAAATTCCTTTCTAATTATTCTACTTGTAGTACCTTTTATTTTCTGCATTATATCGCTAGGTGCTAGAGTAGGTGGAGAATTTACAAATAAATGAACGTGGTCTATATGACATTCCATAGCAACTATGACTATTCCATTCTGTTCGCAAATTTCCTTTACTAAGACATTAAACCTTTCTTCTAATCCGTTGATTTTGAAAATCTTACGTCTATATCTAGGACAAAATACAAAATGATAATTTATCAAAGATACAGTAGTTTTAGTTCTTCTATACACATCTTTCATATACTTATACTATCAGTATATTTGTATGTTATCAATAGATACATACACTAAAATACAAAATAAAAGACGGGCAGAAATAAATTTCGCTCGTCGCTTATATCCCACGACTAAAATTCGTGGGCTTTACGCTCAATTCCTGTAATAATTTTTATAGACTTATAATTAATATTAAAATTCAAAAATATAATAAGTTCTAGTTATTACTTTGTTTTTTTATTATCTCCATAATAAAATGCTCTTCCTCCGTTAAATAATGTCCCTTTTTAACTGCTATAGATATATAAAAATTCACTTCATCATCAAGTTCTACTGTTTTTATATCCTCCATATCTTCCACTGACATTTTTGCCATTATTCCTACACCTAAATTGGCAGCAATTAAGCTTTTAGCTGTTTGAATATCCCCTGTATGATATATCTTTTTTGATTCTATATCATAGATTGAAAGTATTTGTTCAAGGACATTTGAATGTAAATATTCATCACCTAAAACAATAAATTTTTCTTCCTTTAGCTTTTTAAAACTAAACTCTTTACAGTTAGCAAATTTATTTTCTTTACTTAAACAAAGAACAAAGGAATCTTTTTTTAATAAGTAACTTTCAATCTGCTCTTCCTCTATTATCTCTAAAGAGCCTATCAATGCAATATCCACTTTTCCCTCTAAAAGTAGTTCCTTCATTTTAACAGAACCAGCTTGGATAAATTCTATATGTTCTATAGACTGCTCTAAATTTAAGCTTTCTATAAATTGAGGAAAGAAATATGCACCTATAATTGGTGGAATACCTATAGTTATTTTTTTCTGATTAAGCTTTTCTATCTCTAACTTAGCTTCGTTAAGTTCATTAAAAATATTTTTTATTCTTTTTCTAAGAATTTCACCACTTTCAGTTATAGTTAACTTTTTCTTAGATTGATCCCTGATTATAAGCTTTGTCCCTAACTCTTTCTCTAACTTATTAATTGAAAGTGTTATAGATGGTTGAGAAACATATAACTCTTTAGCAGCTTTAGTAAAGCTTTTCACCTCACATACACAACTAAAATATTCTAAATCCTTTATATTCAAATTTTTACCTCCACTTTAATCCTTTGTACTACAGTCCTTATATTTATTATAAATTGTCCTAGTTATTTTTCACAGGATTTTTATAAAAAAACCTTAAATCTACTAAAATAATTTTTCTAAATCTTTCTAAGATTTCGCAGAAAAAAATCTTTTATGATAAAATAATCTTATTAGAACTTTTATAAAAGGAGTTGATTTTTATGATTAAAATTCATGAAAACACTATAGATTATATAAAATCTATGCTTTCAGATTCTTCAAATAACTCAATTAGAGTTACTGCTAAGAAGGGTTGCTGAAGTGGTATAGAATGGAATATTGTTCTGGATGAACAAAGAGATGATGATGTTGTTTTTGAGGATAAAGGAGTAAAAATATTGGTTGAACCAAAGTTTGCTAAATTATTTTCGGATGCAACTATAGAATATAAAGATACTTTTTTCGGTAAAAAATTTGTTATAAAATAATAAAGAGGGCTGTAGCCCTCTTTAATTTACTCGTCTATTTTATATGTTATTCCATATTCATCTGCTTTATTTCTATAAGCAGGACTAAATATATCTGGCTGAATTATTAATGGCTTACTATCAAATATCATAGTCTTCATTTCTTGTGATCTATATATTTTACAAGCCACAGAACTTCCTGCTATAAGAATAGAGTTAAAAAGCATTATTGCAAATAAAGTTTTTCCAATAATTCTTAGGATTTTATTGTAATGTACTGAAAATAAAAATGAAACCATTATAGGTATTGCAAAAAGATAAGGAACATATCTTGCCCACCAAAAATCTCCGCCATATATCATAGTGAAGATGATAGCTCCAATTGTTATTATTGAACTTATTAAAACCTTTCTATTCTTACAGGTTATTAATAAATAAATTAATCCTATTATTGAAACTGGAATAAAGATTATTGAATATATACCAAATCCTCTAAGTCTAGTATCTGTTACTGAGTAAGAATATAGTACTCCCCCATCTATTTTAAGTGAATTTAAAATGTTTTTTGATGGAGCCCCAGCATAATTGAAAATTGATGGTTCTGCAACCATAGCTTTGTAACTTTGAACAAAAGGATTATCATATCTAAAGTCTTCTGGAGTATTAGTAGTCATTATATCTATTTTGCCTTCTCCTGCTAAAGGATATAAAGGATTTCCATTAGTAACAGTATTAGTTACATAAGGATTGAATCCAACAATTAAAACTGAAAATATAAAACCACATATTAAAAACCCTATTAATTTTAAATTATAATCTTTTTTATTATAGATAAAACTTATTATTAAAAACCCTAGTAATATCATTGCTGCATAGGCAAGCCCTGTAAACTTAATATTTATTAAAAATACAGCTATATTTACTACAGTAAAATATTTAAAGAAAAATAAATCTCTGTTAAATAAAATTAAATATAAAATCATTACTAAAAAAATTATGTAAATTCCAAGTAAAGAGTCAACGTAGTAACTAAACATCTGTTCTAAAATAACTGGATTTAATGCAAACATTACAGCTGCAAAACAAGAAATTTTCTTTTTCTTATTTTTAGTAATTAAGTTTAAGAAACCATAACTAAACATAAATAAAATTATAGGAAGCAATGTACTAAGAATTTTTGCTGCCTCAATTCTTCCTGTCCACTTATATAAAGCCGCTGCAAATACCGGTGAAGCTTTGGTGTAATGCATCACCCAAATATCCATATTTTCTTTAAATCCATAAACAGGATTCCAACCATCAAAAAGATTTATTACACCTAATTGATGATAACTTAAAGAATCATAACTACTATCCCAAATAAAATTATTTAAAAGAGCTAAAACTATAACTAATAAGTAAAAAGC
This sequence comes from Sarcina sp., assembly GCA_051656625.1. Classification (GTDB taxonomy): domain Bacteria; phylum Bacillota; class Clostridia; order Clostridiales; family Clostridiaceae; genus Sarcina. The sequence goes on along the minus strand of JBOGCG010000005.1, from coordinate 1,750 downwards.
TACTAAACTAAAAATAAAATAACCCCAACTTAAATTTTCCCTATCCTTATTTAAAATAAATTTTGCTAAAACCATTGTAATTATAGGAAATATAACAAAATTCAATTTAGTAATAGGTATTTTACAGATAAATAAAAGTGAACTCCCAACAAAAATACTGGAGATAAAGGCTAAAAATAACGCACTTATAATGATTAGGTTATAAGATAATCTATTATCAGAAATCCTCTCCCCCTCACGCCTACTAAAAAACAAAAAAACTCCCCCTCATTGAAATAAATATAAATTTAATTCAGTTGGAGTTTTATGTCCATCTGAATAATTACCTAAAATTCACTGTAAAATTATAACACAAAAACAGTTAATTAATTGCTAATTAACTGTTAATATTCTACCTTATTTAAAGCTTTTTCAACTTCTATCATTAATTCTTTATTTTGAATTTTTAAATACCCATCATAATAAGATAAAAGCCCAAGAACTATCATAGCTGAATAGACTTCTTCTTTCGTTTTAGGTTCCCCTTGCCCAGCTCTAAACTCTTCTCTAATAGTGATATCTATTTCTTCACCTGTAATCATTTCTATAACATCATCTCTAATTTCTAAAGTGTTATATTTTAAATATTTTGCTACTTCATCCATAGCTCCAGTATTAGTCCAGTAACTCTGACAATAATTATTTTGAAGTGCCTTAACAACTGATCTTGGATTATATACTCTAATTCCTGTTGCTGTTAGATAACCATTGTACCAATCACTTATTTCTTCAAAAGATATTTCATTGTTTTTATCACACAATTCTAAAACCTCATCTTCAGTAAAACCAAAATATTCTCCAAAGATTCTATCTTTTAAAAATGTAAATTCATCAAACATATTTAGTGCACTACCACTAGAATACTTCTTTATAGGAAGAACTCCTGTCATGTAAGCTAATGCAACATAGGGCTGATCCTTTAATAAATTTCTTAAAAATTCCAAGAAATCATTTTGATTCTCTTCAAATAAATTATTATTAAAAATATAGTCCCATTCATCAAAAATAAATACAAATTTTTGACCACTTTTAGCTAAAATTCTGTTTAAACTATCATCTACTTCTAAATCTGAAATATTAAATGATGTTATTAATTCTTTTTTTAATCTATCAATTATATTATTTATATATACACTATAAGTTTTCATATTATCTGGAATCTCATTAAAACTTATACTTATAACATTGTATTTATTTAAATGTTCCTGATAATTTTTTGAATTAGTTATTTTTAAATTATCAAAAATTTCTTTTGAATTTACAGCCTTTGAATAATAAGCTCCTAACATTTCTGCAACAGAAGTTTTCCCAAATCTTCTTGGTCTTGTAACACAAACAAATCTTTCTGTGGTACCTAAATATTCATTTAATTTTTCTATAATCAAAGATTTATCTATAAAATATTTACTTCTATATAAAATTTTATATTCTTCTACAAATTTATCAGTATTTAAATATAATGCCAAACTCTCAACCTCCTATACTTTTCTATATTCGTCCTTTATTTTATTTAAAATTATATCATTTTAGCAAGTTACTTCTCTACTAAAAACTTTATATTTTATTATTAATTTTTAGAAATATAATTTTAATTTCATATCAAATTTTTATCTACTTGATAAAATTTTTTTATTATTAAAATTTAAGGAGATTTTATGAAAAAACTTATTTTAATTTCAACTATTTTCTTATCCTGTTCTCTTTTTGTTAG
>JBOGCG010000004.1:0-3755 GCA_051656625.1 Sarcina sp. | reverse complement strand
TTTTAATCTAAATAATTTAAATTAAAATAGTAATGTATTTAAAAATTGTTTTTTAGCTTTTATTATATCTGATTCTTCTATTACATTAATTTTTTCTAAGGCTACCTCTTCATCATAAACTCTTACTGTTTGAATATTAATAATTCTTTCTAAATAATTTTTTATCATTAATCCATTTCTTAAGCTTAAATATTTATTTTCTGAAAGTTCTTTAATTGATTTTCTTAAAATATCCTCTACTAAACTTATATCAGCTGATTTTGCTTTTAAAAGTTCTATTGCCATTTCTGATAATTCTTCCACAGAATAATCTTCAAAATTAATCCACTCTGGGAATCTATAGTTAATTGAAGGATTATTAAGTATCACTTCTCTTAATTTTTCATCTTCATCAGCTAAAATTATAACTATTTTATTCTTATTTTTATCTATAAATTTAATTAATGTTCCTAATAATCCTGTATTATCCTCTGAATCTAATAACTTCACAGCTTTATCTATAAATAATATTTTTCCTATTGATTTATTTAAAATTTGCTCAAAAGTATTTCCACATTCAATACTAGCATCTATTTCACTTTTATCAATTTCTACTATATCTTTAGTTCTTAATATTCCCAAGCTGAAATACATCTCTGAAAGTATATTTAAAGCCTTTCTTTTCCCTGTTCCTATTTTACCTTGGAATACTAAATTCATAGTTTTAGTACTATCTATTTTAAGTCCAAATTTATTTCTTTTTTCTTTTAACTTTATTTGCTTGTATTGATTTCTTAAGAACTCTTTTACAGATTCTCTTCCTATATAATCCTTTAATAATTCTTCTAAATCAAAATTATTATCATAGGTTGACTTATTAACTTTTTCAACATCTTTAGAAGTTATTAAATCCATCTCATAGATACTTATATCATTCTCTGCAATTCTTATACTTTGAGTTCTTATTAAGTTCTCAACATAATTTCTTACCATTCTTCCATTACCTGAAGTGGCATCTGAATTTTCATAGATATTTATAAAACTTTTCTCAAGAGCTATAAGACCATTTTCTGATAATCTAAATCCTTTAGCCACAATAAGTTTAACAGCCATCATTAATAATTCATTTGGTTTGTAATCTTCAAAGATAGTCCATAATGGGAATCTTGATTTTAACCCTATATTAACATCAAAGAAGTCTTCCATATCTTTTTCATAACCAGCTAAGATTACAATAACTTCTCCCCTGTTATCCTCTATTAATTTAAGTAAAGTTTCTATAGCTTCCTTACCTAAATCATCACTGGCTAATGTATAAGCTTCATCAATAAATAGAACTCCACCTAAAGCTTCCTTAAACTTCTCTTCTGTTTTTCTTGAAGTCTCTCCTGGTACCTCTGAAACAAAACTACTTCTATCTGTTTCAATTAACTGCCCTGTTTTAAGCATACCCATGCTACTAAACATTTCAGCTACAAGTCTTGCAATACTTGTTTTACCTGTTCCTGGATTACCTGCAAAAACCATATTTAAGTTTTGTTCTATATTAAGTTCTATCCCTGCTGCTCTTCTTTTTTCCTGAGCAACTACTAATTTATATTGACTTTTAATTAATTTTTTTACAGATTCAAGACCTATTATTTTTTCTAACTCCTCCTGTAAATTAAATTTAGCATTAGTTTTAAAGTTAAAGTTATCATTTTCTAAAAGATCTATTTTTTTATGACTATCTGATAAATACTTTTTAGAGGCATCCATAATAGCATTTTCTATTACATTTCTTACAAATCTAGCATTACCTAAATCATTTTTTCCTTTGATTTGATTTCTTGAGAATAAATCTACTAAATTATTTTTAACTTCATCAGCTATTCTATATCCCTTTGATTTAGCTATATTTATAGCTATTTCATACATTTCCTCTGGATTATAGTCCTCAAAAACAATTTTATTAGGGAATCTTGATTTAAGCCCTGAATTCATTGATAGGAAGTTTTCCATATCATTTTCATAACCAGCCATAATAACTACTAAATCTTCTCTATTATCTTCAATTCCTTTTAAAAGTGCATCTACAATTTCTTTACCCACTTTATCATCTTTACTTTCACACAAAGAATAAGCTTCATCTATAAATAATACTCCGCCAATTGCTGATTCTATTATTTCATTAGTTCTTCTAGCTGTATCCATTGAGTTTTCTGATACAAAATCTGCTTTACTTACTTCCTTAAAAGTACCTTTTCTAAGAAGACCTAAAGCATTTAAATATTCATAGGTTACTCTAGCTGCATTAGTTTTCCCTGTTCCAGCATTTCCTACAAAAATCATATTCATTGAAGAAGATGATGTTTTAAATCCTAACCTTTCTCTAATTCTTTGAACTTTTATATTATTCTCTATTGTATTAATGAAATCTTTTAAATCCTTCATTCCAATAATAGAATTTAATTTATATTTTACCTCATCTATAGTTGGAACTAAATAATCCTCTAAATCAAAGTTTTCATCTTTATTTCTACAATAAATTTTATCCTTACTTAAATAAATTACTAAAGTTTCTTTTGCCTTTAAACCCTCTTTATTTATTAAACTTATAAGAGGTTTTTCTATCTTATAAGATAAAAATTCTGTAATACCAAAAGCCTTATCTTCTTTATAACTTTCCTGTAAGTATTCACAGAACTCACTATCTTTTTCAATAGTATTTCTTTTATCTAAAGTGATTCTAATATTTATTTTAAATTGTTCTTCTATCTTCTTAAATGACTCCATTAGATTTCTTCTAATTAATTCAGTTCTTTCAGCTTTATTCAAAGGCTTTGTATAAAATATTTTATCTATATGCTTAATAAAACTATCAGTGAACATTGAAGTAACTTCTATTTCTTCTTTATAAGATAAAAACACAAAAAATTTACTATGACAAATAAAGTTTTTAATTACTTCCTCATCCTTATTATCTTCATCTGCTTCAATTAAAAAATCATTTTTTATAACATAATTTTCATTTAAAGCTAAACAGGAATCTGGATAAATATTTGAAAGTATAGACATCATTTCATCACTAGCTTCATCAAAGTTTCTAAAAATAACAACCTCACTGTCACTATTTAAAGCTTTATAAAGATCTGTTAAAAATGAATTATAACCTAATTTAAAATTATAATTTCTTAAATTTATCTCTTCAGCTCTAGCACCTTTTAATAAATTAAATCTATGAAATTTTTCAAAAAGTAATTTTATAGCTGTTCTTTTTCCTGTATCTTTTTGTCCTAAAATAAAAGCTGTACCTTTAACGCCATTTTCTATTCTCTCATTAAAATAATCTACTATATCATTTATAAATACCTCTTGTCCTATAAGTTCTTTATTTAATTCTTCCTTTATAATTTCTGTTTCCCTATAATTTTTCTTTTCCATCTTAATTAACTCCATTCTCATCCTATGTATTTTAAATTTACCCTTCTGTTAATTATTAAATAATAATTATTATTAATTAATAATAAGTGTTTTAAAGTTAAATTTCAATAGTTTTTTCCATTGACTTCATTAAAATAAAATTAAATAATTTTACTCTCTTAGTTTACAACAAATTTCTCTTATAAGTTTATTGTAAACTAATATTAAGAATAGTTCTAATATTAAAAGTAGGTGATTTCTTGAGTACTTATCTAATAATTTTATTTTATACCGTACTTTGTGCTTATATAGCTAAAAAGAAAAATAGAAACTATATAGCTTGGGGATTATTAGGATATTTTTTCAATCTACTT
>JBOGCG010000003.1:0-41343 GCA_051656625.1 Sarcina sp. | reverse complement strand
ATACTTTGCTAAAGTAAAATTACCTCTATTCTTTAGAAAGGAGGTAATAAAAATTGATAATAGCAACAAAAATAAAGTTAAAACCTACAAGAGAACAGGAAATTTTATTTTGGAAATCTGCTGGAGTCGCTAGATGGGCTTATAATTATTTTTTATCTGAGAATGAAAGATATTATAAGGAATATTCAAAAACTATCAAAGAAAGTGATGTTAGAAAGCATATAAATAATGTTTTGAAAAAGACAACTCATAGTTGGCTTAAGGATGTATTGGATAAGACAAAATAAAAATGAAACTTATGAAAATACACATATAAAATTTACGGGAACAATTAGAGAAGATAAATTAAAAGAAGAGGATTTTTTATTTAAGAAAAATGAATATAAAAATAATATTAAAAGATAGATTTTGGTGAAGTGAATGAAAAGTTTTGTTTTAATTACAGGAGCTACAAGTGGAATTGGATTAGAGTTAGCTAAAATATACAGTGAAAATAATTATAACCTGATTTTAGTAGGTAGAAATACTGAGGTATTAAATTCCTTAGGGAAACAATTTAATAATGTAGAAACTATAACTTATTCTTTAGATTTATCAAATTTAGATAATGTTGATTATTTGATCGAAGATATAAAGAGAAGGCAATTAAAGGTTGGAATTTTAATTAATAATGCTGGAATAGGTTTTAATGGAGAGTTTTTAACTATTCCTTGGGAAAACCAAGAAACAGTAATAGAGTTAAATATTAAATCTTTAACTAAACTTACCTATGGTATTTTAGAAGAGATGAAAAAAGTTGGACAAGGAAAGATATTGAATATTGCATCTACAGGGGCTTATCAACCAGGACCTTTAATTTCTGTTTATTATGCTACAAAGGCTTATGTACTGTCATTTTCAGTAGCTCTAAGGGAAGAGTTAAAGGAATATGGTATAGTGGTTTCTACAGTTTGTCCAGGAGCAACTAAAACTCAATTTAGTAAAAGAGCTGGAAAAGGAGATTTAGATGTAGCTATGTCAGCAGAGGTAGTAGCTTATACTGCCTATAGAGGTTTAAATAAAAATAAAGGAATTATAATTCCAGGGGTAATGAATAAAGTGTTAGTATTTTTATCAAAAATATCACCAACTATTATTAATGGAAAAGTGGTTAAAAAAATACAGGGAAAAGCAATGAAGAAATAATTTATTTTTTTATTGCTTTATTTTTTTTATTTAAAATCCTTGAAAATAAATTATTTATAAGTAATTTGGGAAAATTATATTTAGTTTAAAGTTAAAGGAGAGAGTTTTATGTATAAAAATCATATGTTTCCAAATAAGTTACCAAAACAACATCAAAATAGACAGCCGGGATTAGAAAGAGAGATGAATCCAGCACCTATTTATGAGGCAGAGGAATATATTAATGATGGGAAAAGATTAAAAGGTAAAGTAGCAATAATAACTGGAGGTGATAGTGGAATAGGAAGAGCTATATCATTAGCCTATGTGAGAGAAGGAGCCAAAGTTGTTATTGTTTATTATGATGAACATGAGGATGCTAACGATACTAAAAAGTTAATTGAAGAAAGAGGTGGAGAATGTCTTCTATTATCAGGAGATTTAGGTGATCCAACTTTTTCTGATTCTGTAGTTAAAAAAACAGTAGAAAAATTTTCGAAAATAGATATTTTGATAAATAATGCAGCTATGCAGTTTATCTGTGATGATTTAGAGGAGATTAGTGATGAACAATTTGAAAGGACTTTTAAAAGTAATTTCTTTAGTGCTTTTTATTTAACTAAGAGAGCAGTAAAGTATATGGAATGTGGAAGTTCTATAATAAATACAACATCAATAGTATCTTATAGAGGTCATGAAAAATTGATAGACTATGCAGCTACAAAGGGAGCTTTAACAACTTTTACTAGATCACTTGCTAAATCTTTAGCTAAAAAAGGAATAAGGGTTAATGCAGTGGCACCAGGACCAATATGGACTCCACTTATACCATCTTCTTTTGATGAGGAAGCGGTGAGTAAGTTTGGTAGCCAAACTGCTATGGGAAGAGTAGGGCAGCCTGTAGAAGTTGCTGAAAGTTATATTTTCTTGGCTTCAAATGCAGCTAGTTATATAACTGGAGAGGCTATTCATGTTAATGGAGGAGAGATTGTTAATAGTTAGCTTTGCGAAACTTCGTTTCTAATTGGGGATTTGGAATTTGGAATTTGGAATTTGGAATTTTGGATGGCTTCGTAATTTAATTTTAATTGGGAGTTTTGGGTGGCTTCGCAATTAGTTTGAAAAACTTTGTTTTTCTAATTAAATTCGAAAGCTGTGCTTTCTGAATTATTGGCAAGAGCTTCGCTTTGCAATGGGAGGTTGAAATGGCTTCGTAATTTAATTTTAATTGGGAATTTGGAGTTTGGGTGGCTTCGTAATTAAATTTGAAAATTTTGATTTGTTAATTTGATGGTAAGAAATTTCTATTAGGGTGAGGGATGGGATTTTTACTGAAAGTTTGTTGGTTTTATGATATTATATAAAAAAATGTGTTGTAAGGAGACGTAGTTGTGGTTAGGAATTTGAATGATGTTAATCGTGTTGTTGTTAAGGTTGGAAGTTCTACTTTAACTCATGATAATGGAAGTATTAATTTAAGAACAATTGAGAAGCTTGCTAGGGTTCTTTCTAATCTTCAGAATATGGGAAAGGAAGTTGTTTTAGTTTCTTCTGGTGCTATTGCTGTTGGCTGTAGTAGACTTGGGCTTAAGGAAAGACCATCTACTATAAAAGGTAAACAGGCAGCAGCTGCTGTTGGACAATGTCATCTTATGAATATATATAGTAAATGTTTTTCAGACTATGGTCATGTTGTGGCTCAGATTCTTTTAACTAGAGATGTTATTGAAGATGAAAGAATGCGTAACAATGTATGTAACACTTTTAATACTTTGTTAGAGCAAGGAATTATTCCTATAGTTAATGAAAATGATACTGTATCTATTGATGAGATAGAGAATATTTGCAATTTTGGTGATAATGATAATTTATCAGCTATTGTATCTTTATTAGTTGAAGCTGATTTACTTATTATACTTTCAGATATAGATGGTTTCTATGATGGAGACCCTAGAAAGGATAAAAGTAGTAAGCTTATCAAGGAAATTGAAAAAATTACCGAGGAAATAAAATCCTGTGCAGGTGGAGCTGGTTCTTCAGTTGGAACAGGTGGAATGATAACAAAAATTTCAGCCGCTGAAAAAGTTAATAATGCTGGTATTTCAATGGTTTTAGCCAATGGAGAAAGACCGGAAATTTTAGAAGAAATTTTAATTGACTGTGAAGAAATCGGAACATTATTTTTAGGAGATAAGGGGGAAGTTTAATGAGTGAATTAATAACTAAAGGAACCTTAGGAAAAAAAGCTGCATATATTCTTGGGAATTTAAGCTCAAAGGAAAAGAATTCTGCTCTTTTAAAGATTTCAGATAAACTTGTAGAACGAGTAAGTGAAATTATAGAAGCTAATGAAAAAGATTGTACTTTAGCTAAGGAAAAGGGGATATCAGAATCTCTTTTAGATAGACTGATGTTAAATGAAGATAGAGTAAAAGCAATGGCTAAAGGAGTTTCTGATATCGTAAAGTTAGATGATCCAGTAGGTGAAGTAACTTCAATGAAACTTATGGAAAATGGTCTTAAAATAGGTGTTCAAAGAGTTCCAATAGGTGTTATAGGAATAATCTATGAAGCTAGACCTAATGTAACTGCCGATGCAGCTGCTCTTTGTTTAAAAACAGGAAATGCTGTTATTTTAAGAGGTGGAAAAGAAGCTTTTAATTCTAATTTAAAGATTGTTGAAATAATACAAGATGCTTTAGAGGAGAGTGGAGCTCCTAGAGAGTCTGTTCAAATTCTTGAAGATATTTCAAGAGAAACAGCTACTGCTTTTATGAAATTAAATAAATATTTAGATCTTTTAATACCAAGAGGTGGAGCAGGGCTTATTAAATCAGTGGTTGAAAATGCAACAGTACCTGTAATTGAAACTGGTACAGGAAATTGTCATATTTATATAGATTCAGAAGCAGATTTAGATATGGGGAAAGAGATTATCATAAATGCTAAAACTTCAAGACCGGGGGTTTGTAATGCTGCTGAAAGTCTTTTAGTTCATAGTAAAGTTGCAGAGGAATTCTTAAAAGTTGCCCTTGAAGAATTAAAGGCTAAAGGGGTAGAAATAAGAGGTTGTGAAAAAACTAAAAAAATAGTGCCTTGGGTTAAAGAAGCCACTGAAGAAGATTTTTACACAGAATTTTTAGATTATATTCTTTCAGTAAAAGTTGTGGATAGTTTAGAAGAGGCTATAAATCATATTAATGAGCATGGAACAAAACATTCAGAAGCTATAATAACAAAGAATTATTTTAATTCAGAGGAATTCCTAAAAAAGGTTGATGCAGCAGCAGTTTATGTAAATGCTTCAACTAGATTTACTGATGGTGGAGAGTTTGGATTTGGCGCAGAGATTGGTATAAGTACTCAAAAACTTCATGCAAGAGGTCCTATGGGGCTTAAAGAGTTAACAAGTAATAAATATATAATTTATGGTCAAGGACAAATAAGATAGTTTAAAATAAATTTGTGAAAAATTTATAAATTAGTAATTACAGATAAAGCCATATCAAAAAAATGATGTGGCTTTATTTACTTTGAAATAATTCAATAATCTATTGAAAGCTAAAAGTGTTGATTTAAATTAATGAACAAAAATATATTAAATGAAATAAAATAGATTATATTGGAATAAAGGATTATAATTATAGTAGCAATTTATAGGAAGTGAAAAGATAAAACTAATTGTTTATTGTAGTTTTGAAAATGTTATTAAGGAATAATTAATTTTACAAAAAATAGTAAAAAATACTTGATTTACATGTTGGAAAATATTACAATATAGTTAGTAGAAAATTTATAGGAAGTATAAAAGGAGGAAAATGGGTGCTTGAAGTAAAAAATTTAACTAAAAAATTTAAAGATTTTACAGCAGTTAATGGTATAAGTTTTGATGTTAAAGAAGGCGAAATATTAGGACTGTTGGGTGAAAATGGAGCAGGAAAAACCACTGCGTTAAGAATGATAGCAACAATGTTAAAACCAACTGAAGGTACAGTAGTTGTTAGTGGTTACGATGTTAATAAGAATCCAGAAGAAGTAAGAAGAAATATAGGTATTTTATTTGGTGGTGAAGTAGGAATTTATGATAGACTTACTGCTAGAGAAAATATAATGTATTTTGCTGAACTTGGAGGATTATCTAAAGAAGAAGCTAAAAGGAATATAGATAAATTAGTTAAACAATTTTCTATGGAAGATTACATAGATAAACAAGCAGGAAAATTTTCAAGAGGTATGAAACAAAAGGTTTCAATAGCTAGGTCTATAGTTCATGATCCAAAGGTGATGCTTTTTGATGAACCTAGTACAGGTCTTGATGTATCAGCTACAAGGTCAGTACAGAAATTTATTTTAAACTGTAAATCAGAAAATAAAGCTGTAATTTTATCTAGTCATAGTATGTATGAAGTAGAAAAGCTTTGTGATAGAGTAGCTATAATTCATAAAGGAAATATAGTAGAAGTAGGAACAATAGCAGAGCTTAAAGAAAAGTACAATGATGATGATTTAGAAGAAATTTTTGTTAAGTTAATAGGTGGTGATAAAGATGAATAGAATGTCTTGGGTAGTATTTAAGAAAGAGATGACTGATCTTATAAGAGATAGAAAAACCTTTTTATCAGCAGTTTTATTACCACTTATACTTATCCCAGCAATAATGTTCATTATGGGAACTGCTATAAACAGCAATCAACAGGATGTTAACTCAAAGCTTAATATTGCAATTGAAGGTGAACAAAATACTTCACTTGAGCAATTATTAAAGGCTAATCCAAATGTTAATATAATTCAAGTTCAAAATGCTAAAGAAGCTTTAAATAATGAAGAGATATATCTTTATTTAGATATTCCACAAAACTTCCAAAGTGAATTAAATAATAATCAAGGTACTGCAAATTTAAAAATTTATTATGATAATACAAGTCAAAAATCAACAATAGCCCTATCAACTATTGAAGGATTGATTAATGAATTTAATAATACTGTAGTTTCTAGTAGATTAAATGATATGGGTGTGAATAAATCAATGCTTACTCCTGTTAATGTAGAACAAATGGGAATTGGTGCAGAGAATCAAGCACAGGCTCATGCATTACAAATGATAGCAATGCTTTTACCTATGTTTGTTCTTATTTATGCAGCTCAAGGTGGAGTAGCAGCAGCTACAGATTTAGGAGCTGGTGAAAAAGAAAGAGGTTCTTTAGAGCCACTTTTAAGTACAAGAGCTAATAGAAGTTCTATTTTAATTGGTAAACTAGGAGCAATAACAATAATGGGGATACTTTCAACAATTTCGGGAATTGGTGGAGTTGTGTTATCATTCTTTGTACCAAATAGTATGCTTATGTTAGAAGGTGGCGGAATGGCTATGTCATGGATGGCAGTAGGTTTAATAGCTATTCTATCAATATTAATAACATTAAGCTTTAGTGCATTACAATTAGCAGTTAGTGTATTCTCAAAATCATTTAAAGAATCACAAACTTATTTAGGGTTTTTATTATTTGCTCCAATAATAATTTCTTATGCATCAATGGGAGTTGATATAAAGGGTGCTTCAGCGGTTTTATTCAATATTCCAATATTCAATGCAGTTTTACTTATGAAAGAGGTTATAGTTGGAATCTATAATCCACTTCATATTGCATTAACCTTTGGCTGGTCAATTATATACATTGTTTTAGCTGTGTTATTAGCTAGATATATGTTTAATAGAGAAAGTGTGTTATTTAGAAGTTAAAAATATTACTATATATACTGTTTAGGATTAGTAGCATATACTAACTAGACAGTATATTTTTTTGAATATAAATTATTTAGATATGCCATTTTTATTATAAAATTTCAGTTTGTTTAAAGAGTTTTTTTAAATATTTATAAAAGTAAAATAAATTATTAAAAGTAGTAAAATATACTTGATTTGTTTTTATAAAAAGATTAGAATGTAATTAAGGGTTAAATGGGGAGGAATTGAATATGGGATGGGTGTTTTTTGTTATGGTTATTTTATTTATAGCTATGGGGATAGCTATAGATAAGTTTAAATGTTATTGGCTTATTGCAGGTTATAATACTGCATCTAAGGAAGAACAAGAAAATGTTGATATAGAAAAAATGGCTAGGGTTATGGCTTATTTTCTCTATGTTTTAGCATTACTTTTAGTAATAATGGCAATTATAGAACCTTATTATCCTAATATAACAATTATTGTTCCGGTGGTTATAGTAATTTCAACTATTGCTTTAGTTTTTTATTGTCAGAGGTTTGACCATAATGAGAAAAGTAATAGTAAGGGTGAAAAAATTGGGATGGCTGTGCTTTTGGCAATTCCATTGATTACTGTGATTATAACTACTGCAAGTGCTACTGAAGGAAATAAAATGGTTGTAGAGAATAATACTTTAGTTATAGAGGGTGGTTTTGGAATTGAATTACCTAAAGAGGATATAAATGATGTAACTTTACTAGATTCTATGCCAAAGGTAAAAAATAAAAAAAGTGGCTCTAATCTAGGAAATTATAGAAAAGGTCTTTTTACATTAGATAATAATGAGGTTGTGAATCTTTATTTAGAGTCTAATAAAGGACCTTATTTAAGAATTCAATCAACAAAGGGTGATTTTTATATCAATTTTAAGGATAGTAAGGAAACTAAAAAAATATATGAAGAAATAAAGGTTATGTAATTTTAATTTAATGTGATATACTAAATAAAAATTAATAAATTAATTAAATTTTTGCATTTTAATTGCCTATTTATTATTTATAATAAATAGGTCTTTTACGTTGCAAAAGAATTGATTAAATATTGTATAATAATAAGAAAGAAGAGAAATATTTTAGTTACTTCGGAGGTCTTTACATGAGTAAAATTGATGATATATTAGAAGCAGCATTAGAACTTGAAGAAAATCAACAAAGAGGAATAACGGCAAGTGAACTTAGTGAGTACATGGGGCTTGATAGAGCTAATATAAGCCGTTATTTAAATAAATTATTTAGTGATGGAAAGCTTCTAAAGAAAGAGGGAAGACCTGTTATTTACAGCGTTAAAGAAAAAGTTAATAGTGTAAAAGGCGAGATAAAAGAAGTTGAAGTTAAAAGAGAGAGTACAGATAAAGAGTTTATTAAAGAAGAAAGTACTTTAGATGAATTAGTTGGAGCAAAAGCTTCATTACAGGTAGCTATTCAACAAGCAAAAGCAGCTATTTTATATCCACCAAATGGATTACATACAATAATTTTAGGTGAAACAGGTGTTGGTAAGTCCATGTTTGCAGAGGCTATGTATAGTTTTGCTAAAGAATCAAAAATTTTAGATGAAAAAGCACCCTTTGTGAGATTTAACTGTGCGGATTATGCGGACAATCCACAATTGGTTATAGCTCAAATATTTGGTGTTAAAAAAGGAGCATTTACAGGGGCAGATGCAGATAAAGATGGACTTTTAAAAAAAGCTGATGGTGGAATTTTATTTTTAGATGAAATACATAGATTATCTCCACAGGGACAAGAGATGTTATTTACTTTCATAGATAAGGGATTCTTTAGACCACTTGGAGAAACAGAGAAGCAAATAAGTGTTAAACTTCAAATAATAGCAGCCACAACAGAAGATCCTAAGTCTTACCTATTAAAAACTTTTACTAGAAGAATTCCTATGACAATAATTCTTCCACCTCTTAGGGAGAGAAGTTTAAAAGAAAGATATGAACTTTTAGAAGAGTTTATAAGAGCAGAGTCTTTAAGACTTGAGCAAAGCATTTACTTTAATAAGAATGCATTAATATCATTTCTTTTATATGATTGTTCAAATAATATAGGGCAGTTAAAAAGTGATTTGCAATTAGCCTGTGCAAAAGCATTTTTAAATTATAAATCTAATTTAAAGAAAATAATTGTAGTTGATCAATCAGATTTAAATGGAAGAATTAATAGAGGAATAATGAAGCTTAAGGATTATAGGGAAGAACTTGATAAATTATTTAATAATTTAGATGATGTAATTTGTTTTTCTTATAAAGATAAATCTCAAAAGAAAATTTTTGAGATAGAAAAAGAAGTTGAAAACGAAAAAAGCGGTTATTTTTATAATGTAATAGAAAATAAACTAGATGAGCTTAAAAAGCAGGGGCTTGAAGAGGATGAAATAAGTGATATTTTAAACTTAGATATTGAAGACTATTTTAGAAAATATATGAGAAGCCTAAAAGGTAGTTTCAGAAAAGAAGAGATATCTAAAATTGTTAATGAAAAAATTATAGATATTGTTGAAAGTTCTTTAGGCTATGCATCTAAAAGATTAGATAGAGAGTTTGATGAAAAAGTTTATTTTGGATTAGCACTTCATCTTCAGGGCAGTATAGAGAGAATATTAAGTGGTAGAAAAATTTATCATCCTAAGTTAAATGCTATAAAAGCAAATTATAGCGATGAATTTATGGTAGCCATGGAAATGGCTAGAATTATTGAAAGAAAATTTGATATTGAGATTTCTTTAGATGAAATTGGCTATATAACTATGTTTTTAGCAACAAATCCTAATAAGTTATATAAAGCAGATGATAATAAAGTTGGGGTTCTTGTTATAATGCATGGTAGAGCAACAGCAACTAGTATGGTTGAAGTAGCTAATACTTTAATAGGGGAAGAGGATTCTGTTAAAGCTTTAGACATGCCATTGACCATGAAAGCAGAAGTTATGTATGAAGCAGTTAAAGAAAAAGTTCAAGAAATTGATGAGGGAAAAGGTGTATTTATCTTAGCAGATATGGGTTCTCTTGTTAATTTTGGAGAGATGATTAAAGAAGAAACTGGCATAACTACAAGAACTATAGATATGGTTAGTACTTTGTCTGTAATTGAAGCAGGAAGAAAAGCTCTAAGTGGAAGAGAAATTAATTCTATTTATCATTCTTGTTTAGAAATAAATAGATATGGATTAAAAAGTAGTCATAGTAATCATGAAAAGAAAGGACTTGCTATAATTACTACTTGCTTTACAGGAGAGGGTTCAGCAGAAAAGTTAAAGGAAGTAATTGAAGAAAAAATTTATAGAGAAGATTTAATAAAAGTTATCCCTATGAATATTATAGATAAAGAAGAGTTTTTTAAAAATTTAAAAGATGTAAAAAAACAATATTCTATTTTAGCTATAGTAGGAACAGTAAATATGTTTGTTGAAAACACACCATTTATTTCAGCGGCAGAAATATTTACTGAAGAGGGGCAGAATAAAATTAATGAATTAATTAGTAATGAAGTAAATTACAATAATATTGGAGAATCTTTAAAATCTCAGATTAAGACAGCAGATTCATTTGAATTAATAAATGATTGTAGAACTGTTTTAAAAGATATAGAAAATGATTTAGAAATAAAAATAGCCGAGGACGTAAAATTAGGGATAATAATGCATCTTTGTTTCTTAATTGATAAATTGAAGAAGAAGGCTAATAATGAGACTCCTTTTGTTGGACTTAATGAATATAGAGCAGAAAATAGTAAAGAATTTATTATGATAAAAAAAGTACTAAAAATATTAGAAGTAAACTATGAAATCAATATAGGCGATAATGATTTAGCCTATGTAGTAAAAATGGTGAAAAATAATATTTTATAAGCGTAATACTATAGAAAATAAACATTATGGAGAAATAAACATTATAGAAAAATAAGCATTATAGAAAAATAAATATTATAGAAAAATAATAACTGTGTATACTAAAAGTAGTGTGTAGGAAATAACACACTACTTTTATTTTTTTATTTTTTGTAAAAATGGCTTAAAATCAAGCTTTGAAAAAAATATTGTGTAATTTTTTTTTGGCATGATACTTGCTATAATATATAGCATAAGAATAAACAAAAGTAAAAAAATTAAGAGTTACTTAATTTTGCTATAAATAGGAGGAATAAATTATGAAAAAAATATTATTAGTATGTTCAGCAGGTATGTCAACAAGTTTATTAGTAACTAAAATGGAAGCAGCTGCAAAAGCTAAAGGCGTAGAATGTTCAATCGAAGCAGTAGCAGAAGCTGATGCTAAAAATAAAATAGATGAAGTAGATGTATTATTATTAGGACCACAAGTTAGATTCCTATTATCAAAATTTAAAGAATTATCAGGTGGAAAAATACCTGTAGAAGTTATAGATACAGTAGCTTACGGAACAATGAACGGAGAAAAAGTTCTTAACAGAGCTATCGAATTAATCGGTTAATATTAATTCAAGTATATATTTAAATATTTAAAATAATAGGTAGTGGATTGCTTGTATGGGCAGTCTAGAGGAGTGAATATAATGGAAGAAATGATTATGAACCTTATAATACACAGTGGTGAGGCTAGAAGCTACGCTATGGAAGCTATGCAATTAGCTAAGACTGGAAAATTTGATGAAGCTAGAGAATTAATTGAAAAAGCATCTAAACAATTAGGTGAAGCTCACCATTCACAAACAGCTTTAATTCAAAAAGAAGCAGGCGGAGAGAAAGTAGAAGTTTCTCTATTATTAGTTCATGCTCAAGATCACTTAATGACTTCAATGGTTGTTAAAGACTTAGCTAGCGAAATAATAGAGCTACATGAAAAAATAGCTCAAAAATAATTTGTTATATATATAGCTCTAATGAACTTCATTAGAGCTATGCTTTTATCTAAAATAAAAGCCAAGCAGTGACCCCGGGGTATATAACCCTGTTGAAGTAACAAATATAGAGCTGAATAGAAAAAGAATACCCCGGGGTCATAAAAGCTATAATCAAGGAATACTGTCATTTTAATGAGAATTTTTCAAGAAAATGATAGAAAATGACCCCGGGGTAGATGAAAGAAGGACTGTCATGAAATATATTATAGGTGTTGATGGTGGTGGAACTAAAACTGAAGCGGTAGCTTATAGCTTAAATGGTGAGGTTTTAGAAAAATCATTAACTGGATTTGGTAATTTAATTAATGGTGAGCAGGAAGCTTTAACTAATATAATTACTTCTATAAAGAATCTTACTGATAAAATAGGTATTGACGAATTAGAGGGATTATATCTTGGTATAGCTGGATGTGAATCAGGCGATAACAAAGAAAAAATAAAGAATAAGATTAGAGAAACTTTAAATAAAGAAGCAGTAGTAATCAATGATGGAGAATTAGCTTTAAAGGCTATGCTAAAAGGTGAAGATGGAATCTTAACTATAGCAGGTACTGGCTCTATTTCATTTGGAATAAAAGATGGAAAGTCAGCTAAAGCTGGTGGATGGGGACATCTTTTAGGTGATGAAGGTAGTGGATATAAGATTTCAATAGAAGCTATTAAAAATATGTTAAATGAAGAGGATAACTCTTTAGAAAAATCTAAGTTAACATTAAAAATAATGGAAAAGTTAAATATAAAAACTGTGGATGAGGTTATAGGATTTGTTTATCCTGCAACTAAAGACGAAGTGGCTATATTGGCTCCAGTTGTATCAATGCTTGCTGAAGAAGGGGATTCTTTATCAATAAGTATTTTAGAAGCTGAGGCTATATCTCTTGCAAAAACTACAGGAAATGTTTATAGAAAACTAAGTTTTGATAAATGTTCTATAGGTCTAGTTGGTGGTGTTGTGAGAAAGAGTAAAGTTTTTAGAAGTAAATTTGAAGAAACTTTAAGAAATGAAATTAATGTAATAGATTTTATAGAAGGTCAATGTTCTGCAGCAATGGGAGCATATTATATGCATAAATAATTTTTAGTTAAAAGGTATTTTTAAATTAAAAATTAGATGGAATTTAGTTTTTAGTTAGTTGTTCATGTTCAATTAAAACTATTAATTAATAAAGGTTTTTAAATTTATGAAAGATAGAATTAATTATTGAAAACTTTAAAATTTATAAAAGCTACAATTATAAAATTTATAGAGCTAAAAAACTTATAATTATGAAAACTTATAATTATGAAAATTTATAAAAATTTATTTGTGAAAAGAGGAAAAATAATGAGAAGATTAGGAATTTCAGTATACCCAAATCATAAACCAATAAATGAAATAGTTGATTATATACACTTAGCAGGAAAATATGGTTTCAAAAGAATCTTTACATGTCTTATTTCAGCATCTGACAAATCAGTTGATGAAATAGTTGCAGAGTTTAAAGTAATGCTTAATGCAGCTAATGAAGAAGGTATGGAAGTTATAGCCGATTTAGATCCAACTGTATTTAAAAATTTAAATGCTTCAATTAATGATTTAAAAGTATTTGCTGATATGGGATTAAGTGGAATAAGACTTGATATGGGATTCAGTGGACATGAAGAATCAATAATGACTTATAACAAATATGGTTTAAAGATAGAACTTAATGTAAGTAATGGAACTAAATACTTAGATAATATTCTTTCATATGAGCCAAATAAAGAAAACTTATATGGATGTCATAACTTCTATCCACATATATACACAGGCCTTTCATATGAGCATTTTATAAAATGTTCAAAGCAATTTAAAGAGTATGGAATTAAAACAGCTGCTTTTGTTAACTCACCATCAGCAGATCACGGTCCATGGCCAGTATCAGAAGGATTATGTACTTTAGAAGAACATAGAGAACTTCCAATAGTGGTTCAAGCAAAACATTTATTTGCTACAGGATTAATTGATGATGTTATAATAGCTAATGCTTTTGCTTCAGAAGAAGAATTAAAAGCTTTAAGTGAATTAAATAAAGAAATGATAACTTTATCAGTAGAAGTTTATGATGAAGCTTCAGAAATTGAAAAGAAAATAATATTAGAAGAGCATCACTTTAATAGAGGAGATGTTTCAGCTTATATGATAAGAAGTACTCAAAGTAGAGTTAAATATAAAGGAACACCATTCCCTCCAAAGAATACTAAAGATATAAGAAGAGGAGATGTACTAATCGATTCAGACTTATATACTAGATATGCTGGAGAACTTCAAGTTGCTATAAAAGACATGAAAAACTATGGTAAAACATCTATAGTAGGAAGAATTTCAGAAGATGAAATATTCTTATTAGATTATATTAAACCATGGATGAGTTTTGGTTTTGAATTAAAGAAATAATAAAAATCTAATTGTGTAATAGAAGAACTAAAGGAAATCGATGATTTCCCTTAGTTCTTTTTCTTGTTTAAGAACAAAGTATTAATATAATTAAGTAAATGTGTAGAATATGTATTGGTGATTAATAATATTAATGATATGTAAATTTATTTGATAATAAAAACCCTATATTTATAAAAATATTTTAAAAAAATACATCAAAAAATATTACTGTGCAAATAAAATGTGTCGAAAAATGTAAAACTGTGCAAATTACACAAAAATGGGAAGTGGCTTTAATACTCACTTTATGAGAGGAATTTTAAAGAGAAAATGTTGGCATGGATATTGCTCTATATATTGGTGTAGACAAAAAGAAATAAATGAGGTGGGAACTAATGAATAAGGGGATTAAAATTGTTACTATCGGTGGAGGTTCAAGTTACACTCCAGAATTAGTTGAAGGATTTATAAAGAGATATAAAGAGCTACCAGTAAGGGAATTGTGGCTTGTTGATATAGAAGAAGGAAAAGAAAAGTTAGAGATTGTTGGGAATCTGGCAAAGAGAATGGTTGAAAAAGCTGGAGTACCAATGGAAGTTCATTTAACTTTAGATAGAAGAGAAGCTTTAAAAGATGCTGATTTTGTAACTACACAAATGAGGGTAGGTCTTTTAGATGCAAGAATAAAGGATGAAAGAATTCCTTTAAGTCATGGAGTTATAGGACAAGAAACTAATGGTGCTGGAGGAATGTTTAAAGCGTTAAGAACAATTCCAGTAATCTTAGATATTGATAAAGATATGAAAGAACTTTGCCCAGATGCATGGCTTATAAACTTTACTAATCCAGCAGGAATGGTAACAGAAGCCTTAATGAGATATGGTGCAAGACAAAATGGTAAATATATTGGACTTTGTAATGTTCCAATAGGTATGGAGAAAGCAGCAGCAAAAGTGTTAAATATTGACCATGAGGATTTAGAAATGCAATTTGCAGGACTTAATCACATGGTTTTCGGAACTAAAGTTACTGTTAAAGGGGAAGATAGGACTGAAGATTTAATAAATGCTTTAGCTAATGGAGAAATTGGACAAATAGTTAAAAATATTTCAGATTTCTCATGGAATGCTGAATTTATTAGAGGTCTTGGAATGATGCCTTGTCCATATCATAAATATTACTTCCAAAGAGAGAAGATGCTTAAGGATGAACTTAAGGAATTCTCAAAAGGGGAAACTAGAGCGGAAGTAGTTAAAGGGGTAGAAAGTGATTTATTTGAATTATATAAAGATCAAAATTTATCAATAAAACCACCTCAACTTGAAAAAAGAGGTGGAGCTTATTACAGTGATGCAGCTTGTAGATTAATAACTTCTATCTACACAGATAAGAGGGACATACAACCTGTAGATATCATAAATAGTGGAGCAATTAAGGGAATAGATGATAATTCAGCAGTAGAAATTTCTTGTGTAATTACTAAAGATGGTCCAAAACCACTTGAAGTAGGGGAATTACCAATAGCTGTGAGGGGCTTAATTCAAGAAATAAAAAGCTTTGAAAGATTAGTTATAGAAGCAGCTGTTGAAGGAAATTATGAAAAAGCAGTTTTAGCTTTAACAATAAATCCATTAGTAGCATCAGATTCTTTAGCAAAAACTTTAGTAGATGAACTTTTAGAAGCACATAAAGATTACCTACCACAGTTTGCTAATCATTTTAATAAATAAAAAAGTTATTAATGTTGTTTCATAGGTAGAATTTGGGGTTTTACCTATGAAACAGAATAAAAATATATTAAATTCTAAAAAAAAATACTTGGTAAAAGCCGAAATGGGGGAAATGAAATGAATAAGTTTTTCGACTTTATGGAAAAATATTTCGTTCCAGTAGCAGCTAGGGTAGGGGGTCAAAGACAC
The DNA here is from genome assembly GCA_051656625.1 of Sarcina sp. Taxonomy (GTDB): domain Bacteria; phylum Bacillota; class Clostridia; order Clostridiales; family Clostridiaceae; genus Sarcina. The sequence goes on along the minus strand of JBOGCG010000003.1, from coordinate 25,208 downwards.
TTAGTAGCTATTAGGGATGGATTCGTAACTATAAGTCCATTAATCATGGCAGGTTCATTCGCAGTTTTATTAAATAATATAGGGTTTAAATGGTATCAAAACTTTATGAATTCTATCTTACCTTCTAATTGGAAGGACTTTGGTGGAAACATATACAATGGTTCATTCGCAATACTATCAATTTTAGCAGCTTGTACAATAGCTTACCATTTAGCAAAGAGTTACGAAAAAGATGGAATAGGGGCAGCAATGCTTTCTTTAGGAGTAACTATGCTTCTTTATTCACCAAATGCTGATGGTTCAATACCATTAACTTACTTAGGTGGAGCTGGTTTATTTGTATCAATTATCGTTGCGTTAATATCTACTGAATTATTTGTTAAACTAATAGGAAATCCAAAATTAGTTGTAAAAATGCCTGATGGAGTACCTCCAGCAGTAGCAAGATCATTTGCAGCTTTAATACCTTCAATTATGATATTAGCTCTTGCAGCTTTAATCAAATTAGGATTTGGATATGTTGGAATTAATAATATACATGAAGCGTTATTCACAGCGATTCAAACTCCTTTACAAAACGTAGTAGGAAGTTTTGGTGGATTAATTATATTAATCTTAGTACAACAGTTATTATGGTTCTTTGGATTACATGGATCAAATATATTAGCACCAATTATAAGTGCAGTATTATTACCATTAACTGAAGCAAACCTTGCAGCAGTTAATGCTGGATTAGCACCAGAGCATATAGTAAACAGCCAATTTCTTGATTCCTTCGTTAATATGGGAGGTTCAGGAACAACTATTGCTTTAATCATTGCAATCTTTATTGCAGGAAGAAAGAGCAAAACTCAAATGACTATAGCAAAACTTGGAGCAGCACCAGGGTGTTTCAATATAAATGAGCCAGTAATATTTGGTATGCCACTTGTGCTTAACCCAATTTACTTTATCCCATTTGTAATTGCACCAATAGTGACTGGAACAATAGCATACTTCTCAATTTACTTTAACCTTGTACCAAAAGTTAGTATTATGGGAGCTTGGACAACACCTCCAGTAGTAGGAGCAGTTCTTTCAACTAACTCATGGCGAGGTGGAGCAGTTGCTGTACTTTGTATAGTAATATCTGTGTTAATATACATGCCTTTTGTAAGAATGGCAACAAAACAAGAATTAGCACTTGAAGAAGAGGATATGGAAATAGTTTAAGATAAGTAAGAAAGCCTGTTGAGGGCTTTCTTTTTTTTTGATTTTCTCCCTTTAAAACGATTATACAAAAATTAGTTTGTAATAAAAATTACACAGATTACATAGTAAATGTGTAAAAAATATTAACTTTTAAAACAGGATGTTTAAAAGCTTTTAACTTATTTTAAATAAATTTTACATTTGGCACAATACTTGCTATTATAATTTGTGTAGAAATTAATTGAATGCAAAATAAGATTAGTGGTAAAGCTATTTTTAAATCTAATTTTGTATTGAAAAGGTTTATAGTATTTGTTTGTGAAATATTTAATCAATATGAGCAAAGAAAACATAAGAAAAAATTTTAAAAAACATTGCATAAGCAGATTTAGCTATCATAATTTCAAAAGAATTTTTTTTAATGATATCTTACTTGCTTGAAAAGACAAAGGGAGGAACAACAAATGCAAAAGTTCATTGACTTTATGGAAAAGTATTTTGTTCCAGTTGCTGCTAAAATAGGTGCTGAAAAACATCTAGGCGCAATTAGGGATGGTTTCATTGCAATTATACCAATTATTATGGCTGGAGCATTCGCTATCTTAATCAACAATCTAGCGATTCCAGGATATCAACCATTAATGACTAAAATATTTGGTGAACATTGGAAAACGTTTGGAGGAGCAGTATGGAATGGTTCATATGCTCTAATGAGTTTACTAGTTGCATTCACAATTGCTTATAACTTAACAAAATCTAGAGGAAAAGATGGATTAGCAGGTGCACTTGTATCAGTTGCTGTTTTCATAATTTTCATTGGAGATTTAGGTAAGGGAACTCAATTCTTAGGAACTAACGGTTTATTATTAGCTATCGTAGTTGCATTAATAGTTGCGGATCTTATGGCGGTAATGCTTGGGAATCCAAAACTTGTATTTAAAATGCCTGAAGGTGTTCCACCAGCTGTTGCAAGATCATTTGCATCATTATTCCCATCAATCATCATTCTTGGGGTTTCAGGTTTATTACAAGCTATCTATCAAAACTTTGTACACACAAGTTTACCACAGTTAGTGCTAAACGTAATACAATTACCACTTCAAGGTATTGTAAGTAGTTTACCAGGTGTACTTGTATTAATATTTGTTATTCAAATGCTTTGGTTCTTTGGACTACATGGTTCAAACATGATGTTACCAATAGTAAATGGTATATTATTACCATTAACAATCAAAAACATGCATTTAGTTGCTCAAGGTAAAGCACCAGTTTATATAGTTAATGACCAGTTCCTTAACTCCTATGTATTCCTTGGTGGAGCCGGGGCCACAATATGTTTAATAATAGCAATATTTATAGTTAATAAAACTAGGAAACGTAAGAGTGAAGTTCAATTAACTCTTGCTAAACTTGCAGCAGCTCCTGGTGTATTCAACATCAATGAGCCAATCATATTCGGTTTACCAATATGTTTAGATGCAGTTTACTTAATTCCTTTCGTATGTATACCATTGTTAAATGCAGTAATTGCTTACTTTGCACTGGCAACTCACTTAGTACCACTTGTACAATTAGAGGTTACATGGACAATGCCACCAATCCTAAGTGGATGGTTAGCAAGTAACTCATGGACAGGGGCAGTGCTTTCAATTATCTTATTAGCAATAGATATATTACTTTATATCCCATTCGTTGTAGTAGCCGCAGATAGAGATGTTAAAGCTCAAGATGCAGCAATTGAAGCAGCAAAAGGAAATAATTAATTAGAATTTTAATAGGAGCAGCAATGCTCCTATTTTTTTTCTTTAAATTTGATTTTTCCTAAATTTGCTTATAAAATATTTATAAATAAGTATAATAAAAATAAGAGATTTAAGGTAGAAACTTAGATTAAGAAATAGGATTAATAAATTGGTAGGTGGTTATATGAGAATAGATAGAGAATTTTTTAATAGAGATGCTAGGTTAGTAGCTAAAGATTTACTTGGAAAAATTCTAGTTAGAAAAACAGAGGGAAGGGAGTTGAAGGCAATAATTGTTGAAACAGAAGCCTATATAGGCTCCATAGATAAAGCTTGTCATGCTTATGGTGGTAAGATGACTAAAAGAACGGAAACTCTTTATCACAAGGCTGGTACAGCTTATGTATACTTTATTTATGGAATGCATAATTGCTTTAATGTTATAACAAATAAATCTGGTACAGCAGAAGGGGTTTTAATTAGAGCTTTAGAACCTTTAAATGAATTTGAATTCTTAAGTCAAAGAAGATTTCAAAAAAGTTATACCGAATTAACTAATGCTCAAAAAAGAGGATTGACTAATGGACCATCAAAACTTGCTAAGGCATTTAACATAACTTTAGAAGAAAATAAAATGGATATGGTTGATAGTGAAGAATTATACATAGCTAATTATGATTACAGTATTGGTGAAGTGGTTGAAACTACAAGAATAGGAATTGATTATGCTGAGGAAGCTAAGGATTTTCTTTGGAGATATTATATTAAGGGGAATAAGTGGGTTTCGAAGAAGTAGGCGAAGCTTTGCTTCTAATTGGGAATTTGACAGAAAACTTTGTTTTCTTAATTGGGAATTGGGAATTTGGAATTGGGAATTTGAAATTTGGAATTTGGAATTTGGAATTTGAAATTTAGAATGAAGGTTGAATTTCTTTGGGAATTTCTTTCAATAATTTTTTAAAAAGCTGTACTTTTTTTTATTAGTTGAAAAAAGTATGTTTTTATTTGTTGATAAAAGCTTTAATTTTATAATTAATTTAATAGGTAAAACTGTTAGAGAACTATTTTAAGGTATTTAAGATAGTTCTTTTTTTTTATTAAAAAAAAAATAGAATAATTTTTAAGAGAAGTAAATGATTATATTTTAAAAGTTTTTACTCATAAACATTAGTAATAAAAACCTTTTTTTGATTATATATCCTTAAAATCAAAAAAAAGGTAATATATTTATGAGGGCAGTAATGTAAATGTGAAGGGAAATAATAATTTGAAAAAATAAATTGTTAGGGGGAAAAATGAATTTTTTTAGTGTTTTTAAAAAGCAATTAAAAAGTAATCCAGTAACTATAAGTATATTTATTATTATATTTTTAATTTCATCTTTAGGTTTATCACTTTTGGTAAGTGTAATTAGTAATTTTTCTAATAGAGTTGTAGATTATAATCAGTCATTTGAAGAATACACTTTAGAAGCAAAATTAGCTTATAACGATGAAGGATATAATCATGAAAAAATGATAGATTCATTAGAATTAGTAAATGGTGATTTTAGAATTCGAAGTTCTTTTGAATATTTTGAAATTGAAGGAATAAAAAATAGAGAAGTAAATATAGCTGAATATTTTACGGGAAATTGGGAAAATACATATCCAATGATAGCAGGTGAGTTTTATACTAAGGAACAAATAAAAAATAAAGAAAAGGTTGTTTTATTGGGTAAAAATATTGCTAACAAATATTCAAAAAAAATAAATGATTCAATAAATATTGATAAAGAAAATTATAAAATAATTGGAATAGTGGGATATCAAAATAAAAAAAGTGTTTTTGATGATTCTATTTTCACACCAATTACAGCTATATCTGAAATGGAGAAAAATGTTTTTGGAAGTATACCTTATAAAAATTTTTATATTAGTGGAAAAGAAAAATATCAAACTATAGAACTAAATGATTTAATTAATATTTTAAAAGAAAAGGATGAAAAAGTTGATTTACTAATTGCTAAGGAACTTGATAAAACTGAAAATGGGGTTTCAGATAGTATATATATGAATTTAGGAATGGTATTAATAGTAATAGCAATAACTGTTTTTGCTATTTTAAATATTATTTTGATAAATTATTTTTGGATAAAAGATAGAAGATTTGAGATTGGGATAAGAAAGGCTTTTGGAATAAAAAATAAATATATAATTTTACTGTTATTATCGGAGATTTTATCAATAATGATAGTTTCTTCTTTGTTAACGATAATAATTAATTTACTTATATCAATTATAGTAAATAAATGGTATGAATATAATTTGTATTTTAATATTTATAACATTTTAGCGATTATTATTTTTAATATATTAATTTCAATTGTAATTTCTATAGTTCCAATAATTAAAGCTATAAAAATAGAGCCAATTGAAATTGTTAAAGGAGAATAATTTTATGTGGAAGTATTTAATCTCTTCAATAAAAAAAAATAAATTTATTAGTATAATATTTATTTTGCAAATAGTAATAGCGATTTTAGGATTAGCACAAATAAGTTATTATCTTGATTATAGTAAGGTTTATGAAAAAAATGCTGAAAATTTAAATATAGATCAAGAGAAAATGTATAGTATAAAAAGTCGTGGGGGAATTTTTAAGTTTGATGAAAATAATAAGTTTATTCAAGACATTGAAAAAAAATTGGGTGAAAAGTCTATAGGGATATCCTTAGAGGCGATTTTAGAGAGTGATAATGACAATAATGAGTTAATTAGAAACTTTAAAATATCTAAATCAATTTTTGACATAATGAATTTAAATGTAATTAAAGGTAGAGAATTCAATGAAAATGATTTTGAAAGAAAAAATATTGTACCAATATTGGTTAGTGAGGAATTAGATTCAATATTTAAAATTGGAGATAGAATAAAAACTAAGTATAATGGAGAAAAAGAAGAATTTGAAATAATAGGTTTTTTTAAAAGTGGAGCAAAATGGTTTACAAGTGATTTTATATCTGCAGAATTTAGAGACTTAAAAGATGTTATTATTTCACCATATTATTATGATGAATTAAACCCTCATAATGCTAATTTATTTAATTCTTTATATTTATTCAATAATGAAAAAAATAAAGAAGAATTTGAAGTAGTAATGGAGAAAATTTCAAGTGAAAATAATTTATTTATTGAAATTCAATCTATAAAAGATAAAATAAACCAAATAAATAGTGAAAATAAAGAATTTATAATATCTTTTTCTATAATAGGAATTATATTGATTAGCTTTACTTTATTTTCTATAGGAATGGTATTGTTTTATTCTGTGAAATATGGAAAGAAAGATATTGGTATATTAAAGGTTACAGGAATGAAAAGTAAAAATATAAAAATGGTACTAATGATAGAGTGGGTAATATATATGGTGCTAGCTTTATTTTTAAGTTTAATATTTTTATATTTCAATGAAAAAAATTCTGAATTTATAATAGACGGGGTAGAATCTATGTTAAGCGTAGCAGCTGTTTCCTATATGGATGTTTTTAAATTTTGGATAATATTCTTAATTTTAATTTTGATTATAGTATATATTGCTACAAGAAGAATAATAAATAAAGAGATTTCAGAGTTGATAAAAGGGGTAGAGTAAGATGAATATAATAGAACTAAATAATGTGACTAAGATATATGAAGAGGGACAAGTTAAAAAAGTAGCTTTAAATAATATAAATTTAGTTGTTCAAAAAGGAGAGTTTTTAGGAATTATAGGTACATCTGGCTCTGGAAAGACAACATTATTAAATATTTTAGGACTTATGGATAGATTAACCACTGGAAGCTATAAATTAGAAGGAAAAGAAGTTAACAGTTTAAATAAAGATGAACTTAGTGAATTAAGAAATAGTAAAGTAAGCTTTATTTTTCAACATTTTGCACTAATGTCAAATTACAATGTTTATGATAATGTTGAACTACCATTAAGCTTTAGAAGGATTAATAAAAAAGAAAAAAAGGAAAAAATATTAAAAATATTAGATGAATTGGGGATAAAATCAGAAATTGATAAATATCCAAGACAATTATCAGGAGGACAAAAACAAAGGGTAGCTATAGCTAGGGCTTTAATAAGTGATAGTGAGATTATATTAGCTGATGAGCCTACTGGAGCATTGGACCAAAAAACAGGAAAAGAATTTATGGAACTTCTAAAAAAAATAAATGAAATAGGAAAAACTATAATTTTAATAACACATGATATGAAACTAACAGAATATTGTAACAGAATAATACAGATTGAAGACGGAAATATAATTGAATAAATAAAATAAGAAAAATTGCTTTAGATAAAGTGAAAATAATTAAAGAATTTTATTAACTTATATGTTAATGAAAACATATACTGAAGGATAATATCATTTTATTTTGGAGATGTTTTTATGGGCAATGCTGCTGGTATTATTTCGAGTATATTAGGTAGTGCTTTAGTTGTTTTGGTGATTGTAGGAACTGTAAGGTTGATTGGTAAAGCGAGAAGATATAACCCAGATAATGATTTAAATGATATAGAAAGATTTTTTGATGAAAATGAAGATTAATAATAATAGCTTTTTATAACAAAAAAATTAGAAAATATTTAAAATTGCTTTTAAGTAATAGATAGGCTACACTAAAGTTGAAAAGAAGAAAACTTAGGAGCGATGATAAAATGAGTAATGTAGATGTAAAAAAAGTAAGAGAACAAGCAGAAAAATATTATAGAGATGGAGATTACTTTTGTTCAGAGGCTATAGTTAAAACTATAAAGGATGCTTTTGAATTAGATTTTTCAGATGATATTATAAAACTTGCTTCAGGATTCCCTGTAGGAATGGGTAGATCAGGTTGTACTTGTGGGGCTGTATCAGGTGGAGTTATGGCTCTTGGTATGGTTGCTGGAAGAACTGAAGGGAAAGATCCTCAAGTTGAAAAAACTATGGCATTAAGTAAAGAACTTCACGATAGATTTAGAGAAAGTAGAAAGAGCATCTGTTGTAGAGTTTTAACTAAAGGTCTTGATATGGGATCAGGAGAACATAAAGAACAGTGTATAGATATAACAGGAGAAGTTGCTGAAATGGTGGCTGAAATGATAATAAGAGAGAATTTAGCTTAATTTTATCATTGAATTTAATAAATTAATAAAAAATTAATTGACAAATTTCTCACTATATATGATAATTAGAATTGCTTCAATAGGACAATGAAGTAGGTAAATAGGTTGAAATTACTTAAAGCCTCTGGTATTTATATATCAGGGGCTTTAAGTATTTTCTGTGAAATTTTACTTGGAAAATATGTATTAACAACTTTAAATTGTTAATAATAAGAAAAATATATTGACTATTAGAGTAATTTGAATTACAATTTGAAATAAGAATTTAGTAAAATACACTTTAAATTGGTCCTGTGAGGCCAGAAAGAGGTATAAAAATGAAGAGAGATTTATTAAACAACAATATTACATTTAAAAATAGAATAGCTTTGGATTTTAAAATATTCCAATCTTATATATGAAGGTAATAGGGGATTTGACTAAAAAGTTAATCCCTCTATTACCTTTTGTTTTATTTAAAATTCCTTGAATTATTTGGAATAAAGACCTTTAAAGTGTTTTTTACTAGCTAAATTAGGAGGTCTAAAATGAAAGCAAAGCTTATATTAGAAAATGGTACTATATTTGAAGGAAAAGCCTTTGGATATATAAAGGAAACTGTAGGAGAAGTAGTATTTAACACATCAATGACAGGATACGAAGAAATTCTTACAGACCCATCTTATTATGGACAAATCGTAACATTAACATATCCCTTAGTAGGAAACTACGGTATAAACCTTGAAGATATGGAGTCAAATTCTCCAAAAGTTAAAGGATTCATAGTTAGAGAGAACTGTGAATATCCAAATAACTTTAGATGTGAGTTAGAGCTTGAGAATTACTTAAAGCAAAATAAAATTATTGGGCTTGAAGGAATTGATACTAGAGCATTAACTAAAATCTTAAGAAATAACGGGACTATGAAAGGTGTTATATCAGTAGAAGCAACTACTTTAAAGGATGTAGAAAGTAAAATTGAGGCATTCTCAAATCTTACTGCTGTAGAAGAGGTTTCAACTAAAGAAGTTTATGAAGTTCAAGGATCAGGAAAACATGTGGCAATTATGGACTTTGGTATTAAAACTAATATTATTAGAAACTTTTCAAAAAGAGGCTGTAAAGTAACTGTATTCCCATATAACAGCAAAGCTGAAGATATATTAGCTATAAATCCAGACTTAGTATTTTTATCAAACGGTCCTGGAGACCCAGCAGAATTAAAAGAAGTAATAGAAGAGATTAAATTAATGATAGGTAAAAAACCTATAGTAGGTATATGCCTTGGACATCAACTTTTAGCTTGGGCTTTAGGTGGACAAACTGCTAAATTAAAGTTTGGACATAGAGGTGGAAATCATCCAGTTAAAGATTTAATACATGATAGAGTTCATATAACAGCACAAAATCATGGTTACTATGTGTCAACAATGCCAGAGAACATGGAAGTTACACATATAAATTTAAATGATAATACTGTAGAAGGTATGAGACATATGAATTTACCAATATTCTCAGTTCAATATCATCCAGAAGCATGTCCGGGTCCAAAAGATAGCGAATATGTTTTTGATGAATTCATGAAGTATGCATTATAGGAGGAAAAGAGTATGCCATTAAATAAAGATATTAAAAAAGTTTTAGTTATAGGATCAGGTCCAATAGTTATTGGGCAAGCGGCGGAGTTTGATTATTCAGGAACACAGGCATGTCAATCTCTTAAAGAAGAGGGAATTGAGGTTGTTTTAATAAACTCAAATCCAGCAACTATCATGACTGATAGAGAAATTGCAGATAAGATTTATTTAGAGCCTCTTACTTTAGAGTATGTTGAAAAGGTAATAGCAAAGGAGAGACCGGATTCACTTTTAGCAGGAATGGGTGGTCAAACAGGATTAAACCTAGCTGTTGAATTATATGATAATGGGATTTTAGATAAATATAATGTGAATGTAATAGGAACATCAATAGAATCTATCAAAGAGGGTGAAGATAGAGAGTTATTCAGAGATATGATGAATAGAATTAGTGAACCTGTTATAGAAAGTGAAATAATCACAGAGTTTGAAGCAGGATTAGCTTTTGCTAGAAAAATAGGATATCCAGTAATAGTAAGACCAGCTTATACATTAGGTGGAACTGGTGGTGGAATAGCTAATACTGAGGAAGAACTTCAAATAATTTTAGCTTCAGGACTTCAATTAAGTACAATTGGGCAAGTTCTTTTAGAAAAGAGTGTTAAGGGTTGGAAAGAAGTAGAATATGAAGTTATGAGAGATTCTAAAGGAAATTGCATAACTGTTTGTAACATGGAAAATATAGATCCAGTAGGAATACACACTGGGGATTCTATAGTTGTTGCACCAAGCCAAACTTTATCAGATAAAGAATATCAAATGCTTAGAACAGCATCTATAAATATAATAAACTCAGTTGGTATAGAGGGTGGATGTAATGTACAATTTGCATTAAATCCAAATTCATTTGAATATGCAGTTATTGAAATTAACCCAAGAGTTTCACGTTCATCAGCATTAGCATCTAAAGCTACAGGATATCCAATAGCTAAGGTTGCAGCTAAAATAGCATTAGGCTACGGATTAGATGAAATTTTAAACTCAGTAACTAAGAAGACTTATGCTTGCTTTGAACCCGCACTTGACTATGTAGTTGTTAAAATACCAAAGTGGCCTTTTGATAAGTTCCAAGCTGCTGATAGAGCATTAGGAACAAAGATGATGGCAACTGGTGAAATAATGTCTATAGGTTCAAATTTTGAGTCAGCATTTTTAAAAGGAATAAGATCTTTAGAGATTGGTAAATATTCATTACAACATAAAAAGATGAAAGAATTATCAATGCTTGAATTAAGAGAAAAAGTTGTAGTTCCAGATGATGAAAGAATATTTGCTGTAGCTGAAATGATTAGAAGAGGCTATAGAATAGATATGGTTTCAAGAATTACAGGAATAGATATATTCTTCCTTGAAAAAATAAATGGAATAGTTAAGTCAGAAGAAGAGTTATCACAAAAAAGCATAGATGATTTAACAAAAGATTGGTTATATAAATTAAAGAAAAAAGGTTTCTCAGATAAGGCTATTGGAGATATGTTAAAAGTATCTGCTGAGGAGATTTATAAGCTTAGAACTATCTGGCATATAAAACCTGTTTATAAAATGGTTGATACCTGTGCAGGAGAGTTTGATGCGGTATCTCCATATTATTACTCAACTTATGATGAATATGATGAAGTTGAAGTTAGTGATAGAAGAAAAGTTATAGTTATAGGTTCAGGTCCTATAAGAATAGGTCAAGGAATTGAATTTGACTATGCTTCAGTACACTGTGTAAAATCACTTAGAAAACAGGGAATAGAGACAATTATTATAAATAATAATCCAGAAACAGTAAGTACTGATTTTAATACTTCGGATAAGCTTTATTTTGAGCCACTAACTGAAGAGGATGTTTTAAATATAATTGAAAAAGAAAATCCAGATGGAGTAATACTTCAGTTTGGTGGTCAAACAGCTATAAAATTAGCTAAGTTCTTAAAAGAGAAAAATATAAAAACATTAGGAACAACTTCAGATCAAATAGATTTAGCAGAGGATAGAGAGCAATTTGATGACCTTTTAGAGGAACTTGGAATTGCTAGACCTAAAGGTAAAGGTGTTTGGTCAGTAGAAGATGGACTAAGAGAAGGAATTAAATTAGGATTCCCTGTACTTGTAAGACCTTCCTTTGTACTTGGTGGTCAAGGTATGGAAGTAACTCACGATGAAGATGAGTTAAGACATTATTTAGCTAATGCTTTTGAAAAAGATACTAAGAATCCAATATTAATAGATAAATATTTAATGGGAAGAGAAATTGAAGTAGATGCGATTTCAGATGGAGAAAATATTCTTATCCCAGGAATTATGGAACATTTAGAAAGAGCAGGAGTTCACTCAGGTGATAGTATCACTATGTATCCAGCTCAAAATATTTCAGATAACATTAAGGCTGATGTTTTAGATTATACAGAAAAACTTGCTTTAGCAATAGGTATTAAAGGTATGATAAATATTCAGTTTATAGAGTTTGAAGGAAAACTTTATGTAATAGAAGTTAATCCAAGAGCTTCAAGAACTGTACCTTATATTTCAAAGGTAAGTAATGTTCCAATAGTAGATATTGCTACTAAAATAATGCTTGGTGAAAAATTAGTTGATTTAGGATATGGAACTGGAGTTTATAAAGAGCCAGAGATGGTATCTGTAAAAGTACCTGTATTCTCAACTCAAAAGTTACCAAGGGTTGAAGTAAGCTTAGGGCCTGAAATGAAATCTACAGGAGAAGTTTTAGGTGTAGGAAGAGATGTTAATGAAGCTTTATATAAAGGCTTTATAGCAGCTGGTATGTTTGGTGGAACAGATAAGAAAATATTAGCAACAATAAATGACCATCAAAAAGAAGAATTTATGGTTATTGCAAAAGGACTTTCAGAACTTGGTTATAGCTTTGTTTCAACAGAAGGAACTGCTAAGAGATTAAGAGAAGTAGGAATTGAAGCTGAAATAGTTAGAAAAATAAGCGAAGAAAAACCAAATATTTTAGATGTAGTAACTAATAAAGAGGTTGATTTAGTAGTTAATACGCCAACTAAAGGAAATGATTCAAAGAGAGATGGTTTCCATATAAGAAGAGCGGCAGTAGAAAGAAATATTGGTGTAATAACAGCATTAGATACATTAAGAGCTCTTGTAACTGTTAAAAAGGCAGGAACACATGAGAGAAATCTTGAGGTATTTAGTTTAGAAGAAATAAAATAAAAAATGAAAAAATGTAGGGAAGTAATTCTCTGCATTTTTTCTTTTAAAGAATAAACAACAAATAAATTGTAATATATTTACAAATAACTCTCTAAATATTATAATAGGAACTAAAATTTAATAATATTAGGGGGCTTATTATGGTTGATTTAAAGGGGAGAAGTTTTAATACTTTATTAGATTTCTCCAAAGAAGAAATTCGATATCTATTAGATTTATCACATAATTTAAAGGCGAAAAAAAAGCAGGGAACAGTGGGGCGTTCTCTTCTTGGGAAAAATATAGTTTTATTATTTGAAAAAACATCAACAAGAACTAGATGTGCTTTTGAGGTAGCTGCTTTTGATGAAGGAGCAGAGGTTACATTTCTTACTAATTCTCAAATAGGAAAAAAAGAATCTATTGAAGATACAGCTAAAGTTTTAGGAAGATTTTATGATGGTATTGAATATAGAGGGAGTAGCCAACAAGTAGTTGAAGAGTTAGCAAAGTTTTCTGGGATACCAGTATGGAATGGACTTACGGATATAGATCATCCAACTCAAGTTTTAGCAGATTTTATGACTATAGAGGAAAAGGTAAAAAAACCTCTTGAGGAAGTTAAACTAGTTTTTGTTGGAGATATAAAAAATAACATGAGTTATGCACTTATGTATGGTGCAGCAAAGATGGGAATGAAATTTGTAGCTTTAGGACCTAAAGAACTTGAAGTGGATAAAAATGTTTTAGATACTGTTAAAAAGCTTTCTAAGGCATCAGGAGCAGAGATAATAGTAACTGATGATATAAGTTTGCTAGAGGGTGCTGATGTGATATACACAGATGTTTGGGCATCTATGGGGGAGGAAGATAAATTAGCTTATAAGGTTTCAATTTTAAAATCTTATAAAATAACTAAAGAACTTGTAGCTAAAACAGAAAATCCTTCTACTATTTTTATGCATTGTTTACCAGCCTTTCATGATTTTGAAACTGAGATGGCTAAAAATGCTTTAGAAAATTTAAATATTGATATAAGAGAAGTTGAAGATGAGGTTTTTAGAAGTGAAAATTCTGTGGTTTTTGATGAAGCAGAAAATAGAATGCACACAATAAAAGCAATTTTAATAGCAACTTTAATATAAATAATAAGCTCTATCAAAAGATTTTTGGTAGAGTTTATTTTTTTAGAGAATTTGTATTTAGTAGAGTTATTTTGTTGAAGATAGTAAAAATTCTTTATAAAGAGAATGAAAGATAAAAAAACATAATTTTTTTTAAAATATGGAGTAAAGTTAAAAATTAAAATCTCTTTAAAAAAATTTTTTTAAAATTTTTAAGCTGTGCTATAAAAAGCATTAAAACGACAATTTGTATAAAAAACATATAAAAACAATGTCAAAAGAGATAATATTTTTTTGAATTAAATTTTGAATTATATGACAAAAAAAACCAATTATTTTTTACAAAAAATGGTAACATGTAAATATAAAGTTATAGTATATGAAGTGGTGAGGTTAAATATGAGTAATAACGAAAGATTTAATAACTTTTGGGTAATAACCTTTTCAGTACTAGTAGGATATTTAGCTAATTATTTTGTTGGTTCCTACTTATTAAATGATTTTTTGCCAGAAAGTAATTTAAAAGATATTTTTAGCATTTTTTTAATGATATCATTTATGGTTTTTATTTATTTAATTTTAAATTTTCTTTTAGAAAAAGAACTAACAGCTTTTTTTTATTATGTACTTTGGTTTTACTATTTTGTTTTGATTTTTATTTTAAATTTTGGTTTGGAAAGAGATATAAATGGATTTAATTTAAACCCATTTAAAACAATGGATAAAAGCTTTTTTGATTTTCTTATATTTATTTTAAAAAATTTAGTTTTATTTATTCCTATAGGATTTTTGCTTAGAGGGGAAGATATTTTTAGAAGTTTAGTAATAGTTTTATTATTTGAAATATCTTTAGAACTGGCACAGTATGTATTAAAAGTAGGAATTTTTGATATAAATGAAATGTTTTTTAATGTAATAGGAATCTATTTAGGATATTTTGCATTTAAAAAACAAAAGAAAAAAAGAAAGTATAATAAACGCCGAAAAAAAGCGACTATAGATGGGTAAAAATGTCTAAAAAAATATATATGAATCTAAAATTGTTGACGGAAAAAGAAAAGTTTGTTATTCTATCTTAGGGGAACAGGTGTTCGTATCAGCAAATGTAATTAATGGAATAAAAATCAAATGAACATAATATATATAAATATAAGAGTTAGGAGGTTTGTTATGAGAACTGTATTAGTAAAGATAAATTATAGCGTGGATGACAGCTTAAGAAGGTATAGAGCAGAGAATAAAGATAAATATTCAAAAATAGATTCTTCTAAATATGTTTTATGGGGCGGTACTTACAAGAGAAGATATGCTTCCTTAATCCTACAGGCTAATAGTTATGAAGATGCAGAAGAATTAGCTTATAACAATCCTTTTATGGGAAGTAATAATTATTTTTGTGAGATAGTAAATAGAGGAGAACATAAGATTTGTTCTTAAGTATTTACCCCTTAAGATAGAATAAAATAAAAATAAGACTCTATAGATGTTAAAATCATCTATAGAGTCTTTTAGCTTTAAAAATGCATTGAAGATATTACAATTGAAAGTTCTTTGGATAAATCTAGGTATGTTCCTATTTTACTTTTTTCAAGACTATCTATGATTTCTAAGTAAGGTCTTAGTGGATAAAATTGATGCAACTTTTTTACTTTAGCAACATCTCCATTACTAAGTTTTACATGAGAATCTTTAGCGTAAGGAACTAAAACTTTAGAAAATATTTGAGTAACTTCAAAGTCAAACATACTATCAGCTTTTGAAAGAATAAATTCAAAGGCTTCATTTGGGCACATAGCTAATTTATAAGGTCTATCAGAAGTTAAAGCATCATAAACATCAGCTACTGCTACAATTTTTGCAAGTAAGTTTATATCATTTCCTAGCAATCCTTTTGGATAACCACTACCATCAATTTTTTCATGATGTTGTAAAATCACTATTTTGGAACTAGTACTTATACTGTCATTTTTATGTAGATAATCATAACCAGCTTTTGGGTGGTTTTTAATTGCTTCAAATTCCGCATCAGTTAATCGACTAGGTTTTTGAATAATATCTTTTCCAATAAATATTTTACCAATATCATGTAAAAGAGCACCCATGCATAGGTCTAATAATTTTCTCTTTGGCAATTTAAAGCCTACTCCCATAACTATAGAAATTACTGCTACATTTAAAGAATGTTGATAGGTATAAGCATCCATAGTTTTTATATCTACTAGGCCAATCATAAGTTTTTTATTAGATATAATATTTTCATAGAGTTCTTCAGACAATTCTTCTAGTGAGTTTAGATATTTTTCTTTTTCTTCGAGAAGCTTAAATTTCTTTTTTGAGTTATTAGTAATGGTCGAATCATTAGAAATTTTATCAAAAGTAGTAAAGACATCTTTTAATAGTAATATGGATTTTTGCTTTAGTTCAGGTGAAATAACTTCATCAATTTCTTTTTGAGTTTGATCATCGGTGACATAAAGCGAATAAATATTTACTGCCTTAATTCTTTTTATCAATGAAGTACTTAATTTAACACCAGCTCTTAATAAAATTCTTCCATCGGAATCATAAATGGTTCGTCCTAAATAACAGCCTTCTCTAACGCATTCAATTGGAACTAGACGCATTTGTATCCCCTCTTAAAATAGCCAAAATAAATTTAAAAATAGCCCCTAAATGGGGCTATAGAACAACATTATATGTCTAATAGATTTCTTTTGTAATCAACATATAGATCTCTTAACTCTTCTATTTTAGAATTAAGCTCAATTTGAAGAGTTGAAGCTAATTGATAGTTTTCATTATTTATAGCATCTTTGATTCTAGTAAATAGACTTTTAGAAGCCATAGAATCTTTCATAATATCAATTCTTAAATCATTTATTTTTTTCCAGTTAGAAATATCTAAATCTAAAGATTTCTCTAAGCAGTGAATTTCTTTAAATGATTTAATTTCTTTAGCATAGTTAGGTATCATTCTGTGAACTATTTCAGTTGTCCATCTTCTTAAAACAGATTTTTTAAAGCTGTTAATTAATTTATCGTTTAATACGTCACCATTCTTTAACACTTTTAATTTATTTTCTATATTTAATCCTAAAAGATTTTCATAAACAGTTGTTGGAGCTTTTCCAAAGAATTCAGTTCTTTCTTCTTCAGTATAAGATTCATAAACATTTTCTTCAGATCTATAACTTCTACTAGTTTCTAGATAATCAGCTTTTTCTCCGGCTTTTTTTGATATTTCTTTTAAAAGTTTATCTTCTTGAACTTTATTTTCTACAACATAATCTATACCATCAAGCATTGCTAGGTAACTTACAGCGATACATAAATAAGTATTAGTAAATGGATTTGGTGCTCTAAGTTCGAAACGAGTTGCAAGAGGGTTTTGGGAATCTCTTATTAATCCAATAAGTATAGTTCTATTTCTTGAAGGAATTTCTGGACTTTGTCCAAGAGATGTAACTATACAAATAGGAGCTTCAAAACCAGGTCTTAATCTTTTTAATGAATCATTAGTTGAGGAAATGAATGGATTCATTATTTCATAGTTTTTAAGCATACCCATTAATGAGCCATAACCTATTTTACTTAGGAAGTGATTTTCATCAGTTGTAGTAAATAAGTTAATTCTTTTTCCGTCCTTTAATTTCATAGCCATTCCAAGGTGAGTATGCTCTCCACTACCAGCTACTCCAATTATTGGTTTTGCTAGGAAAGTAACTTCTAGTCCATGTCTTCTGAAAGTTTCTTTTATTAAAGTTCTTATAAATAATTCATTATCAGCAGCTTGAAGAGCTGATGAATATTTCCAGTCGATTTCAAGTTGTTCCATTATGTGATTGAAGTTTCCAGTAGAATCAAGTCTAGCTTTAACTCCTCCAACCTCTTTATGACCCATCTCTGCTTCAAAGCCATAGTTATCCATAAGTATTAGTACTTCTTCCATAGCAGATCTAACATTACCTTTAGTTCTAGTCCAGTATTGCTCTTGTAGAACCTCTGAAGTAGTTAATTCTTCTATATGAGCCTTATCATTAGGAGTTTTTACCCAAAACTCTAATTCTGTAGCAGCAGTTAAAGAAATTTCTTCAATATCATCAAATGTTATACCATAATCATTTGCGATTTCAGGATTTTCTCTAAATATTTCAAGTACTTTCTTTTCAGTTAAAGAAACTGTATTTTTTAAGATTCTTCTAGAATCAACAGGAATATCATTATGCATTAAGAAACAAGGAATTTTAATAGTACCAATAGGTTTTTGGTTTATAGGGTCTAAAAGAGAGTAGTTATAGTCAACAAACCAGTTAGAGCTTATATCAGCTACCATGTCAACTTTACCGTCATTAAGAGTTGCTATACCAGGAAGTACAACAGAAGATCCGTCAGTTTGAATTGCAGTGCCATAAAGGAAATTATCAATATCCCTTAAGAACATATTAACAGGTATTCTTTCATCAGTATCATTACCTGATAAGTCGATACCAACAAGAGATACAAAACGTATTTCAGGGTGGATATCAAAGATATTTCTTAGCTCTGCCTCGGTATGAAATTTTTTTGGGATAGTAAAAAGTAAATCGTTCCTCATAATTTTCAAGATAGTGCTATAATATTAATAGAAATTTAATTTTTAGCTATTATAAATAAAATTACATGAAATTATTTTAAAGAATTGGGTTTGTAAGACCCTGTAGAAATCAATTGATTTTAATGGTAGTTAGTATAAGCTAAAAATTTTAAAATAGCATTATCTAAATTCACATCCTTTCAAAAGAAAATATGGACGAATATTCTGTAAAAAAAATTACAATTAAATTCGTTCAATAATAATTAAAGAAATTCTACCATAAGGGATATTGTTAGTCAATAAGTGAATAATTTTTTAAATTAATTTATTTTTAATATTTAGGAAGATAATAGTAAGGAGCTTAGAATTATGGAAAGAAAAGCAGTGAATACAGAAAGTCCAATTGGTTTTTTTGATTCAGGAGTTGGAGGAATAAGTGTACTTAAAGAGGCGTTAAAAGTTATGCCTAATGAAAATTTTATATATTTTGGAGATTCAATAAATGCACCTTATGGGACAAAAACCACTGAAGAAGTTAGGGAATTGTCCTTTGATATAGTTGAAATGTTACTTGATAAAGGAGTTAAGGGAGTTGTTGTTGCTTGTAATACTGCTACTTCAGCTGCTGTTGCAAAACTTAGAGTAAAATACCCAGAGTTACCTATTGTAGGAATTGAGCCAGCATTAAAGCCAGCTGTAGAATCGGATAGAGCAGGAAAGATAATAATAATGGCAACACCTATGACTTTAGCTGAGGGGAAATTTAGCAAACTTGTAGAGAGACTAGGGATGGATAGAAAAGCTGATATAACACCATTACCCTGTGCTGGACTTATGGAGTTTGTTGAAAGAGGAGAAACAGAGGGCGAGAATTTAGAAAATTACTTAAGAGAAAAATTAGCACCTTATGTAAATGAAGATATAAATGCAATAGTACTTGGATGTACTCATTATCCATTTATAAAAAATTCTATAAAAAAAGTTATGGGAAGAGATATAAAGATTATAGATGGAAGTTTAGGAACATCTAAAGAGATGAAAAGAAAATTAAAAGAAAAAAATCTTTTAAATGAAAGCAAAGAAAAAGGCAAAATAGAAATATATAATTCTCTAAATAATGAAATGGTTCAATTATCAAAGAAATTATTAGATATTTAAAGCGGCTTCAGCCAAAACAGACCCCGGGGTAAAGGAAATTTTTTCCTTTACCCCGGGGTCTGTTTTTTGGAGGGGGCTGTTTTTTTATGGGGATTTTGAAAAAATATTTGAAAAACTTTGTTAAATTATTGACAAATTTTAGGTAACTTGCTATTATATATATTAGGTGAGAATATTCAGAAAATTTAAACAAATTAAGAGGGTATAAGGAGGTTGTTTTTATGTTAATAAAAGTTAAGGATTTTTTAGGAGAAAATTTTAATGTTGAAGATGCAATTGTTTTAAGAGATTTTATATCAAAAAATTTAGAGGAAAATATAGAACTAGATTTTAGTGGGTTAAGTAGAGTTTCTACAACTTTTTTAACTTGTTTATTTAATGACTTAATTAATAAAAGAGGTAGAGACGAAATTATCAACAAAATTGGTGTTAAAAATTTATCAAACAGACAGGACTATTGTAGAGTAGTAAAGGGAACTACTTTTTAGATAAAAGCAACTAATGAAGAGCTTCTAGTGAAAGGAAAAGGAAAGAATGTTAAAATTTAATAATAAATAAAGCATTGAATTAGAATTTTAATTCAATGCTTTATTTTTTTCTAATAAAATTCCTATTATATATTTCTAAGAAATAGAAAATAATATATAATAACAGTTAAGGAAATATTCATAAATTTTTCATTTGAAAGGAGAATAAGACTATGAATCCAATAGTTACAATAGAATTAAATGATGGAGGAGTTATAAAAGCAGAATTATACCCTAAAATAGCTCCAAATACAGTTGCTAATTTTGTTAGTTTAGTAAAAGAAGGATTTTACAACGGGAAAATATTCCACAGAGTAATTCCAGGATTTATGATTCAAGGAGGATGCCCAGATGGAACAGGAATGGGTGGTCCTGGTTATACAATAAAAGGAGAATTCAATTCTAATGGTTTTGAAAATGATTTAAAACACACTAAGGGTGTTTTATCAATGGCTAGAACTATGGTAAGAGATTCAGCTGGAAGTCAGTTCTTTATAATGGTTGCTGATTCAGTACATTTAGATGGAGATTACGCAGCTTTTGGTAAAGTTATTGAAGGAATGGAATTTGCTGATGCAATTTCATTAGTAAAAACAGATAGAATGGATAAACCAAAAGAAGATCAAATTATGGTTAAAGTTACAGTTGAAAATGCTGATAACATTCCAGAACCAGAAAAAATGTAATTAAAAAACCTAGGGGCTGTATCAATTTACTTATAAAGCTATATAGAAAGTTTAAATTTCTAGTGGTGATATTTTGATATGTCCCTTTTTCATAATTTAAAAATTATTAATATAAAAATAATTAATATCGATGAAGACTTACAGGAATATAGTAGAATCATTTAATAATTAAAGGGTAGAATTGATTTATATTTAATTTATAGAGTATCAAGGAATTGAAATACTTGATATTGTAAGGAGATGAAACAATGACAAATGAAAAGAAAATTTTAATCTATGGTTTAGACCAAGATGAAAAGAAAAAATTATCAAAAAGTAATGTTCAATTAGTTGAAATAGATGATACAATGGTTGATATGAAAATATCAGATATTATTTCAGAAAAGAAAGAGCCAGTAGAAGCAGATGAGACTTTTAAAGGAGAGAAAATAATAATTTTCAATGCTATTCCAGATATACAAGTTAGAATGATAATTGATTTAACTAAAAGAGTTATCAAGAAAAAACCTATCTTAGCAGTAGTTACAGAAACTTCAGTTGAATGGAGTTTTAAAGAACTTGCTGAACATTTAATAGAAGAAAGAGAATGGCATAAATCTCAAAAGAAAGGAAACTTTGTACATGAGCAAAAATAGAGTTGGAGAACGTATTAAGGCAGTTAGAGAAAGCCAAGGGCTAACACAAAAAGCTTTAGCTAAAAAGCTTGGAGTAGCTGATAAATTTATAAATGATGTAGAGCTTGGAAGAAAAATAATCACTGAAAGCTTAATTAGTAAAATTTCAAAGGTTTTAAAAGTTGATTTAAACGATGTTAGTATGCTTGGAACTGATGAAGAATTAGCTAAAGAAAAAGCAGAAATGAGAGAACTTGAAAAGAAAAAACCTGTTAAACCAAATACAGAAGTGAATGAAGTTTGGAATCAAGCTTTTGGTTCAGTTCTTAAAAATGTTCCAATTTATAATTATGGTTTAACTAAAGTTGAAGGTCATAAACAATTACCAATGAGTTCTAATAAAATAGATGGTCATAGTAATGATAAAGTCTTTTATTTAAAAATAGAAGAAAACGATATGACTGGATTTAGAATAGAAAAAGGTGATTTAGCTTTATGCTATAGCATAAAAGAGTTAGAAAATAATACAATAGCTTTAGTTGAGTTTAATAATAAAAGAGTAATTAGACAAATAAAAAAATTAGATAATACTAAGGTATTATTAATAAGCAATGGTGGTTCAATAAGAACTGAAACTGCAAATATAAAAGAAATAAAAGCTATAGGAACTCTTTATAAAATAGAGTTTTCAATATAGTAATCTTATAATTTTTTCTGAATTATGAGAAGAAAATTAGAATTTATAAAAAAATTATATTTTTTTAGGCTATAAGCCTTTTTTTTTTTGCACAAATTTAGAAATGAAAAGTTATCCACAGGAATTTTTTTTAGAATTTAAGAAGAAATCTGTGGATAAGTAAATATTTTTTATTTTATTTTAATAAGTTATAAACAGGTAAACTTTTATTTTTAACTGTGGATAACTTTTTATTTTTTAGATTGTGGATAATTTTAATTTATTTTCATTGTGGATGATTATTTTAAAAAAAATAAGTGGATATTTATTTGAATTTTTTATTGGGGGGATTTTTGTGGAAACTTTAGATAGGTTTTTAGATAATTTAAAAAAGCATCTTAACAATAATAACATAAATGAACAATCAATAGAAGAATTTTTAATTGAGGTAGTAGTTGTTTTTAAAGAAGATAGTGAAAGCTTTAATGAAAAAATTAAGAATTTAAATGGTAGCTTTTTAGATTTATATGAGGGTTTTGGAATTGTAACTTTAAAATTAAAGGATTTAAACGCCTTAAAGAGTATTGAAGAAATCCAAGAATTGAAATTTCCGGAGGGAATTTTTTTTAGTAGTAATGATAGTAGTTCTGTAATTATAAATTATGAAGGTGGACTTGAAGATTATTTTAATAGTTCTAAAATCAATGATTATTTCCTTACTGGAAAGGGAGTTTTAATTGGATTTATAGATAGTGGTATAGATTTTACCCATGTTGCTTTCAAAGATTTTAATGATAATACTAGAATAAAATATATTTATAATGTGGTAAGTAACAAAGTTTTTGATGAACTTGATATTAATACTGCTATTAAAAATAAAGAACCTTTTAATTTTCTAGATGAAAGAGATCTTATAGGGCATGGAACAATGGTAGCATCAAAGGCAGCCGCTGGAGGGCTTATTCCAAGAAAATATTATGGAGTAGCTAATGAATCTAATTTAATGATGGTTAAACTAGGACCAGAAGAAAAGTTTAAAAATAATTGGGACTTTCAAATAATGAAGGGAATTAAATTTTTAATTGATAGAGCAAAATTTTTAAAGATGCCATTAGTTATAAATTTAAGCATTAATAGTACTAGAAATAATTTTTGGGGAGAGAGTTTTTTAGAGGAATATTTAAATAGAATTTCTACCTTAGAAAATCTTTCAATAGTAGTTTCAGCGGGAAATTTTGCAGAGACAAGAGGACATTATATAGGAGATTTTTCTAAAAAGGAAGAGATTTTTTTTGAAGTAGGAGAGAATGAAGGTGAAATAATTTTAAATTTATTGAAAAATAAATCTGACAAAGTTGATATAAAAATTTTAAATAAAGAAAAAGAAAGTTTTTTACTAGCTAAGGATAACTATAGATATTTTTCCTTTGATAAAGAAACTATAGAATTTTATAGGATTATGAAATCTGAAAAACATCCTTACGAAACTATTAAAATAGTGATTAGACAAAAGGGAAGCTCAATAGAAGCAGGAAAATGGGAAATAGTTTATGAGGCTAAAGAAGTAGAAAAGGGCAATTTTGAAATATGGTTACCTAGTTTAGAAAATCTTAATGGTAAAACATTTTTTTATAATTCAGAAAAAAACAATACAATAGTAGCACCTGCTTTAAGCCAAGGGGTTATTTCTGTGGGAAGTTGCAATAAAGAACTAAAATTATCAGATTTTTCTTCTTTAGGACCCAAAAATATTGTTTTTGAGGAAAAGCCTAATCTTATAGCAGAGGGTGAAGATGTTTTAGTTGCCTCGGGTGCTTGGTTTACTTTTAAAACAGGGAGTTCATTATCTGCGGCAAAAGTTTCAGGAATTGTAGCACTTCTTATGGAATGGGGAATTGTGAAGGGGAATGATAAAGAGTTATTTGGAAATAAGTTAAAATATTTTATGCAATTAGGAGCTTTAAGAAAGTTAGGAGTGAAATATCCTAATAATAAAGAAGGTTATGGAGTTGCTAATTTAAGTGGGGTTTTAGAATTATTAGAAAATATCAAGTGATTTTTATTTAAATATACACAGAAAAAAATATAGGTCATAAAATAATAGGGAAAAGAATTTTTAGGAGAGATTAAAATGATAGGGCAGGGAAAACTAAAATTTCATTGTTTTTTAGAAGATACTATAAATCCTCTGGTTAAAGTGAAAATTAAAGTAACTCAGTTTGATAAGCTTGGGAATTATACTACAACTTATAATGATATATATACTAATAGTGCGGGAATAACAGATGAATTATTGTTAGAAACCCCACAGGCAACAGCCAGTGAAGAACCTAATATAACACCTTATTATACTTATAATGCAGAAATAAGCAAAGATGGATATAGACCTTTGATTATAGAAGGAATTCAAGTTTTTCCTAATCGTATAGCACTTCAACAATGTAATTTAGTATATGATAAAACGGGGACTGAAGACCCGGTAGTTATAAAAATTCCAGCACATAGACAGGTTGGAAATTATCCTAATAAAATCCCTGAAACAGCTATAAAAACTTTAAATAAAGATGGAATCTATTCTGTTTTAAATAAAGTAGTAGTACCAGAACAAATTATAGTTCATGCTGGGGATCCAAGTGATAATTCAGCTCCTAATTATACAGTTAAGTTTATTGATTATATAAAAAATGTTGCTTGTTCAGAGCTTTATCCTACTTGGGAAGAGAATGCTTTAAGGGCTAATATTTATTGTATTTTATCTTTTACTTTAAATAGAATTTATACAGAATGGTATATAGGGAAAGGAAAAAATTTTAATATAACAAATTCAACAGCCTATGATCAATCTTTTAATTATGGTAGAAATATTTCAACTAATATTAGTGCTATTGTGGATGAAATTTTCGATAATTATATTCAAATTGGAGATCAAACTCAACCATTTTTAGCTCAATATTGTAATGGAACTACGGTAACTTGTCCTCAGTGGTTAAGTCAGTGGGGAAG
>JBOGCG010000002.1:0-3093 GCA_051656625.1 Sarcina sp. | reverse complement strand
GGTAGTAATAGTGGGGGATAGACTATATACTGATATCGCTTCAGGGTATATTAATAGTTGTGACACAATATTAGTTTTAACAGGAGAAGCTAAAAGGGATAGTAAAAGTGTTTATAATCCAACTTATATATTAGATAGTATAGCTGATATATAAAAAATACAAAATATAATTTACTAAGGGGGACAAAATGTCAAATACAAATATAGGTATATTAAGTAAAACGATTAGAATAGTAGAGAAAACAGGAAATAAACTTCCACATCCATTTATTTTATTTGGGATATTTTCAATAATAACTTTATTTGTTTCTTTTAGCTTAAATAAGCTAGGTTTTGGAGTTACATATTTTGAAAGTGCTAAGACTGTAGGGGAAGTTGGAAAAGATGTGACGATAATAGTTGAAAATTTATTAACATTCAAAAATATGAGAACTTTAGTTCAAGAAATTCCAACAATATATGTAAATTTTCCATCATTAAAAATAGTAGTTTTAATGATGATGGCAATAGGATTAGTAGAAAAAACAGGTTTTTTTACAGCTTTAATGAGAAAATATCTATTAAATGCTCCTAGAAGTATTATAACAGGAGCTTTAATATTTACTGCAGTTAATGCAAATATTATGTCAGATGCAGGAACAATATTTGCTTTTACAATAGGAGGAGTATTATTTGCAGCTTTAGGAAGAAATCCTAAGATTGGAATAATAGCTGGATTTGCAGCATGCAGCGGTGGATTTACTGCAAATATGTTTGTCGCAGGTACAGATGCACTATTAGCAGGAATAACAGAACAGGCAGCAGCAGCAGTAGGAGTAAATTTAGCAATAAATCCATTATGTAACTATTATTTTATGGCAGCTGCAACAATTATTTTAACAATAACATTAACTATTTTTACAGAAAAATTTGTTGTAAAAACTGTAGGAGATACGGATTTAGGAAATAATACAGAATTATTAAAAAGCTATAAGTTAACTTCAAAAGAAGAGAGAGGATTAAAGTTTGCTTTTTATGGATTTTTAGTATTTTTAGCTATATTTTTATTATTATGTTATCCTGAAAATGCATTTTTTAGAAATAATGATGGTGGATTCTTACCAAAGTCTCCTCTATTATCTTCTATAGTACCAATAATTTTTGTAATGTTTTCTGCTATAGGAATCTCTTATGGTGTCGGAGAAGGAAAAATAAAGACAACAAGAGATATTCCAAAGCTACTACAAGCTGGACTAACTCAAGCAGTTCCTTTAATGGTAACTTTATTATCTTCATCAATATTTATATATTTATTAAATAAGTCAAATATATTTAGAATTTTTGCAGTTAAAGGTTCATTTATTTTAAAAGAAGCTAATGTAGGACCATTACCATTACTACTATTAGTTGTATTAATAACAACATTGATAAATCCAATGATGACGTCAGGATCAACAAAATGGATTTTATTAGCTCCAATGGTAGTACCAATGTTTACTTTATTAAATATCTCACCGGCTTATGCACAGTTGGCTTTTAGAATTGGAGATTCATCAACTAATATCATATCTCCATTACATTCATCAATTCCTGTAATTTTAGGTCTTTTAGCCCAATACCAAGCAGAAGGAAAAATACCAAATACAAAAGAAGAGGGAGAAGCAGGTTTTGGAACAATTTTTGCTTTAACACTTCCTTATTCAATAGTTATTTTAGCTTCTTTAATTTTATTGATGGTAGTTTGGTATTTCTTAGGATTACCAATTGGTCCAGGATTTAATTTAAATTTATAATATAAAATACTAGGGGGAACTATGAAATTACTAAAAAATGCATTAATAATGGATTATAAAACAAAAAGTTATAAATTATCTAATATTTATTATGAAAATGGAATAATTCAAAAGATATTATCTGAAGAAGAAATTGAAGATTTAGAATATGAAGAGGTTATAGATGCTGAAGGATTGTATGTAACATCAGGATTGATAGATACTCATACTCATTTAGGAATGAAGGGTGACAGTCAAGGATTTGAAGGAATTGACCACAATGAAAAAAATGATCCAATTACTCCAAATATGAGAGCTATTGATGGAATTAATCCTCAGGACATAACATTTGTAGAGGCATTACAAGCTGGAATAACTGTTGTAGGAAGTGGACCTGGGTCAACTAACGTTATAGGGGGACAGTATTCTTGTATAAAAACACATGGAACATCAGTTGATAAGATGATTATAAAATTTCCATTGGCTATGAAAGTCGCTTTTGGTGAAAATCCTAAAAAGAATTATAATTCAAAAAGTAAAACTCCAATAACTCGTATGGGAATTGCAGCACTATTAAGAGAGACAATTGAAAAAACTTTTGAGTATAGAAACAATCATAATAGAAAATATGATGCAAAGTTAGAGGCTATGTTGCCTGTAATAAATAGAGAGATTCCTTTAAAAGCTCATGTTCATAGAGGAGATGATATTTTAACTGCTATAAGAATAGCAAAAGAGTTTAATTTAGATATGACTTTGGACCATTGTACGTGTATAACAGACATTTTAGATGATGTTTTAAACGAAAAGTATCCTTTAATAATGGGACCATCTTTGGGGGCTCGTGGAAAAATTGAATTAAAAGGAAAATCTTTTAAAAATGTGGCACTTGTAAGTGAAAAAAGAGATATTTGTATAACGACAGATGCTCCTGTAATTCCTTTAGAGTATCTCCCTATATGTGTAGGATTAGCTATAGAAAATGGAATGGACGAATGGAAAGCATTAGAAGCTGTTACTATAAACGGAGCTAAAGTTATGAAAATCGATGAAAAATATGGATCTTTGGAAGAGGGGAAAATTGCAGATATTGTAGTCTGGAAAAGAAAACCTTTTGTATCAGTAACATCCCCAAAATTTGTCATAGCAGAAGGAAGAAACATAGAAGTTTAACTAAATTTGATTGACAAATAATTCAAAATACGATATACAATTATTATAAAACTAAATAAAAGTTTTTAGGTGCTTAGGCATAACAAGGAAGTAGGTGTAAATCCTACACAGCCTCCGCTACTGTAATGAGGATGAAACTATATAACCACTGGAATAAAATCTGGGAAGG
>JBOGCG010000001.1:0-2590 GCA_051656625.1 Sarcina sp. | reverse complement strand
TCAAGGGGATGGACATATCAAGAGTTAAAAATTAATTTTGAATGTTTAGGAGGAAAAGTAAATGGAAATGGAAAAAGGGAAAGTACTAGGAGCAATGGGGATTGTTCAAAAGAAAGTCGAGGAAGTAGAGCATAGACTTACTTGGATAAGAGAGCAGATGCAAGAACAAGGATTTGAGGAAGAGAACATTGAAAGATGGCTTGATGAACTAGAAGAAAGCGTTACAGAGATTAGATATCAAGTAGAAGAAATAGAAGAATTAGGTGAAGAATAAGGGGGATTTGAAAATGAATGAAGTGAAAATTGAAGTTAATTACTATGAGGTTGAGGAAGTAAAAGAGTGTTATTGTTGCAAAGGACAGGTCGAAATTAATGAAGGTGGTATTGATATAGTTCTTGGAGAAAATATAACTTTCATGTGTGATGAGTGTGGAGATAGTTTTCTTAGAAAGATGCTTACAGAGCTTACAGGCATAAATCATATGAACTAGGAGGTGTTAAGGGTATGGAATTTATGGAATTATTAGGTTTGATTGAAAATAAAAAAATAGCTGAAAAGGTTAAAAGAAATAAAGAAATAGGACTTATTGGAGACTTTGAAATTTTACTAAGTACTGATAAAAAGCTAGTTTTAAAGGATTCATTAGGTATCACTATTTATCAGTATTTACTACACTCTGAGAGAGTTGATGAAATTACTTTATACAAAAGTGAACTAGATTTTATGTCAGATGGATTAAGATAGTATGATGACTTTCAATGCAGCACTTGAAGCTTTTAAGCAAGGGTTAAGAATACAGAGCATAGTAACTAACAAGATCTATTCGCCAGGAAAGATGGATATAGTTAATGCTTGTGACAGAGAAAAACAAGGCTTTTGGTGCTTATTATAAAATAAGTGCAATTCAAAAGATTAAAAAGTGATGTACAAAAGATTTAAATAAAAATTTATAAGGTGGGAAAAGGTATGGAGGCGATAAAATATCAAGCGTTACGAGAAGATAAAGAAATAGCTATAAACTTTATAAAAGCTATATTTAAAGCTAGAAGAGGTAATAAAGATTTAAGAAAAGATGAAGAGCTTGAAAAAGAAATTGCAGCATTGTTAGAAGAGGGACTGACAAGAACTGAAATAAGAAAGAAGCTTGGAATTACAGAGTATAAACTATATGACATTTTAAGTTACTTGACATAATAAGAAAAATGTAGAGTATAAGGGAGATTTGTTAAATGAAATCAATAAAGAAAAATGAAGAGTTAAAAGCGATATTAGAAAGAAAAAACACACAAGTCGATAAAGAACTAAAAGAATTTGTTGAAATATTAAAAAAAGACTGCAAGACTTTTGAAGAAGTTAAGGAAACTTTAAATAGATTTAAACGTGATGTTAGATGGGAGTATTACAAAGAAAAAGAAGAAGATACAATATTTCTCGAAAATGTACAAAAAAAGCTACAAAAAGAAATGGATGATTTGTTGGTTCCAAATCATCCATAAAGTAATTATAAATTTTTAATGCTAACAACTGAGTTTGAATTATATACTGTTGAGTTATCTTCTAAAAGTCTAAAGAAATCACATTTACAAAGTAAATCGCAAATTGACGGAATTAATTCATCATGTACGTGATACCATATCTCATGCGATTCACATTGAGAAGCAAAAATTTCATTCTTTTCAACAACTTTAGAAATTGGGATAAATCTTTGACCTTCAGTAACTATAAGTTCAGCTCCGTTAGAAAAAGTTATTAGTGCTTTATTCATATTAAAACCTCCTTTTATGGTTAAAATTTACAAATTAATTATATCCAATTATAAGAGGAGGTATAACATAATAATGTTAAATTCAACAAAACTTAACAAATTATCAAAAGAAAAGGGATTATCTTTAAGTCAAATAGAGAGAATTACAGGAATTTCCAATCAATACTTAAGTAAGCTATGGACAGGCAAAATGACTAATCCGAGTGTTGCTAAAGCAAAGAGAATAGCAGATGTTTTAGAAGTGAAAATAGATGATTTAATTAAATAAATAAGGGGTATTAAATATATGTGGATGGGGATTTTTATATTAATTATAGCTTTTTATTGGGCTATGTTTATTGCAGCAGGAAGAGATTCTGAAAAGTTTAGGAATGATTGTGATGATGAAAATTAGTGTTGAAGAATTATATGAAGTTCTATAGCTGAGAAAGGTCGCCATTGATTTCTTTGCCGACATTTAAGGAGGGTTATAAAATGAAAAAATTAAGCGAAATTAAAGAAGATGCAGTATTGATAGTAGAAGAAACTGTATTGACTAAAGAAGATATATTAAACGATTTAAATTATTATAAAAATAAGGATATATACACAACTACTGAATATAAAGCACGTATAGATGCTATGGATATGTTAGAGAGGGCAATCGAATCTGAATATCAAGATATGTACGATGATTGGGATGAAGAAGTTTTGAAAGATGTAACAAGCGAAGATATAAAAGAACTTCAAGTTATTTTAGATAGGATTCTAAACAGAAGCAAGAACATAGCTTATTTAGAAGATGAAAAAATAGAGGTTGATATTAAATAGTCGGTATTGAGTGA